>DLHW01000066.1:0-9123 GCA_002483425.1 Methylococcaceae bacterium UBA7658
CAAAAATAGCGGCACTATCATTATTGAATTTGGATAACGACTTATTGCGCGGCGAACCGGGTTATTGCGAATATGTCGATACCCCAAAGGCGTCATAACCGTTTATATGGCTAGGTTTAACCTGCTCGACCCGCCGCATAAACTGATGTAACCTCTCGGTTATAAGATGAAAACATTGCCGGAATTGCGCGGACGCCCGCCAGCGGAAATGGAGTGATTACGACGCGCTTATGTCAAGGTGATGGAGTCCTCAGATGGGCTTTGACGACCTTCATTACGGCAACATGGATTTTGGTTTAACCCAGGACGATTTTAATTCAAAATTTTATGTTCCCGCCGCCAACGATTGCATGCGCTGTGGCCTTTGTTTAAGCAGTTGCCCGACTTACAGTCTGTTTCAAATTGAAGCGGAAACGCCTCGCCAACGTATTCGTACTATCGACAAATTCCTGAACGACAACCAACCAATCACAACGGAAGAGCGGAAACATCTGGACAATTGCCTGCAATGCTGGGCTTGCGAACCGGTTTGCCCGAGCAAAATGGCTTATGGGGCGTTATTCGACGAAACCCAACGGCAACTCGCTCGCCCGCTAAGCTTATTGGCAAAACTTGCGTTCTGGCTGATCGCACACAAACGGTGCCGCAAAATGCTCATGCCGTTATTAGCCTTGTATCTTAAATCCGGCATCCAGAAACCACTGCGGAAAAGCGGATTTTTGAAAAAACTGAACTTGGCTGAAGCGGAAGCTTTGCTTATAAAACCGGCTTTGGAAATCTTAAAAGCACATTATCCAAGTAAATGCAGAGAAACCTGTGGACAGGTTGGCTTATTCACCGGATGCCTTACCGATCATTTTGACCGTGTCACATTAAATGCCGCTATCGAGTTATTAACCGCTATCGGCTATGAAGTGATGGTGCCTTCGAAACAAAGTTGTTGCGGGGCTATCCATCAACATAATGGCCAACCTGCCGACCAACTCATTGCCAATAACATTGACGTCTACAATGACTTAAATTTGGATGCAGTCATCTTTACCGCAACTGGCTGCGGAGCAATGTTAAGCGAATATCATACGTTCGATAATCCCGGCGCGATAACTTTTTGTGACAAACTCATTGATGTTAATGACTTTCTGCTCAACAACTGGCCGGAAGAAATAAAGCTGAAACCAACCAACTTAAAAGTCGCCGTCCACGAACCCTGCAACCAGCGCAATGTGTTGAAAAATCAGCAAGCGGTATATAAGTTACTGGAAAAAATACCCGGGCTGACTGTTGTTCCGCTTGCAGATAACCATCTTTGCTGCGGCGCAGGTGGCAGTTATATGCTGACCCATCCAGAAAATGCCACCGAATTACGGGTAAAAAGGCTTAACTCTATTTATGCTACGGAAGCAGACAAGCTAACCACCAGTAATTTTGGTTGTTCGCTTTTTCTGAATAATATGGGTCTTACAATTGAACATCCCATAAAATTATTGTCGGTCCAACTTCAATAAATGATTTTTATCTCCGGTTTCTCCACAAATCAATTTCGTAGATTAAAAATATTCTTTTGCCACAACAACAAATGAAGGTATAAATAACTCATTAATTGGAAACAAATTGTTTCCCGTGCCAACCCGAAAGAGAAGATGAAGTGGCGAGGCGATACCGGGCATTTTGGTCGTTAATCATTATCAGCATAGTAGTGCTAGCTGGGGTTATTTTGCCGCAAACGGCGATTTTCGCCGGGAAATCCGCCAATAGCTCCTTGAACAAAGCCGCAGTCGGCCCAGATACCCCTTATATTGTCCTGGGCATGGGCTGTTTTTGGGGCTCGGAAAAACGGATGCAAGCCCTGAACGGCGTTCTGGATGTCGAAGCTGGTTATGCGGGCGGCGATATTGCCAATCCCAGCTACGAAACGCTACACGACACCGAAGCGGCCATTCAGGAAGGTAAAGGTATCAAAAACCATGCCGAAGTGGTTAAAGTCTATTACGATCCTAAACAAACCAACTTTGAACACGTTCTGATTCAATTCTGGGAAAGTCACAATCCCACCCAGGGCAACCGCCAAGGCAACGATGTAGGCAGCAATTACCGCAGCGCCGTGTTCTATCGCACCGATGAAGAACGCAAGCTGGCGGAAAAGACCCGCGATATTTATCAAGCCAACCTTAAAGCGGCGGGCATTGCCGAGCCAATCACAACAGAAATCGCCCCGCTTCTTAACTACACCTCTGCTGAAGTTTATCATCAGGATTATCTGGAGAAAAACCCCTTGGGTTATTGCGGCTTGGGCGGCATCGGCGTGGCTTATGTTGATCCCGATCTCGGCGAACCGCACCGCAGCACACCGTTAACGGCGAAACAGGCGGAAGTGGAAAATTGGGAGAAAGTAAAACTTAACTCCAAAGAACAGCTCATCGCCTTTGAAGCAATCGATTGCGGCTATTGCCGCAAATTCGACCAAGACGTGTTAGCCACCTGGAAACATACCATCCCCATCCATCCCACCAACTCAACTACCCCGCCTAAAGACTGGAAACTTAACCAAGTTTTATTTGCTACGCCAACAATTGTGTTATTTAGAAACCAGCAGGAAGTGGCGCGTTACACTGGTTATCAAGGGGCTGAAAAGTTTTGGCAGTGGTTGGATTCGGAAACAACGAGTAAAAAAGTTAAATCCTAAAAATATTTATACTATTTTTAGCAATAGCTTATAAACACAGCGCAGAAATAAACTCATCAACGGAAACACCGGCCTGTTTGAGAAATCCGGCTAACGCACCTGTTTTAAGTTCCCGATGAATAGGTACGACGCAACTTTGTGAAGCTTTACGAAGTACGATGTGGCTTCCTTTTTGAGGAATAACAATAAAACCAAGCCTGCAATGCTTTGATTGCTTCGCTACCTGAAACAATTGGTAAGCTAGGCGGCATCTTCGGAGATATGGAAGGTCGTCAACAATGAACATCCAGTAACGGTCAAGGGAAACTCTTCCAAATAAAGCTCGGTGGCTTCTTTAAGGTTAACAATTGCCTCTTCAAGGCTTTCGCCCTGAGTCGTCGTGCCTGTTTCAGGATTTAAAGCAACATAACCGCTCTCAACAGCGGGGGTTAATACAGCGGTGAGTTCCATAATTACACCTAATGATATGATTAATTTAGTCAGTAATTATACTAACTTATTGATTTACAAGTTTAGGAAAGAGGTTTTTGGATTATCGATACGCTTTACTTCACTCAGCACATCTGCTGAACTATTTACACCGTCTCTTCTTTAGATTTTTGCTGTTTACCCAACCGTAGCGATTAGAATCGATACTTAAAAGATGGCGTTTTAGTTCTTCTTGTTTATTTTTATCCGCTCGCGTAAAGATATAACGTAATTCATGATCTACACTGTCCATATCTGCCCCCCTCTCGACTGCCTTAGCAAACCATTCATCACCCAAAATATAATTTCCAATTTCGTAATTTAATGCACCTAACAATGTACATGGATGAAAACTATTGGAATCAAAGGAATAGGCTGATTCAGCCAACTTCAATGCATCAGCAATCTTATGTAAATCCCTCATACATCCGCCTTTGGTGGTACAAAGAGCTGCTTTAATTTGTTTATTTCGCTGAGCAACCAAATCAATAGTATTCAATAACTCTAATGCATCAGTCGGAAAGTTCGCCTTGCGATAATGACTACTTGCATTAACAGCTTGCCATGGGTCTTTGTTTTGCTTAAAGGACTTATGGTAAAACTTTGCCTCATTCTCATGGAATTTCCGTCTAATTTCTGGATATTCACTAAAGTAATCATTCGTAGAGAACCAGAGTACATCTTTCTCAGGCAGCCTGTTTCCTTCTTCAAGTCTGAGTAAGGTTTTTATCATTTTTGGCACATCACAGGATTCGATATAGTTAATATCGTACTTTTCCCATAATTCTCGACGCATAGTTTTATTTTGCTGTCTTTCAAATTTGGCCCTTATAATTCTAAAGTCTGCTCGTCCTGTTTCTTCCAATTTTTTGACAAATTCGTTAAGATCGAACAAGCCCTTATCTTTTATCCACTGTTTATCTTTGGCAGATAGGGTTTTGTTTGTATCCAAACGATCAAGAATCAAAGATAGTTCGCTACCTACAGCCGAATAGCCGCCCATATTAGGGATAAAGTATTTATTTATAAGTTGATTATGCCGTTCGTCACTAGGAAGTGTCACAATAGAAAAACCTATTCAATAATATTATTTGGTTAGTTAGTGTAGCAAACATTCTGATGTGATTTGTATGGCACTAATAGTATTAAAAACGCATTGTAATGCTCTATAAAATTGAAAAATATACCAAAGTTCATTTTTTGCAAACAACTACGCAAAATACTCGTCATAGAGATCTATCTAAACTATTCAACTATTAACTAACAACCGCCAAAATCACCGCACCTGCCTTGAACACCGCCGTTACCGCCTGTCCCTTTTTTAAACCCAGGTTTTCCACGCTGTCATTGGTCACTGTAGCAGCCACTGAATCGCCACCTTTAAGCTTAATATCGACTTCGGAATTGACCCCGCCGGGTTTGACTTGGGTTATTTCACCGGCCAGTTGATTACGGGCGGACAGTTTATAGCCGCCGAAATCGGTTACCAGAATGATCTGGGGCGCTTTGACTAAGGCAATCACATCTAAGTCGGACTTAAGGCCAAGGTTCTCGACCGAGTCTTTGGTGATCGACGCGATAATGGTCTCGCTGCCTGCCTTTTAAGCCGATGATTACCTCAGCATTGACGGCGCCGATGTTAAGTTCTTTGATTGTTCCTGAGAACTGGTTACGTGCGCTTGTAAGCATGGGATTCTCCATTGGTTAATGTAAAAGTGAGGTGCCTTTGATCTGGGCAAAGACAGATTTACCCTGCTGTAACCCCAATAATTGCGAGGACTTACGGGTAATATGGGCAAGCAGGGTTTCCTGCCCGCATGCAAGGCGAACAATGGTATGCCCGCTGTGGTCGTCGGCAAGACCGGTAATGGTCGCGGGTAACACGTTAAGGATGCTGGTCTGGCTGGGCGCGACTAAAGTCAGGCTGACATCGCGGGCATGGATTTGTACGCGTAACTGTGTGCCATCAGTGGCATCAATATTCGGCAAACTCAGTGATACGCCGTTAAATTCGACATTGGCTAATTGAAATTCTTTGTCGTAGCCAGTTAATTTCCCCTGCCACACGCTGGCCGCCTCTTTATCTTGCGCTAACGGCAAATCCAAGCGGGTAAGCATGTACGGCAAGCTTCCTGATGCTTGAACCGCGCCATTTTCAAGGACGACCAGATAGTCGGCCAGTTGCATGACTTCCTGCCGGGAATGGGTGACATAGACGATAGGGATGTTGAATTCCTGCTGTAATTTAAGCAGGTAAGGCATGACTTCCTGCTTGCGCTTTGAGTCCAGCGACGCTAAAGGCTCGTCCATCAGCAGGATGGCGGGGTTGAGCACCAGCGCCCTCGCGATGGCAACGCGTTGGCGTTCGCCGCCAGATAAACGGTCTGGCATTCTATCTAATAGATGACTTATGCCGAGGAGAGCGATGACGGGTTTGAACAAATCTTGTGTTCGTCCTTCGACAAGCTCAGGACGAAGGGTGTTTTGAGTACGTTCGTGGTTGGTTTGTCGAACCATTTGTGACCTTGAATGTATGAATGGAGCTAACTTAGTTAGACCTTGTTTTGGATTAAATTGATTAACAATCCGTTTAAAGCCAAATTGAAGATTGCCTCTGACGCTTAAATGTGGAAACAGGTTGGCTTCCTGAAAGACATAGCCCAAGCTGCGTTGGTGTGTCGGCAGGAAAAAATTTTTAACGCTATCCTGCCAGATGTTGCCATTGATGCTAAAAAAGCCATGCTGCGGTCGCTCAAGACCGGCCATGCACCGCAACAGGCTGGTTTTTCCAGAGCCGGAGTCGCCGAACAAAACCGAAATACCGGAACCGGGCAGGGACAGATCGGCCTCCAGTTTAAAACTGCCGTAATTGAGATAAAAGCGTGCGTTAATTGCTCCGATCGTCATTTGAAGGGTTGCGAACTGGGTTTAGTTTTCAGGACGCTGTATAAGATTACTAGCACGGTAAAGGAAAATACCATCAAGCCGCCCGCCAGCCAGTGTGCTTGCGGATATTCCAGGGCTTCGACATGGTTGTAGATTTGCACAGAAACCACGCGGGTCTTACCGGGAATATTGCCGCCAACCATCAGCACGACACCGAATTCACCAACGGTATGGGCAAAGCCTAAGATTGTGGCAGTCAAAAAACCGGGTTTTGCCAATGGCAGCACAACGCTAAAAAAAGTATCCAATGGACTGGCGCGCAAGGTGGCCGCCGCTTCCAAAGGCTGCCGTCCAATCGCACTGAACGACGCTTGTAAGGGCTGCACCACAAACGGCATGGAATATAAAACCGAAGCTACGATCAAGCCGCCGAAGGTAAAAGGCAAAGTACCTAGACCCAATGTTTCGGTGAGTTGCCCAACAACGCCATTCGGCCCCATCAGGATAAGCAGATAAAAACCGAGCACCGTAGGCGGCAGCACCAAGGGCATGGCAACCAGGGCATTACAAAAGCCTTTCCAGCGGGATTGTGTCTGTGTCAACCACCAAGCCAAAGGTGTTCCCAATATCAGCATAATGACAGTTGAAAGGCTGGCTATCTTAAAAGTCAGCCATAAGGCAGCTAGGTCTGCGTCGTTCAGCATGACGTGATTTTATTGGGGCAAGCTATAGCCATATTTTTTGATGATCGCTAAAACTTCCGGCGATTTTAAAAACTGTAGTAACGCTGGTGCCGCTGGGTTAGGTTCGCCTTTTTTCAGCAGTATGGCATTTTGGCGGATAGGGCTATGCAAGGTATCAGGCACGACCCAGCCGGAACCTTCAGCAATTTTACCATCTTTGCCGATGACTTGGGAAAAGGCGATAAAGCCCAGTTCGGCATTGCCGGTGCCGATAAATTGTTGGGTTTGGCTTATGTTTTCACCCAGCACAAACACAGGTTTTAGCTTTTCCAGCAGACCTAAATTTTTGAGTGCTTCTTCGGCTGCCAGCCCATAAGGAGCAAGTTTGGGGTCAGCAAGCGCCAAATGTTTAAATCCGCCTTTATCCAGGATTTTGCCTTGGTCATCAACTAAACCCGGTGTTGCCGACCATAATACCAACTTTCCGATAGCGTAAGTAAAGTGAGTATTGGCTATCCCTTTTCCCGATTCCTCCAGCTTCTTTGGATTGTTTTCATCCGCCGCCAATAACACTTCAAACGGCGCATCGTTTTCGATTTGGGCGACAAACTTGCCGGAAGAACCGAATGACAAGTTGGCCTCATGTCCAGTCGCTTTCTTGAAAGCCTCGGCAATTTCGTTCATCGGCTTGGTAAAATTGGAAGCTACCGCCACTAACACAGTCGCCGCTTGCAAATCCAAGCTGAAAACAAGCAAAAGGCATAGTATGGATAAGCGTTTCAACTGAGTTAACTGCATAATGTTCTCCACTGAGTAATTAGAAACGTAACAAGCTTTGCACATAAAAGTAATCGATGTCCTTACCTTCCGGTGCGTTCGGCGCATTTTTAGCGAATGCGCTTTTAAATAAATGCGTCCAGCCGCTCTCAAAATTCAAGCTGCTGTTGAAATCCCAGCAGGCGGTCAGTTCCAATTGCTGGCCAATATAATTGCTGGTGTTGCCCGTTTTGTCGCGTAACGCATTAGTGCCTGTGGTTGTCCACGCATCGGTTCGGATGCCAGCCAGAACGCCCGGTGGCTGACTCCCAGTTGCACATCGGAACGCGGATTCACGGTGATCCGGTAGCACGGCGTGTTGATATTGCTGCGAGCAAAGGCGCCGTAAATGCCGGTCGGGCCGAAGTCGAAACGGCGCGCCCCGAACAGGGTGTCAAAGCGTTCATCTTGATTATCCTTTGGATCTTTATCGCCACTGGCGTAATCATATTCAAAGGCCAGCCGCGGTGTCCAGGGGTGGTCGAAGGTATAGCCGACATCGGCATGCTGCATCCAGGCGGCATGATCCAAATTTTTGCCATCCGTTGCCTCTGTACTGCCCCGAACCGTACCGAATTGACCGATGGTTTCTGATTGAAAATCCACCGCTCCGGCGGTAGGTTTGATATAGAACCGAAATCCAGGGGTGAAAAAACGGCGGTTGCGGGTTTGGTTGTCCCGACTATCTCCTTCGTCCAGATGATACAAATAAAGCTCGGCATTGATATTCCAGGCGATATCGAAAACTTCCAGAAAAACGCCGGAGAACCAAGTATGGGTATTTTCTTCGTCCCATTCCTGGCGGTTATCCAGTAGTTCGTCGGTATCGGTAGGTAAACGCAGTACCGGCATCGTAGCGAACACGTTCAACTGCCAGTTGTTGTAATCCGTGAAATGTACCCGTGCACCGGTAAAGCTATTAATGGTATTACGGAACACGTTGCGGGCAACAAGCCTGCGGCTGCCGAAATTCAAAGTCTGCCGTCCGGCTATCACCTCGCCGCCGATACCGCTGTAGTTGATGTTCTGGTCACCATAGGCTAAATACCCCTGGATAAAGTCCGCGTCATCGACCGCCGTGGTATTAATCCCGGAACCTTCGTCGGCGCCAAATTCGCGCGAATCCAGGAATTCTGCCCCAAACCTGAAATCGTTCCAACGGGCTTCCAGGGCGACATCTGTTTGCAATGGGATTTGCTGGTCACCGCCTTTACACCCACCCCGGAAACAGCCGTCCATGGTCTCGTAGCGGGTGCGTTGTTCCACATTCAATGTTAACCAATCCGGCAAGCTTAAAAAGTCGTGCAGGTTCCAGACTGGCCTCTCATATTTTCCGCTCCCGTTTAAGCCGTCGGTCATCTGGCTGGAAAAAACGGCAAAGGGCGGTTTGGTGTAATTAACCTTGTCGGCGGCGATAGCTAGGTTAGAATTCAGGGCAAGCCCTAAAAAAATTAAATTTAACAAGCAGTTGAATTTTACAATGGCCAATGATTTTTTTGTAAAGTATATTGAAGGCATCCGGTGCTGAAAGTATTAGGATTGTAAATATTATGTATTCAATCGCTCGCTGAAAATCTTGGAAACGTA
>DLHW01000066.1:9177-9311 GCA_002483425.1 Methylococcaceae bacterium UBA7658
TTGTGACCTTTAGGTTATAAAACGAGAGTAGCCCCCACAAGGAGGGTCTATGGACAGACGGCTGGGGCCGCCGAAGGTAATGGCTGCCGCGTAATTTTTGCCGATTTTTCAAGCAGGATGCCCGGAAAAATCTT
>DLHW01000062.1:0-22163 GCA_002483425.1 Methylococcaceae bacterium UBA7658
CTGCCGCGTAATTTTTGCCGATTTTTCAAGCAGGATGCCCGGAAAAATCTTTCGCAAAAATAGCGGCACTATCATTCCGGAACAGGACATCAACAAGCGATGAATTGACCGCGTGAGATGTCGATCCGTTTAAATCCGCCACCTACCCCGCTTACTGTAAGCATTCGTTCGCCATCCGTCTTATTAGATACTGCGCGCGCGATATATGAATTCTTAGGCCATAGACTAACAAAACGACAATAATTTAGACCTGTGTTTTGGATGAAGGCTGTTAAACCCGCCGGATCAATTGAGCTTTTCCTTAGTTTTATGTCGGCGTAATCATTAAGGATAGAAAATCAGCTTTGTTTTGCATATAATTTCCTGTTAAATCAAACTTTTCATTCGATCTTACAAGATCGTACTTAGCTTGCCCTGAGTAAATTGAGACTCAATTCGGGCATTTCGATGATAGGAACTATGGAACAAAACAACCTCACGCTTGGCATCCCCGGTTTTTCTTACGCTGATCTTTACGATTCTAACCGTCTAAAAGATTTGTTGGATGCGTTCGATGCCTCGGTAAAAAAACACGACGCCGACTTGTTCAGCCGTTATGCCGACTACCGGCAAAACCAAGGCGAAGGGCTGGCACCGGAAGCGCTTTCTCAACTCTTAGTTGATATGGGACCTTATGTCGGGCAGTTTGTGGCAACCTTGTTTAAGGTGACCGAAGCGCATCAGGCGCAGGCTGAAAAAATTAGGGATGAATTTTCTACCGTTTTCGCTTATAAAAACGAAGTCGTCGATAAGCTGAATCTAGCGTTTAAAGATCAAGATGTTAGCACTTGGGATAAGGCTGCTATCAATAAACGCTTTGATTTGCTATCGGCGGCGGGTTTTCCTGAAGCTGCTAGCGATTCGGATGCCGAACATCGCGTTGCCCGCGTGGGTGCTGCTATCGGCTTATTGTCGGCGCATTACAAGCTGGTAGCCAAAGGCAAGGACAGCGATTTTGCTAATGCGGACGAAACGGTAAACAATCTTCGCAACAAACTATTAGCCCATCAACAAGCCGCTACCGAATTCAAAAACGTTATTGCACTTGAAGCACCTGCTGAATTTGTCCAGGGTTTAATGGACATCGTCCAACGCTGGAGCTTTGTCGCTCAACACGATCCCGCAATTGCCGAACATTGGCTCAGCTTTAAGTTTCCTGAAAAACGCGATTTCGATCATCTGGTCGAGCACGATGTAATAGATAAAGGAGAATTCAGCGTTTGGATGGGCGAATTGAAACATCGCCGCCGCCGAGACGGTTTCAAACTGACCGACCCGCGCTTCAACCAACGCGAAGTGTTGTCGGAAGTCGATCATTGTATTTATTGCCACGAGCGCGATACCGATTCCTGTTCGAAAGGCATGGTCAATAAAAAAACCAAGCAGTTTAAGGCCGATCCGCTGGGCGTAACGACCACCGGCTGTCCGCTGGACGAAAAAATCTCCGAGATGCATCTGGTCAAACGCAACGGCGACAATATCGGCGCTCTGGCTATTGTTATTATCGACAACCCGATGTGCCCCGGCACCGGTCATCGTATCTGCAATGATTGCATGAAGGGTTGTATTTACCAAAAAACCGATCCGGTCAACATTCCACAAATCGAAACTAACGTACTGACCGATGTGTTGTTCATGCCTTACGGTTTCGAGATTTACAGTTTGCTGACGCGCTGGAATCCGTTGAATGTCAAACGGCCTTATATGCTGCCTTACAACGGCAAGAACGCGCTGGTCGTCGGTTTAGGGCCTGCGGGTTACACCATGAGCCATTATTTACTGAACGAAGGTTTCGGCGTTGCCGGCATCGACGCATTAAAAATCGAACCTTTACCCATTCATTTAACTGGGGATAATAACACCCTACCCCAGCCGATTGCCGATTTCAAGGAATTATACGAAGACCTCGACCAGCGCATCCTGGCCGGTTTCGGCGGCGTTGCGGAATACGGCATCACCGTACGTTGGGATAAAAACTTCCTCAAGGTGATCTACTTGAACCTGCTGCGCAGACAAAGCTTCCGCGCTTACGGCGGCGTACGTTTTGGTGGCACAATTACCATCGACGATGCCTGGAACATGGGTTTTCACCATATCTGCATCGCCTCCGGCGCGGGCAAACCGACAATTATCGGGCTGAAAAACAACCTGATGCGTGGTATCCGCAAGGCGTCTGACTTTTTAATGGCGCTGCAATTGACCGGTGCGGCGAAAGCAACGTCGCTGGCGAATTTGCAAGTCCGCTTGCCTGCGGGCGTCATCGGTGGCGGGTTAACGGCTATCGATACCGCGACCGAATTGATGGCGTATTACCCGTTGCAAGTTGAAAAAATCCTTAACCGTTATGAAGCTCTCGTCAATGTCTACGGCGAAGCTGCTGTCAGAAACCGTTACGATAAAGAAGAAATCGGTATTCTCGATGAATTTTTAACACACGGTAAGGCCATCAAAGCCGAACGCGCACGAGCGAAATCCGCAGACGAACAACCGAATTTCCAGCCCTTGGTCGAATCTTGGGGCGGCGTAACCTTGTTCTACCGTAAAGGCATGAAAGATGCGCCCGCTTATCGCCAGAACCACGAGGAAATCGCCGAAGCGCTGGAAGAAGGCATCGCCCTGGCCGAAGGCATGAGTCCGGTGGCGGCGTTAGAAGACGAATTCGGCCATCTTAAAGCGGTCGAATTCGACAAACTGGAACAAATCGAAGGTAACTGGAAAAATTCCGGCAAATCCATCACTGTGCCCCTGCGGGGACTGTATATTGCCGCCGGGACGTCTCCTAATACCATTTACCAAAGCGAATACCCCGATACCTTTGTGATGGATAAATGGTTCTTCCAACGCTATGAGCCGGAATATCAAGACGGCAGCGTAACTTTAGTGCCAATGCACGATGAAGAAGCGCCAAAATTGGGCAAACCCGCGCCGTTAACCTCCTATGAAAAAGACGGAAAGTACATCAGTTTCTACGGCGACAACCATCCGGTGTATGCCGGTAACGTTGTGAAGGCGATGGCAAGCGCAAAAAATGGTTATCCCTATGTCGTCAAACTGTTTGAAAAGGAATTGGCAAGGTTGAATCCCGCAATACAAGCAGAACGTGATGCGGTATTAGCAAAATTATTTACCAAGCTTGACGAAAGTTTTACCGCGACGATTGTCGCCATTAACCGCTTAACGCCGACGATTATCGAAGTGGTTGTTAAAGCGCCGATGGCGGCGGAAAAATTCCATCCCGGCCAATTTTACCGGGTGCAGAATTTTGAAGCCCATGCGCCTGTGGTTGAAAACACCGTGCTAACAGCCGAAGGTTTGGCGCTAACCGGCGCGGAAGTCGATAAGGAAAAAGGCACGATTTCCCTGATTGCTTTGGAAATGGGTTCATCGTCAAGGCTGTGCGCAAGCTGGCATGTCGGCGACCCATTAATCATCATGGGCGTTACCGGAACACCGACCGACATCCCGACCAGACAAACCGTGTTGCTCATCGGCGGCGGCTTAGGTAATGCGGTATTGTTCTCCATCGGTAAAGCCCTGCGTAATGCGGGTAACAAAGTGATTTACTTTGCCGGTTACAAATTCAGCCAAGACCGCTTTAAAATCAGCGACGTCGAGGAAGCCGCCGATGTGGTGATTTGGTCGGTGGATAAGGGCGAGAATGTGCAACCCTTTAGCCCAACGCGTCCACAGGATAAGACCTTTGTCGGCAACATTCTGGAATGTATGGTTGCTTACGGCAAAGGCGAACTGGGCGAGCAACCGATTTCGCTAGCGGATGTCGACCACCTGATTGTAATCGGTTCCGACCGGATGATGGCAGCGGTCAAGTCCGCCCGTTACGATGTGTTGAAGCCTTATCTTAACAAAGCCCACCACGCCATCGGCTCGATCAACTCGCCCATGCAGTGCATGATGAAAGGCATCTGCGCCCAATGCTTATGCAAGCATGTCGAGCCGGATACCGGCAAGGAATATTTTGTTTATTCTTGTTACAACCAAGACCAGGATTTAGACCGGGTGGACTTTCCGCATCTGAACGCCCGTCTGCGGCAGAATACGGTACAAGAAAAACTGTCTAATTTGTGGTTGGATTATTTGATGACGAAAAGTTAATGTAGCCTGGATGTAGCGGAGCGGAATCCAGGCCTGAATGGTTTTAATTTCCCGAATTACGCTTCGCTTAAAGCCAGCTACTTACTACTTATTTGAGTTAAGATAACCAATAGGGAGTTATTCATATCAAGATTGTCCGAAAACCCTATTCGCTAGGTTTTCCGCCTAGCTAGTCAAAAGCCGATTATTTCTTTTATTGTGGGTATCAGCCGATTTCGTGCCGCATTGTGCCGCTGGCGATTACTGTTTCGCTCAAGCCGCATTAGCGGTTCAATGCGTCTGGCATGGCGTTGGTTTAAGGCTATTCCTGCTTGGTTATGGCGATTTATCCACACTAGGCTTCTGGCTTTTCTGCAACATCCTTTCAAAACACTGGCCGAACTGGTTGGGCCGGCTTTGTTAATTGGCTCGGCCATCATCTTTGGTTACAACATTATCGCTGACGACATATTTATCGATGATGTTGAAATCCAAGGCGAAGCCAAAGACCACGGTTTTACTAGCGAAATGCTTGCTCAGCAAGCCATTGAGTTGATGCCATCTATTTTGCAAGAACGTTTTGCCGACCTGTCTTATCAGCAGCCTTATTTGCAATTGATCGAACGCAAGTCTGATCGCTATAAAACTGAGTATGTTTGCCAAAACAACTTACCCCTGCTTAAAGATGAATATAAATTCTTTTTGCCGGAGTTGCAGAAAGCGGCGATGAGTTCGCAAACGCTTGAACAAATAGTGTCTTCGCAAAATTTGTCCATCAAAAAACTGGCTTATTGGGTGCGGCAAATAGTCGGTAAGAAAAGGCCTAAACAACTCAAGTCATTGGTATGGTGGGAAAAAAATCAATATATCATGAAAGTCCATCCCACGCCTTGGGTTGAAGATATTCAAGTGCCGTTTGAGCGTCTTGCCGATGCGCCTAGGCTATTAGCTAACAGCTTTGTGGACTATCTTTTCCCTGAATTGGTGGCAATGGAAAAAATAGCTCAGGGTTTTCGGCAAAAAGACCATTTTGAGTTTTCGAGAAATGTCGCTAACAACTTTCTTGCCGATAAGCAAAAATCGCTGTTAATTGAAAATACCATTATTGGTGGATACTTGGAAAACTCAAAAACCAATGCAGACATTAATGCTAAATACAAATTTTTTCGGTCACATAATCAAGCATTGCTGAATCAGTTGGATTTTAGCAGTTGGGGTGCACAGGCTGCTGTCATTCAAGCCCTTATCGCTAATAGAATTGTCCGTGCTGAATGTGTGGATGCGTGCGATGAAAAATATATCCGGGCAAAATATCTTGATCCCTATCGTGCAGAACTGCAAAAAACTTCCGCCGGACAAGCCGTTTTAATGATGCTTGGTACCGAGGCGGATCTGGATAATTTCATTAACCGCTTGGCGAATTTACAATATGAAGAAATCACGCCGAATGATAACGGGACTGTTAACAAATTTGATGTGATTCTGTTGGCGGTTAACAGACTATTTAACGAACAAAAATACGACAAGGTCTTGCAAATAATCGATAACCCACAGGTTTTAAAGCTTGTAGGTTCGGGTTCTCCAAATACGGAAATGGCTTTTCGGGAAATCCATGCCAGTTTACATGTTTTGCAAGGCGACTTTGGAGAATACCAGCAATTGCTAAAGGAAAATTTTGGCGACCTTCCTTGTGCTGAATGGGATACTACAAGCTTTTTAGATTCAGAGTTGAAAAACAACAAGGCATTCAATACAGCCCAACAAGAGCAGTTAACTCGATTGTTGAGCGAGAGTTATTCCAGATTAGAAAAAAATGGCATCAAAAACTTTCATTTTTATAACAATTGGGGCAATTTCGAAAAGCGCAATGGCCATTATGAATCTGCTTACCACAAATATGACCAAGCCTTGCATTATGAAGGTGACCATACATGGGCGCTATTAAACTGGGGGTATGCTGCTGTGGGTAACCAGGATTATCCTTTGGCACGGGAAAAATTTTTAGAGAGCCTTCAGCGCGGAACTATTCCAGAGACAGTCTATGGTCTGCTTCGTACCTTAGCTGCACAAAATGACCGTAAGGTTTATCTTGATAATTTTGAGCGTTACTTTAAAAAGCTGAAGAGTTTTAAACTTGTTGAGCGAAGCATGATTGAGCAACATGCCATTTTGATTTCTTGTCAACTCACCGGCAAGCCGCCTAAAGTATCCGTATTGGCGACTAATGAAGGGATTATTGTGGAAGATAATAATAAAACCATTCCGCGCAGTGAGTATATCAAGCACCACTGTTTAGGCGGTGGTAAAGCGGTAACTCATAATTGAGAGCCGTAGTTACGATTAGCGATAGCGTAATCGTACGCATGAATAGGTATGGATGCCGAAAGAAAGGAAGCGGATAACTAGTTGTAGGCTTTGTTAAAGGTTGTTGATCTACCATATTCAATTTTCGGAAGATGTATCGTCCAATTTGGATGGTTTAACAAGTTTGTTGTGATGGCTATCAAAAGTATGGTAAATAGCTGGAAATTCTATGATTTCCAGTTAACCATTCCATATTGAATTAGTCATCCAGCTCATGCCGTCCCGACCTCGCAAATTTGATACGACTGCCGCAAGCCCCGTTCCTACTGATTGGGCTACGTTTGAACTGCCGGATGCCTGGCCGGATCTCATAAACTGGTTTAATCCGCGATCACTCTTCCTGATGCTTGCTAAATTTACCGGTCATACACGGGCGCGGGTTATCCTTCCTGACGGCCTCCCCGGGATGGAACGCATTCCCAGGTATGTGCTGCAAGAATTTCACAACCTCCCCAATGGCAACTACTCAAAACGCATCTGCCAAGGCTACGCCACGGGGTTCGAACCGGTGATGCTGGGCACCCTGCGTGATGGCCGGGAAAGATTGGCTAAAGCGCTTGCGGGCGCAAATTGTGTTGTCGATCTCGGCTGCGGAAGCGGAGGTTGTATTCCGGTTTTGCGCGCAACTGGCGTCAACACTATCTGGGGACTTGATCCTTCCCCCTACCTGCTGCAACTGGCTGCAAAGCATAATCCAGAGGCGCGGTTTATACACGGGGTTGGCGAAGAAATACCGCTCCCGGACAACAGCGTTGATGGCGTCAATGTGTGTTTTGTATTTCATGAAATTCCACCGCTGTATTTGAAACGCGTACTTTCTGAAATCAGTAGGATTCTCAGCCCAGGGGGGCGGCTCGCCGTCTTGGAACCGGCGCCAACACAATGGTCGCTAAGCGTCAGCCAACTTTGGCGCAACTATGGTTGGCGGGGACTGTACTTCAAGTGGCTTGCCCGGCACGCTTTTGAACCATTTATACCCGCTTGGCACAAATTAGACTTTCCTGCGTTGCTGCGTGAATCCGGCTTCACTGTTCTTGAGGATGACATAGGTTGCCCATTTCGCGTCATCATTGCAAAAAGCCTATAAGACAACATTAAGAGAGACAGATCGACTGGCCTTGAATTCGGCTTTGGTTCCTTCTCTATGTTTTATAAGGTGATGTATTGTACCGAGAGTACGACGAGCTGTAATAACATTAAAAAAATTCCGTGAATTTGATTTCTTTATGAGTCAAATCGTTCTTGTTGCTCCGGCCGGCGGATAATGTTGATAATGGATAGCTTTCAGCTTTAACAGTCTCGGTGATGAGACTCATATCGATAATATCCTAGAAGCAAGTGGGATAGGCAAGGAGCAGCCTGAGCGATAAATACATTTCACTGGCGGATGTAATTCACCTCATCGTAGATGAAAGGCATATGTGCTTAATGCCTGAACCTCTACTTGATGATCCAGACACCCGCAAGGAATATTTCGTCAAAATGACTCATTGCCAAACATCCAAAACAAGCACCAGAATTAACTAAATAGCTCAGTAGTTTGGGGTGAAACATAAGCCCCTACAAGCAAGCCTCAATAGATCAATGCAACTCATCATATTTTTCCTTAAACTCCTTAAATCCGGTCAATGCTTCTTTCATGGCTGCGCCACCGCCTGTTAAATCGCCAGCGTTAAAACTGGTACGGGCTTGCCCCAATTTTTGGGTAGCTTTCGATTTAATCATCGACAGTTTGCCATTAGCGGTTGAAAACGACTTTTGCACTTGCTTGGCTTCCATCAACATTTCGACAATAACTTTTTGATCTTCGCCTTTGTCAAAAGCGGCCACGGCCTTTTCCAGTAGTTCAACCGTTTTGTCGATTGATTTTTTTACGTCTGAAATGCCTTGCATCCCGATAGCAAAAACGTTGCTACAAATAAAACTTAATATTGCTGTCGTCAGTAGAATTTTGATTGCTTTCATCATGTATAGCTTATGGTTATATGAACGGTTTAGCTAACGCGGTAGGGTAAGTTACGTATCCCAACGACAAGATTAATCAATTTTTGTTGGGGCTCACAAACCCACCAACAATCTACATAACCAAACTTACCGGATTAATCGTTAAAAACGATAACGCTTCAAGCTAGGCCATTCACTAAAAGTTGTATAAGAATTAAAGAATTCTCTAGTTGAGACTTGACTTCGATAAGCTCACCGCGAACAAATACGTCTAATCTGTTCGCGGTGAAGCGCGCCACCCTTAATTCAACAGATTGCTGTAAAAATCAATGTGTCGCATCATATTTTTCTTTGACTTCTTTATAGTCAGCCAAAGCGCCCTTTATCAATTCACCGCCACCTTTTAAGTCGCCGTCGTTAAGACTGGTGCGCGCTTGTCCCAGTTTATTAGTGCCCCTTGCTTTAACAATGGAGATCTTGGCATCTGAAGTCGAAATGGTTTTTTGCAATTGTTTGGCTTCCATCACTAAATCGACCAATACTTTTGGCTCCGCGCCTTTATCGAAGGCGGCCGATGCTTCTTCTAATTTTGCGATGGTTTGATCTATCGCCACTTTTACTTCCGCACCACTTTCCGCAAATGCCAAAGAACCGGTCAATACGAAGCCGAACAGTGCGATTACTGAAAGTGATTTTATTGTATTCATCATGTGTAAACCTCTTTAATATATTGTTTTTTTAGAAAGTATAATTATTTGTTAGTCAATAAGCCGGTCTCATTTTCATGTACCCTATTTTTCACCGTTAAAAATCAATCGTGTCCCGTTGAAAATTTTCGGAAAATAGCCGCTGTTTTCAATTCTAAAGCCAGTGCGCGGCTAAGTCCACGCTTATTCCTCAAGCCTTCAACTGAAACGATAAAGTGATATGAGTGGGATGAGTGGGATGAGTGGGATGGGTAGAAACCCTGGTTTGGCATCCCGTTCAATAGCGAAGTAATGAAATCTAAAGTATAGTTATCTAAAATTACCTTTAAAGCACGACTGACTACTATGGCCCTAAAAATTTTTCGCACCAAACACGTCAAAGCTTTCGACGATTCGGAAGATAGCCTGCACCGCTGCCTATCGGCTTGGGATCTTACCTTTCTTGGTATCGGTGCCATCATCGGGACAGGTATCTTTGTGTTAACGGGGATTGCCGCAGCTACCCAAGCTGGCCCCGCCGTCGTTTTATCGTTTGTGATTGCTGGTTTCGCCTGTGTTTTCGCCGCGCTTTCTTACGCGGAATTGTCCTCCGCCATCGGCGGTTGCGGGAGCGCTTACGGTTATACGTATGCCGCTTTCGGCGAGATGTTCGCTTTCATCATTGGCTGGAACCTATTGCTTGAATACGGGATTTCCGTTGCAGCCGTTGCTAACGGTTGGTCCGGTTATTTTTGCAATGCCTTATCAGCAATTGATTTGGCGCTGCCGGAAGCGTTAACAAAAGCCCCAAAGATGGGCGGCATCATTAATTTACCGGCGTTTTTAATTATTTTGATCCTGATGATTTTATTGATTATCGGGGTTAAACAAAGCGCCAAAGCCAATAATGCGATGGTTTTCGTTAAACTAATTACGATCATTATCTTTGTCGGCATTGCCGCATTCAATGTACACCCGGAAAACTGGCATCCTTTCATGCCGTACGGTTGGTTCGAACGGCTTCCTGACGGCAAAACCACCGGCGTATTTGCTGGCGCTTCGACCGTTTTCTTTGCTTATGTGGGTTTCGATGCGGTTTCGACAGCGGCCGAAGAAGCGAAAAACCCGCAAAAAGATTTACCCTTTGGGATCATTAGCTCGCTGGCGTTCTGTACGCTGGTTTATATTTTGGTGGCTGGCCTGCTCACCGGTATCGTGCCATACACCGACCTTAACGTCGCATCGCCAGTTGCGCACGCACTCAGCCTCCTCGGTTTTAATTGGGCATCCGCCTTGATTTCAACGGGCGTCATCTCCGGTTTGACAACCGTTATGCTGGTGCTTTATTACGGGTTGACCCGGATTGTTTACGCCATGTCCCGGGATGGTTTGTTATCGCCATTCTTTAGCAAAGTGAATGCACATACCCAGACACCCATACGGATCATCGTCCTTTGCGGGATTCTCATGGCGATGATCGCGGGTTTAATGCCCTTGGGCGACCTCGCCGAACTTGTCAATATCGGCACCTTGGCTGCTTTTGCCTTTGTATGCCTTGGCGTCATCATCATGCGGGTGACCCATCCCGACATGCACCGGCCTTTCCGTTCACCATTTAGCCCCTTATTCCCTATTCTTGGAATGATTTCATGCGGCGGATTAATGGCTTTTTTACCGGCGATAACATGGCTGCGATTTATCGTGTGGCTGGTGATTGGATTGATCGTTTATTTCACCTATTCGTTCCATAACAGCCAACTTAACGAGAAAAATAAGCACATATCTTTGTAAACGCCATAGCTCTGCAATTGCTCAAAACCAGCGCTTCGGAAATTGATAACCTCTATCGCTTCTGGGGTCTAAAAACGTTCGCCCTACTAGGAGCCATTCTCATTTAACCATAACCTACTGATTTTAAATGATTTTAAAAAAAATTGGTTATTTTTTAACGTATTAGTTTTTATTGAAAAAATATCTTAATTGAGAACAGCCTCTAGCGCGGGGAGGCGACCGCCTTTCACATTCATCCGTCAACATTCGATTAAATTGACTGCGAGTCCGCCGCGCGCGGTTTCTTTATATTTGGTTTTCATGTCGGCGCCGGTTTCGCGCATGGTCTTGATGACCTTATCGAGCGATACGAAATGCGTACCGTCACCGCGTAAGGCGATACGAGCGGCATTGATGGCTTTTACCGAACCCATTGCATTGCGTTCGATGCAAGGCACCTGCACTAGGCCACCGACCGGATCGCAAGTCAAGCCGAGATTATGCTCCATCCCGATTTCGGCGGCGTTTTCGACTTGTTCCGGCGTACCGCCCAAAACTTCAGCTAATGCTCCCGCAGCCATCGAGCAAGCCACGCCGATCTCGCCTTGGCAACCGACTTCCGCACCGGATAGCGAGGCGTTCTGTTTGTACAAGATGCCAATAGCGGAGGCAGTTAATAAAAACCGGATCACGCCGTCCTCGTTTGCGCCTTCGCAAAAACGCCAGTAATAATGCATGACTGCCGGAATGATTCCCGCCGCGCCGTTAGTCGGCGCAGTCACAACGCGACCGCCCGCGGCGTTTTCTTCGCTGACGGACAAGGCAAATAGATTGACCCAATCCAAGGTGCCGGCCGGAACGCCTGGGGTTTGGCGGGGAACGGCGCCGGTCAGTTGCTGGTAAAGATTGGCCGCCCGCCGTTTGACTTTCATACCGCCGGGCAAAACGCCTTCTTGATGCAGCCCTCGCTCAACACAGGCTTGCATGACTTGCAATATATGAAGCAAGCCGCTGCGAATTTCCGCTTCGCTCCGCCAGGCTTTTTCATTTTGCAGCATCAGTTCGCTGACAGGCAGACGATGCCTAGCGCAGAGTTTGAGCAAATCATCCCCGGTTTTAAAGGGATAAGGCAGTATTGTATCGTCGTCGGTCAAGCGGTCAGCAGCGGCAGTATCGCCGGTCACGACAAAGCCGCCGCCGACGGAATAATAATCGGTTTGTAGTAATTCCTTATTTTCTTTATCGAAGATCCTAAAACGTAAACCGTTGGAATGGTAAGGCAGGACCTTACGGTAAAACTGCAAATCCGATTTTTCGTCGAACCGGACTGGACAGCGACTTAACAGGTTGATTTGTCCGCTTAGCCGGATAGCCTCCAGCCTGGATGGGATGATGCCAGGGTCGATCAGCTCGGGCGCTTCGCCCTCCAAACCGAGCATAACAGCCTTGTCGGCGCCGTGACCTTTACCGGTAGCGCCTAAAGAGCCGTACAACTCCACCGTAATCCGTGCGGTTTTATCGAGAAACCCGGATTGCGCCAGTTTAGCGGCGAACGCCATCGCCGCTCGCATCGGGCCTACCGTATGAGAACTGGAAGGGCCGATGCCGATTTTAAAAATTTCGAAAGCGCTGATCGCCATAATTGCCGTATACGTTGTAAAACTAGGACTATTTGGGTGGCGGAGACTCCATCAATAAACTATTGACCAACTCCAGGTCGTTTTGGGTCAAATCGCTGGTTGTTTGTTTCAGCTTGATCGTGTTAATCAAATAGTCGTAACGCGCGCGCGACAAATCGCGTTTGGCGCGGAAGACGTTGCGTTGTTCGCCGAGTACATCCACCATTGTGCGGATGCCGACCTCGAATCCGGCTTCGGATGCTTCCAATGCGCTGGCGGCAGAATCCACCGTTGCTTTCAGGGCTTCGATCCGGCCGATATTGGTCGATATGCCACGGAAAGTATTATTGACCTGCCGTTTGACCGAACGCTTGANNGGATGTTAGTCGAAATGCTGCGAAAAGTATTGTTGACCTGCCGCTTGACCGAGCGTTTGACGGCGGTCAGATTTTCCTTGGCGGCTTCGTATTCGAAACTCGCTTGCCGGGTCCGTGAGTTGACCGCGCCACCTTCAAATAATGGCACGTTCAGTTGCACCCCGATATTTTGCGTGTCGCCGCGCGGGCCAAACGCCGATCCGTTTTCGGTGACGCCGTATGAACCGACCAAATCGAGTTTCGGCAAATGACCGCTGCGCTGAATGTCGATGGTTTTACGAGCGAATTCCATCTGGTTGAATGCGGCGATAATTTTGAGGTTATTCGTTTCCGCGCTTTCGTCCCACTTCGATACATTGTCTGGCTCGGGTTTTTTGAGCGGCAGGTTTTCGCCTAACGGCGCCAAATCGCCTTCGCTAGTGCCGGTGATTTCTCTTAGTGCTTCTTTTTGGTTGTCCAGGTTATTCGCGGCTTCCAGTTCGTTGGCGCTGGTTTCGTCGAAAGCAGCTTGGGCTTCGTAAACATCGGTAATGGGAATCACACCGGCTTCGAACCTGGCTTTAGCCTGTTCGAGCTGTTTAGCGATCGCCGCCTTCTCAGCAAGCGTGAAATCGAGGTTGTCCTGCGCCGATAGCACATTGAAATAAGCTTCGGTTGTTCTGACCATCAGGTTTTGCAACTCGGCTTGATACGTGGCTTCCGCCTGGGCGATCTGGTTATCCGATTGACTCAATTGCACCCAATGATCCCAATGAAATAAAGGTTGCGTAACATTGAGACTGAACGAATGATTCCAGTATTCTTGATTGGCGGGAAATAAGTTATTTAGCTGCGCAATTCTGTTATGCCGCCATTCCCGGCCGGTAGAACCGGTCGCGGCCACCGTAGGAAAAAACCGGGCTAACCCTTGCGGCCGGCTTTCACCTGCTGCCGATTGCTTAGCTTCCGCCTGCTTGACAATAGGATCGTTTTGTAACGCGCGTTCGTAAATATCCACCAGGTTCTCAGCTTTAAGCAGGTAAGGAAAGCTTATTAAGAGCATAGCGGTCAGTTGGAATAAGTTTGGTCTCATACAGTATTGGATAAGATGGCTTTTCAGCATTTACCTGACAGGTACTACGAGTTTGCTTGAGTAAATGATAGTATTTGCAGGTTTTTTCGGATTCCCTTCACTATAACGCATGAAACTTGTATTTAAAATCTTCTTTTTCTTATTCTTACCGGCCTTCTTAAGCGGTTGCGCCAGCTTGGGCAAAGGCATGGTGGAAGGCTTTTTGGAAAAGCAAGATGAAACGGACACACGAGTTTGCGAAATTTGGGGCAAAGCCTTCGGCGGTCTCGCGCCGTTTCTGGATAATAAGCTGGGCAAGATGAAGGTCTTGATGGTGCACGGTGTCGGCGACCATTTACCGGGCTATTCGACCCAGTTTGTCGAAAAATTGGCGAGGGAGCTCGATTTGCCGGTCATGTCCGCACAAAAGAAAAACATTACCTTAACCAGCCGGATCGACAGCAATAAAAATTTGGGGAATTTAAGCGTCGTCCGGTTTTTGAGCAAGGACAAACAAAAAGAATTGATGTTCTATGAGTTGACATGGTCCGCCATTACCGCCAAACAAAAAGAAGTGCTGGCATACGACAATTCGGGAGAATATTCGTTCCGGCGAGCGGAAATTAACGACCTCATGAAGAAATTTTCCAACGATACCGGTCCCGACCCGATCATCTATTTAGGCGAAAGCCGGGAAGATATACTGGTTTCTTTCGCCCAGGCCTTTTGCTGGATGATTAAAAGCGACTGGCAAGAACTCCCCGATGGCGTGTCACAGGCTTGCTCCTTTAACGACGATACGCTGGCGAAAAACCTGGCGGTCGACCAATATGCCTTCGTGTCGCACAGCCTCGGCAGCCGGATAACGATCGATGGTTTGCAACGGATCGCTTCGCTGATCGATAAACGCGACGTGGATTTTAGGGAAACGCTCAAACATAAAACTATACCGATTTACATGATGTCCAACCAATTGCCCATGCTGCAACTCGGCCGGGCTTTGCCGGAAGTCAACAACCAAAAATCATCTTATTGCCGGCCGGGCGGGGAAAATTACGAAAAGAGGATGCTGGCGAGCACACCCATCATTGCTTTCAGCGATCCGAACGACCTGTTGAGTTACGCCATCCCGAGCGGATTTGTCGATAAGTATCTGGATTCCCGGCTTTGCACCGATGTCACCAACATCAACATCAACGTCGCAAAAATCATCAATGCCTTCAATTTCGGCAAAGTCGCCAACCCACTGGACGCTCATATCGGCTACGATACCGATGAACGGGTTATCGCTTTGATTGCAAAAGGAATTGGGAATAGCTGGACCGCCAAAAAAGTCAACGAACGTTGTAATTGGGTTGAAACAATTGATTGATTTAAAGACAGTGAATTCAATGCGAGAAAACAGGGTGCACTTTGGCGCGCACCCTGTAATGCCTGTAGTAACGGTTAATTTGGCTAAAACAGTTGTCCTCTCAACGCGCCGCCTGGAAAGAGCGCAGTATGAACATTTACATAAAAGTTAGCCGTATTCGTCCGCAGTTGGTTGAGTATAGCTACTGCAACTCCACTAACGCATCCGCTTGACGTGCCCGGGTTTCCAGCGGTCGGAGCAGTCAAAGGAACTACAATGGCACCGTTAAGCCCCGCCCTATTTTGATGAATATGAGCGGCGTTTGGGGTATCGATGCCCCTGACTGTGATGCCGACACAAATAATCCCTGTCGCTACGCCTACCGGTACCGGCAAAATATTTGCCGTGGCGGTTCCGAAACCGTCCAAATCGCCTTGGTTGGCAACACCGGCGGCACTGACTTCATTGCCGCCCACAAGCACGGCAAAAAGAGCATCGCCCTGAGCTTGGGCTTGAGAGCCGTATAAAAATAACATCCCTGAAACTACTATAGTGCAAAAAAACAGGTTACAAAGTTTCATGGCTTCACCTCATTCGAGTGCTTAAAGTAAATCTTTATCCCAGTATTTTTATTTGTCAATAGTTGTCTAACATGCGGTGGCTTAGGGAAACAATACCTGATTGAATTACCTATTTCATTTAATTTCAGATGCTTAGAAAAATCACGAATTCTAGTGTAAGCTATTGCTTCTGTTATAAATCCGGTTTACCCGATATAATCAAAACAATACGATAGAGAGTAAATTTGTGTGAATATTAAAGAATACATGAACGGTCTGGGAGAACAAGCCAGAAGAGCCGGGCGGGAAATCAGCCGGACCGAAACCGCCAAAAAAAATGCGGCGTTGCTGAAAATCGCTGAAACTATTGAGCGTAACGCCGGTAAGCTAATTGCCGAAAACGCTAAAGACTTGACAGCGGGCAAGGCGAACGGTTTAGATGCTGCCATGCTGGATCGGTTAGCGTTGACACTAAAAAGCATTGCGACGATGGCCGAAGGCTTAAGGCAAGTCGCCGCTTTGCCGGATCCGGTCGGCGAAATCACCGGTTTAAGCTACCAGCCCAGCGGTATTCAAGTCGGGCAAATGCGCGTACCTTTGGGCGTCATCGGTATTATTTACGAGTCGCGTCCGAATGTTACGGTTGATGCCGCCGCCTTATGTTTGAAATCCGGAAATGCTTGTATTCTGCGCGGCGGTTCGGAAGCCATCCACTCGAATCAAGCGATCGCCGGATGCATTAGCCAAGGCTTAACTGACGCCGGTTTACCCGTTGAAGCAGTTCAAATCGTAGCTACAGCTGATCGTCAAGCCGTCGGCGAGCTTATCACGATGAGCCAATATGTCGATGTGATTGTGCCGCGAGGCGGCAAGAGTTTGATTGAACGTATTTCTAAAGAAGCGTCAATCCCGGTTATTAAACATCTTGACGGCATTTGTCATGTTTATATCGATGATAGCGCCGACCTTGATAAAGCCGTTACGATCGCCATGAATGCTAAAACCCATCGTTACGGCGTTTGTAATGCGATGGAAACCTTATTGGTAGCGGAAAGCATCGCAGCAAAGATTTTACCCGTTTTAGCCGGACAATATGTAAACAAAGGTGTTGAATTACGCGGCTGTTCCAAAACCTGCACCCTTATCCCGGATTGTAAAAGGGCTAAGGAAGACGATTGGCGCACCGAGTACCTAGCCCCCATCTTATCGATAAAAATCGTGAGCGGCTTAACCGAAGCAATCGAACACATCAATTTTTACGGTTCGCTGCATACCGACACCATCGTAACCGAGGATTATACTAAAGCCAGGCAATTTCTACGGGAAGTCGACTCAAGCTCTGTCATGGTGAATGCTTCAACTCGCTTTGCCGACGGCTTCGAATACGGCTTAGGGGCCGAAATCGGAATCAGCACCGATAAACTGCATGCACGGGGACCGGTGGGATTAACAGGCCTAACCTCTCTCAAATTTATCGTTTTAGGCGACGGTCATATCCGGCAGTAAATGATCGGTGTTTTCGGCGGTACATTCGATCCGGTTCATTACGGGCATTTGCGCTCGGCCTTAGAAGTCAAGGAACTTTTCGGACTCGATGAAATCCGGCTCATACCCAGCGCAACGCCGCCGCATCGCTCAACCCCTTCGGCATCCGCGGAAATGCGAACCCAGATGCTTGGCTTGGCGATTACCGGTGCGCCCGGTTTCGTAATCGATACCCGAGAACTCGAAAGAACCGGATTATCTTTCATGGTATTGACATTAGAATCGTTACGACAGGATTTTCCAGCACGTCCCATGCTTTTGTTTATCGGCAGCGACGCCTTTAACCATCTAACGGAATGGTATCAATGGCAACGTTTATTCGATTTTTCCCACGTTGTTGTTTTAACCAGACCGGGTTACAGCATCGGGCTGCTTGATGATTATTTTTCAGTCCGGTTAACTGAAAATAGAAACGAATTATCGGCTGCATTAGCTGGTAAACTGTATTTTCAACCCATCACTCAACTCGATATTTCAGCGACAGCTATCAGAGATTTAATAACCAACGGCAGAAATCCCCGGTTTTTATTGCCGGACCCGGTACTATCCTTTATAAAAGAACATAAACTTTATATCGACAACCCTTCGAAATTAGCGACAGGAATTTGAATGCAAACCGAAATTTTATTGAAATTAATCCAAAATGAATTAGAAGATCGTAAAGGACTCCAAATTTCCACTTTGGATGTTCGTAATAAAACCAGTTTTACCGATTTTATGGTCGTAGTAACCGGAACCTCGGACCGCCATCTTCAATCGATGTGCGATTACGTCGCAGCCAAAGTGGCAGAAAACGGCGTCACACCGCTGGGCATTGAAGGCGGACCCGGTTCCGATTGGATTTTGCTGGATTTAGGCGACGTAGTGGTTCACGCGATGACCGCGCCCGCCCGCGAATATTACCAGTTGGAAAAATTATGGTCGGTGGATAGACCGAACGATATTGAAAAGCAGGCCAGTTGATTAGTCAAATCATCGCGCCAAAATCGCCGAACCATCGGTTTAGCTTCATACTACGAATGGAATGGCAAAATGCACAGCTTCACAGGATTTCTATACATATCAATCAATTTCAGAAAGCCAATACATTCAAAATAAAGCTTTAGTGTTCACTATTGATGATTAGTGTCATTAATTTGAACGGTTAAAGACTCTTGACTATGCGCAACGCCATGAAGTACACAAATCATCAATACGCCCGCTGCAATTAAACTGATTTGTTGCAGCGAAGTCTTGATATCGGTTTTTTTATGAAGTGTCGGGATTAGGTCCGCCACTGCGATGTAAATAAAACTCGATGCAGCTAACGCCAGAAAATAAGGCAAAAGTTCAGTTAAATCCTCCAGCCAGAAGTAAGCCAAAGCGCCGCCTAGCACAGTCGTTAAACTGGCGAGGACATTATAAAACAACGCTTTGCTTCGGCTGTAACCCGTGTGCAGCAAAATGGCGAAATCCCCGACCTCCTGAGGAATTTCGTGGGCGGCTACGGCAAGGCTGGTAACGATGCCTAGTTTAATGTCGGTTAAAAATGCAGCGGCGATTAATACCCCGTCGACAAAATTATGAATTCCATCGCCGAGAATAATTAAGGCGCCGGCGGATTTGTCGATATTGTGATGATGACCGGCGCGGTGGTCGCTGCTATGGTTCTCTTGTTCGTGGTTATCTTCTCCATGCGCTTCACAGGTTTCGACATGACAATGACGCCAAATGAGCAGTTTCTCCAAGACAAAAAAACCTAAAATCCCGGCTAAAACAGTGCCTGATAAGGTTTGAAAACAGTCTTCTTTCGTATTGGCGAAAGCTTCCGGAATTAACCCCCAAAAAGCCACAGATAACAACGCGCCTGTGGCAAAACTAATCCCGTGCGGTAATATTTTGGCGCGTTGATCGTCCGACAGCAGGAGAAATACTCCTGCGGCAAAAACGCTCAAAATTCCGCCAAGCGCGGTAAATACGATGATTAAGAACAATAAATTCAAAGTTAATCTCTCCAGATTAAAGTCGCCATACGCCCAGTGACCTTATCACGCCGATAAGAGTAAAACCGTTTATCGTCCGTTACGGTGCAAAAATGTCCGCCGTACACTTTATCGATACCCAAAGCCGACAAATTGATACGCGCTAACTGATAGATATCCGCTAACCATTTATCTTGCCCGTGCTTTGTGAAGGCGGTTTTATAAGCCAACGACTTTGTCAAAAATGCGGTTAACACTTCGCTACCGATTTCAAAGCGTTCTGGCCCGATAGCGGGACCCAGCCAAACCAGAAGGTCGCGGCTTTGCAGTGCGGTTATCGTATTGCCGATAACGCCTTCGAGCAGCCCTCGCCAGCCAGCATGGATCGCCGCGATTTCGCTTCCGTCCGCCGAGCAGACTAGCAACGGCAGACAGTCCGCCGTCATCACTGCGCAAACGATGCCGGACCGGTTGGTGTAACTGGCGTCGGCTTGTTGCTGCGATTCCGTTACGACTGCTTCGACGGCCCGGTTGCTGTGCGTTTGATTCAGCCAGATGGGTTCCGAAGGCAGGTCCAGCAGCGTTCTTATGATTTGCCGGTTTTGCGCGACCGATACTGGATCGTCACCGGCATGGACGGCCGGATTTAAACTGGCGTACTTGCCATTGCTTACGCCACCCGTGCGTAACGTTGTTGCCGCATGTACATTGGCCGGCGCGGGCCAGTCCGGTCGCAGCCAATGCCGGTTATTGGTCATTTTCGGCTAATGCGTTGATCAATCGTGTCATATCGTCCGGCAGAGGTTGTTCCCATTCGTAGTATTCATCGGCAACAGGGTGTTGCAGTCCCAGCTTAGCGGCATGTAACGCTTGCCGTTTGAAACCGCGTAACTCCTGTTCTAATTTGGGACTGCAATTGGGCGGCATTTGAAAACGCCCGCCATAAACGGGATCGCCCAGCAGCGGATATCGGATATGCGCCATATGCACCCGGATTTGATGTGTACGCCCGGTCTCTAATTTCAACTGCGCCAACGTGTAGTGGGCGAAACGCTGTACGACCCGGTAATGAGTCACGGCTTCTTTCCCGGATTCCCGCACGGTGTAACGCTTACGGTCGGTTGGGTGTCTGCCGATGGGTTCGTCCACCGTACCGCCTGCGGTCATCCGTCCGCGCGTAACCGCCAGATATTCACGGGTGATTTCCCGTTCTTGCAGTTGTTGCGTCAAGCTGTGATGGGCTTGTAATGTTTTTGCTATCATCAGTAAGCCGCTGGTTTCTTTGTCGATCCTGTGGACGATGCCCGCTCTGGGCAAGGTGTCCAGATTGGCGTCATGGTTCAGTAAGGCATTTAATAAGGTTCCATGCCAATTCCCGGCTGCAGGATGCACGACCAGCCCCGCCGGTTTATTGACGATCAAAAGACAGTCGTCTTCGAAAATAATATCTAGCGGAATAGGTTCCGGGCTAGATTCGATGACAACTTCGGCTGCGGCGTCGAGGCTAATCTCCTCGCCGCCGTCCAGTTTGATTTTCGGACTTAACGCAACAACGTCGTTCACTAAGACTCGTCCTGATTTTATCCAGGTTTGCAATTTGCTGCGGGAATAATCTGAAAACAGCTCGGCCAGTATTTGGTCCAGGCGCATACCTGCCAACTCATAGGGTACTGTTTCGGTGAGTTTTGACATAACAAGTTCTTCTGATTAGGCCAACGATACGATATACTCGTTAGAAATACGATCCTTAAGTGTTGAATTAAGTCCGGCAAATTAACTCCACATCATACAACGTCTCGTCAGTTCTATGCGATTTTTATTGGTTAAATTTTTGTTAATTCTAATCACCGCTTTGTTATTACAAGGTTGCGAAGGGCTAAGATATTTGGTTCAGGGCGATGACACGGAAACCTCCAGTAAAGACGAATGCGATGAATGGAAAGACGCCGAAGACGATAGCGATAAAGATTGCGTGGATTGGGATGCGGCGAAATTCCGTACGAATGCAAAAAAAGCGATGGATAACGGCAACTGGGAAAAGTCTATCAAGATTTACGAAGCATTAGAGGCCCGTTTCCCGTTCGGTCCGGAATCCGCGCAAACCCAGTTGGATATCGCTTATGCGTATTATAAAAACTCAGATCCGGAATCCGCTTTAGCGGCTGCAGACCGCTTTATTAAGATGAATCCACGCAGCCTTAATGTGGATTATGCTTATTACCTGAAAGGACTGGTCAACTACAATCGCGATATCGGTTTCGTCCAACGCTTTATTCCCAGTGACGCATCGCAGCGCGACCCAGGCAATGCGCGCAATGCTTATGATATTTTTGCCGAGCTTGTACGAAAGTTTCCGGACAGCAAATATGCGCCAGACTCCAGGAAACGTATGATTGCATTGAAAAACAATCTAGCTATGCATGAAGTCCATGTCGCGCGTTATTACATGAAACGTAAAGCCTATGTCGCCGCCGCTAACCGGGCATCCTATGTGGTAGAAAAATATCAGCGGACTACGGCTATTCCTTACGCGCTGCAAATCATGCAAGAAGCCTATACCAAACTGGACATGCCTGAGTTAGCCCAAAACGCCGAAAGCTTATATAAACTTAATTTCCCCAATGGACCGCCCGTTCCAGAATACGAAAATGCAACGGTATCCCATAAAGTCTGGGACTTTATCGGATTGGAAAAATAATGCCTAAGCTTAAAAAACCAATAGCGAATAGAATTAGTTGGTCGATTTTCATTCGCTGAAAATCTTGGAAACGTAGCGCTAGCGGAGTGAAAATGCAAAGCATTAC
>DLHW01000062.1:22195-23632 GCA_002483425.1 Methylococcaceae bacterium UBA7658
CTGCCGCGTAATTTTTGCCGATTTTTCAAGCAGGATGCCCGGAAAAATCTTTCGCAAAAATAGCGGCACTATCATTAGTTTTGATGGTTTAACTCAAAAGCGCATAAACTCTAAACACCGTGATATAAATTAGTATTTTTAAGGAATACTCTAACGCAGGACTGTCTATTCTTCTTAAATTTGTGCTTATTGACCTAACAATCGATAAGGCTTTGTCCCGTTTGTTGTTATCGATTTAATATTGAAAACAGTAATTTCTTTTCATACTCAAATGGTTCTTTGCAATATTAATTCGAACAAAAGTCCCGCTGATTTGATTTCAGCTTTTAACATTCGCGGGGTAAAAGCCCCGTAAATAAGGCTATAACAGGCTTTTTTTAATATCGAAAACTGTTATAATCTCTCGCTTAGTAGGATGCTCGTTATGAGCGGTGGTTTTTAATACAAATAGGGAGTGGCCATGCTTATCTTGACTCGTCGGGTAGGAGAGACACTAATGATTGGTGATGAAGTAACTGTTACCGTCCTTGGCGTAAAAGGGAATCAGGTTCGCATCGGCGTGAATGCGCCAAAGGAAGTCTCAGTCCATCGGGAAGAAATCTACGAAAGAATAAAAAAAGAACAGTCCGAAGCGACAGGTTCCGACAGATGACACAGTTAAAAGGAGAGATGGCCGAGAGGCCGAAGGCGCTCCCCTGCTAAGGGAGTATGTGCCAAAAGCGCATCGAGGGTTCGAATCCCTCTCTCTCCGCCATATAAAATAATATCCAGCTTAGACTTAACATTAATTGACAACAGCGTAACTTAACGGCATAATTTGCGGCTCAATAATGCGCCCGTAGCTCAGCTGGATAGAGTACTCGGCTACGAACCGAGCGGTCGGGAGTTCGAATCTCTCCGGGCGCGCCATTGCGGATAAAGTGAAATCAATAAAATTCCCCTGTAGCTCAGTAGGTAGAGCAGGTGACTGTTAATCACCGGGTCGGCGGTTCGAGCCCGTCCGGGGGAGCCATAAATAACAATGACTTATTTAACCAGTGAAGCCTCTGATTAGACCATAAAAAATTCTAGTCATGGGTAGCTAATGTTTTTATAAAGGCTCTAGACAGAGTCGTCACAAGTTAAAAACATTATGAGATAATTATCCTATCATCATAATTTTGAAGGGTAAGTCATGGCAGAGCAGCGTACCGTTGGCACGGCATATCGGATCGGGTTTAGGAATTATTGGAATCCAGCTTGCCTGGGCGCAAAGGGGCCTGGGGCGGCAATGCAAAGAACAACCGCCTGTTTATCAATGCAGTTTTCTGGATTTTGCGCACAGGTGCGCCGTGGCGGGATTTGCCGCCCAGCTATGGCGACTGGAAAAACACGCACCGCAGGTTTTGCCGTTTACCCACAGGGCACAAGGGCGGGACAAGGGCATTTGGGAAGCCT
>DLHW01000028.1:0-88983 GCA_002483425.1 Methylococcaceae bacterium UBA7658
AAAAATAAGTAAGATAATTGGTTGTTTTTTATTTAAAATAAAATAAAGAGCAATTAATGCGAAAGGAAAAAACAGCGAACTCTTATGGGAGGTTAAGCCAAACATCAAAATAGAACCGGTAATAGATAAGATTACAACAAGATAATGCCGGTTAAACATTGCTAACATCAACGAGAAAGGTAGCAAAACTTTCGAAACAAGCGGACTTAAATACCCGTAAATTCCGGGTAGATTATCGGCCGCAGCGTCTCTGTTCTCATAAACTTTCAAAATATCAAAATTAATGTATTTATGACCGCCAATAAGTAATATGGAAATTATAAGGCTATACGAGATTACAAGTAACGTTTTTTCTAAAAATCTATAGTTCAATTTGATTAACCTAAGCCGTTTAGGTTTTACAAAGAGCGCCATTAAAATGACGATTACAAAAGATATTACTGTACCGTAAAAAAAAAATCTCGGCTCGTCGTTGGCGCCATATAAGACTGCCATAGGTAATATAGGAAAGCAAAAATGCAGATGGAGCAGGAAGTCCGATGGTTTACTGAAAGTTTTAGGCAAGAGTGCGCATAAAAATATTACAATCGCTGTGGCTTCCATGAGTTTTATTAAGTTTAAGCGCCATTCAAATCCCATATAACTGTATATAGGATTAATAAATAGGAAATAAGCGGAAAAACATAAAAAAAAACTTGAAATATAAAACAATAATATTTTAATTGTAGTAACTGAAATGGAAGCAGATAGTTTATACATAATACAAATAAAACGAGCTTATAGTTTTATAATATTGCGCTTTGCAAAGGTTTTAGCCGCATTTAACATCATAAAAAAATATAATGAATATAAACATAATTCATGAGCTACATAGATCCATAAAAAATGTGTAATATCGAATTTAATAGCCCAGAACAGCATTAAAAATGAAGTCGTAAAATATAAAACCTGCCATCTTGATCCTTGGCTAACGCTGCCGGTAGCAAGAAAAATTGTACTGACCGGTGAGACAATGAATTTTATAGCGATCGCCGGAGAAAGTAATTGGGCATAAAAGCCCGCTTCTTCCCAAGCAGGCCCGAACACAAAATAGAACATTTCCTTACCGTATAAAGTCACTGGTAAAAAAACTATCAAGGCTATTGCCGATAATCTTTTTGTGGTCTTAAAGATTTCTGTCACTAATTGATGTGGCGATACCCGCGCAATTTCAGTAATGCGCTGAAAATAAACTTGACCAATAGATTTACTGATAACCGCAGCGGGAGCAGTAAGGACTTTTAAAGTAAGATTATAAAATCCAGCAATCGAAGTCATGTAAGCTTCAGTTAAAAACAGCACCGGCGCTTGATTCGATGCGGTATTTAAAAAGCTGCTTGGCGCTTGGAGAAGTGGATACACTCTATATTTAAGCGCAATATATTTTACATTGCCGGTTTTAAAATTTTCCGCTTTAAAGTTCACCGACTTGGAAATACTAAGAAGAGATAATAGCCAACCCGTGATATGTCCTATCAATAATCCATCTGCACCGGCTTTGACGCAGCCTTCAATAATCTGCCCAAACGTTAAACTAACGGTTTGCACAACCTTGTTGAGGCTCATTTGCCGATAGTCGTTTTTTCGATTCAACCAATAGCTATAGGTTTGATACCATCCTGTTATTATTAAAGTAAGTGGCAAAAAAAATAACCATTCGCCTATTCTAGGATGTTTAAAGAAAATAGCAATTTCCTGGTTAAGGAAACAGATTATAAGCGCTAAGAATACGCAGAATAATGAGGAAACGAGTAACGAGACGATTACGATAGATTTAGCTTCTTCGTCATTTTCAGGGTGCATGACGGCCAGTTCGTAACGCCCTGTTACAATCGTGGAGAATGTCCCGGCTATTGCCGCATAGAGCGCAAACAGGCCAAAATCTTCTGGCGTGTAAAGCCGGGTAAGGAAAGGAGACGCTGCTATCGGTATGGCTTGGGCCGCTACCGTGCCTGTCATGAGGGTCATGACATTACGTCCGAACTCGCCTTTGGGTTTAAATTTTTTAAGCATTTAAACAACCGGTAACATAACCGATTTCTTGTTCCGTAAGGAATGGGTTCATCGGTAAGCTGAGCACTTGGTTTGCAGCTTTTTCGGCAATGGGGAATGCGCCGATTTTGTAATTAAGGTAATTAAAACATTCTTGCAAATGTAACGGTTTAGGGTAATGGATTGCCGTAGGGATTCCCGCTTTGTGTAGTTTTTCCTGGGTTAAATTCCTTTCCTCGATTTTTAGCGTATATTGCGCCCAAACGCTGGTGCGGTCAGTTTTTATTTGCGGGGACACTAATCGTTTATTATTCGAAAGTTTGGCGCTATAGGCTTGTGCAACCTTCTGCCGCAGCTCGATTTCTTTGCTGTAATGGGGTAATTTTGCTAACAGCACGGCGGCTTGTAAAGTATCCAAGCGTCCGCCCATGCCAATGTATTTGTGGTAATAGCGTTTTTCTTGACCATGTACGCGCATCATACGCATTTTTTCAGCTAAGGTGCCGTCGTTTGTAAAAACGGCCCCGCCGTCGCCGTAACATCCTAAAGGTTTGGCTGGAAAAAAACTGGTGCAACTGATATCGCCCAACGCGCTGTCGGTTTTGCCTTGATAAAGCGCGCCGAAACTTTGTGCGCCATCGATAATTACCTTAAGGTTGTACTGGGTCGCGATTGCTATTATTTCATCGAGGCCGGGCGGCTGTCCGTAAAGCGAAACCGGAATAATCGCTTTGGTTTTAGGCGTAATGGCGGCCTCGATTTTAGCGGGGTCGATGTTATAAGTGGTTTCTTCTATATCCGCAAACACAGGCTTAGCTTTCATGAGCGCGATGGTTTCAGCCGTTGCTATAAATGTGAAGGGTGTGGTGATAATTTCATCGCCAGGCTGAATATCGAGCGCCATCATCGCCAGCAACAACGCATCCGTGCCGCTTGAACAAACAATCGCATGTTTGGCTTCCGTAAATTTTTCTAATTCCCTTTCCAGCAAATCGCACTCTTCGCCCATGATATAATTAGATTTGTCCAATACGGACTGGATGGCGTTATCAATATCCTGCTTATAGAGTTGGTATTGGTGTTGCAGTTTCGCAAAATCGATTTTCATCTTATTTGATTACCTTAAGTTAGTTTTTGTGGGCTGAATAGGCGGCAGTGCGGGCTTTGAGTTAATCTGGTTTTGTTGCTGGGGCATGGGCCGGATGACGTTAGCGTTTTGTTAAGACGCCATTATCCAACTGGTACATTTCGTTAGTATGGGGGCATTTTGTTTTGGCCGTTCCTGATAACGGCAAGTCTAGCTGTTCGCCATATTCGCTCATCCAACCGATTTGCTTCGCAGGCACACCCACCATTAACGCATAGGGCGGAACGTCTTTATTGACCACTGCGCCAGCTCCAATAAAAGCGTATTTGCCGATGGTTACGCCGCAGACGATAGTGCAGTTCGCACCCAAAGTTGCGCCTTGGTTAACCAGCGTTTCGCGGTATTCGCTTTTCCTTTCTATTGCCGACCTGGGATTGTACACATTGGTGAATACCATGCTCGGGCCGCAGAAAACATCGTCTTCCAGGGTCACATTGTCATAAACCGAAACATTATTTTGGATTTTGACATTGTTCCCGATAACGGCTTTGTTGCCGACATAAACGTTTTGCCCCAAGGAACAATGGTTACCTATTATGGCGCCTGGGCTAATATGTACCCAGTGCCATATACGGGATCCTTCGCCGATTTGGGCACCTTCATCGATAATGGCTGTTGGGTGGATAGTGATATTGTTTTGCATGGTCGTTTGGTCATTCGGTTAATTATCATTTCAACTTTACAGCCAGGCGCTTGCCCACTGTGGATTGGCCTCGGTTATAAGCCTACAAGGACATCTATCGAACAGTCATAGTTTGGTGAAAAAGATATAAAAATGCTGACAATAGTTCGGGTTTCAGCACAGCGAAGTGGATACATACTTAATAAAGAAATTGGATACTATATTACGGCAGCGATGTTAGATTGAAGCCCTTTTTTAAGCCAGGTTAATAATTTCAAATGGTTTTTTGGCTTTGCTGCCTCCATAATCCATTTGAGAAGATTGACACGTTAATTATAAAGCCTTGAGCTTTGCTGAAAAACTCATATATCAGTTGTCTTTTCCCCTTTATGTTATTCCACAAACGGCTTTGTCAAGCACCTCCACCACACGATCCTGCTGTGCTTCGGTCAGTCCAACCCACATAGGCAACCTGATTAAGCGCTCAGAATGCCTGTGGGTTATATTCAGTTCACCGTGCACTCGGCCGTAACGCTTGCCGGCAGGCGACGAATGAAGTGGCACATAGTGGAATACGGTGTCAATTCCGTTGAGCTTGAGGTTGTTCAGTACTGGCTGCCGGTCAATATCTGATGCAAGCAGTACGTAGTACATGTGGGCGTTATGGTGGCAGCTATCAGGTATGATTGGTCGGCGTAACAAACCTTTGGATTCAAGATCGCGGAGTATTGTGTGGTAGTATTGCCAAATTGCTAAGCGTTGGTAGGTGATGGACAGGGCTTCCTCCAATTGGGCCCACAAAAAAGCGGCAATTAACTCGCCCGGCAAAAACGAAGATCCGACTTCTTGCCATGTGTACTTGTCCACCTCGCCGCGAAAAAACCTACTGCGGTCTGTCCCTTTTTCCCGAATAATTTCTGCCCGAAGAACAAGTTCTGGATCGTTGACTACCAAGGCGCCGCCCTCGCCGGAAATTACATTCTTGGTTTCATGAAAGCTAAAAGCACCTAAGTTGCCGAGGCTGCCCAACGCCCGCCCCTTATAATTGGACATGACGCCTTGGGCGGCGTCTTCTACCACTTTTAATCCATGGTTGCGGGCAATGTCCATGATGGCATCCATTTCACAGGCAACGCCTGCGTAATGGACTGGGACAATCGCCCTCGTCCGTGGGGTAATTGCCGCTTCAATCAGCTTTTCGTCTAGGTTGAGGGTGTCCTCCCTGATGTCGATGAAGACAGGCTTGCCGCCGCGCAAGACAAATGCATTGGCGGTAGAAACAAAGGTGTAGGAGGGCATGATAATTTCATCGCCCGGCTGGATTTCAAGAAGCAAGGCTGCCATTTCCAAAGCGGCCGTACAGGAATGGGTCAGCAGGGCTTTTGGGGCTTGGGTGTATTCCTCTAACCAGCGATGGCACTTTTTAGTAAACGCCCCATCACCGGCCAGCATGTTGTTAAAATGTGCAACCGCAATGTAATGCAGCTCCTTACCGGTCATGTAAGGCTTATTGAAGGGGATTTTGGTTTCTGACATTTTAAAAATGCAATGGTTTGTGGGGAGGGCCATATTTAGCCATGATATGCCAAAGCCGCGGCGATATTTTGCTTTGATTTATGTGTCCAGCACCTTCAATCCTCCCTACTTTTTGATATTTTTTGCAGCCTGCAGTCCATGACGGGCTGGAACATGGCGGGTATGAGTCCGGCCAAGCGGTGAATGCGTAGGCTTACCAACAGTAAAAGAATTTTACGTACGAAGGGGGAGCGTCGGCTTGCAAAATCTTGGTCGGTGGCAATCCGTTCAAGCGACGTAACAAATATCCGGCGATTAAAAGAAAGCCGTAATTCCGGTAGTTGTCTAGCAATATTTTTTACGCCAAGCACAGTGATCCAGTTAAGCGATTGCCATGTGCCTGCGGGGTCGGGCATTTTTTTGCTGTTGAATATCCTTGCCTTTAAAATTTTTTCTGTAAGCGACTTGGAAAATAAAGTAGGTATGTTGAAGTGCGGTTCATAGGGAAAAAGGTAATTTGGGCAAATAAAACGGTAGTATGCGCCAACTGATAGGCTATTTCCTGCATTCGCTAACACCCTCGCAATATCGCCGACATGCTCCATCACATTGATAGAAAAGGCGAAATCAAAATTGCCGAATTCCGGAAGCGCTTCCGCGTTGGTGTTAATAATTCTAGGAATGCATCCCATCTCTGCTGCTTTCTCTGCAACTAATTTTTGCAGTTGGGTAAAATGGGAGAAACCGCCAGCAACGGGTTCTAACGCCGTAACGTTAAAACCTTCCCTGACTAACTGGCAACTGAGCAGCAATGAGCCGGCGCCAATTTCGAGCACTTTTGCCCCTGGCGCCAAATTTTGCAGGTCTGGCGCAATGTAGCGCCTTCCGAACGCAGCTTCTTCGGCGTAAGTGTTTAGCAATGGCAATAATTCCGGCACACTGTCGTTACAATGTGAACGGACATCCGCCAGCCAGGAGTCCATCGAGGTTAAGGGCATGCGGTCAGGCATCGCCTTTTATTCCCAAGATAATCCCGCATAAGATAAGCAAAACGGCTACGATTTTTGTCGTCGTAAGCGTTTCTGATAGAAAAAACCAACCTCCAAATAAGACCATAGCAAAAGTGATCCCGATATAAACAGGGAATGCCACCGTCAGGGGGAGCCGGGTAACCACGTAAAGCCAAGCAAAAGACGATAGTAGCGCTGCAACATAAGCCGACAAGATGATGGGGTCGGTCAAAAACTTCAAAAGGGACTTCAAAAAAGTCGAGGAAACGTAATTTCCAACTGAATTGGAACGCCATTTCACAATGAGCTGGCTATAGGCGACTAACAATGCAACGGGTAAAATCAAAAAATAAGTTTTCATTTTCTGTCTAGTGCTTGTCAGCCGTTGGCGGCATCACGGCCAAGCCAAAACCGGTTTTGCCGAAACCGTTGCCATTATACAGCATGTACCGTTCGCCCTTGTGGTCGAAAACAAAAGGGTACTCGATCATTTCGGAATCCCAGCCATGCAAAGAAACATCAATGCCCGTACCGTCCAAGTCCAGGCGCCAGTTTTTGCCGTCCTTACTCAAGGCGTGGCCGATGCGATATGTTTCGCCCAGGCCGCTTCTATAAGAAAACCACATGTCGTATCCGCCCTTATTCCTGGTTACAGTCGGGCGGGAAAATGCTTGTGCGACGCCAACTTCATAAGGGACAGCAAGGCCATGTTTGTACCAGTGGTGTCCATCAGTTGACGTTGCAAAATTTATGGTGTGCAGCATTTCGCCATTTCCTGCATCCCATGTGCAAGTTGATCCGTACCACATATTGTAGACACCCGTATCGTTTTTCAGTACCCAAGGGTAAGAGAGGCTAAGAGGATCCGCGTCATCGGAACCCATGATAGGAGTCTTGCTTTCTAATTCCAGGGACAGGTCAGAGTTTAAGGTAAGTCGGCCAATATCGCCCCGCCAGTGACCAGCTTTGGGCGTTTGCCAGCCCATAAAAAGCATGTATTGTATGCCGTTTACTTCATAGCAGTTGCCAATGCTTACGCCGTCAGCGTAAAAACTTCCTTCCGGGCCGTGCTCAAAAAAAAGCTGGCTGTGTTCACGAATTATTTTTCGCTTAACGATGTCGATATCGACAGCAGCTACTGACGATCGGTTATCAGAGTCCCTAGCGCTAAAGAAAATACGGTAGATATCCCCTTCAATCAAGACCGGCAAAGGATTGGCGGCATGCGAGATGAGTTTAGGGTGTCGGCTTGTTTTGGAAAGGGAATAAAGCAATCCAAGCTTTTGCCATTTCTGCTTCATATCCGTTTTAACCTTGAGCTAGGCACTTTTGAGCGTTCGGTCGTCGTCCCGATATAGACCCCTTCGGCCGCCGCATCGGCAAGCAGCAAAGCACCCGCGCCGATGACGCATTTCTCGCCGATCTTAATGTGGTCGCGCAGTGTTGCATTGACGCCGATGAAACACTGTTCCCCGATTTCAACCCCCCCTGACACGACCACATGGGAGGCAATAAAGCAGTGGTCTTTGATGGTGGAGTGGTGGCCAATGTGGTTTCCGCTCCACAACGTGACATTGTTGCCGATAGTCACAAAGGGTTGGATGGTATTGTCTTCAAAAATGAAACAGTTCTCGCCGATGCAGCCATTATTGAGTATGGTGGCGTTGGGGCTAATGAAACTCGCTAAGCGATACCCCATCGCTTTGGCCAATAAATATTTTTCTTTACGGATCGAGTTGAGTTTCGAATAACTTAGCGCAATAAAAAGTTCGTACCGGTCTGGCGGGAATTGGACGGAAATTTTCTCGAAGGCGATGACCGGCAGCGAGCAAAAAGTTGGCTCCGTGAGGTAGTCGGCATCAATGGTAAAGGCAACCACTTCATAGCCTGTGCTTGTGCTGAAATAAAAATGGGCGAGTTGGGCAATATCGCCTGTGCCAAAAATAATGAGCGATTTTTTCATGTGGCGTAGTCCACATTAAACAAGACAGAGCAGGTGATTCCTTTTTGATATGGCCGGTAAATCCCTTCAGAAATATCATCCATATTGGGAAGGGGCTGGTTATATTGGTCGTACCTAAAGCTGTATGTCCCTGAATCGGCTCCTTTGATGTGTAAATAAACTTTACCCAAATAGTCTAACGACTTTTTTTTCTCATCTTCAAAAAAGCATTTATCTTTCCCAATGTTGCGGCGACGGAATTTTAATGTATTCCCATAGTAAACCCTGTCGGATTGGTGCATGGCTAGGCGAGTACCCGATTCGGATAAAACCGGAACCAGCTCATTATGGCTGATGCTTTTGAGGGTAAACCAATTTTCGGCAAGTTTAAGGTCTATGAGGTTAAAGACGTTGATTGGGGCGATACCGTAATAATATGGAGCGCGGCTACTTATGTTCACCGGCCCTTCTATGCCGATATAAGGAGCCGGCAGTGTGATCAAGTAACATCCGGCGAGAAAAAATACATGCAGTATGATGGCAGGGTGCAAGTAGCGGGCACATGTGGCGCCCTCTGTCGGTTGCCGGGCGATTTTTTTTCTTGCCAGCGAACAAACTCCAAAAAGTTCATGCCTTCTGGATGATATTAAGCGGTAAAATCCCGGGCCAATTTTCAATAGCTTTGCAAAATACAAAAGCGGAGCCAGAGGCCATAGCAAAAATAGGTTTTTTGATAGCAAGATGTAAAAATCGTAGCCCGATGCCGCTTCCCCGGTTTCCTCAGCCACACCGTAAAAATCCGTCAACGCGTTTTCCCGCTTAATGTTTAGTTTCCCTAGCAATCCAATATTCTCTGAGATTGGTTTGAGTGTGACGCGCCCAAATATATCGAGCATGGTAATAATTTGAACCGTTCTGTCGCACAAATAGCATTTGTCGTCGAAAAAAACAGCCAACCTCTTTTTTGAATCCAGTCCTCGTTTAGACCAAAAAATAGCCGGCCAAAATACGAATTCAATTTCGGGCAGGGAACCCAGGTTCAGTACAACGAAACACAAAATAAAGAATAATACCCCCCAGGTAATTACATAAAACCGGAAAATGCCGCCCATCAGCGTAAAAGGTAAAATCAATATGTACCAGAACATCATCATCCAAATTGACGCCCTTGCAATGTCGACACTCAATGCACTTGTGGTAAACAGAGATGTAAACCCTTGATACCAAGACGACATGAAATTATTCGTAAGCAACAAAGGCCCCGCGTTGCCCGAAGTCCAATACGCGGCCATGGATCTTTTCGTTAAACCTAGTTAGTGTATAAACCAAGGCAAAACTGAGCAAGAAAAACACCAGTGGGGTGCTCATGCTTTCCTCACCAGGAGAGTGAACTCGTAAAGGCCGTAATCGTGCAAGAGCGCAATATTTTTTGCGTAGCGTCTTTTACAGTAATCAAAGAGGGAACAGGCGTTGGCGTAATACAAATAATCCCGCATTTTGTCAGGGTCGGAATAGGATGTCAGGCAATTGAAAGCGAAACCGAGACGGCTGGTCTTATCCATCACATCTAATGTGGTTTCCAAATAAGATTGCCACTCACTATCTGATCGACCAAGGCGGACATTGAATATGCCGCTTGCGATACTGTAGTCGGCAATTTGGTCAGGCTCGCTCGACAAGACGAAACGTGCTTGAAAATGGCCTTGATAGCGTAATTGGGCGGCATGGATCATATTTTCAGCTATATCGATGCCTGTGTAAGAAAAAGTTTCGTACATGCCGGCAAGGAAGTCGTATAGCGCGCCGTAACCACAGCCAAGGTCATTGACCGAAAAAGGGTTTTGGGTGTCAATAATCTTGCATAATTGCCCGAAGCGCAATGTTTGGCTTTCTTCCCCATTCCAATCAACCCCCCGGGGGCTTTGTCCATACTTTGCCAGTTTCTCGGAATAATATTCAGCCACTTCCGAAAGAAGCGCATTATTGGCGGGGATTGTCATCTTGCGCCATTTCCGAAAGACAATGGTTGCGCTTCAAAATAAAGCACAAGGGCGCTTTCGGACTGTGTAAACAATTTTTGAACCAAATGCATTGGGTATAATGTCACTTCGTTCAGCAAGAGGCCGAGAACCGGGGGGAAATATGTCTTAAATTTTACTTGGCGACGCCCCGATTGCTTGGTTCGTTCCAATGGGGACAGCGCCAATTTAGACCATTCGCCCCTATTCACCAGGAAATTGGAAAGCGGTAACAAAAGGTTCGAGATGGGAACAGTCAATCCGGCGAGGTGTAGCAGTTTCCAATTGTTTGTATCCGTAACCTTTTTAAGGCTAGACTTTGTATAACGCCTGAAATGTCCTGCGATATCATCTTCAATACCCCAATGTAAGGGCGAGGCTGGCACCAAACCTATCATAATTCCCCCTGCTTTTAGGCAATCCGCCGATTTTCGCATGAACGCGAGTTGCTGGCTATCCTCCAAGTGTTCCATCACCATGCAAGAAATCACCAAATCAACTTTTTCGCACTCCGAAGCCGAAAGATAGTCTTCATTCACTGGGCTGAAACGATTGTCGCCGATTTCTTTTGCAAACCGCTCTTTGAGGGATGAAATCGTTTTTTTTTCCAAGTCATAAGATTTTCCGGACCAACCGGTACTGAGGAGTAATTTCGTTATTTCCCCACTGCCCGGCCCGATCTCAATAAAACGGCCAGGCGGAATTCTATGGAGACGCTCACGTAAGTACATCAATTGCAGGAGGGTTCCGGGTGGTAGTACTGCCATGTTAAGGATTGCCTGTCATGGTATTCATTACGTGATCTACCTCAACTTCTCATTTTTTAGCGCTGGGAAGGCATCAGTAAGCTTTGCCTGCCCGTTTCGAGAGGTAATCCGTAATGGAGGTTGGCTCAACATACTTAAATCCCAATATCTCTTTTGCCTGGTCTGGGAGGTTTGCGGCGCCCATGTTCATTGGTATGTTAATCTGTTGCTTGAAATAAGGGATAGTATAAACGTGATTAACAGCGCGGCGCGCTGAATGCGTCTTATTGTACCCGCCTGAATGAAAAGTCATGCAGTCCAACAAGATAAACGAGCCTGCTTTTGCTTCTACTTGGAGCGCGTTTTTATTAATGTAATTTGATGAAGGGAAAGCTTCGGCCTTATGCGATGCGGGGAGCACTAAGGTTGCGCCGTTATCGACGGTAAAATCATCGACACAAAACAGGGCATTGATTGCAAGCGGGGTTGAAGATACAAAATGCTGATATGGGAGGTCGCGGTGCCATGCGTTTTGGCTATAGGTTTCCTGTGGCGGATTGATGACGCCGTTCTGTTGGTTCAGGATAAATTTTCCTAAAATTAAAGCTTCCAATACGGAAAGCAGGTTTTCATTCAGGGCGAGCGCAAGAAAAATTTCGCTGCCTTGCGTGAGCGGCGAGCGAATGGTGTGGAATTCGTTAAGGTTTCTTAATGCCGATTCCCCATAAGATTGGACATAACTCTCCCGAATGCGATTGAATTCTTCCGAGATGCCAAGCAGTTCGGGTTCCGCCAAGCCTGAATCAATGATGGCAAACCCTAAGTGTCTGATTTGTTCAACTGCTTCGTCAAAGGCGCTTCCGATCCGGTTTTGCTGGAGGATACCGTAACTCGTTTGTGGAATGTTATTCATTCTTGGCGTCCGGTAGTTTATGTCTTTCCAGGTGTGTGTATATGTGGCGGATTATGGTATACGGCCTTTGTTTAACCTCAGAGAATAATTTTGAAATGTAAATGCCCTGCACGCCGATAAAAAAAATAATCATACCTGAAAAGAGCCATATCGACGCAATAAGGGACATATAGCCATCGGGGGGCGATGAAATAAAAAAATACCTAAAGACGAGGTAAGCGATATAAGCTAGCGCGGAGACTGAAATGAACAGTCCCGAATAAAATGTAAATACTAAAGGCTGGCTGCTAAAAGAAGTGACAGCATTGACGAGATGGCTAAATTTCTTTGAAAGCGAATAGGTGGTAGGGCTTGTCGCGCCTTTTTGAACAATTTGGTGGCATTGCTTGAAGCCGGTGATTATCCATAATCCTCCGATATTCAATTCACGTTCGCGATGTAAAAGCAGGGCGTCGACATACCGTCGCGACATTAGCCTTGCCGTGACGATGTTGTCCGGCTGCGCAACTCCCGTGAGGAGACGAAATACCCGATAGAAAAGTCCGCCAGACAGCCTTTCGAATAATCTGCCTTTGCGCTTCGTTTGGATGCCGTAAACAACGTCGCCAGCCTCGGATTCCATTTGTTGGTTGAAGCTAATGAGCCATTCCGGCGCCTCTTCCAGGTCGCTATCAATCAAAAAAACAAATTCACCTGTGGCTTGAGCAAGGCCGGTCATCATCGCCTTATGATGACCAAAATTACGTGACAGGTCGACCACGGCAAGATGGTTGTCGTAGCCGGTAATTTGCACGGCAATGTCAAGGCTGTTGTCTGGCGATCCGTCGTTCACCAAAATAATTTCGTAATCATCCCCTACGAGCTGTCTGGCCGCGGCGCTTGCACGTTGGTGGAACTCAATAATATAAGGCGCGGATTGGTAAAGCGTTGCAACGATTGAAAGCTTCACTTGCCTACATGCCTCATATGCTGGGGAGCCTCTTTTCCGCAGTTGAACAACAAATCGAGGATTGTGACTCCGTGGATAAATTCGCCCCAAAGTTGCCGATATTCCGGGTATCCTGAGTAATCAAACCAAGTCAGTTTAATTCCCTTTACTGCGAAAATGTGATCTTCGATGTAACCCTTTGCAGCGGGCCCCGAGATGTATTCTGCGCCGCCCGCTTGTTTGCAAAGATCGGCCAAACGTTCTGTTTTACCGTCAAGCAAAGAATAGTCCCACGAATTAGTGATGGCTGTCTTTATCCCTAAGTAGGCGCACGACGCTTCTATCAAAGCGCGGTTTAACTGGGAAAGATGCGTATAACGCGCGGAGACGTACAACGGCTCCAGCCAAGCTGCAATTTCATCAAAATGTGGCGCGCGCCTGTAGTTCTGTTCGAATGCCCTCCAATGGGTCACTGCCCAGTCTGAGCCGTCTATGAGGGTGTCCCTGATTTTTTGATGGTATTTCCCTTTGGCCTGTACCGGAACAGTCAGCCATTGCGCCCCAATCGGCGTCTTGATCTGGTTCCTGTTGCGCCAGTCGCGCCGTGTGTACTGCATGTCGTCATACAAAATGAATTCATCCACGGCGGCAATCATATCGAAGTAGCCTTTCCAGGGAATATAGTTGGATTGGACAATGGCGACCTTTTTCATAGCTGTGCAGCCCTACTGGCAAGGCAGGCATCCATGGCATTAGCCAGCGGCCTATTGGGTTTCATGAGTTTTTGCATACTTGCCACTTTCGATCCCCCAGCTCCCTTAGGCGCGACAAATTCGCCAACGATTGTGAAATCGGTATCTCCATTTGCCCCAAAGCTTAGAACAACATCTGGGGAAATTTTACGACTTCCCCCCGGTTCCACCAATAACCAAGCCGATGCAAGCTCACGGCACCCTGCTTTTTTCAACATTGCTACAGCGTGGGTATTGCTGCCCGGATAGCCGCCAATTGTCCAGGCCTGTCCGATATTGTAGGCATTCAAAGCATAAAGTAGGCCGGGGGATCGGCCGGTCAGATCGATTATCGGGGTTTCGTTTTTGAACCCTCCGATCCTTGCGGTATTTTTTGCGCTGGCAATGTAGGTGCCGAATTCTTTGGGAATTATCAAGGTGGCATTGGGTTTGCCTATTTCAATCTTATAATCGTTATCATACAAAGGTTGGGGCTGACGGTACGGATTGTCTATTCCCCCTTGTATCAAGGCAACAGTAACTAACTGGGAAGCCAATCCGATAGGGAGCAATAATGGCAAAATCTTATGGCTTGAGGCAAGCGGGACAAGCGCGACCAACCCGGCTAAAACCCAAAATATTGCCGCGCCCGCGCCATGGTTCCAATAATTGTTGTTGGTGCCAAAGGCATAGGCGTTAGGAAATATCGAAAAGGCGAGCGCCAGCCCTTTTTGGTCGAGAGGAATTTGTAAAAAACCTTGGCGTTTAGTTAAGGCATAGGCCGCCAAAAGAGCGGCCACTGGAACCGACAAAATCAGCAAACCTTGAGAATGGCTAGAGCCAAGCGGTTTTTGAATAATACCGGCCATGATTGCCAACCCTATTAATGTAAAGGAAAGCGATAAAACTGTGCTGACATGGATCAGAAAATTTTTTTTGGCCTGGGGCAGGTATATTGCTGACGTGAATAAGGCCGAGCCAACTAATAACAAGGTTTTGGTTTTTCCGCTAAGAATGAAATTATCAAGCCGTAAAAGTTGGATAATTTGATGTCCGCCCCCGATTGTTTTTCCAGCTTGAACTCCCTCTGTTAAACGGGCAATAAACCCAGAAGCCGCCCCATCGATCGCTGATGCGCCTGCAATAAACAGCGCAATGGCAGTTACAAGCGGAATTGCCAAAAAACAAAGCTGTGTTTTTCGTGCTAGCAGCAAATAAACGCCTAAACACAAAGCAAGGGCGGCTGCCGATGTCGGTTTTGCCATGAAGGCCAGCCAGCCTCCAACCCCGATTAAGAACCAAGCGCTGATACTGATGCAGGAAGTTTTGTTTTCAGCCAATAACAATCCAGTTGCAGTCAATAAAAATGATTGCAAGGTTAAGCTATTGTAGCTAGGCGTGAGTAGCCAAGTATCAAATACTACCAGCGAAGTTGTCGCAAAGGCCGCGGAAACAATGAGCCGCTGCTTGCTTCTTAGGGTGTGTGCCGCAAAGGTTTTGGTTAGGAAAATGTTGGACAGCAGCCATGCCAGGCAGAAGGTAATAGCGATGTTAATTTGTCTTAAAGCAGCAATGTTCCCGTCCAGGAATTGGTAAAGGGGGCGGTATATAAATCCGAATTGTGTGCTAGAAACACTGTAATTAAACGGATTAGCCATCCATACCAAGTAAAAGCTTTCGTCCGTGAAATCGAAGCCGTAACGGCTGTACTCTAGCACCCAGCCGAGAATGGATAATGTAAAAAGCGCGCAAACGCCAAGAACAAAAGGTTCGGCAACAAAGTTGATTTTGTTTTCATGGCTTTGCATTAATTGGGATAGCCTAGAATTTTTTATTTTGCTCGCATTATTTCGGCGCAGCCTACCGTAACAGGTACACGCATGAAATTAATATTTAAAGTAACAAAACGTGAGGTTATTTGGCCAAAATTGGGTTTGCTGAATTTGAAGGATCGGCATTCGCCCCAAACTATCCGTTCCTAACACTTGGTAGGATGCATTCCGTGCAATTCATTAATATTCAAGTGGCAACGAAACCGTTTTGCCGTCTCGCGCGGAAAGATAGGCCGCGATAAGGACTTCGAGCGACCGCAAGCCTTCCCTGCCGTCCGTTTCAGGCTCAATGCCTTCGCGGAAAACATCGATCACGTTTTTATAATAAAGCGGATGTCCAAAACCGTAAACCGAAGTCGTTTGATAATTGACCTCCTTGATTTGATGGTCGTAATCTTGTTGGTCAGCGAATTCCCAATGCTGAATTTCATTGACTGCCACACCGCCAACCCGGACAGTCCCGTGTTCGCCCAAAATCGTTATGGAGCCTTCGAAATTTTTTGGGTAGGCGAGCATCGTCACATTCATTGAACCGATCGCGCCATTGCGCCACTTTATGTTCAGTACTCCGCTGTCTTCAACCTCTATATTACGGGCGAGTGTGCCAGTTATGGCTTGGATTTTTTCCACCGGTCCTATGAGCCAGTCGATAAGGTCGACGTAATGGCTGGATTGGTTCATAAAGGCGCCGCCGTCTAATTCCCAAGTTCCGCGCCATTTGGCCGAGTCGTAATATTCTTGCGGCCTCGACCAAAAAACGTTGATATTCACCATGAAAATGCGGCCGAAACGATTTTCCGTAACTGCCCTTTTGAGGAGTTGCAGGGTGGAGTTCCTGCGGTTTTGTTTGACCACAAATAAGCGCACACCCGCTTTATCGCAAGCTTTAACCATTTCAATACCATCCCGCCAGCGGGTGGCCATAGGTTTTTCGCTGATGATGTGGACACCGGCCTCTGCCGCCTCTATGGTTTGCTGCGAGTGCAGTCCGGAGGGGGTGCAAAGCGCTATGACGTCTAATTGTTCTTTAGCCAGCATCTCAGTTAACGACAAATAACCTTTAACGTGATGTTGGCTGGCAGTTTTAGCCAATGTATCGCTATTGTTGTCGCAGATACTAACCAGTACAAAGTCGTCCGGAAATTTTGCTAAGGATTCGAAATGGTTTGTTGAAATCCGGCCGCATCCGACAATTGCAACACGGATTTTTCGTCCGGCAATAGTAGCGTAATTCCGCATCGTTATGCTTTGAGGATGTGCTTAGAAGGCTCTTGATAACGGCCTCGTGCGTCGATGATTAATTGCGCGGCTTCTTTGATTAGGGTGTAATCGAACTTATCGTGGTCTGTCGCCAGCAAAACGCAATCGTAGCTGGCGATTGTTGCTCGATCCAGCGCCACACTGTTCAGATCAAATTTGTGTTCCCGCATTTTCGGAAAAACCGGCACATGCGGGTCACTGTAGGAAACTTCCGCGCCGAGGTCGCGCAATTTTTCCATTAACACGACAGAAGGCGATTCCCGCATGTCGTCAATATTTTTTTTATAGGAGATGCCAAGCACCAATATGCGGCTGCCGTTGACGGCCTTCTTCAGGGCATTGAGTCCGGCGCCGACTTTGGAGACGACGTAGTCCGGCATCGAGGAGTTGACTTCGCCCGCCAGCTCGATGAACTTGGTGTTAACGCCGTACTCGCGCGCTTTCCAGGTCAAATAAAAAGGGTCGATGGGGATACAGTGCCCGCCCAAGCCTGGTCCCGGATAATAAGGCACGAAGCCGAAAGGTTTTGTCGCGGCGGCGCGGATGACTTCATGGATGTCGATAGCCATCTTGTCGGCCACGATTTTCATTTCATTGACCAAGCCGATATTGACCGCGCGATGGATGTTTTCTAGCAATTTAGTCAACTCCGCCGCCCGCGTCGAGCTGACCGGCACGACTTTATCGATCACATGTCCGTATAACGCCAGACCTACTTCAAGACAATTTTGCGTGTACCCGCCGCAAACTTTGGGGATGGTGCGGGTGCTAAAATTCGGGTTACCTGGGTCTTCGCGTTCGGGAGAGTAAACTAGAAAGACATCTTCGCCTGCTTTCAGGCCTACGGATTGGATTCTGGGCAGTAGTTCTTCATCCGTGGTGCCGGGGTAGGTGGTGCTCTCTAGCGAGACGACTTGTCCCTGCCGTAAATGCGGTAGCAAAGAATCGGTGGTGTTGAGGACGAAACTTAGATCCGGTTCGCGGTATTGATTAAGGGGGGTCGGTACGCAAAGAATTAAGGCGTCCGCTTCGGGAACGCGAGTGAAATCGCTAGTCGGTTCAAAGCCCTGGCCGACGGCGGTTTGAATCGAAATCGCCGGGATGTGTTCGATATAGCTTTTTCCTTGGTTGATAACGGTTACTTTGTTGGGATCGATATCGAATCCGATGACCTTGTAACCGGCTTCGCTGTAACGGATCGCCAAAGGCAAACCCACGTACCCCAAACCGACAATGCCGATTATGGCGGTTTTATCGATAAATTTCTTGATTACCGTTGACTTCACTTAAAAAACCCTCAATTTACGTGGATTCGAACGCAATCCGCTTAATTTTCTGTTAGCTCCAACAAATATTCGCCGTAGGATGTTTTAGCCAGTTCTTTTGCGCGAACCAGTAGATCGTCTTTGCTTAGCCAGCCGTTGTAGAAAGCGATTTCTTCGAGGCAAGCAATTTTAAACCCTTGTCTGTGTTCCACCGTCTGCACAAACTGGCCGGCCTCAATTAAACTGTCGTGCGTTCCGGTATCCAACCAGGCAAAGCCGCGACCGAGAATTTCAACATTCAAATTTTGTTGTTCGAGATACACTTGGTTGACGGCGGTGATTTCTAATTCGCCTCGGGCGGAAGGCTTTATGTTTTTTGCTATATCCACCACTTGTTTATCGTAAAAATAAAGCCCGGTAACAGCATAGTTCGATTTTGGTTGCGCGGGTTTCTCTTCTATTGAAATCGCCCTTTGATTTTGATCGAACTCGACGACGCCAAAGCGTTCCGCATCTTTAACTTTGTAACCGAACACCGTAGCGCCGTTTGTTCTGTTTAGGGCGCTTTTTAAGTTATCCGAAAAATGCTGACCGAAAAAGATGTTGTCCCCTAAGACCAAACAGCTATTGCTATCCTCGATAAACCGTTCGCCGATCAAGAATGCTTGCGCAAGTCCATCTGGTTTAGGTTGAACGGCGTATTGCAGCTTTATACCGAAATCAGAACCATCGCCAAGCAGGTTTTTAAAGCAAGATTGATCTTCCGGTGTGGTAATAATCAAGGTTTCCCGTATGCCGGATAACATAAGCACCGATAAAGGATAATAAATCATTGGTTTATCGTAAACCGGCAGCAATTGCTTCGATACCGCTTTAGTGATGGGGTGTAACCTAGTGCCGGCGCCGCCGGCGAGAATAATGCCTTTCCAGTTCATGTTAATCTCCTAAGCCTAAGCGTTCCCGGCGGTAACTGCCGTCCTGGACATGGCGGCACCAGTCCAAGTGATCGAGATACCATTGCACGGTTTTCCGCAAGCCGGTTTCAAAGGTTTCTTGGGGTGTCCAGCCGAGGTCCTCGGCGATTTTTCCGGCATCGATGGCGTAACGCAAATCGTGACCTGGACGGTCTCTGACAAATGTAATCAAATCTTGGTAGCTGGCGATCCCGTTCGGCTTTTGCGGATGTAACTCTTCAAGGATATGGCATATCGATCTTACGACATGGATATTTTCCTGTTCGTTATGGCCGCCGATATTATAGGTTTCGCCGATTTTGCCTTTTTCCACGACGGTAAGCAATGCCCTGGCGTGGTCTTCTACAAACAGCCAATCGCGGATTTGTTTGCCGTCGCCGTAAACCGGCAAAGGTTTTCCTTCTAAAGCGTTCAGGATAACCAGCGGAATCAGCTTTTCGGGAAAGTGATAAGGTCCGTAGTTATTAGAGCAATTGGTGACTACCACAGGCAGCTTATAAGTCCGGTGCCACGCCCTGACGATATGGTCGGAACTCGCCTTCGATGCCGAATAAGGCGAACTCGGCGAATAAGGCGTAGTTTCGGTAAATAAACTGCCGTCGTTCGGCAAATCGCCGTAGACTTCATCGGTTGAAATGTGATGGAAACGAAACTGGGCTTTTTTATTGCCGTCTAGCCCTTGCCAATAGTTACGCGCCGCTTCAACCAGCGTATAAGTGCCGACGATATTGGTTTCGATGAAATCCGCCGGGCCGTCGATAGAACGATCGACATGGGACTCAGCCGCCAAGTGCATGATGGCGTCGGGCTGGTGTTGATCGATAATTCGATTAATTTTGGCCGCATCGCAAATGTCGGCCAATTCGAAGTGATAATCAGGATGATTTTCAATAGTTTTGAGCGACTCTAGGTTGCCCGCATAGGTCAGTTTATCGACGTTGACAACGCTATGCGCCGTATTGCCAAGCACATGGCGGACAAGCGCGGAACCGATAAAACCGGCGCCGCCGGTAATTAATATTTTCATATTGGAGTATCTCTCTGCCTGATGAATGACTAACGGCGATTATGTTGTTTGACTTTAAAACACGAAGCTGCTAAAGCTCTTGCATGCAAAGCGAAAGGGCATTATCCCATGACGGCATGGTTAAACCAAACTGTTGTTCCAGCCTTTGCACCGACATCCTCGAATTTTCCGGACGTTTTGCCGGAACCGGATATTCAATTGCCGGAATCGGATGAATTGCCTTGATTTTAAGTTCGGCCTGCTGTTCGCGCGCAATTGCGACGATTTTTTGAGCAAAGCCGTGCCACGACGTTTCGCCGGACGAAGTTAAATGATAAACGCCGGATTTGAATTTGTCAGCCTGCCTTTCGAGTATCGTCTGCCGCACAACATGGGCGGTGGTTTCGGCAATCAGACGCGCCCACGTCGGTGAGCCGGTTTGATCGGCGACAATCTTTAGCTCTTCCCGCTCCCCGGCTAGACGCATGATTGTTTTCAAAAAATTACTGCCCCGGCTGGCGTAGACCCAAGATGTTCTTAGAATGATATAATCATCGGCTACGGATTGAATGGCCTGTTCGCCCGCCAGTTTGCTTTGTCCGTAAACATTGACCGGATTAGTTTTATCCTCTTCCGTATAAGGCGTCGTTTTGGTTCCATCGAAAACGTAGTCGGTCGAATAATGGACCAAAAAAGCGCCCGTTTTCTTGGCTTCTTCCGCCAGTACGCCGGGCGCTTCGGCGTTGATTAAAAAGGCTAATTCTCGTTCTGTTTCGGCTTTATCGACCGCCGTATAAGCGGCCGGATTCACGATAATATCCGGCTTATGCCGTTTAACGATGGTTCTAAGCGCTTGCAAATCGGCAAGATCGGCTTGGGACCGGTTAACCGCGATAACTTCGCCCAGAGGCATTAACGTTCTCGACAGTTCCCATCCGACCTGGCCTGTAGCGCCTGTCAGCAGTATTTTCATGGAAATACCTCGGCCTCGCTCAATAAGTTGCCGATTTTATCTTTATTCGATAACACCGGTTCGCCGTCGATAGGCCATTCGATTCCAATTGCCGGATCGTTCCACAAAATACTACGTTCAAATTGAGGCGCATAATAATCGGTCGTTTTGTAAAGAAATTCAGCCGAATCGCTGGTGACTAGAAAACCATGCGCAAAACCGGCCGGAAGCCACAGTTGGCGTTTGTTCTCAGCCGACAAGGTCACGCCGACCCATTGGCCGAATGTTGGCGACTGTTTACGGATATCAACCGCTACATCGAAGACTTCGCCGGCGACCACGCGCACCAGTTTGCCTTGCGCTTGCTGGATTTGGTAATGCAAGCCGCGCAAGACGCCTTTAGCCGATTTCGAATGGTTATCTTGGACAAATTCGACCTTGACGCCGGTTTGATCAAGAAAGTTTTTCGCATTAAAACTTTCATAAAAAAAGCCCCGCTCGTCACCGAAAACCTTAGGTTCGAAGATAAGCACACCGGGAATAGCGGTTTGTATCATTTCCATAAACGTGTTTTTTATAAATTTTTAAGAATGAGATAGTTTAAAAAAGCTTAATCGGTTAAATATTAGCAGTTAATTAACTTTCAATTTTCCGATTAAATCCGTTGCTAATGCAATAAATACCGCCAAAATCAAACCGAATAGTAACGACAACAAGATAATCATTTTTGTATTGAGGCCGATAGGCTCAATGGATTGAGTAACAGACGTAAGAAATTTGGTTTCTTTTGACAGTTTGAGATCGGATTCAATGTTCAGTAATAACGACTCCAAAGAGTATTTTTCTCTATTCATCTGAAGTTTTTGATTGTTCAACTCGGTGATGACCAGCGCTGTGGTGCCGCTATTATCGATTGGCGTCGATTTGAAGGATTTATCGAAACTTTCTATTCTGGCGTTCAAATCTTTTTCGCTTTCCGCCAATATTTGCAGTCTTTTGGTAATTTTAATAACTTGCTCCGAAGCGAGCTTTTTTTTCGTCTTGATCACTTCATTGAGGTTTTCAATCAAATGAATTCCGGTTTTGTTAATCAAATCTTGATAAATTGAAGCATCTTTTTCAGTACTACTCCCGGAAATTATCAAAATTTTGCTTTCCTTGGGAACGCTAACATTAATTTTAATGTTTTTTTCCGAAGCCGGAGTTTTATTGTAATAATCGTTTAATACTACAGGAAGGTAGACCTCTTTCAGTTTGCTTTCAGCATTTTTGATGTCATCAATGCTAATTTCATGACCGTCGGCAAATAAGGCGCCTAATTGCAGGGTTGCGGAGTATCCATACACATCCGGTTTGGTCAACGCATACAAACTACCCGCCAGCGTTACGAGTAAACAAATAATCAGGATTAACTTTTTCTTTCTTGCCAAAATAAGCCAAATTTCAAACAAAGAAATTTCATCGTCATCGGCATGTTCCCTGACGGAATACGTTTTGGTATTAATAAGCGCCTGATCGACCGCTAGATTTTGATTGTCGCTATTACTCATCGAATGACCGGTCCAAATTAATTATTATCATGTATTAGAGGAGTTATTTTTCGCGCAAGTTTTCTATAATTATTTAAGGAGCCTGCGAATACGTTGCTTTCATTCATGCCCTTCGAATCGCTCGTTAGAAGGTGCTATAAGTTATCAATTAATGAAATCAATTGCTTGCCTTTATAACCTAAAGGTCACAAATGTCTTTTAGGTAACCGGTAAGCTATTTTAACAGGGTCTCCAAAAGTATTTCTATTTACAACATAACAGAAGATCAAAACCTTTAACGAGGCTTAAGAAATCGGTTGGATAAAAAACGTGATTGGCGAGATCATAAAATAGTTAGTGGGTGGGTTCAGCCTTTTAGAAATTTACCTGAACCAAATCAGTCATCGTTAATCTATGGTTGCGCAAGCGGTTAGACGGATAAACGTTATTAAGTTCATTAAAAAGACAAATGCAAAACAATAAAGCGGCAAACTTGCATGTTTTTAGCGGTTTTTCAGACCGGGATACCCGGCAGATCGAGCAAGCTCTGCGGATTGTCGAGCACATACCCGAATCTGTGCCTTATCATCGGCCTAAAGGTTTCGATGTCGCCGCTATTTTAATGGATTTTAAGGTGGATGTGGAAACGGTGGTGGCGGCATTGTTAAGCGATCCTCGCTTGTCTGAGTTGAAACCTAAACCGGACATTGCCAAACAATTCGGCGAAACCGTTTCCGCCTTGGTTAAGGACATCAATTGGCTGAATAAATTGGCGGTTTATACCCCCGAAATGACGCAGCAGCCAAATCAAACCGAAATCTTGCGCCGGATGTTGTTATCCATGACGCACGATGTGCGGGCGGTGTTAATAAAATTAGCATATCGAATCAAGCGATTGCGAATTTTGCCCAGAGAAAGTTACGAAGTCCGCCGCTTCATTGCACAGGAAACTCTGGATATTTATGCCCCGATCGCTAACCGGCTCGGTATTCATCAGTTCAAATGGGAACTGGAAGATATGGCGTTCCGTTATTTGGAACCGCAAATTTATCTCAAAATCGCCAAATCGCTTGCGGCCAAGCGCGAACAGCGCGAAGCCTGTATCGAAAACTTTATCCAACTCCTTCAAGAGCGGCTTAGCAACGAGGGAATTAGCGCCGTAATTTACGGCAGGCCCAAGCATATCTACAGCATTTGGAAAAAAATGCAGCGTAAACAACTCGATATCGACGAGTTATACGATTTGCTCGCGGTGCGCGTCATTGTCGATAACTTGGCTGCGTGTTATGCGGCATTGGGTGTCGTCCACAGCAGTTGGCAATATATCCCGAAAGAATTCGACGACTACATCGCTAACCCCAAGGAAAACGGCTACCAATCCTTGCACACCGTTATCATCGACCCCGGCGGCAACCGCATCGAAGTCCAAATCAGGACGGACAAAATGCACGAATTCGCCGAACTGGGGGTCGCCGCGCATTGGTCTTACAAAGAAGGCAGCAAGCACAACGCCGCTTTAGATAAAAGCATTACCTCGTTGCGGAAGCTGCTGGAAGAGAAAGATAACGACACTAACCTCGCCGAAGATTTCCAAAGCGAATTATTCAGCGACCGCGTTTACGTGTTGACACCCGCCGGAAAACTGATCGACCTTGTTAAAGGCTCGACCCCACTGGATTTTGCTTACGCCATCCATACCGAAATCGGTCATAGCTGCCGCGGCGCTAAAGTCAACGGCCGTATTTGCCCGCTAACCTACGCCCTAAAATCCGGCGAGCAAGTCGAAATCCTGACGGCCAAAGAAATCAAACCCAATCGCAATTGGATCGATCCCAATCTGGGTTATCTGAAATCCGCCCACGCCATCAGCAAAGTCAAAAGCTGGTTCAAACACCAGCAACGCGACGAAAACATCGCCATCGGCAAAAATATTTTGGATAAGGAAATTCAGCGTCTCGGCTTAAAAGGCTTCAGTTTCAAGGAATTGGCGCAACATTTTAAACAGCCCGACAGCGATACATTACTCGAAGCCGTCGGTCGTAACGACATCAACAGCAAACAATTGGCGGCGTTTTTCAAGATACCCGAGCTGGAACCGCCCCCTTTATTTACCGCCCAAAAAAAACCGGAAACAAGATCGGCCGTTACCGTGGAAGGCATCGACAATGTGCTGACGACCTTCGCCAACTGCTGTGCGCCGGTGTTGGGCGACGACATCATCGGTTACGTTTCGCACCATCGGGGCATCATGGTGCATCGCAGGGATTGCAGCAACATCATCAACCTTAGCCCGGAAAAACACAACCAGCTTCTACCGGTGTACTGGGGCGCTTTGCAGACCAGTCATTCGGTGCCCATCGTCATTCGCGCCTTTAACGCCCGCCACTTGCTCAACAATGTCACCCAAGTGCTGACCCAAAGTAATATCCACATCTCCAACGCCGCGCTGGAAACCAACCCCGATTTTTCCGCCGTGCTCAACCTAACCATCCAAATAGAAAACACCCGGCAATTGAGTTTGGTGTTAGGTAAAATCAGTCAATTGCCGAATATTGTGGAAGTGAAGCGGAAGATATGATCTTTGCAATACTTGCAAAATGCAACCATAATAAAACCCAAGAGAACCCATTGAGAGTTAATCATGCCGGCCCTCACGATCAAAAATATCCCAGATGACTTGTATGAGCAACTGAAACTCAAGGCTGAACTGCATCGCCGTAGCATCAATAGTGAAGTCTTGGTTTACCTTGAACAAGCTTTACGACCCAATAAAATTACGCCTGCTGAACGGCTAAACCGAATCGAGCAACTACGCGCCACCATAAAACCAAACCCAATAACGCCGCAAGACATTGACCTGGCCATCAATAGCGGACGGCCATGATTGTTGTTGATACCAACATCATCAGTTCCCTCTTTTTACCTGTTCCATATTCCGAATAAGGCCAGCCGCTTATACAAATTTTTGCTAAACTATTGTTGAAAATTTCAACAACCAGGTGAAAATAATGGCGACTGTAAATTTCAGCGTACCCGAAGACGTGAGACAGGAATTCAATCAACTGTTCAGTCAGGAAAACAAAAGCGCAATCCTTACCAAATTGATGCAGCAAGCGATAGCCGAAAAAAAACGCCAGCACCGGCGGCAATTGGCGGTTGATAAAATCCTGGATTTACGCGCTAGCCAAGCGCCAGTTTCCGCGCAAGAAATCGAGCAGGCCAGAATCGAATTGCGTTCGTGATCGTCGTTGCCGATGCCAGCGTTAGCATCAAGTGGTTTTTTCTGGATTTGGAAGCGGAAGAAGACGCTGACAAGGCTTTGGATTTACTTAAGAAAATCGGAGCCGGTGAAGTGGAACTCATCCAGCCGCCGCATTGGCTGCCGGAAGTGGTCGCCGTCATCGCCCGCACCCACCCAAACATTGCCGAACAAGCCATCGACTACCTTACGGCAATGGAAATTAAAATAGAACTCGATTCTGACGTGCTAAAAATCGCCGCCCAACTTTCTCAGCGGCTAAATCATCATCTGTTTGATACTTATTACCATGCCTTGGCGATTTTTCACGATGGCGTATTTGTCACTGCGGATAATGTTTATTACCGGAAAGCGGAATCGGTGGGTAACTTAAAATTGCTCATGGATTGGCAACCATAAGCTTAGAATTCAAAACCCAATACTTTATATTACTAATATTATTGAACTAACAATAGCTTATGAGCGAAAACCAAGCCATTGACTACTTCCAGCTAGGCATTAACAAAGGGCTGATTAAACTCCTGGATGACGGCAAACGTATCGAATATGTCGAACAAAAGAAAAACCGCTTATACAGCAATCCAGAAGAACAAGTTCAAGCCGAAGTTTATTGCCGTTTGATTCTCGAATACCGCTACCCCAAACACCGTGTACAAAATTTTGTGATGGTGACAATGGGATCAAGCAAAAAGGAGGCGGATATTGTCGTGTATAACGATGACGAATGCCTGGAACCGCATATCTTGGTGGAATGTAAACAGCAAGAAGTATCGGATGCTGAATTTTCTCAAGCTATTAACCAAGCCTATGCTTACGCTTTTGCCTTGCCCAATAATGTCAAATGGGTGTGGGTCACGTCCAAGATCAAGAACGAATACTTCCAAGTTGATAAACGTAAAAATACCCGTAAGTCCGAGTCCGATATTCCACCCTATGGCGTTGAAAAATTAGCGCCTTATAAATTCGTAAAAAGCGCGGATAAACTTAACTACAAAGAAGGCGAACAAAAGTTTTTCGAGCTGCAAGTGGTGGTTCAGGACGAACTAACCCGTCGTTTTAAGCAAGCGCATAACGCTTTGTGGGCAGGTGGGCAACTCAATCCCTCTGAAGCCTTTGATGAACTGGACAAGCTGATCTTTTGCAAAATCTGGGATGAACGCAAAGCGCGGCTACAAGGAAAACCCTATGACTTCCAAGTCATTCAAGAAGAAGGCAAAGGCAAAACCGAAGACGAAAAACAGCGCGATGCCCTGAGAAAAACCAACGAAGCCTTATTCAACCGCATTAACACGCTCTACGAAGAAGGCCGCAAAAAAGACCCGGAAGTGTTCCGCGACAATATCCGACTTACCCATGAACGGGTGCGTACCATCGTCGAATACCTGCAAGACATCAACCTTAATAAAACCGACCTGGATAGCAAAGGCCATGCCTTTGAAACCTTTATGGATTCCTTCTTTCGCGGCAGTTTTGGACAATACTTCACCCCGCGCCCGATTGTAAAATTCATCGTCGATGTATTGCCGATTACCCACGAATCACTGGTATTAGATACCTCCTGCGGCAGCGGTGGCTTTTTATTGCACGCCTTGGAAAAAGTCCGCCGCGAAGCGAACGAATTTTACGATCCCGACAGCAAAGAACATTGGCAACACTGGCACGACTTCGCCGAAAAACGTTTGTACGGCATCGAAATCAACGAACAAATCAGCCGCGCCGCCAAAATGAACATGATTATCCATGATGATGGTCATACTAACGTCATTAGCGCCGATGGTTTGCTCAAAGATGCCAAGCTACAAGAACTTAGTAAAAACCACGGCTTTAAATACGGACGATTTGACTTCATCATCACCAATCCGCCGTTTGGCAGCGCGGTCAAGTTGACCGAAAAAGCCTATTTGGATACCTACAAATTCGGGCAAAGAGATACTTCCTGGTTAGACCTTAAAAACAGCGGCGTGAAAAACCGCGACACCCAAAGCACCGAAGTCTTGTTTATCGAACAATGCCACCATTTCTTAAATGACGGCGGCTATTTGGCAATCGTCATCCCCGATGGCGTTCTTACCAACAGCAGCCTGCAATACGTGCGCGACCAAATTGAAGACTGGTATCGCATTGTTGCCGTGGTTAGCCTGCCGCAAACCGCCTTTACTGCCAACGGCGCAGGTGTAAAAAGCAGCGTTTTGTTTTTGCGTAAATACAGCGCGGATAAAACCCACGCCCTGCAACAACAAAAACTCAGCTTACAAGCCGCCTTATTGACCGAACACAACTACCAGAAAGAAGTTAACAAGATCGAGCAAGCAAAGAAACACACCTTGGATAATGCCATCGGCGCGGTTTACCTGGGTGAATTAAAGGACTTCAAAAAAACCGAGGACTATAAAGCCTGGAAAGCTGAGAAAAGCACGGAATTTACCGAACAAATTAATGAACTCAAAGAACGCTTGGAAGAAGCTTATTTGCTTAGGAAACAAAATGAATTTTCCGATTATCAAATCTTTATGGCGATTGCCGAAGATATTGGCTATGACGCGACGGGTAAGCAGACGGGTAAAAATGAATTAGATTTAATTGGGGCGGAATTGGCGCGGTTTATCGTAGAAGAGGTAAGCCGTGAGCCAGTTTAATACTGAAGCTAATATACTTAATGGCAGAGTATTTATTGTTAATCGTTCTGAATTAGTTGGACGATGGGATGCCTATTTTAATCACGCATTAAAAAATTCAACTTTAAAAACGAAATACTCGATGATTTCGATAAGTTCGGCATTTAAGTCTTACAGTGGAGGAACACCCAGTAAAGCGAATTTAAGTTATTGGGATGGCGATGTTCCTTGGGTGTCACCTAAAGATTTTAAAGTATTAATGCTAGTAGATACTGAAGATCATATTACTGAAGAAGCGATCAAAAACTCTTCCACCACAATTGTTCCTGAAGGTTGTCTACTTATGGTTGTAAGAAGTGGGGTGTTAGCGCATTCCATACCAGTAACGATTACTACAAAGCGTATGGCTTTTAATCAGGATGTTAAAGCATTTATTGCTCAAGCGAGCATTTCAACTGAATTTTTAGCAGTATATTTTCAGGTATACAACGAACAACTATTGCCTTTAATCGTTAAGCATTCTACAACTGTTCAAAGTATCAATACCGTACAATTAAACACATTAAAAATACCTGTTCTTCCAAGTCACTTACAAGAAAAAGTTGTTTGTTTGTATCTGGATGCTGTTACTGTAAAAAAACAAAAAGAACAACAAGCCCGCGCACTTTTGGCGGGGATTTATGCGTATTTATTGGTGGCGGAGTTGGGTATTACTTTGCCGCAGCAGGACAATAGCCTAGAAAAGCGAATTTTTACAATTCAATTTAAAGCAGCTTCAGGGCAAAGATTCGACCCGATTTTCTTTAACGCATTGGATTCTGGTTTGTTCTCATCGAAATATGACTATTACAAATTAAACGAAATAGCTCACCATTTTAAATCCGGGTTTGGCGTTGGCAGACAAGATCAGGTTGAAGAAGAACACGGTATCATCCAAATAAGACCGACTAATATCAATGCTTTAGGTGAATTAATTTTTCATAAAAATGTTTATGTACCAATCGATAATTTGAATGAAAATTGTTTTTTAAACTACGGAGATGTTTTATTTAATAACACCAACAGTCAAGAATTAGTGGGTAAAACATCCTTGGTTGATATTGAAAATCAAAAGCTAACCTACTCAAATCACATTACCGTAATTCGAACAAACCAAAATGAGTTAAATCCTGTTTATTTGCAAAACGTATTGAATCTTTATCAAAAACAAAAGTATTTCTATTCCATTTGTACAAACTGGAATAATCAGTCAGGCGTTGGTGTTGAGTTGCTCAGGAGTGTGAAAATTCCTGTCCCACCTATTAACAAACAAAACGAAATCGTAGAGCATATTCAAGATATTCGTACCCAAGCCAAACAACTCCAAGCCGAAGCCGCGCAAATCCTGGCCGATGCCAAGGCCGAAGTGGAACGCCTGATTTTGGGTGATTGAAGAGACGCGCAGATGCCCACTTGTTGGATAATCGCAGGTCCGAATGGCGCAGGTAAAACCACGTTTGCGCTGGAATACCTACCGACAGTAGCGAAGTGCCGCCGCTTTGTGAATGCGGATTTGATCGCTGCGGGCTTGTCGCCCTTGGCTCCCGAACAGCACTTACTAGCGGCTAGCCGCTTGTTCCTGCATGAGATTGAAGATTGTATTGTCGCACGACAGGATTTTGCTTTTGAGACCACGCTTGCCGGCCGCAGTTACCTTAAGTTGGTGGATAAGTTGCAAACAAAAGGCTGGCGAATAGAATTGATCTATCTCGCATTGCCCAGTGCGGAAATGTCTCGCCTGCGCGTTGCTGAGCGGGTCGCGCATGGCGGGCATTCTATTCCTGAAGAGGATATTATCCGCCGTTTCCCGCGTAGCTTATATAATCTGCTTCACGTCTTTGCTCATAAGGTTAATCAGGTACAATGTTATATGAATAGTGGCTCATTCCCAGAATTGGCATTTCAGCAAGAAGGCTCTGTTCGAACTGTTTATGCCCCTGAATTGCTTAAGCTTTTACAAAGGGAGGCTCAATCATGAGCATTAATCCAAATCCTTCATTAAGTCCAGCCACACAAGCCACGCTCGATTGCTTACGTCAAGCCGTTAGCAAAACGCTGGAACGCAAACGCCGCCTTGGTCACTATTCCGTGCAATGGTCAGGCGGGAAACTTTTTGCCGTGGGTGAAGATGCCCCAATACATTTGCTAAAAACACAATACTCTGACGATCAGGAAATCGAAAACATAAAGGGATAGCTCGGATTCATTAGGCAAGAATCCGCCGCCGCAGAAGCCATCATCCCCGCTGCACCCGCAAAAAATCAGGCCATTTTGCAAACGTATTTAAAGGAAACAACAATGCAAGCCATCGAACTATCCGCTGAAATTGATAAAAACCGGCAGATTCATTTGCAATTGCCTAATAGCGTTAACGCACATAAGGTAAAAGTGATTGTCATATATGAAGATGAACAGGTAAGCATTGATAAAAAAAACCGGACTTTGGGCTTACATAAAGGGATGATTGAAATGAGCGACGATTTTGACGAACCTTTGCCGGATAGCTTTTGGTTAGGCAACGACGCATGAACGTGCTGCTGGATACCCATGCCTTCATTTGGCTGGATAGCGCTCCCGATAAATTAAGCGCGAAAGCCTTAGCTATTTGCCAGGATCAGAACAACACACTGTATTTAAACATGGCAAGCGCATGGGAAATGCAAATCAAACAACAACTAGGGAAACTTAACCTAAAATTGCCATTAAATCAGCTAATTGAAGAACAATATGTGAACAATGGTTTGCAAATTTTGCCCATTGAAACTGAGCATATTTATGCGTTGAAAGAATTGCCGTTTCACCATAAAGACCCTTTCGACAGATTGATTTTAGTTCAGGCAAAACTAGAAAATTTGCTCCTTGCAAGCGCAGATGTTGTATTTAACCGATACGATGTTAATTTGTGCTGGTAGCAGCCAACAAATTAAATTCAGGTTAAACACAGGGAGATTTACTTATGAATAATCCAAAATGAATTATTTTCCTGACCAAGACATTATCCATATTGCCATTACCGACGTAGAAGAGTTTGAGAGCCTTGAATTAAGCCCTAACATTACGGCGGAATTGAATGTTAATGGTGATTTGATTGGCGTGGAAATCTTAAAAGCCAGCACTTTTTTGCGCGATTCCATCCTGGAAACCACACAAGCCAAATTGCTGCAACTTCAACATGACCGAAATGCTGCATAAATTCTGTAGCATGCAAAATGGTCAGGATTAAAACGATGCCCAACTTGTCGATGCTAATTAATATCTCTAAACCATAATCACCGCTGCGCTCATGATAAAACAGGCTATTTCACAAGCTTCTTGATAGGAGATTGCGTTGTTACAAGTACAAATTCATTACCGAAATCAAACGGATTCGTGATGAAAAACTGACCGGAATTTACGGTCGCGTGCTTTTTTCGTTTAGGGTTATTGTAATAATGCTAATTGCTACCAATTAAGCACAAGCCTTATCGGGTTGGCGAAATTGACGATCATGAAAGGTAAAATACACAAGGCATGCAGGCGTTTCATTATAGATTTGGCCTTGTGAAGTATTAAGTGTCCTTTCGTCTTACGCCCAAGGGCATAAAGCCTGTCGAAAGGCGGTGTTGCTTCGAATCTCAGCATTTATAAACTAAAGGTCACAAGCGCCCTTCGGGTACGAACGGTTCAGACATTAAAAGGCCGAATCAATAGGCAAAAATTTGAATGATCGGCGCTTTTAGTTGCCCATACTTACCGGTATGATGATGTTACTCGTATTCTCTCTGACGAAAAAAGCAACGCTAACCGAAATCCACTTTGAGACGTTAACAAAATTAAGGACGAATATGACTTTACCAACGCTGAACAAGGTAAATTTTATGTGTTTGCCGAAACCATAGAAATCACTCTTTAATTTAGCTGAGGATATGGTTGAATACCTTAGCGAAAAATGTTTAACGAAATAAAGAAGCCTGCGATTCTTACAATTAATGAATTAAACGGGAGATCTCTGCTGTGAATAAGGTCATTTTGGAGTCGGCAATTGTTTGTCCGCAGTGCGGACACCGTGAACAAGAAACCATGCCGCTTGACGCTTGTTTGTACTTTTACGATTGCAAACGGTGCGGGGCTTTGCTTAAACCGGAGGCGGGCGATTGTTGCGTGTTTTGTTCTTTCGGAACCGTCAAATGCCCGCCTATTCAATTGCAGAAATCGTGCTGCGGATAAATTGAAAGTTCACTGATCGTGCTCGGTCAAGCTGTTGCTGAGTTTAGCGAAACCGGACAGTGAAATCGTTTCCGCCCGCGCCGTGGGATCGATACCCAGAGCGCTAATGCGGTCCTCGCTCAGCAAGGTATGTAATGCGTTTCTCAAGGTTTTCCGGCGCTGGGAAAACGCCTGGGTGACGACTTTATCGAATAAGGCTTTGTCTTTAACCGCTACCGGCGGCGCGGCATGCGGAATCAAGCGGATAATCGCCGACATCACTTGCGGGGCAGGATCGAAACTTTCGGGATAGACATCGAATAAGCTTTCGCACCGGCAGTAATACTGCATCATTATACTCAACCGGCCGTATTTTTTACTGCCGGGACCGGCGCAGATCCGATCGACGACTTCCTTTTGCAACATAAACACCATGTCTTGAATGCGCCGAGAAAAATCCAGTAAATGAAATAACAAAGGCGTTGAAATGTTATAGGGCAAATTACCGGCGACGCGTAATTTTTCATCCGGGTTGGCGAGTTTGGCGAAATCGAATTTTAAGGCGTCCGCGCTATGAACGGTGAAATGAGCGTGATCCTTGAATTTATGTTTGAGCAGTGCAACTAAATTCCGGTCCAGTTCCACAACATCGAGCACGACACCCTTCTGCAATAAAGGCAATGTGAGCGCCCCTTGGCCTGGACCGATTTCGACCCAATGTTCGCCGGATTGGGCTTGCAGGTTCGCTAAAATGCTAGCGATAACGGTTTGATCGTGTAAAAAATTTTGCCCGAAGCGTTTGCGCGGGGTGTGCGATGTGTTAGTCATGATGGTTGTCCGCCATTATCAGCGCCGTTTCTAAGGCATAAAGCAGACTGCCCGGGTCGGCCAAGCCTGTGCCCGCTAATTCCAACGCGGTGCCGTGATCGACGGAAGTGCGGATAATGGGCAGGCCTAACGTAATATTAGCGGCTTTACCGAAGCCCTTATGTTTCAACACCGGCAAACCTTGGTCATGATACATCGCCAGAACGGCGTCCGCGCGGTTAAGGTATTTGGGCGTAAAAATCGTATCGGCCGGTAACGGACCGTCAAGATCCATGCCTTGATTGCGTAAGCCTGTTAATACCGGTTCGATAATGTCGATTTCTTCCCTGCCTAAATAGCCGTTTTCGCCGGCGTGCGGATTAAGTCCGCACACCAGAATCTTTGGTTTTTCAATACCGAACCGGCAGCGCAGGTCGTGATCCAAGATGCGGATAACTTGCCGTAAACGGTTATGGGTAATGGCTTTGCTGACATCGGCGAGCGGCAGGTGTATCGTTACCAAGGCCACGCGCAAACCGGGCGTCGCTAGCATCATGACCGGATGGCCGCCTGTAATGCCGGCGATAAATTCAGTATGGCCGCTGAATTCGTAGCCGGCGTCGTTAATGATGCCTTTATGCACGGGGGCCGTGACCATTGCGGCGAACAGCCCTTTCACACAGCCTTGCGTTGCTTTGGTCAGTGTTTTCAAGACATAGCGGCTGTTAGCGGCGTTGAGTCGCCCAGTTTTAACCGGCGCCGGGAGTTCGACGGGAAGAATGGCCAAATCGCCCGGCTGATGGGTTAGGGCGGGCGATTTGCTGGCAAAATCGCTTAAGCGCAAGGGTAGACCGAGCTGTTTAGCGCGATCCTCCAGCAAAGCCGGGCTGGCAATCGCCACCACTTGACACGGCAAAGCGCTCGCTTGAGCTAAAGCGATGCACAAATCGGGTCCGATACCGGCCGGTTCGCCGGGCGTTAAGGCGATACGTTTCAAGTTTGAATGTTGCAGCATGGGCGCCGGGGTAAAATACAGAAGATTTTACCGTATAAAAAGACTCACGATGTTAAAAAACCGTTTTCTATGTGTTCTTCAAATCAGCGGCGAATAAAAGTTTTTTAGCAGGAAGACGCTAAATGGCGCGGAGTTGAGTTATCATTTTTCGATAGGTCCGTAATGCCGGAAAAACCGGGATCGCTTTGCTTATTAAAGTTACATATCAAAGCAAGACATCCTGTTGACTTAAACGATTCAGAGACTATTTACATGCAAGCGATCGAGAAGGAATCCTGTTCAAACCCATGCAATGTTTGCGAAAGTACGGATATTACCGTGTTGGCAAACCACAGCCGGAGCGGCAAACCGCTCAGGACGGTAATTTGTAACCGCTGCGGTTTGGTTTGGACTGACCCGTTGCCGCATAATCCCCGCAGTTTTTACGAGGACGATTACCGGGTTGCTTACAAAGGCACGTTTACCCCCAAACCGAAACACATTCTGCGGGCGGGCAAAGTAGCGCTCAACCGGCGCAAGATACTCGGCAAGCGGCTGGAAAAACCGTTAAAAATTCTCGATGTCGGCACGGGTGGCGGCGAATTTGCTTATCTTCTGCAATCGCTCGGTCATGATGTGCAAGGTATTGAGCCTAATAAAGGCTATGCCGACTATTCGAAGCAGGAATACGGTCTGAATATTCAGGTCGGTTTTATTCAAGATATTCAACAACCGGATGCGTCTTTCGATCTTATTACAATCTGGCACGTGCTGGAGCATACCGAAAACCCTTATAAGGTGTTAACCAAATTGCACAGCTTGCTTAAACCGCAAGGCGTATTGGTGGTGGAAGTGCCGACGATAGAAGCAACCTGTCAATCGCCTAAAAGTACTTTCCATGAAGCCCATATTTTCAACTTCAACCTGGATACGTTACGGAAACTGGGTGAAAAAGCTGGATTTACCGAAGTTGATTATAAATTGTCTCAAGACGGCGCTAATATCACGATGTTTTTCCAAAAGATCGCGCAAGCCTCAAACGACCGGCCCTTAACAATTCCGGGTAATGCGGACAAAATTAAAGCCATTGTGAAGGGCCATACGGCTTTCAGTCATTATTTAACCGCTTGGCCTTATCAACGTTTTTTTACGCGCATGAGCCGGATGCTTCAGGAACGGTTCGAGACCGCTAATTTTGAACGTGGGAAGAAATTACTCGACAGCTTGTATTCTTAAGAGGCCTAACCGTTTTCTGGAGCGCTTTTGAACAACCGCATCGGCCGGTTGGCGGTGCGGTTTGCTTAAGCATGTTGATCCGGTTTACGGAAAGGTCGTTGTAGTTTTAGCTATTTTCTGCGACGGTATCCAATAAAGTCCGGCTTCCGCTTCCGAAGATTTGAAAGGAGGTTTTCGTTGTAGAAGGGTTGCGCCATGAGCAATCAACCCAGTCGTCCGGCTTACATTGCATTGATTAAATTTTGCGAAGTTCCGGTTTATTGAGCCTTACCTGGGGGGCTGGGTTGTAGCGAACTAGGGTTAACCGCTTCTCCGGAATTAGTTGTATTGTTAATCGGTTTCGGCGTTTGCTGACCGGCTGCTTGATTGACGACTTCGATCTCTAGCTTCGCCCGGTCTTTTTCGGCTTTAAGTTGAGCGGCCAACTGTCCGCGTTCCGCTCGTTGAGGATCGGGCTGCACCATCGATATTAAGATTGCCGCTACCGCCGCTATGGATACTGACCAGCCCCATTGTTTCCACTTCAGCCGGGATAGCAGTGAGGAACGATCCGAAACAGTGCGGTCATTCCTTGTCTCGTTATGCTTGGATATATTACGTTCTAGCTGTTTTTGAACGGACTCATGTTTGAACGTTGCCAATTTTCGATCATAATCTTGCCGTTTTACCGGATCCGACAACACATCGAAGGCGAGTTTAAGCGCGGTCACTTGGTGTTCGGTTTCTTTAGGATGGGCATAGTCGTCGATGTCGTATCGCGCGAGTAAAATGTGATAGGCTGCCCTTAGAACTTCCGGACTGGCGTTGGGACTGACTTCCAAAATTTCGTAATAATCGATCATAGTTTTGCCTATTAGGGTTGGGTTCGGTGGGCGAAGAGTGCTGAGTTTTGCCGCATAAACCGGACTAAGAAATTAGAATCCGTTTATAAGCGGTTCACGAGAATTATTTTAACGGGATAAATATTAGAGTTCTTGATTTGGATCAAGCGATAGCTGCTAAAATCCTGAGGCGTTTGCGGGTAAAGGAACTGGTGTTTGTCGATTCGATAACCGGCCTCGCCTGATTGAATACAGCGAATAAACCGGTAAAACATAAACCGATGGCGGTATGCCTCTCGCTCAGGTTCAATAACGGGTTTAATCTTGGGGGGGATCGAATTTAACGCCTAGTTGTTTTTCTAGCTGTTTTATTAAGTTACGCCCAACACCTTGTCCCCGGCAGGCTGGCGTCACGTACCAAGAGAGCAATTCTACGGCAGTCGTTGTATCCGGCAGACTAAATTTTTCCGCAAGCGCCAAGCCGATCATTTCGCCGTTTACCGAAGCCGATACCCCAAACAGTTCGCCTCGTTGCGGTTGTGTTTGCCAGTGGGCGCTTAAGCTGGGATAGGTCATCGCATTGTAGGCTAGCAAGTTATCGGGATTCAGATGGTAAACCCGCTGATAGTTGACCTTATAACCCGTGTTATCGGACAGTTGGCCGATTTTCGGGAAACCGGTAGCAGCTTGGACGGTATTACCGATGCCAGGCCGGTTGACTGCGGGTTTGGTAATGACTATTCCGTTTGATCCCGGAAAATTGATTAGACGGTCGATATCGCTTTTTTGCAACCCTAATGCGCGTGGTAGACGCACACCGGGGAGCGCGACGACATCGAATAACTCTTCGGCAACGCCGCCGATATGTAAACTGTGAACGATTTGGCCGGATTTCAAATTTATGATTCGCAAACCGCATTGCGAAACTTGGTTACCGGCGGCAAGCCGGGTTTCTAAAGGCAGACCGGCAAACGATTTAGAGCGTAATTTCGATAGCCCTACAATGGCGTAATCGCCGGTGAAAGCTAAACCGCGCGCAAAGCCAGGGCAATAAGTGACCGGCAGAAAGCGACCGTTGTCAATGTAGCCGAATTCGCCCGTTCCGGAATTAAGCAGCCACAGCTTATCCTGGCGCCAGCGCGGCGAATGCGGCATCGACAAGCCGGTAGCGATGATTTCGCTGGTAGCAATATGCATCACAATACCGCCCGCAACCCGATGGTCGCGCCAGCCGGCGGCTGTATCGGTACTGCTGCAGGCGGTTACGAAAGCGGGCTTTCCGTTTTGTAACGCTAAACCGTTTAAATGGCAGCGATCCTCGGCAACCAGTTTGGAGATGAACGGCGGTTGCCATAAGGGTTTAAAACTGTAGCCGGATTCCAAGGTTGCGATACAACTGAAAGCAGTATTAATGAAAACCAATTGACCGCCGGATGATTTTACCGCCTCATGAACATTCAAATCGCCTGTAGTGTACGCAATATAAGGGACATAAAGCCGGTCGCATCCAAAGTAATTTTCTTCCGGATTAAGACGATTTTCCAGTTGCCATATTTGGTAGCGGCAAGCCATATACAGAGAGTTATCGAAATAATACAAACCCATCGGTTTGTCGAATAACCGCTCATCGATACTCAGGCTTCCCTCCGGTTTACGTCCGATGAGAAATAAGCGATTGGATTGATACGTGGTGAACGCCAAGCCGATTTGTAAGCTATCAAGCCAATTCCAGAATCCAGCCGATGCCGTTATGGAAACCTCAGACGGTAAATGGCGGCGGTTTGCTTGCGGTTTACCGGATAAATCGGACATGATGGAAATTACCAAGAATAATAATTAAATGGTTGCTCAATTGAAGTTTTACGGTTTCTTTATCAAGGTGCATCATAAGTAAGATAGCAAGCATTTGAGATAAAATAATAAGAAACCCCTGTTTTAAATTAAGGAAACTCTGAATAAGTCGATGTCATTCACGCTCAGTGGAGGCAATTGGTCAGAGCCTGCCGATGGACTTAAGCAGAGATTATTTGCATACGTCCGTTTCTCGACGGACTTGCTGTGAAATCTGGCCGTTCTTACTGTTTATCCCGAAGGCCGGAATGTAACAACGGAAGTCCTCTGACATCCAATTTATTAAGATTAAGCGGCGTTAGATAAAAATTGACTGCCATTCATCTTAAACAACCTAGAATGAGTAACCCGATTGAATTATTGAATATATTATCTGCCTAATCGTCAATTAATATTAACCAGTCTCTGGATTTCAACAATGAAACAGTTATTTCTTTTCGTTTTGCTATGGTTAACTGCGTGTTCTAATTTGCCTCCGGCCATTGAAGATCCGCCGCCGTTCGACTTGAGCTATATTGAAGCTTTATCCAATGTCAATAAATATAAAAATGCGCCGGTACGTTGGGGCGGAACGGTAGTGGAAGTAGAAAACGAAGCCAGTTTTAGCGCTATCCAAATTTTGGTCTATCCGCTTGGTAGTTATGGACGCCCGGATTTAGATGAAGCGCAACAAGGCCGTTTTGTTGTAAAAAGTCCTGAGTTTCTCGATCCAGCCGTGTATAGCAAAGACAAGCGAATTACTGTGGCGGGCGTTCTGGAAGGCGATACGGAACGAAAAATCGGCAATAAATCGTTAAAGTTACCTTTAGTTTCAGCTAAGACTATCCATTTATGGGCGGACGATTATTACTCCCCTTACTACGGTGGTTATGGCGGATTCGGTTGGGGCGGCGGTTTCGGCTATCCTTATGGCGGCTTTTACGGGTCTTATCCTTATTATGGGGGCGGTTATTACCGGCCTTATTATCACTACCGCCGTTAGTTAATTCAAAATACGACTTTAATTCGTATAGCGGCGCTTTGAAGCGGCGGATTACCGAAGTAAATGTGGAAAGTCAAGCAAATTATGGCACAAGCTCATTGCAATTATCGATATCCGCGAGAAGAACGATGACCGGTTCTTACTGCTATTTGCTGGCGAGAGTTATGTGCTCTGTTAAAATTTCAAGCATTCGGTATGAAAACCTTGGGTTTAAATATACTCTTAATTACTGAAGATTGTGGCGTAAGGTAATCCAGAGGCTTAAAGTCATTGAAAAATGTTGTTAGTCGTGAAAATTAGGTCAAAATGGGCATACGATCAAAGGCACGCTCTCCACTCTAGGTGCTAAAAAATCGAGAATTCCACAGCTATGGGGGCTTTCTCATAAAACTATAATAATTTGGAGGATTCATGTCAGAACAACACTTTACCCTATTAATCGTCGGCGGCGGCGCTGCCGGGGTATCCATCGCAAACAATATGCGCCGGCAAAGCGCATCGATTAAAATCGGTTTGATCGAACCCTCCGAGAAACATTATTACCAACCGGGGTTTACCATAATTGGCGGCGGCGCTTATACCTTAAAACAAGCTACAAAAGACGAGAAAGATCTGATTCCTTCGAGTGTTACCTGGATTAAAGATTTCGCTGAATCATTTCAGCCGGAGACTAATACGGTTACGTTACGTGCTGGCGGTAAAGTTACTTACGACTATTTGGCCGTTTGTCCCGGCCTGCAGTTGGATTGGGACAAAATCAGCGGTCTGCAAGATACGCTCGGTAAAAACAACGTTTGCAGCAATTATTCGGTTGATCACGTTGAATATACTTGGGCGACGATTCAAGGGATGGAGTCGGGCGCCGCTTTATTTACTCAGCCGCCTATGCCTATTAAATGCGCAGGCGCGCCGCAAAAAATCATGTATTTAGCTGCCGACCGCTTCCGTAAAAAAGGCATTTTAGATAAATTCAACATCGAATTTTGCAATGCTGGACCGGGTATGTTCGGCGTTCCCTTTTTTGCCAAAGCACTCCTTAAAGTCGTTGCCGGTTACGGTATTAAAACTAATTTTAATACCAACCTAGTGGCTATCGACGGTCCTAAAAAAATCGCAACCTTCGAAGTCGCGGACGCCGAGGGTAAAAAAACCAAAGTCGATAAAAAATTCGATATGATCCATGTCACACCACCGCAAAGTGCGCCAGATTTCATCAAACAAAGTCCTTTAGCCAATGCCGGGGGATGGGTCGATGTTAATCCTAAAACTCTGCAACACGCGAAATACCCTAATATTTTCGGACTCGGCGACGCTACTTCTACACCTAATGCTAAAACTGCGGCGGCTGTCAGAAAGCAAGTTCCGGTCGTGGTCGATAATATTCTAGCTATTATGAAGAACAAACAAATTGTCGAAGGTTACGATGGCTACGGCTCCTGTCCCCTGACAACATCCTTGAATACCGTTATGCTAGCCGAGTTTTCTTATGACGGTAAAGTAACGCCGTCTTTTCCGCTACTGGATCCAAGAGCAAGCCGTACACTATGGTGGTGGGGAAAAACCACTGGCTTTCCCTGGTTGTACTGGCGCTTAATGCTTAAGGGTTACCGTATCGACATTCCTCATTTGGAAAGCTACGCCAAAAAATTTATGGATGAAAGCTAGTCAACGCCGTTTAAAGGAATTTAGATTTACGCTAGACGGCGCTTGGCTTCGAGCAAACGTATCCAGGTTACGGTATCCTAAATTCACTTGAATGGCAGAGTCATTGTATCTTATAGTGATTGAATACTCTCTAAGCTTACCGGAGTAACTCCATGATAAAAAAAAGAATTCAAAATTTGGGCGGCATTATCGGTGTTATCTGTCTTTGTACGGTTTTTCAAGTTTCAGCTAAGGACCGCTTTTTTAACGCCTCCGCTATGATTGTAAGCTTGACGCTAGAAAATAACATGACAGCTTTTAGAGTAAATCCTATATCAATCAAACGCGGGGAGAAATACGATGAATCGAAAGACCCTGCGTTACGCAAAGGTACGGAAAATAACGAACAACCTCAAAGCAGTTTTTTTGCTGTGCCGGCTTTAATCTTAGGAGTTGCCGGTTTAGTGTTGTTTTTCAATAGAAATAAAAATAACCCATAATCGTAAATGTCGAAAAGGAGCCGAAGCTCCTTTTCGACGAAGGCGGCGTACCGTCAAACCGGTTTTTTACGCTTTGCACCAATTAATCCAGCCAATGCCGATCCGAACAACCAAACCGCCGCAGGTACCGGTACTGCATTAGGGGTACCATAGGCTCGGTAATTACTTAATCCAGCCGCCTTACCGTCTATTGAAATTTGGAAATCGGTAACTGCGGTTAAGAATTTAAAAAACAACTCATGTTGACCGAAATGTATCGCTAAATAGGTGAAAGGGTTGACCGATGAAATAGTGGTTACTTTTCCGCTGATAGAGCCGTCCGCAACATTCGCTAAACCGTTAACTCCAAATTGTGTTTCCAGCACGGTTCTGACGTTATCGACACTTTGGTTACCTACATCGGTATTTTGATCGTTGGTAAACCAAATTTTTTCGGCAACGGCGCTGCCCGAATATTTGACTGTTAAGGGACCATTCGAACCGGTAAGATTAAGGGTTCCAAAATTTGTTGCTGGCGTTAAGGTTACATCCACGAATGCTGCATGAACGTCCGAACATAACAGCAATAAGCTGAACAAAACTGTCATTAAATGAATTTTCATATCCATCACCTATGCAAAAGTTAAAAAGATTAATTTTGCAATCCAGCCGTCTTCTAAGCTTTCTATAAAAGATCTGTGACTTTCCGGCCTTGTTTCGCAACAAGTGTGGCTTGATTCAACAACGGTTAATAATAAAGAGGGCTTTTATTCGCGACCGTTAATTCNNAAATAAATTTAGAGTTGGGCATAATTTATAAAATTTTTTCGTCTAAAGCTATAAGTAAGAATACTTAGACAAGACTGCCGAGATAATTCAATGGTGGGATTATATTAAGGCGCAAAAAAAGGAGCCGAAGCTCCTTTTTGCTTAACCAAGCGAGTACTATTTAACTTGCTTTTCTGCGGCTTAGACCCAATAAACCGGCTAAGGCGGAACCAAACAACCAGACAGCCGCAGGGATAGGCACCGCACCCGAAAATGCGCGGAAGTTGCTTAAACCGGCAAGATGCCCGTCGATTGTGAATTGAAATTCAGTAACAGACGTTAAAAATTTAAAAAACAATTCATGTTGTCCGAAGTGAATCGCTAAAAAATCGAACGGTTTAGAAGAAGTAATGCTACCTACTTTACCACTGAGTTTGCTATCGCCGACTTTAATCAAATTGCTGACGCCGAATTGACCCTCGACGGCCGCTTTGATTTTATCGGGGCTTTGTTTAGGGAGATCGGTTTTTTGGTCATTGGTATGTAAGATTTGCTCTACAACCGATGCGCCTGAAAAAGCGAAAGTTGCGGGACGAATGAGACCGGTTAGACTCAACGTTCCAGATGTCGCTCCGGGAATCGTTACGTCTACGAACGCCGCATTAGCATTACTACATAACAACACAAAACTACACAGCACTGTCATCAAATGGATTTTCATTTTCTCTTTCCTATGCAAAATTAATTAATTTAAGTTTGCAATCCAGCTATCTTTTATTTCATATAAAAGATCTGTGACTTTCCGGCCTTGCTTCACAACAAGTGTGGCTACACAATCATCCTTGCTCAACAACAAAGCAATTTTGTTGTTTATATTTAAGTTAACTCTGAACCGGCTGATCAAGAAAATGCTGGGCTAAACCTAATTAATCCACCTTATGGCAACAAGCGTACTACCGGTTGAATTAATTACAAAACAACAATCATAACGAACGCGACTGCGTTAGCTGATTATTTTTAGGCTTATAAATCCCTCGAATCCTTGTAAAAGCTGGCTATTGGTATTATTGTTTTTTATTATTATGTTCAGTAAGTTAAGCAACTTAATCTGGCCAATGGATTAAACTGAAGTAAACCCATGGGGAAAATAGTCGCTTTATTACTGGGGGTTGTTCTACTGCCGTCAATAATTTTAATGTCTAATGCCGCAAAAATTTTAACCGGCATCTTAAAGCATTAAAATTAACGTTTCCTTACAACAGTTTTAGCGAATACAACTTTACCGCCAAATTTTACCCTTGCGCTATTATATATTCATGGAGCTTAACAGTCACTTAAGTCAGGTATGGTTTGCAGGAAATAATCAATTTTTATTATCATGCCAATTATAACCTGAGCGTTGTTTCAATCCGGCGCACTCTAAATCTTTTACAAACGCGCAACTATGATTTAGACCATCGGTGAAATTAAGAACATATAAGTTTAAGTCCTAATGACTTCATGGCTTGGCAGACATCGATCAGCGTAGGGAGCCGGTTATTTTCCGGTGAATTTAAATTTTTTTTTCGTCCAGTCTTTACTAACGTCTCTCTTATAGACTCCGGTTTAAGCCAAGGCTGTTTCTCCAACATCAGTGCAACAACGCCGCTAACGGAAGCGGCCGCCAACGAACTGCCGGACAAAAAATCGTAACGATCGCCCGGCATCGTTGTCAAAATTTCAACGCCCGGAGCAGCAATAACCGATTGTTCGAGCCGCCATTGCGGAATGTCGTATTCGCCGTCCGGGCCGGATGAAATTACCGGGATGACAAAAGGTAACGACGCAGGAAATCCCGGCTCGGCGCCGGTTTCAGAGGCAGCCGCAACTACCGTTATATCCCGGTTATCGGCCTCGCTTAACAATTTTTCCAGGAGCGGGTCGCCGGGGCCGCTCAAACTCAGGTTGAGTACCCGGTTGCCGTTGTTGATAGCGGCATCGACCGCTTTCGCTAACGTCCAACTGCTGCACAGGGCTTTTTCTTGGCGCCCGCCATACCAGCATGCCTTATAAACATCGATTTTAGCACCCGGTGCAATTCCGTTTATTCCGGTCCCATTGTTCGCTTGCGAGGCGATGATACCGGTTACCGCCGTGCCGTGCATATCGTTACTAAAAGTCGCTAGTCCGCCTTCGACAAAATTTTCCGTTACCGAGATACGACCTTTAAGATCGACATGCTCTTTGTCGGCCCCGGTGTCGATGACGGCAATCGATATCCCTTTACCGGTCACCGTATTGTTTAATAAATCGGCGCGAATCAACTTGGGTCCGTATGATAAGTCTTGATAAGAAGCTGTATTATGGCCTTGTAAGCCGTCGAAAACTTGATTGAATTGAACTAATTCAATCCGGTTATCGGAACGCAGCCGCCGGGCCACCTCTTCGACTTCGACCATTTCGGAAACACGATAGACCAGGCAGTTGACTCGGATCGATTTCAAGGGAAATTTACCGGCAGGCTGGACATCGAACCGGTCGAGAATATCCCGGTTAATGGATTCCCATTGATCGCGCACATCTTCGGAAAGCGTGACAATGATTTGACGCGAATCGAATTGCTTAGGAACGCCGGCAATACCCTCCAATTTTGACGAAATTGCATTACAGCCCGAGATTATCAGCAAACTCAAAGCAATGAGGATTAAATGAACAGGGTTCATTGCGTTAACGCACCTTGGATTTCTTCAACGAATTTGATTTTAGGCGCAGTTCTAAGTTCGGTAACGGTTTGTTGAACGGTATTCTTATCTTGAACCGCCAATTGCAAGGTATATACGCCCAAAGTGGAAGGTCCGCTGATCAGTTGGGCACCGGATTTTAATAAGAGCGCCCGTATTTCTTGCTCGGTGATGTCGTGCGAGAAAACAATGTGCAGACGCGGCAAATCATGGTTAACAGCAGGGCTGGCGTTGGATAACGTTTCGAAACCCGGTTGCGCGAGATAAGGCAAAGGCTGACTAACAAGCACCATCATCAAGGTGGCAAGAGCGCCTGTTTCCAGAGCCATAAACCAAAATACCGGTTTAGGAATCGTTTTAAACCAGTTCCATCGGTTCGCCCGGTTTTGGTTTTCCTTCTTGAGAACGGTTTTAGCTTGCTCTTTCAGTTCTAATTCGTCTATTCCTTGCATTATCGCGGCAAATTGACCGGCGCTGGGCTTCCAAGAGCCGTCAGCTACGGAAACTTGATTTGTTGTTTCCAATTGCCGGTATAGATGTAGTTCTTGCCGACATAACGGGCAAGTTTCCAAATGCCGACTAACTCGTGATTTTTCCGGCGAATTTAAAGTATCCGTGATATACCATGGCAATAATTCGGCGATTTCATCGTGTTCTGGCGTTATTGGCTGACTCATGTTGGTCCTCCATTCAGTTCGTAAGGGTTTATCCCGCGCTTTTTGAGTATTTCAGCGAGCTTTTTTCTGGCGTGAAACACTCTTGTTTTAACTGTATTGACAGGGCAATCGGTGATGGCGGCAACCTCTTCGTAGTTATAATGCTGGTTAAAGACGAGATCGAGCACCACTTGATGCTCGGGCGATAGCCGGGCCATGGCCCAAACTAAAATATCGCCCAGTTCCCAACCTAACACCGTTCGCTCGGGGTTATCCGGACCGGTCGCGGTTTCTTCCGCCGATTCGTCGTCCCAGTCATTACCGGCGGCATCCAGAACGGTCTGATCGGAGGATTCTTCACGGTTGTACCGGCGTTGCCGCTCCCATACCTTGAGCGCTTTATTATGAGCAATCCCGAATAACCAAGTAGACAGTTTACCTTGATCAGCATCGAAATGTCCGGCGTTTTGCCAAATCACCATCATGAAATCGTTGATGGCTTCGTCGACTAATTCCGGGCTTTTCAGTATTTTCATCATAAAATTACCTATCCGCGGTGTGTAGTCGAAATAAAATTGTTCAAAAGCCTGTTTATCCTTAGCAGCAATACGCTGCAACAGCGTAATTCCAAGCTCTTCATTGCTTAAGCCTGCCGTTATTGAATCTTTTCTTTGTCCTGGATCACGAACCATTTCTGCTCCCTGAACAGATAATAAAGTCCGCAAATTTTACCTAAAATACGCCATTATTAAGAGCCTTTCCGCAATTGAACTCGATTTAAGTGCTCAGGTTTTTTTTAGTTCCTTGACCGGAAGAGATCATTACTCAGAATATACATTCGTTATTCGAACAAAAGATAGCTTAAGACTTAACTCAGCCGCATCAAAAGCGGCTCGCCTAATTCGGCATTAGGCGAGCCTGGACACGTTTTACCAATAAATAGTCTTTAAGGTTCGTCGATGGTAATTGAAGCAATACCGGAATCGGGATCGATCAAACCTTTTCTTGGGAGTGTACACTGAACGCCATAAGCGCCGCGGTCGAATTCACTCACCGGTGTTAAGGTTAACGTTGTGCCCGCGCTGTTGGTGCCCGAAGTCGCTCTTACCGAGCCAAGGAACGATTGGCTGCCAGTTGGCGACATGCTGCGAACCCGGCACAGAATATCGTCCTCGCCGATCAGCGTCGAACTGTTATCGAACACAACGACCCTGATGCTGGTGGGCGCGGCAGTCACATTATCCCTAACTAAAGGGCAGAGCACCGTAACATCGCCGAAATTACTGGTATTGAATAAGCGGCCGTTGAGATCCCGTACGATTGTGCCTATACCTGAAACTTGTACGCAATTAGTTGCCGGTATGGTTTTTTCATCGGCACGGCTTGGACTGTACATTCCACTCAATGCAGCGATTGAAATTGCCATAGCAAATAATTTTTTAAAGTTTTGGGTTTTCATCTTAACTCCTTATAAAATTGAAATAAAAATTGGGATTCGTCAAATGCCATCGGTCCCGCTGGGGGCGAGTTCTTGTCACCCTTAACCGTTATTCCGGGCATAGGCCGATAAGGTTCAATTTTTTTTAGTTCAATTTTCAAACGTTGCTAGACGAGCCGGGCAATCCGTTGAAAGAATGGATCTGAGTGATTTCGCGGAGCACCGAACAAGCCGCGGCAGGATTGTGCGATTGTGTTAAATTATGGCGCTTTCGTTGATTACAGTTGTGCGCACACTCAAAGGCTAAAGACTTAGGTCAGTGCAGTTGATATTGCCGAGGATAAGGGGGTTACGAGCCAGGTTTTTGTTTAAGCAACGGCTTCTGATTCGATTCGGTTAATTTAACGACCGGCTTGTTTCGACCCGGACTAATTCAGCAAGGATTGTTTACAGTATTACCTTCACCGCCGGTAATTTTTACACTCGATTAGTTATTGCGTCTACTTGGCTGACAAATTGTCCTTCCGCAATGCGCGTCACCACTTTATCGCCAATCTTCAATTGTTCCGGCGAGCGAACAATATGACCGGAATTTTGTAAAGTGACCAAAGCATAACCTCGATTTAAGGTGGCCAAAGGGCTGATGGCATGAAGCGTTTGGCTCAGGTTGAATAATTGCTGGTTGCAGTGTTTAATTCGCGCATTGATTGCGGTAAATAAACGTTCTTTTAAATGGGCTTGGTAAGTCAAATTGCGGCGGATAGTAATTTGCGGCGCGCTTCGCCAGAACCGCGCCGTGATTGCTTCGGCGGCGCTTCGGTCATGCGCCAGTTTTTGCCGGAATGATCTTTGTAAGCGGGCTTCAAGNNCCCGTTGCCGGTTCAAGTTCAGTTTTTGTTTAGGATGTTGTTGCCGCAACCGGCCGTTTAGCCAGTCAACTTTTTGTTGATGCTGACGAACTTGACGGTTCAAGAGTTGATGCAAGCGTAATTCAAAGTCATTGAACTTAGATAGCCAAAGTTGTTGATCCGGGGTGACGTGTTCGGCGGCGGCGGAGGGCGTCGGCGCACGGATATCGGCGGCAAAATCGGCTATGGTCACGTCGGTTTCATGGCCTATGCCTGAAATAACCGGAATCCGGCTGACATAGACGGCTCTGGCGACAATCTCTTCGTTGAAAGTCTGCAAATCTTCCAGTGAGCCGCCGCCCCGGGCAAGAATGAGCACATCGCATTGCTTTAATGTATTTGCGGATGCAATCGCCTTGGCAATTTCAAACTTGGCGTTTTCGCCTTGGACCGCTACTGGGTAAACGATGACCGGTACGGCGGCAAATCGCCGTTTCAGTACGGTGAGTATATCGTGAATCGCAGCGCCTGTAGGCGAAGTAATTACCCCGATTGCTTTCGGCAAGACTGGCAAACTTTTTTTATGCGCGGTCGAGAACAGCCCTTCCTCCGATAACTTGAGTTTAAGCGCATCGAACGCTCTGCGTAAAGCGCCGTCACCCGCCTCTTCCATATACTCGACAATCAACTGGTAATCGCCGCGGGGTTCGTACAAGCTGACTTGCGCCTTAATGACGACGTGTTTACCGTTTTCCGGTCTCACTGTTTGTTTACGCTGAGAGCCGCGGAACATAGCGCAACGCACTTGAGCGGCGGCGTCTTTTAAAGTGAAATAACAATGACCGGATGCTGGAATGCTAAGATTGGATATTTCTCCCTCGACCAAAATGGAAAAGAAATGTTCGCCTAATAATTCCGACGTTTCCCGGTTAAGTTCGCTGACGGTATATATTTTTTGCGGCATAAAAAATAAACTCAAACAAGAATCTTAAAATCAGTTATGGCCGCCTAACAGCAGAAAACAACCCTTAGCGTGACTCATTGAAACCGGCCTTATTGATATCGGCTTGCGCATTTCCAGGTACAAATCAGGTCATTTAAACAATAAAGCTATATCTTAATCATACGATTAAATCCTTCGACAAGCTCAGGACGAACGGCAAACGGTTGATTTCGTTCGTGGTGTACTCTAGATCATGAAAGCTTGCCGAACCACTTGTACCCTATGGCTATGAATGAAGTCAACTTGATCGGCGCTTTAATTAAGCATCTACGATTAACGCGCCTGCGATAATTCACACCGACCACTACTGTGTGGTCGATCATTCTTTCACTTTAACCAGCCAACCGCCTACGCCTTTACAATTGCTCTGGGCATCGGCGGCAATCGTAATTCTTGCGTAGGTACTCTTTACGGCTTCGGGAAGTTTGCCGGTAACGGCAAAGGTGCCGTCATTTTTTTTCTCGGTTTTTATGTTAACCGGTTGTTCTTTCACCGATACTTTTATGGTATTAGGATAGGTATTTTTTGACGCGGTGAAAGCGATTGCCGAACCAGCAGCAACTTCGGCGTTTTCGGCCGGAGCAAAATCGGTGAATTTAGGTTTGTCGCATGCTTTTGCGCCGCCGCTAGCGCCGCCGCCGTAAGCCCATCCCGTATTAGCGGCGATTGTTAAAACAAGGATCCATAAGGTGTTGTATGTCGTCATCTTTTTTACCTCATCGGGTAGATTAGTGTAATTGTCCGGTATGCGGGTTCAACATTAACCGATTTATAGGTAATGTCAAACATACTTGATGTCGGCTTTACGATTTACGCCCTTTCGGAATAATGTTCAAGATCTTTTTGATATGGCGTTCGGTGATAAAAGCCAGAAAAAAAAGCTGCAAAAAATTTTCCGCCACCACGATGTCCAAACCGATATTTGCGGGTACGAGTTCTTTCCTGGTGCCGAATAATTTATCCCAAAAGGCCAGCACAATCCCGTAATTACTATCGTGCTCGTTTCGCAATGTCGAATGATGAGTGCGGTGTAGATACGGCGTAATGATATATTCCGAAATAAGTTTTTCGTTTGCGAACGTGATGTTGGAATGATGGAAGAATATAAAAAACAACTGAACGGCTTCTATCGCGAGTACGAGATCGGCTTCGACACCGACCACGATAACGAATAAACATTTATAAATGATTTCCAGAAAAAGATCGAAAACATGAAAGCGGAACCCAGTTGACGTGTTGAAGCTTTTATCGCTGTGATGAATTTTATGAAACCGCCACAGGAATACGTATTTGTGGCTGATAACATGCCAGAAATAAATCGCCAAATCGTAAAGCAAAAAGGTGATCGCCCACTTGACCGGGCTATTCGGCAGCGAACTCAACAAACCGTACGCGGAAAATTGTTGCGCCACGAAGAACAAGGATGTCGCCCGCAACACCGTCAAAATGATGTTATTGAATAAGAAAGCAGTGGTATTGGTTAAAAAGGATTCTTTAACAATCTTACCGGTGAAGCGCCGGTAAGGTTTGAGTTTTTCCATAACCACTAAAGCAACGAAAGCGCAAATAGCAATGCCGAAAAAGATTTGGCTCGGGAGCAAATTTACTTGTGGATCTTGCATACGTGATAACCTCGTTCGGCTCGATTAGACAGTTCCGGTTTAAACTTACGGTCTTAATAACCTCTTTTATTTCAATAAAGGCCGTCGCCTGGGGAAAATGTATCGTTGAGTAACCGGGTCAGTTCATTAATCTCATTCTTGGCGTTCACTTGGTAAGTGACATCGTATTGAACGCCCAAATAATAAATGACTTCTTTTTTCCGGTTAAACAGCGGGGTTATTTTTAGATGATTGAAAAAAAGCTCACCGTCTTTCCGGTAGTTTCGTAGTGTAACCTCAATGGCTTCGTGTTTCTTGATGGCTTCGGCAATCTGGAATCTGCCCTCCTGGTCCCGGTCGGGTCCTTGCAAAAAGCGGCAGTTATGACCGATGATATCGGCTTGACTGTAACCGGTTAACCGCTCGAAAGCTTTATTGGCGTAGATTACCGGCATATCCTCTAGGTCGGGATCGGCCAGAGTCACGCCGTTGACGCACTCGTCCAGAATGGATGACAGAATTTGGGGTATTAAACCGCCATCTTTTTCAACTACAAAACTCATCATTAAACTCCTGATTTGAATACAAGATTATTAAATTTCGGCGCCGATTAGATTTTTGATATTCTCCACCGTATTCTCAGCTCCCTCTTCGATAGCTACACGGATCAGTTTTTCAAAAGGTCTCATAAAGAGCTCCAGTTCCAAGATTTCGAAAGAAAACTCTAGCTCAGTCGTTCCGTTGTCCTGAGTAAACTGGTAGGTATTGCGATAAGGTTGATCCACTCCCGATAAGGTCACTTTAACAGGCGGAATGTATTCAGAAACCTCGAGCACGGATTCGACTTTTTGGCCGTATTCGACCCTGACCTGCTGGGCTTTAGCGCCCACGAAAACATCGCTTCCGTTCAGCGGCTTGAATTCCGACACTTCAAGGGCCCATTTTGGGTAATTCTCAAAAAAATGTTCGCCGACATAGCCGAACACCAGAGCGACCGGTTTATTAATTTCAATACTCGCTTTACCAACGACCGGTTTTGAAAAGTCGAAAGGATACATGAACAATCTCCTGTCTAGCTACGTCGATTTTTTTAGCTCAAATCACGATTAATTTGTTAGCTTCAATGTAACCACAACGGAGAAATTGGCAAATCTTAAACAGGAAAACCGGCTAGGTTGGGGTATGTCCCCTTTATTTAAGTCTATTGTTAATTTTTACCGGTAAACAATGAAAAGGACTTGAATTGTAGCGATTAAAGGGTATACAAATATTAACAAAACGAGCCGTTAAGGCTTACAAACCAAAACTGCATAAAGGCGATTTTCAGCTGAGGTTTTGCAGATTCTTTTTTCAGTCACCGTTAAGAGGCCGCGTTCAAGTGTTAAAAAAAATAATAAAGAATTTCTTGATTACTTTGTGGACGCTCATCAACCTATCCGCCAATATTTCGCCGGCGGGAGATAAAGCCGCCGGTACTTCTGCTGTCGCGGTATTCGCAGGCGGTTGTTTTTGGTGTATGGAGCAGCCCTTCGATGTTTTGCCAGGTGTAATAACGACGGTTTCGGGTTACACGGGAGGAACCGTTGAAAATCCGTCTTACAAGGAAGTTTCAAACGGTAAAACAGGGCACTACGAAGCTGTTCAGATCACCTACGATCCGGCTTTGATCGGCTACGAAAAGTTGCTGGATGTGTTCTGGAAAAATATCGACCCCTTTGACGGGGAAGGCCAATTTTGCGATCAAGGAGAGCAATACAAAGCCGTAATTTTCTACCTAGATGAAAATCAAAAACAACTGGCCGAAATTTCGAAAACTAATATCGTTAAAAAATTCGGCGAAAATGGCGGCAATCAGGTTATTACCGCTATAAAACCGGCCGGGAAGTTTTTTCCTGCGGAAGACTATCATCAGGATTATTACATTAACAACCCTAAACGCTACAAATTCTATCGTTTCACCTGCGGACGCGACCGGCGTCTCAACCAAGTTTGGAAGAATTAAGATTCCGCGTCATTTAGCAAGTAGCGTTATTATCGATGAATAAATTAGCCGGGTGAACGGCTCCGGTATTCCCGCCGATACCGCGGTCTGTATTTACGTTGCGATTCAACCTTGCAACCGCCCCTGTAAAAAATCGGCCGCCTTAAAAAGAAAGCCCCAAAGCCAGAAGATTGACTTTGGGGCCTTAAGAAATAAATCAGCCTATAAACAAGGGGAAAGAAGGCTGATTAAACGTCGTTGCGACGTTCGAAAAGTATGACCCGATGACTCAAAATAAAGTTCAAAATTTAATTCGCAAAAATCTATAATTTTTTTAATGCGCTTCATCCCAATTATTTCCGGCTCCGATATCGACGACCAATGGAACGCTGAGTTCGGCGGATGAGTTCATTAATGTCCGTATCGTTTCGGAATAGTCCGGTACTTTATCTTCGGCGATCTCGAACACTAGCTCGTCATGCACTTGCATAATCATTTTGGCGCGTGTATCCCTTGAGGTATCGGCTTGAGATTCTTCCAGCCAGCGGTGGGCGGCGATCATGGCGCGTTTGATGATGTCGGCGGCAGTGCCTTGCATCGGCGCGTTGATGGCGGTGCGTTCGGCGTATTGCCGCAGGGCCGCGTTTTTGGAGTTGATTTCCGGCAAATACAAACGCCTCCCGAACAGGGTTTCGACATAGCCTTGTTCCCGGGCTTTCTCGCGGATGCTGTCCATGTAATGCTTCACGCCAGGATAGCGCGAAAAATACAGGTCGATATACGATTGCGCCTGGCTGCGCGATAATCCCAATTGCTGCGCCAGCCCGAACGAAGACATGCCGTAAATTAAACCGAAGTTGATCGCCTTGGCGGAACGGCGAAGGTCGTGGGTGACTTGTTCCGGCGCAACGCCGAAGACTTCGGCGGCGGTCGCGCGATGCACGTCCAGCCCTTCGTTGAAAGCGTTCAACAAGCCTACATCGCCCGACAAATGCGCCATGATGCGAAGCTCGATTTGAGAATAATCCGCCGCGACGATTTTGCAGCCAGGCGGCGCGATAAAGGCCTGCCGGATTTTGCGGCCCTCCTCGCTTTTGATCGGGATATTCTGCAGATTTGGATCGGTTGACGATAGCCGCCCGGTCGCGGCAACGGCTTGGTGATAAGACGTATGCACCCGTCCTGTCTTGTCGTTGATCTGTTGCGGCAATTTGTCGGTATAGGTCGATTTCAGCTTACTTAAGCCCCGGTATTCCAGGATGAGCCTGGGCAGTTCGTATTCCACAGCCAGGTCTTGCAATACCGATTCGTCGGTCGAAGGCTGACCGGTCGGGGTTTTTTTCAATACCGGCAGTTTCAGTTGGTCGAACAGGATTTCCTGAATTTGCTTAGGCGAGCCAATATTGAATGCGCGCCCCGCCAGCTTGTGGGCGTGATGTTCGATGGAAACCACTTTACTGGCAATTTCCAGACTTTGCTGCGCCAGCATAGCGCTGTCGATCAATACGCCGTTTTCTTCGATACGGATCAACACCGGAATCAAGCGAGTTTCCATGTCGTTATACAAGCCGTACAAACTTGGCTGTTCCTCTAGCTTAGGCAATAAACAGGCATGAATACGTAAAGTAATGTCGGCGTCTTCCGCCGCATAGGCGGCGGCTTGTTCGATGCCGACTTCCTGGAAAGGAATCTGCTTAGCGCCTTTACCCGTTACATCCTCGTAGTGAATGGTAGTGACATCCAGGTAAAGTTTGGCGATGTCGTCCATGTTGTGTTTGGTTGCCGTGCTGTTCAAGACATAGGATTCCAACATAGTGTCGTGGGCGATGCCCCGCAGGGTAATGCCGTGATTTGCCAGGACATGGGCGTCGTATTTAATATGCTGACCGAGTTTAGCTTTGTCAGGATTCTCCAGTAGCGGTTTCAATTTTGCCAAGACCGCTTCCCGGTTTAGTTGTTCCGGCATGCCGGGATAATCGTGCGCCAGAGGTAAGTAAGCGGCTTTACCTATTTCCGCCGCAAACGATACGCCGACGATTTCGGCTTTGCTGTAATCGATGCTAGTGGTTTCGGTATCGAAGGCGAACAGATCGGCCTTATCCAAGATGTTAAGCCATTGATCTAACTGATTTTCAGTCAGAATGGTGTCGTAACTGGGAGCGACTTTGGCGGGTAGTTCGTCCGCTTTGGCAGACGGTGTTTCGGTATTATTCGCCAAGGTCTTCAGCCACGTCGAAAAACCTAGTTCGGTCAATAACCTGGTCAATTCGGGAACATTGGCCGGTTGTTGATGGCAATCTTCAACGGCGTAAGGCAATTCCAAGTCGCACACAATCGTCGTCAGTTGCTTGGATAACGGCAGGAAATCCAGGCTGGCGCGTAGATTGTCGCCTATTTTGCCTTTGATTTCATCGGCGTGCGCCATGAGATTAGCCAAGGTTTCATAGTGCGCCAGCCATTTTGCCGCCGTTTTCGGGCCGCAGTTGGGTACGCCGGGAATGTTGTCTACGCTGTCGCCGACCAAGGCCAGGTAATCTATGATCTGCTCCGGCTTAACCCCGAATTTATCGATAACACCCTGAATGTCAAGGCGGGTATTGGACATCGTGTTTTCCAGGATGATGCGCTCGTTGACCAATTGCGCCATGTCTTTGTCGCCGGTTGAAATGATGATTTCATAGCCTTGTTTCTCCGCCTGCTTAGCCAACACGCCCATCACATCGTCGGCTTCTATACCGTTTTCGATAATCAACGGCAAGCCCATAGCCCTGATGATCTGGTGCAAAGGCTCGATCTGCACCCGCAAATCGTCCGGCATCGGTGGCCTGTGCGCTTTGTATTCCGCGTAGAGTTGATTGCGGAAGGTGCCGCCCGGCGCGTCGAACACCACGGTGATGTAATCGCTGTGATAATCGGCAATGAGCTTGCGCAGCATATTGGTAACGCCGTGAATGGCGTTGGTCGGCAGCCCTTGCGGGCTGGTTAACGGCGGAATCGCGTGATAAGCGCGGAACAGGAACGAAGAGCCGTCAACCAGGATCAGGCGTTTGGTGTTGTATTCGGTCATGGGGCAGCCAAGGCAAAGCGGTTAGGATGGCTTGATTTTACCTTGAACGGTTCGGTTTTGAAGAATTAAAACTTCGGCAAGAAGCCGTTAGTTCTTTGACATAGGACATTCTTTTTGTCATACAAATCGGGAAAAATTCCTTTTCTTCAAAATCAGACTATTTTACTTGGTTTTTAATTTGATCTTAATATTTCTAGGAGTATCTTAAACACGGATTGATGGCAAATCCCACTTTGTCTCGGTCTAATTAAAGGATGATAACCACAATTTTTTTATTTTAGAGAGGATTTAACCATGAACAAAACCATACTTACCGTTGCGCTATTCACCGTGATCGGATCAGCACATGCCGCCGTCAATTGCAACACTTTCCCCAACAACGTCGTGACCGGCGCAGTCAACGATTCGATTGAAGCCATCGGCTATACCTGCACCATTGCCGCCACCGCACAAGTGAACGGTGACCTGCTGCAAACCGGCTTGGGCGGCTTGGTCATCCGAGGAACCGTCAACGGTTCGGTATCCGAAACCGGCCCAGGCAGCGTGACCATGATCGCAGCCAGGGTGAGCGGTTCGGTCGATGAACTCGATGCCGGCAATATTTCTTTGCGCGGGCGCGGCAGCATTAACGGCGGCATGGAAGAAGCGGGAGTAGGTTCCGTAATTGTGACGGTCGATGTCCCGGCTGTTGTCAACGGTGATATTATCGAAAGTGGCGACGGCTCTGTCTCTGTCAACGCACTGACCGGCAGCTATGAAGGCGGTATTTTGGAAAACGACGGCGGCAACGTGACGGTTTCGATTTCGATTGGACGTTCCTTTAAAGGCAATATCGAAGAGTTCGGCCTTGGCAACGTGAGCGCGACGGTTAATGGTTTATACGAAGGCGGCTTGACCGAATTGAGCGGCGGCAATGTTTCCACAACCGGCTTAGGCACCTTTAAAGGCAACAGCGAACACGCTCTGCCTGGTACTTGCAGCAATACGATTGCCGATTTCCAAGGCGCTATCTGTAACTTGCTTTAATCGAGAGCTTAAAATCGAAAGGGCAAGGGTAAAAACCGGCAAGTTTAAACCCTTGACTGAGAGGTTTTAAAAAACCATACAAACTGCGCTTGGATTTGGATACCAATGCACGGTAGGGATGAGAAGCCGCCGGACGGCAATCGAAGCGGCTTCTTTTATTTACAGCGACATAAAGTATAGTTGATAAGGCATTTTTTACAAGTTGACGATGCCTTGCAACTGTTTAGGAGATAAACCATGAAAACATTAAACAACACTATAAATCCCATTTGGGCGATTACGTTGCTCGGAATCCTTTGGGTAACACCCGCGCTGGCGGAAGAAACCGTTTGCCGTAGTAATCTGGGCGGAATCGTCGTCGATAACTTGCGAGTTCCACAAAATGCGATTTGCCGACTTAACGGCACACGGGTGAAAGGAACGATTACCGTGCAAAATAATGCCACACTCATCGCCCGTAAAATTGTGGTAATTGGCAATGTTCAAGCCGAAAACGCCAAACAGGTGAATGTGCTTGAAAGTTCGCGGGTAGGGGGTTCCGTCCAGGTGGTACAAGGCGGCGGCGCTAATGTTTTGGATAGCTTTGTCGATAGCGACATTTTGTACGATAACAACAATGCTGCTCTCAGAGCGATGCGTACTACGGTTGGGGGCAATGTTCAAGCTTTCCAAAATACCGGCGGTGTTGAAATCAGACGGAACGTAATCGACGGCAATTTGCAATGTAAAGCGAATAATCCGATGCCAATAGGAGGCAATAATGTGGTTGGCGGCACTAAGGAAGATCAGTGCAGGCGGCTGTAAGTTAGAGTTTTACAAAGACAGTCGATATGGGCGCAATAAACTAAAATCTTATTGCGCCTATGGTCTTTAAACTAAGAATTGCCAAGCGGCAAGCCAAAATATTGAAGTTACTCGTGCGCTGCGAGGCAGGAGACGAATAGCCTCTAGAAGCGATAGGGTTGGGTGTTTTCACGTAGCGTTGTTTGTGGTGTGAAAATGTAAAACATTACGAAATTGCGTCGAGTTATTGCCAACCTAGCTTTGTACCCATTTTTAGGTACTTGTGACTTTCAGGTTACAAAACGCGAGTAGCCCCGATAAGGATGGTCTATGGACAGACGGTTGGGGTGGTGGCCTGAGCGGTTGCGTTATGTTAAGGCTAGTTGCTTAGATTGGGATGCCTTTATGCCCTGTGGGTGCAAAACAAGCTTTCGAAAAAAATAGCGACTCCCCAATATTTTTCGGCGAAAATTTAATGACATTCACTCCGTGAAAACGGGTAACTTATTGTTTATATGCTAAATGCACCACGGGTTAAGGTTAGTTTTAACAAAACTAGACCGGGTTAGAGCAATAATTTGGTCAGTCTGAGTAACGGGGAGGACTTATGGACGCGTATCGGGCATTGACTACCTGGGTACGCTACGACCATTGATGCATGAAAATTTTAAAAAACATTCCGCTTCCAGAAACATCCATTCTCCTCATCTAATGAACTTTTTGCTTTAAGTCTGCAATTCACTAGCGTTAGACATGTTCTGACTGGTATCTTCAAGGAAAGTCGTTGAATAGAACCGATGCAAGCCTGGTTATTATTCACCCCGGCCATGTTAGGTTTTAACAGCCGTTCGACTTGAGGTTCGAATGAATTTTGTGCTTCGACTTGCTCAGAGGGTTACAAATCTCGTGTAGGTACGAACGGTCGTCTATTTAAACACTGAAACAACAGCCCGGTTGAAGATAATTTCAATAACGTTGAGGAGAAAATTATTATGCACCAAATCATTTTTTTCATGCTCGAAGAGATAACGGTCATTCCGGTCGATATCCAGTGCTTTAGTGCGCGTGAACATAACGCATTCTATTTTGGGGGGATGTAGTCATGACGAAAATAGGGAGAAAGGGAATCATATTCGGTACGAATGGGAATGACTTACTCAATATTGGCGATGAGGAAGGTCATGGCGTAGGCGTTGACGGACTTGCGGGTAATGATACTATCATTGGCAGTTCTTTTGGTGATAGTTTAGTCGGTAACATTGGCAACGACCGCATATTAGGTGCTGGCGGCAACGATTATATTACCGGCGGACCAGGCAATGATTATATGAACGGCGGTCTCGGTGCGGATTTCGTGTTTTATAGCGATGCGGTCGCCAGTGTTTTTGTCGATCTAGCAGTAACGGTTGCCCAAAATACCGGTGGTGGAGGGATAGACACCATACTGAATTTCGAGCTAATTAGCGGTTCCAATTTTAATGACATACTTTCGGGTAATGTATTTGGCAACGGCCTTTACGGCGGATTGGGTAACGATGTTTTGGTGGGGCGCGGTGGTAATGATACGCTCCAAGGCTATGACGGGAACGATACTCTGCTGGGAGGCGATGGCGTCGATTATCTGGAAGCCGGAGTTGGTAACGATTCTGTTGACGGCGGTTTAGGGATCGACCAAGCAGATTATTTTGGGGCAGTATCCGGTATCACGCTTAATTTGAGCGTAACAACCGCGCAAAATACCGGCGGTTCCGGCCTCGATACGGTGCTCAATGTCGAAAATGTCTTAGGGTCCACGTTCGGCGACACGATTACCGGTTCAGCAGGCGCTAACAAACTGTATAGCAACGGCGGGGCCGATATTTTGAGCGGTTTAGGAGGCAATGACATCCTGGACAATCTAGGTGGCGGCACGTCACTTGGCGGCAATGGAATCGATACCCTTTACGGTGGCGCTGTAATGAACGGAGGCGCTGGTAACGACCAATTATTTGCCGACGGCAGCATAAACCGGATTTCCGGCGGTTTGGGAGCAGACAATTTTATCTACGATTCAATTATTGGTAGCGGATGGTCGTATCCTGATTTTTTCGACACTATCACCGATTTTAATCCGTTGCAAGGGGACAAGATTGATTTGCACAATGCGCTGTTTGATGTAACTTTTATCGGGAGTGCCGCTTATACGTCATTTGTGGGTCATTCCGAGCTAAGGGTAAGTGCGGGCGTTGGGTTTCAAATAGTCGAGGCGGATTTAACAGGTGACCGGATTTCTGACTTTTATCTCAAAGTCATTGGTAATACGCCGCTTGTTGAATCAGATTTGATCTTTTAATATCCAGCCATTAATGGGTTAATCTAAAATTCATCTTTTCTATCCATAGCTCGCTATGGATAGAATAACAAGCAGAAAAAACACTTTATGCTTTGGATCAGTAAAATAACGATTTTTCTGTGTGTAGATCGATGTAGCTTGAAAAACTTCTGAGGTACTTGATATTGTAAAGCTAAGGCGCGCGCCTGTCGTTTGCCAACTAACTTACCGTGCCGAAAACCTACAACGAAACAAGCCAGAAATCAGGGAGCGCCTAACATTAATTAGGCTACTTAAGTTCAACAGCATTGCGTAATAAAAAGCCCGGTAACATAAATTCTGAAAGATAGTGGAGTATCGTCCAAAAAAATCTTGGACTGCGACGCCCTATTGTTTGCTCATTTCCCCACGAAACGCATAGTTCCGGAAGAAAAACGCCGCATTGACCAAAGCTATCATGGCCGGTACTTCAATTAAGGGGCCGATCACCGCCGCAAAGGCCGCACCGCTATTGATCCCGAAGACGGCGACGGCTACCGCAATCGCAAGTTCGAAATTATTGCTGGCGGCGGTAAATGCCAGAGTAGCGGTTTTTTCGTAGCCCGCGCCAATGGTTTTGCCCATTAAAAAACTCAGCAGGAACATCGCTACGAAATAAATTAGCAAAGGGGCGGCAATCCGCGCGACATCCAATGGCAGTTGCACAATCAAATCGCCTTTCAGCGAGAACATGACGACAATGGTGAATAGCAACGCTATCAGCGTCAGCGGGCTGATCTTGGGGATAAAGTTCTGTTGATACCACTCGCCGCTCTTGGTTCGAATAAGGATGAAGCGGGTCAAGAAACCGGCAATAAACGGAATCCCCAGATAAATAAAGACGCTTTTGGCGATTTCCAAAATAGTAATATCCACCAAGCTACCTGGTAAGCCGAACAGTGGCGGCAAAATGGTGATAAACAGCCAGGCGTAAACGCTGTAAAACAACACCTGGAAAATGCTGTTGAAGGCCACTAAACCGGCGGCGTAGTTGTTGTCGCCCTCGGCCAATTCGTTCCAGACAATCACCATTGCGATGCAGCGGGCAAGACCGATCAGGATCAATCCCGTCATGTATTCCGGGTAATCGCGCAGAAAAACTAATGCGAGAATAAACATCAAAATCGGACCGATAACCCAGTTTTGCACCAAGGAAAGGCCCAATACCCGCCAATTGCGGAAGACATCGCCTAATTCCTCGTAATGCACTTTCGCCAAGGGCGGGTACATCATGACGATCAAACCGATAGCAATCGGGATATTGGTCGTACCGATCGAGACTTGTTGGTTTAGGTCGATGACTTCGTGCGGAAAGAAATAACCCAAGGCTACGCCCAGACCCATCGCCAGGAAAATCCAAAGGGTCAAAAGCCGGTCGAGCTTGCCCAAGCCGGATTTTGTGCAACAGGGTGGTTGTTCCATTGCAACTCCTAAATTTAGTTTGTGTTGACTAGTTTCAATTAATGTTTAACGCTATTGATTTCTTTCAAGCTATTGAGCTACAGCGTCAAGGCGTTACGTTAGTTGTCCTTTTCAATTGAAGCGCGGATATTGGTCGCCTTAGTTTTTACCGATCTGGTTCAGCGCTTCGGCAATTTCGGCGGGTTTCATGGTTTCGAGCGGTAAGGCCAGCATCTTGTCGATGCGTAGGGTTAAAGCATCGTATGTGGCTTGAAACGCCTGCGCGATTTCTTCTTCCGTGCCGGTGGCATGTGCAGGGTCTGACAAGCCCCAATGCGCCCGGATTACGCTGTTAAGATAAACCGGACAAGTTTCGCCCGCAGCCGAATCGCAAACGGTGATGGCGATGTCGATTGGCGTGTCCGCGAATTCGTCCCAGGACTGGCTCCGGTAACCTTCGGTTGGCAAGCCGTTGCGTTTCAAGGTAGCCAAGGCATTCGCATTGACTTTGCCGGCCGGGCGGCTGCCTGCGGAATAGGCACGGCAGCGGCCTTTGCCCAGATGGTTGATTAACGCCTCTCCGAGTACGCTGCGACAGGAGTTTCCAGTGCATAAAATCAGGACATTTAGCATATTTGCCTTTCCTTTGGTTGAGCGATTGTTGATATTTATATATACGGATAAGCAAATATTATCACGAAAAAATTATCTGCAACAGCTAATCATTTCCGGACGGCCCGGCATTGTTTTTAACCGTTCGCCGTCTTGGTGTTGTTCGTCAGCCGTTTCCTTGGCGGCTGCAGTCAAAACGGCTCGCACCCATTCAGGTAAATTGGGATTTATCCGGTAATAAACCCATTGTCCTTCCCGGCTATCGATTAACAGATTGGTCTGTCTTAATTGGGCCAAATGGCGTGAAATTTTGGGTTGCAACATGTCCAAAGCATAGGTTAACTCACACACGCAGAGTTTGCCTTCCTGGTGTAATAAGGCCAAACAACGCAACCGGGTTTCGTCGGCGAGGCATTTGAATAAAATTGCGGGGGTCATAAGCGAAAATCGAAGGTCGTAAAAAATGATAAGTTTAAGCGCTGACGGTATTATTTGATAGCTATCCACCCGCTTAGTCCCTATAATGGCGGTAACACGAAAGAAATAATATTAAAACAGCAACATTCTTTCGTAAAAACTTGCGTTGATCAATCCGCTCAGATACCCCATTTCCAATCTTTCTGCCCTGGTCTGGTTAACAAGCTCTTATGATTTCCAGGCAAACTAAGCGAAACCTCGCTTACAGCCTACCATTTTACAGGACACCTGTTTTGAAACGATTATACGTAGGCAATCTGCCGAGCGATGCAACCGAAGACTCCGTCACCACTTTATTTTCTCAATACGGCACAGTGCGTTCGATCCAATTAGTTGCGGATATTTTCAGCGGCAAATGCCGGGGCTTCGGTTTTGTCGGTATGGAAGGCCACGAAGCCCGCGCCGCTATCGCGGGACTGGACGGCAATCTCTATTGCGGCAAGCCCTTGAAAGTAAAGTTTGAAGAAGCCGGCACGGGCCGGAACATGAGGCGTTGAACGATCCGCAGCCGGTTATTTGACCCGGTTTTGGATAATGTCGGTCACGACCGAAGGGTCCGCCAAAGTCGAGGTATCGCCCAGATTTTCCAAGTCATTGGCGGCAACTTTTCTTAAGATTCGCCGCATGATTTTGCCGGAACGGGTTTTGGGCAAGCCTTTCGCCCACTGGATTAAATCCGGGCTGGCAATCGCGCCGATTTCTTTTCTGACCAAATTGATAAGTTCGTGTTTGAGTTCTTCCGACGGTAAGACTCCCTCTATCAATGTGACATAAGCATAAATGCCTTGGCCTTTGATGTCGTGCGGATAGCCAACCACGGCGGCTTCAGCCACGTTTTCGTGTAATACCAGCGCGCTTTCGATTTCCGCTGTCCCCAATCGGTGGCCTGAAACATTGAGGACATCATCCACCCGTCCGGTAATCCAGTAATAACCGTCTTCATCCCGCCGTGCGCCATCACCGGCAAAATAATAGCCTGGATAAGCCTTGAAATAGGTATCGACAAAGCGTTGGTGGTCTCCGTAAATGGTTCGCGCCTGACCCGGCCAAGGCTTGCTTATGACCAGAACGCCGGTGGCTTCACCCGGCATTAATTTGCCGTTGCCGTCCATAATCTCAGGTTGAATGCCGAAAAACGGTAGGGTGGCGGAGCCCGGTTTCAGTGCCGTGACGCCCGGCAAAGGCGTAATCAAAATGCCGCCAGTTTCCGTTTGCCACCACGTATCCATAATGGGGCAGCGGCCTTCCCCGACCACATGATAGTACCACTCCCAGGCTTCGGGATTGATGGGTTCGCCGACACTGCCCAGAATCCGCAGGCTGCTCCGGCTGGTTCCCTTAACTAAATCATCGCCCTGCGCCATCAGTGCCCGTATTGCCGTCGGCGCGGTATAAAAAATATTAACTTGATGCTTGTCGATAATTTGCCAAAAACGGTCTGGTTTGGGATAGGTCGGTATACCTTCAAACATCAGGGTGGTCGCACCATTACATAAAGGGCCATAGATCATATAGGAATGCCCGGTGACCCAACCTATATCGGCAGTACACCAGTAAATGTCGCCGTCATGATAATCAAAGACGTATTTATGGGTCATCGCAGCAAACAACAAATAACCGCCTGTCGTGTGTAGCACACCCTTTGGTTTGCCTGTCGAGCCGGAGGTATAAAGAATAAATAACGGGTCTTCAGCATCCATCATTTCGGGCGGGCAAATGTCTGAAGCTTCGGCCATCGCCTGATGAAACCAGATATCTCGGTCTGGATGCCAATCAACCAGATTGCCGCTGTTTTTTACGACGATGACGTGCGCCACACCAGGGCATTCCTTAAGCGCTTCATCAACATTGGCTTTAATGGGGACGATTTTTCCACCACGCTTTCCTTCGTCGGCACAAACCACAGCCTTACAGTCGGCATCCAAAATACGGTCTTTCAACGCTTCGGCAGAAAAACCGCCAAACACCACCGAATGCACCGCACCGATACGGGTACAGGCCAGCATAACCGTGGCCGCTTCGGCAATCATCGGCATATAGATACAAACCCGGTCGCCTTTTTTGACGCCCTGTGCTTTCAGTACGTTAGCAAATTTGCAAACTTCCCGATGCAATTCTCTGTAGGTGATCTTAAGATCGCGATCGGGATGGTCACCTTCCCAAATGATTGCAACCTGATCGCCGCGTTGCGCAAGATGTCTATCCAAACAATTAACGCTGACGTTGAGCTTGCCGCCTTCAAACCATCGGATATAGCCTTTGGGATAGTCGTATTCCATGACGGTATGCCAGGGTTGGCTCCAGTCCAGGAAAAGCTCAGCTTGTTCAGCCCAAAACTGTTCCGGTTGCTCGATGGATTGCCGGTATATGGCATGGTATTCAGCCTGATTGATGTGCGCGGAGGCCGCAATTTCGGGTTTGACGTCGTAGATTTTGGCTTCTGACATAGAGTTACTCAGTTTTTAGATGTGCCACATTGCGTCATGATGACAATCTGGAAGCAGGAGATAACCCAACCCAGAAGCGCTCAGAGAATGATTATGTGATATTTGACTACGAGTTTTGATCTGGGTGTCTCGTCATAGGGTAAGCTACAAAAGACATCGTGCTTTAAGGTTCTTGTTTTGGTTTTCTATTCAAAACAAACGCACGAATTAATGCTCCAGTTGGTATTACTGCAAGCGTTCCAGCAAGCCAGTCATGTCCATTTAATCCTAGGTATAGTGCCGCACCAATACAAGAAAGGCAAACAATTAAACCTGCGATTTGACCTATGAAATCACTTCGAAACACTGCTTTGCTTTGTTGCTCGGCAATACGTAATTGATATTGTTGAGCTGAAATATTCGCCTCACTAGCTTTCATTTCTAGTTCGCGACGATGCATTGATTCCTCTTCAGCTAATTTAACTAAACGTGCTGCTGTACCAGGAACAACTTCATCAAGGCCTCGGAGAATATCAGGGTGCGGTACAACACCTTGATAATGTGTGGTAACAGTTTGAACTTGAGCTGTAACCTGTCGGTTATTCTGCTGTTGGTTTGTATGTTTCGTTGGTTTTGCCATGAATTACCATTACATTTTTGAAATCAGTACCAATGTTTTTCCAATCGTTAGCTAATGATTGGTCAGGTGGATCAGATGGCAATGAGATCCAATTGATTTCTGGCAAAGGCGGTGCGGCATAGTTTCCAAACAAGATCATTGGTGCCGCAAGCCCTTTAATAAAACCATGAGCAAATGCCTGTTTCGGAGAACTTGAAAAGTTAATAATTAACATAATTTATACTATAAACTATAATATATTTAAATACAATGAGTTATGGCGAATTTAGTTTAAAAATGTTTGCTAAACGAGTAGCTTAGTGTTAATTGTATAGACTTTAGCCAACAATGAATGTTCAATATTTCACTTACTTATAGTGGGTGAGCAGGGCGATATTAATTGTGTACTTTAGGGTAAACGCATCATTTAAAACTTCGATTAGTGTTGAGTTTCAGTGTATTTCAGTACCCTCATGAGCTAATTGTAGAACACAATCGCAAAACTTCCGGTTGCCAATGTATAATAGCCCAATCCAATAAGTCATTCACGGTAACGCCATCAAGCTCATCCGGCGGATTTTGCTTGAGCAATTTCAGCAAGCTAAAAAGCGAAATATTGGGTGATTGGGTATCTACTGCCGTTGCCAAGGTTTGTTTGCTGAGCTTAAAACCGCCCTGGTCGACAATAACCGGTACATGCTTGTATATTGGCGTCGGCAAGCCCAATAACTGCTGTAAATAGGTTTGTTTGGGTGTTTCTTCCAGCAAATCGCAACCGCGCACGATATGGTTGATTTGTTGCAGCTTATCGTCGATGACAACCGCGAATTGATAGGCGATGATGCCGTCTTTGCGTTTTAAGATGAAATCGCCCTGCTGGTTTGCCAAATTTTGGCTAATCAAGCCTTGTAATTCATCTTGAAAGGTTATTTCGGTAGATTCGGTTTTAACCCGGATTGCGCTTGGAATGTCGCCAGTGATTATTTTATGTCGGCAAATGCCCGGATAAAGGGTGTTTTCGTCGGATATACCCAACGCTGAAAAGTATTCGGCCAATTCTTTCCGGCTACAAACACAACGGTAAGTCATCTGCTGCCGTTCGAGTTCGTCCAAATAATACCGGTATTCTTCAAGGTGGTGGCTTTGGTAATAAATGCTGCCGTCCCAATGCAGACCGAAGGTGTCGAGGCAATTCAGGATTGAATCGACCGCTCCCGGTCGATTTCGAGGCGTATCGAGGTCGTCGATTCTCAGCAGCCACTTCCCGTTATGGACGCGGGCGTCAAGATAACTGGCGAGGGCGGTAAACAGCGAACCGAGATGTAAAGGCCCGGTCGGGGAAGGGGCAAACCGCCCAATGTATCCGGGTTGGGCGGCGATTAGATGATCCTGGATTAAGGAAGTCTCTTGAAAATGCACTCCGACAGGCTCAGTGCGAACGGATTTTTTCTAAACCAATCAACCAGCTCTGTCATGCCGAACATAAACAATAACTAATCGACTGTCTAAAGCTACTTGTTTAACCCATCTGCTTTTCGCGGATTTCATCGAGCGTCTTACAGTCGATGCACAAGGTCGCGGTTGGCCTAGCTTCCAAGCGGCGGATGCCGATCTCGATCCCGCAAGACTCGCAAAAACCGTAACTGCCCGACTCAATCTCTTTAAGCGCTTCGTCGATTTTTTTGATCAGCTTGCGCTCACGGTCGCGCGCCCGTAACTCCAAGCTGAACTCGGATTCTTGTGTGGCACGGTCGTTTGGGTCAGGAAAATTGGCAGCGTCATCCTGCATGTGATGAACGGTACGATCCACTTCCCGCATCAATTGCACTTTCCAATTATTCAGGATAGCCTCAAAATGTTTTAATTGAGCCTCGTTCATGTACTCTTCGCCTTCTTGTTCGACATAAGGCTTAAAAGTGAAAGGCGACTCAGTGGTGTTGGGACTAGCGATCATCCACGAACTCCTCAATGGCAAAATAATAAACCGCGCATTTTTAGCAGAATAGTAAACAGTTAGCAAGGAATATTGCTATGATTTTGACCAAAATCAATTTTATCGAACTATGATCCCGCAATTAGCCCAACGTTCGTCGGATATCGCCCCTTTTTATGTGATGGAGTTGCTGACTCGCGCCAAGCAATTGGAAGCGGCCGGTCGCGATATTATCCATTTGGAGATCGGCGAACCCGATTTTGCCACGCCTCGGACGATTATCGACGCGGGTTTGAAACAACTGCAAACGGGCGACATCAAATATACGCCCGCCGCCGGGTTGCCGGAACTGCGCGAAAAAATCGCCGCTTATTATGGGAGCCGGTATGCGGTCAACGTCGCTAAAGAGCGTATTTTCGTGACGCCCGGCGCTTCCGGCGCATTATTATTGGCGCTTGGCGTCAGCATCGATCCCGGCGATGAGGTGTTGATGGCCGACCCAAGCTATCCATGCAACAGTAATTTTATTAAGCTATTCGAAGGCAAAGCGGTTAGTGTGCCGGTGGACGCCGGTACGAATTATCAGTTAAACGTGGAATTGATTAAGCGGCATTGGCGTCCTTATACCCGAGGTGTGATGATTGCTTCACCTTCAAATCCCACCGGTACGCTGATCGATCCCGGTATATTCGAAAACTGTATCCGGACCACGGATGAATTAGGCGGCTATTTCTTTTCAGACGAGATCTATCATGGCCTGGTCTACGGCAAGCGAACGCCGTCCGCGCTTGAATACAGTAGCAGTGCTTTTGTCATTAACAGTTTCTCAAAGTATTTCGGCATGACCGGCTGGCGCATAGGTTGGCTGATCGTCCCCGACGAGTTTGTGGATGCGACGGAAAAACTGGCGCAGACTATTTTCATTTCTACGCCAACGCTTTCCCAATACGCGGCGCTCGCGGCTTTTGACGATGGGACGCTCGAGGAGTTGGAAAGGAGGCGCACCGAATTCGCCGACCGGCGGGATTTTCTTTACGGCGAATTACTTAGATTAGGGTTTGAAATTCCCGTTAAGCCGGAAGGCGCTTTTTATATTTACGCCGATTGCAGCCGATTTACCGGCGACAGTTACCGGTTCGCGCTCGATTTGCTCGAAAAAGAAGGCGTTGCGCTTACTCCGGGTTTGGATTTCGGGAAGCATTTACCCCATCGGTATCTACGTTTTGCTTATACCGCCTCTCTCGAACGATTGGCGGTGGCCGTTAATCGATTGGAAAAATTTACCGGAAACTTATAATCGAAGGACAACTTATGAGTGTAAAACAAATCTCTGCGATCGAATTAAAAAATAAACTCGAAGAGAACCAGGAAGCTCTTTCTTTGCTTGATGTGAGAGAGCCTTTTGAATTTAGCTTCTGCCGTATCGAGGGCAGTATTTCAATGCCGCTCAACCAAATTCCGGCACGGCTCCGCGAATTAGATATGAGTAAAGAGATTGTCTTAATTTGTCATCATGGTGTTCGCAGTATGCAGGCGGCTAATTTTCTGACTCAGGTCGGTTTTAAGCATATTGCTAATTTAACGGGCGGCGTTGACGCTTGGTCCACGGAATGCGACAGTTCGGTTGCAAGGTATTAGGTTATTCTTCGAGCGTTATTAAAGATTACAAGAAGACGTTACCTTCGAAACGGTGGAACCTTTGTTCTAAGAAGGTTCTTGCGATTAAACATCCGCCAAGTTAAAAGACAATACTAATTCCGGTCAGTCGCCGATGATTGCCGACCTCGCGCAATTCCTTAATGTATTTAGGAATTAAAGTTGTGCTAACCGGAATCGTTAATTCCGCATCAGTACCGCTAATGTAATGGTATTTCAGATCAAAACTAATCCGGCGCCAGCTCGCCAAGTGAAATTCAATTCGTTTTCCCGGCCCGGTCTCGGGTTAAAGCGCGACGATTTTAATCGTAAACGATAGCCTGTCTTATGCCCGCCTTAAAATAAGCCGTAAACGCAGAGTATTTTTAAAGCCGGATTATCCGTTGAGCAAGCCCATTTTTAAATCATAATTTAACCAGCGCACAATAATTATCCTTTTTAAAACAAAAAGATAGTTAACACCATAAGTTGCTGGATTAGGGTTAACAAACCTTACAATGTGTTTTCAATCAGCCTATTTAAGATTAATAAAAGATTTTTAATCAATAATTGCCGCGCTCTTAAAGAAGAAGTAACTCTTTCAGTAAAAAGATCATTTTCATTTTTGTTAAAGAGTTCACAAATTTCACATTTTAGGCTTAGGTTGAGATAAAAACGCTTAAGAAACTTCGAATGTTGTTACAAGAATGTGATCGTCCTCAAAGAAATAAATAAAAACCCGGGCTTAAATTGATCACAGTGACAGCACATATAAATTTACTTATACAAAGCATTTACCAAAGGAGCTAAAAATAATGAAAACGTTACATTTATGGTCACAGATTAATTCATACGCGCATCGTCATTCCGCGCGTATTCACCTTGTGCATTTGCATCCTCCAAGGCCGGCATAGCTAATTAATTGTTTAGATTGATTTTTTAAACTAAGGGGACCTCGTTCTCTTGGTTACAAGCGTTCTTTTGTCTTTTTTTAGGTGCATTAATACTATGAACAAAAATTTTAAAAACACTATCTCCTCATATCGACATTATTTTTTAATACGCGTTGCATTTCTTTTTTTGCTCTTGAGCGGGCAAGCTTTCGCCGGAAGTTTATCCTTGGCTTGGGACGCCAGCACCTCGCCGAATGTCGGGGGCTATAAAATTTATTATGGAACAGCAAGTAAGACCTATTCGGCTAATGTTGATGCGGGTAATGTAACGTCCTATGAAATCACCGGATTAACCGAGGGGAAAACATATTATCTAGCCTTGAAGGCTTATGATACGACCCATACATTGGAAAGCGGTTTCTCGACTGAAGTATCGGCATTGGTGCCGGTTACTGTCGCTTTAACGGCTGATTTTAATGCGAATACCGTCAGCGGAACTGCACCGCTGGCCGTATCGTTTACGCCGGTCACAACCGGTACGGTAACCGGTTTGAGTTGGAACTTCGGCGATACGGCAATACCCGCTTCTACCAGCCAAAATCCAACGGTCACATATTCAACGCCAGGCACATATACGGTGAGTTTAACCGCGACAGGAAGCAGCGGCAGTGTTACTAAAACTAAAACTGGCTATATAACCGTCAGCGCGCCGGTGGTTTTACCTCCTGTAGCCGATTTTACGGTTAGCGCCACATCAGGGCTCGCGCCTTTCACTGTTCAGTTCAGCGACACATCGACAGGCAGCATTACCGGACGGACTTGGAATTTTGGCGACGGCGCTTCCAGTTCAGCGCGTAATCCGAGTCATACCTATACCAATCCCGGTGTTTACACCGTTGATCTTACCGTTTCAGGTCCAGACGGTAACGATACTAAGACAAGCGCAGGGTTAATTACTGTTTCTGCTCCAGTGGGCGATACAACCAAAGGTCTCATCGCAGCTTACAATTTTGAAGAGTTAAATCGTTGGATTATCGCGGATGCTTCGGGATTAGGTAACCACGGTTGGATCAAAGAAGGTGTTAGAAATCCTTCAGGCCGGTTCGGTAACGCTCTGGAATTAGACGGTGTTGATGATTGGGTTACCGTTCCCGATAGCGATTCTTTAGATATTAGTAATAGCTTCACTTTGGAAATATGGGTCAAACCGCTCTCAACAAGTACTCAAAGCGTCATTTATAAAGAATACGCCAAAGGTTCGGTGTACAGTCTGTATGCTGCGGAAGGCGGCGATTTACCCATGTCGTCGCTGAATGACGGTCAAGCAGATCGAGTGATATCCGGTTCGTCGGTATTACCCGTTAACCAATGGTCGCATCTAACATCTACCTATGATGGCGCCGTGCAAAAACTGTATGTCGACGGTGTGTTAATTTCTGAAAGAGCGCAAACCGGGCTGATTAGATCGTCTAAAGGCGTCTTACGGATAGGCGGCAATAAGCTGTGGGGCGATTATTTCCACGGATTTATCGACGAAGTGAGGGTTTATAACCGTGCGCTCACTCAAGCCGAAATTGCCGGCGACATCAATACATCGATCGCAAGCACTAAACCGAAAATCTTAGTTCTTGGCAATGGTACGGTCGAAACAGCAGTTAATACCAATCCGGAAGGTACTGCCGAAGCGTTTAAGACAACTGCGGCAAAAGACGGCGTAATTACGGCGATGAAGCTTTATCTTGATGCCGGTTCGTCTGCTACCGAAGTGGTAACCGGTATTTATGAAGACAATCTCGGCCATCCCGGAAACTTGCTCGGACAGGTCAAGTTCAGTCCCGATAAATCGGGCTTGTGGGTGCAAATACCGTTACCCAGTGTAAAAGTAGCTGCGGGTCAATCGTATTGGATAGCAGTGCTCAGTACAAACGGTGACATTAAATTTAGGAACCGGTTTGGTAGCGGTAGCGCACCTTTAGAGACGAGTTCTCAAACTAATCTCGTAAATTTACCGAATACATGGGTAACCGGTACGGTTTATCCAAACGACGGCCCTATTTCAATTAATGGCATCGGGTATTGAGAACAATAAAGCTTTAAAACCGGCGAGAGATCGCTAATCAAGTTAATTCCGTTCACGTTAAATCGAGCATTTCAGGGCTTAGTTTGCGTGAGCGGAATTCATCTTTTAAACGCACTTTTCCTAAGACTTCCAAGACGAGCGAATTAGCTCGCCTAATCTTCCTAGACTTTAATTAAACCGGTCTCCGGTTAAAAATAACACGGTAAAAGTTTGATTCAGAGGTAACAATTTAACCATTCCATTCCTTAGTATCTACGACAGTGGAATTAACAATTGCCGGCTCCTGAGATCGACTGAGTTTATCTTTAGAAACAACTGCCGTAATTCAATAAAACTTCTTCGCAATTGAAATAAATGCGCGGATAGTCGATACGGATAAGCAATTTCAAACCATATTCAATAAACACGGCAATCGTAGTTAATCGTGCAAGTGCGGACCAAATTTTGGCGGCTGGGGTGTTGGAGCAGCGCCAAACACTGACAGTCCACCAGACGATAGGCAATACCAAGGCAAAATGTATTTCATCCCAACTTGAAACGGTTATAGTTCCGGCTTTGGCAAGCAGGTCGGCTGTTAGTAGGCTTACATTCAAAACCAAAAAAAAAGGCCAGAAAACCCAAGAGAGTGAGACTTCGCCAAACCATGAATCTAAAAGATAATTTTCAATAGGTTTGGTTTTGAACTCCAAATTTGGTTGAGGTACGCCGATAAAAAGCACAAACAATAGGCCTGCCATTATGAATAAAGCCTCAAATGGACTCAACATTATGATTTCATTGAATAATACGGGTAGAGAATAAAAAAACATGGCTCGGGTTCAGGTTGAATTCAGATACAGCAGTCAAAATACCTGCCGGTAATTGGAATTTTTTACTATGTTAAGTTTAACCGGCATCACCTAAGGCAGTCTTATGTACAAGCAAACGAGCATGCCGGTAAACTGGTTAAAATTGGATATAAATCAATCGTTCAAGGTATAATCGAAACCGACTCGAAGCCGATTATCAACACTTTATCTGTGCGGTGCCGCTGTTTCATCGTGCAAATAATGCTCACAACGCTTTATTAAACAACCACGAGGAAATAGTTATGAAAATTAAATCGTTATTAGTGGTAAGTATAATCAGTTTTTTCTGCGCCGTTGCTTTTGCCGAAGATCCCGTGACCGGTCTTTGCAAAGACGGCACACCGTATACCGGCAAATCTAAAAGAGGAGCTTGCCGTGGGCACGATGGCGTTAAAGAATGGTACGGCGAGAGTGGTGCGCCAGCGCCAGCCGCTAACGCCACAACACAAACCGCCGCACCGGCAGCAAACCAAACCGCGCCCGCAACCGCGAATGCAGTTGCCGCTACGGGATTGTGCAAAGACGGTACGCCTTACACCGGTCAATCGAAACGCGGCGCATGCCGGGGTCATGACGGTTTGAAAGAATGGTACGCCGATAAACCTGCCGCTGCAGCAATAGCGCCTGCGCCGGCCGCAGCTTCTGCGCAGACTCAACAAACTCAACAAGCGCAAACTAAAGCGCCGGTGACCGGTATTTGTAAAGACGGAACGGAATACACCGGCGCCTCGAAAAGAGGCGCATGTCGGGGTCATGATGGCGTGAAAGAGTGGTTCGCCGATAAACCTGCGAATTCCGCTTCCGTGCAAACTCAACCGGCCCCTGCACAAATAGCAGCTCCCGCGCCTGTGCAAACCCAGCCTGCTTTGGGCCAAGTTGCCGCTCCAGCTTCAAATACAGCTACACCGTCGCAAGCGCCTGCACAAATTGCCGCGCCGGTTGTGCAATCTAATACTCAGCAAACAGCGGCAGTACAAGCACCGGCTGCCGGTACGGGTAAAGTTTGGGTTAATACCCATTCTAAAATTTATCATTGCGAAGGCAGCAAGTTCTACGGCAAAACGAAACAAGGCGAATATATGAACGAAGCCGATGCCCAGACCAAAGGCTTTGTTGCTAACCGCAAGAAAATCTGCAACAAATAGAAATCTTCTCTTAAAAGATACCTGTAAGCGTATTCCTTACAGGTATCAGCGCCTTATTAGTTTAATTGAAATCGATGCGCCGGTTTAGTTAACGTTGTCTTGAGCGTCTTCAAACCGGTCCAGCAAAATAGCCACCAGCATATCGCTCATGACGTTGACCACTGAACGGCAACGGGCGATTATCCAATCGACCGCCGCAATCAACGGAATGATGGCGACGATGAGTTGTTCGGATAAACCGATGGCGCTTAACACCAAAGGCAGCGCAATCAAACCGGCTTCGGGTATACCCGAGACACCGATGCCGACCATTATCGAAGCTGCCGCGATCATGAGTTGCTGGCTTATGTCTAAATTGAATCCGAGCGCCTGGGCGAGAAACAATGCCGTCATAGCCTCGTATAAAATGATGCCGTCATTATTTAAATTGGTGCCGATTAAAGCCGATAACCGCGCGGACCGTTCTGAAACTCCCATTTTTCCAGTTAAACAATGCAGCGTTACCGGTACGGTGGCTAGGCTGCTATTGGTTGAAAATCCGGTCAATATTGCGTCTAAACCTTGACCGAGATAACGTTTAATAGGCATATTGCCCAGCCAACGCGCCATCAAAGGATAATAAATTAGAGCATGAATGAATAAACCCGCCAACATCGTAAACAGAAAAACGCTTAACCAAGAAAATACGCTTAATCCGGCTTTTCCAACGACTTGCGCGACTACTCCCGTAATCGCTACGGGAATAAGTAAAATGACCCATGTCAGCATTTGCAGAATGAGTTGATAACCTGTGGCGATGAGTGTTGTTAAACTGCCGATACCGGGACTTTCCTCCTGATGTTTAAGGTAACGAATTGCGCTGCCTAAAAATAAAGCCAATAAAATGACCGAAATCACATTATTCGTTATAAACGGATCGAGGATATTTTCAGGAATATAACCGGCTATATTTTTCAACGGATGGAGGCTTGCGCCTTCCGGAGCCGGTTTAATGGGGGTGAGCGTGGTCGCGGTTTGAGCATGTAAATGCAGGGCTAACTCTTGAAGCTGTCCGCGCCAGGCTTCGCCCGGGGTGAAACCGTTCATAATCGTTAAACCGAGCAGGAGTGCGGCGAGTAAATTAACGCCGCATATCGCTAATAACCGTCCGCCGTGCCGGAAAGAAATGTTGCAATGAATGAAGGCGTCTAAAATAGCCAAGAAGACCAAAGGTGTCGCCAATGTTTTTAATAAACGGATCACTAACAAGCCTAGTTGACCCAAAGCTTCGTTCGTTAAAAAGCCCCCCAAAAAAGGTGTGGTCCCGAACGACACCCCCAGCATTGAACCTATGGCGACACCGGCTAAGACCTGAAAATAAAGCGGAATTTTAGTTTTGGTTTGAACAAGCATGTCCGCTAACGGTTTAGTGGACTAAATGCTCGTTGAAACAATTTTTTTCGCGGCATTCATGCACCTCGACTGTGATATGAGCCAGTCTGAAAACGCTCTTCGATGGCTTTAGGTTTAAGGACTGCATCAATAAAGCTTTGTAATAGTCGGGTTGTTTGGGCTGATGTGAAACCACCGTAAGAATGACCGCAAAATGATCCGGTCCGACGCGCCAGACGTGCAAGTCCGCAATACGATTATCGGCATCGCTCTCGATGATGTCTTTAATTGCCGTTTTGTGTTTTAACGCAATGCTTTCATCCAAAAGAACCGGGCTGGTTTCTTTCATTAAGGAAATCGACCAGCGTGTAATAATCATAGCGCCCAGAATGCCCATGGCGGGGTCGAGCCAATGCCAGCCGTAATATTTTCCCGAATACAGCGCAATTATGGCTAGCATGGAGGTTAATGCATCGGCTAAAACATGAAAATAGGCTGCTTTAAGGTTATGATCGTGATGGTGCTCATGCTCGTCGCGGGTATGCCCGTGATGGTCGTGATGAGAATCTCTAAGCAGTAAGGCGCAAACAAAATTGATCAATAGGCCGAACCCCGCCACCATCAAAGCATGGTCGAATTGAATGAGCCGCGGCGTAAACATTCTTTCGCCGGATTCGATTAACATCATTAACGCCACCACACCCAAAGCGACCGAACTGGCAAATCCGCCTAAAACGCCGACTTTTCCGCTGCTAAAAGCAAATTTTTCATCGTGCGCATGACGGCGGGAGTAGCGGTAAGCATATAAAGTGATCATAAATGCGGCGACATGGGTGCCCATGTGCCAGCCGTCCGCCAATAAGGCCATCGAACCGAACATCATGCCTGTGCTGATTTCTAGAATCATCGTCAACAAAGTCAGCACTAATACCAAGCGCGTCCGGCGTTCGCCTTTTTTGTTGATGAACGCGAACTGATGATCGTGCTGTAAACGGTTAAGGGTATCCGTATGCATAAACATGGACTCTTTCATTCGAGTAACTCAATCATTAAATGTATCAAAGATATATAGTTTCTCGCTTTATATTAAACGGCTAATGTAAGATAAACCTTAAAAACTGCCTACTCGATTACTTTGAGAGGGCGCAAAGCTAAGCGCCATTTTAAATGAAATCATAATGAACGCGCGATCTTGGTCAAAAAATAACAATTTCCCTTAACAACGCTGTGGCGTAACTGCCGGCAGGTAAGCTAAAACGGAGTTTTAAGGCGGAATTGCCGATAAACTGCCATTCCAGATTTTCCACGTTCACTCTTAGCGCACGGCGGGCTTTTTCCACGCCGTTACTAATTAACCCTTGCGCCAATTCTAAGTTGGCTTCGATGACCGCTTGCTCGATGATTAGCGCGTCAGCCGACACGTCAACTTCGCCTTTTCCCCATAACGCGCCGGTGGGATGAATGGCGTTGGTTGCAACTCTGAGTAGAATTTCAGGGTCCGGTTCTAGCGATTTAAAATGGCTTTGAGAACGATCGAACATGAACGTATCGCCCGGTATGGCCAGGTTCCACGTTCCTCTAATAATTCTGCCGCTTAGAATTTGGTTAAACAAATAAGACCGGGCGGCGGACAGATAGAGACTGCGTTGTGCGCGTTTAACTCGGTCACCGCTAAACATCGCTAATGCTTTGTTAACATTCTGACCGTGATTTCCGAACCGTTGTTCGCCATAGTAGTTGGCAATACCGCCTGTTTTGATAAGGGTTAATTGCTCGATAGTTTTTTCCAGGTCGCCGCGCCAATCGCGAATGACGATCTCAAAACGGTTACCCGATAATACCCCGCGTTTTAATTTGCGGGCGTGTCTATGCGTTTGCAAGACTTTTATATTCCCGGTTTCGAAAGCCGTCCAGTCAGGTTCGGATTTCCCCGGCAACCAAGCGCTAAACCATTGTGTCGCAATCGCATAGCGGTCTTTTAATCCCGCATAACCGATGTCGCCTTGGCGGACATTAGTAAACCGCGCCAGTTCACGGGCGATAAATTCAGTGTTTTCACCGTTTTTCTGTATTTGCAGGAATACGTGTTCGCCCGCGCCGGACGGTTCAAATGAAAGGTCTTCGTACACCTTAAAATCTTCGGGAAGCGAGCGAAGTTTTCCGGTTCCGGAAGGCGATCCGTAAACATAAGGCCAACATGGAATTACTATTGTCATAGCGGCAATGATAACGGAAATATTTTATTTAACCAGTTTAGCCCCATTAACGATCGCTCCAATCAGGGAGAAAACCGCCTTTCCAATGGCGTGACCGAATTAAGGTCAACGCTAAATGTTTCACTTGAAAATACTAACCTGTAAAATTGCGCCATTTTTATTCGATATTGGAGTAATACTATGGGAAGAGCTTATCAAAACCGGAAGGTATCGATGGCGAAAACATCCGATGCTAAAGCCAAGCTTTACAGTAAATACGGACGGGAAATCTATGTTTGCGCAAAATCCGGCGGTATCGATCCGAACGGCAATTTAGCGTTGCGCGGTTTAATCGAGCGGGCTAAAAAGGATCAAGTGCCTGCACACGTCATCGAAAAAGCTATCGAAAAAGGCAAAGGCGGCGGCGGCGAAGATTTTGCGCCTGCTCGGTATGAAGGCTACGGCCCCGGTGGTTGCATGGTGATTGTCGATTGTCTGACGGATAATCCAAACCGCACTTTCGGCGATGTAAGGCTTTGTTTTACTAAAACAAAATGTAAAATAGGAACGCCCGGCACGGTTAGTCATATGTTCGACCATACGGCCATTTTAGCGTTTAATTATGTTGATGAAGACGCGGTTTATGAGGCCTTATTATCGGCGGATGTGGATGTTACCGACATAGAAAACGAAGACGGCAAAATTACCGTCTTCACCCCGCCAGCTAATTATTTTAAAGCTAAACAAGCGTTAGCGGACGCCTTGGGCGAAATCGATTACGAAGTCGATGAAATACAGTTTATTCCCAAAAGTGTTACAGCCGTCACTGGGGACGATATTCCATTGCTGGAAAAATTTTTGGACATGCTCAATGATTTGGACGATGTTCAAAACGTGTATCATGATGCGGAGTATTAAATAAGTCGTTAAGGTTTTTATAACGAACTGCAATCTTTACTGCAGTCTTGCTCAGCCAACTTCCCGGCAAGACTGCAAATTAAGCCTGTTTAAAATACCCTGACTCAGCCTTATCGATTCTGCGTTACATTAAGGCGTTACCGGTGTCGTGACTGAAAGATAGTTATCGAAAGGTTCTATATCCAATGGATTTGCCGCGATGGAAACTTGTTGCGTTACAACATCGTCAACCGCTTGAATTTCGGCTTGAAATGTCTTGCTTTGGCCCGGTAGCAGACTGCTCAACTTGCATACGCTCACAGTGCTGACAAATAAGCATGGATTGGAACCGGTTGTTAAGCTCAGCGTTGTTCCACCCATCGGTACATGGGTAACGCTGACTTTAGTAATTTTAACCGGGCCGTTATTGGTCACAGTGAACGTGTATAAGCCAATTCCGCCGGGCGTCAGAGATTCCGGCGCCGCTGATGCGGTTACGGTCAAGTCCGTGCTTTGGGTAGTATTCAACAGCTTATCGTGGAAGATGATTTGCGAAGTTGTATTGCCTGACGTATCGGCAAATGACGTAGGATAGGTAGTGTACCGGTCATCCGCTACACTAAAACTTACCGTATTAATTTGCAGGCCTTTCAAAGGGTATTTGGCATATTGACTCGAAAGCACGGTTTGACCGGTTAGCCGGTCATGCACGAAATTGTACGATCTACCGTCGTTAACACCTTCGACGAGGTTGGTCGATTTCGATTTAAACAACACCACCCGGCCATCGTAGCTAAAATCGAATACATACCGGGGAGTGATATTGACCCCGGCATTGGCGAGGATACCGTTTGAATCGACACTGGCTAGTGCGGTTTGCCCCGTTGTCCGGTCATGTACGAAAATGTCGGGTGAGTTATTGGTGTCGTTATCGACCAAGTCATCGCCAGTCGATACGAATGCGATTAGATGTCCGTCCGCGCTGACTTTCGGAAAAAAACTACATCCGGAAGATTGTAATCCAGAGGAATTAACGCTAACCAATTGGGTTTCGCCGGTTTTACGGTCAAAAATAAAAGTGCCGTTGTCTTCATGGCTAGGTTCGCCGCCGGGTACTGTAATACAACTTGAAAATACCACGAAACGGCCGTCGGGAGTCATTGTGTGATTGGTTGCGCCGTCGTTATTCGCGCCGTACGGTAGCTCTAAGCCGCCCGTTTTAACACTCACCCGGTGAGTTTGTTGTGTCGCCCGGTCGTGAATAAAAACATCCTTAGCGGAATTAGTATCGCCGGCAACTAAGTTGGTTGCATCGGAATCGAAAGCGATATAACGCCCATCCGGCGTTATTACAGGAAAACTGGAGTCGCCGTTGGCTTCGATACCGGTGGAATCGATGCTTACCCGCCGGGTTTCTTGAGCGGTATGATCGTAAACGAAAATATCTTTTTTAGCGTTGGTGTCGCCGTCAACCAGATTACTAGCATTGGATTCATATACGACGTAACGTCCGTCCGCCGAGATTTTCGGAAAATAGCTGGATGAATTTCCTGCCGTTCCGCTCGTCTCAGCGCTAATCATTTTGGTTTCTGCCGCTAAAATGCCGCGATTAAAGACGCATAGCAGTACCACGGCTAAGGAGTTGATGAGATTGTTGGATAATTTCGACATGTTTGCCTTTTAAATAGGTTATTAAGAAACGCGACCTGGTTTGTTCCGGCGGAAATAATTATTATTTCTACTTTCTTGTCAGCATGTTGCAAGGATGATGACAGATCGATTTTCCCTTTCTTAAAAAAACTCCGCCAAACCGGTTTATAAACTAATACAGTGATTCGGCGCTAACAATAGCGTACTGGGTTTATTATTTAAATACGTAATACTACCTACTAAGCTTCACAACCGGACAGAATAATTCTGCCTTGTAGAACATGGCTTGTATGAGACGCATTAGAAAATAGCTAAAGTACTTCGTGAGTCTCCGGCTAAGTCGTGATGAATTGATTAAATCCAGTTTAAAAAAAGACGGAATCAGGAAAAACCGGCCGCCCCGGCTATTTGACCTTTACAATGAAATAGGCCCACTCAAAAATCGGTTTTTTAATCTTCTGTTGGACTTTAAACGTGCATTAAATTTGGAACGATCCCCTTACAAATGTCCGGTTTATTGATCAAAACATCAGCGTATACGCCGGTACATGCAACCCAACAGGGTCAGAATTTGAAGATTCGATTTACCCAAGCTGAAATCGAATTTCAGTCTTGGGCTTTGATGGGGTTGACGGGAACGGGTTGTAGTGATCGTCTTAAAACAAACTACCGCCAGCTTCGTCCGGACGGAAATAAAAATAGGCTGCTAAAGCAATTGCCAGAATCAACAGACAAACGGCGATACCTGTTAACAATACAACACTGGGTTTTGTCTTATGATAAGAACTTGGCTTTTGTTTGCCTGTCTTTATCTTCTCGATACTGGCGTTTATGGCTCTGAATTTACCGTGTTTATCCCTGACGATTTGGTATAGCAGGATATCGCCGGGTTCTGGGCGGCGGCCGGTTTCTTCTACGATTGCAGAGATGTGGATAAATACGTCTCTGCCGCCGTTATCGGGTGTAATGAAGCCAAAGCCCCGATCCTCTTTCCACGTTTTTAAAACTCCTCTCAATAACGGTTTTGTCATAAAAATAGTTTAACTAAATTTGCGATATTAACTTTCCGGGCGGCGCTTTGAATCTGCCGTTAAAACCGAAAAGAATTTATTGAAGCACAACTAGGTTATGCACAGCCGCTCTTACAATCAGCCATCTTTGCGTTTTAACCTAAATTTGAGAGCAGTCAATATTGATATGCGTGGAGCCGGAAAACGGGTGTGTCGCTTTTTCCGGACATTTTTGAGGATTGGATTAAACGAGGGTGCGGAAAGGTAAACGATAAGCGCTAAAGCCTGATTATTCTCAAGCGAGAATAATCAGGTGTAAAAAATAAAGTTATTGAGTTTTTCGTTGGATAATGGGCTTATCGTCGATAATGAGTTCGGCAATTCCGCCCACGGTGGAACGGATAGTGCAAGATGCAGTCTTGAAACCGCCTTTTTGGCTGTTTTCGCCATTCCATTTCATTGTAATATACGTTTCTTTATCGCTATCGGTGGAAGCTGGGAAATAAACCTGTTCGCCGGTATGTTGCTTGATCGCTTGAGGGCATTGCTCGTTCGCCATCGTTTGTAAATTGAAAACATTCCTTACCATCGCAGCGGATTCTTTTTGCTCGGTGGTTTGGATTTTGTTTACGCCCACCATTACAAAACCAATAACGATTGCTCCGACGACAGCGATCATTAACTTGGCCGACTCCGACATTTTTTCTTCTGGCAAATTTTCGTCTGACATTTTATACCTCTGCTGATTGTTAAAAACGTTTATGTAATTTTACGAATGAAGTGTATTCCAATTATTCAGCCCCAGCAATTGGAGTTACCGGCTAAGTTGATTTAGGTCAAGGCTCGGCATGATTTAACGCAAAGAAGCCCTTATTTGCGGATTTCAATCGCTGAGGATTGGGTTTAATTCTAGAATTCAATGCCCTGCTCAGCTAGAATCCCTTGCTCGTAAGCATGTTTGATTTTGGTCATTTCGGTAACCGTATCGGCAATTTCAATGACTTCGGCTGGCGCGTTGCGTCCGGTCAAGATCAAGTGCAGCCAACGCGGCTTATGGTTCAAGATAAAACCGGCTATTTCTTCCCCGGTTATCCAGTTATATCCGCAGCAGTAATTAATCTCGTCCAGCACGACGACATCGAATACTTGCGACAGGATTTTTTGCTTACTGAATTCCCAGATTTCCCGGCTGGTTGCTATGTCCTGTTCCGGATTTTTGGTATCCCAGGTAAAGCCGTCGCCCAGTGCGTACCATTCGATATTATCGAAGCGGGCCGCGGCTTTTTGTTCGCCCGTCTGCCATTGGCCTTTGATAAACTGGATAACGCACACTTTCATACCCCAGCCGGCCGACCGGAACGCCATGCCCAATGCGCTAGACGACTTGCCTTTGCCGTCCCCGGTGTTGACCACAACCAGGCCGTGGCGCCTTTCTCTTGATTTCATAATTTTAATTTTTCAGACTTCCGAAAGTAATGGATTTTGCGTCCAGCTATGTCAAAAGCCAGGTTGACGATAGCAGGGGGTTGAGCTTACACGAAAAGGCTTCTCAACTCACTTACAATTGCTACAATGCGCTTTTACAAATTTGATCGCCTCTAAGAAATGGATGTAATACAACGTATCGCTGAAGAACTTTCGGTCAACGCCAAACAAATACAAGCCGCCGTTCTTTTACTGGACGAAGGCGCGACCGTGCCGTTTATCGCCCGCTACCGGAAAGAAGCCACTGGCGGGCTTGACGACACGCAATTGCGTGCATTGGAAGAGCGCCTGCCTTACCTGCGCGAGCTTAACGAACGCCGGGAAACTATCCTGGAAAGTATTCGCTCCCAAGGCAAGCTGACGCCGGAATTGGAAACCGTAATACTCGATGCGGACACCAAAACTCTGCTGGAAGACTTATATCTACCCTACAAGCCCAAACGCCGCACGAAAGCCCAGATTGCCCGGGAGGCTGGGTTGGAACCGTTGGCCGACGCTATTTTGGCTGATCGGAACGTTATTCCTCAGCAAATTGCCGAAAGTTACATCAACGAAGAACTGGGTGTTGCCGATGTTGCCGCCGCTTTGGAAGGCGCGCGTCAAATCATCATGGAGCGCTTATCCGAAGACGCCGAACTGTTGGCGGAGCTCAGGGAGCAGCTTTGGCAAAAAGGCGTAATGTACGCTACCGTGCAATCCGGCAAAGAACAGGACGGCATTAAATTCAAGGATTATTTCGATTACCAGGAAGCCATCAACAAAATCCCTTCGCACCGTGCATTGGCATTGTTCCGGGGCCGGAACGAAAATATCTTGTCGCTCAATTTATTGCCGGAAGCGGACGAACAACAAGGTCATGATCGATGCGCCCAATTGGTATCTAAGCGCTTGGAAGTTGCCGGTACCGGTAAACCCGCCGATGCCTGGCTGGCGGAAACAGCAAGGTTCGCCTGGAAAATTAAGTTATTTACCCGTATCGATCTGGATTTGAAGCTGCGCTTGCGCGAAGCCGCCGAACTGGAAGCGATACGCGTCTTTTCCAGCAACCTGAAAGACTTATTGCTGGCCGCCCCAGCCGGGGCCAAAGCAACGATGGGGCTTGATCCCGGCATCCGCACCGGCGTTAAAGTCGCGGTGGCCGATCCGACCGGAAAACTGCTGGCGACTGGAACGATTTATCCGCACCAACCGAAAAATCAATGGGATCAATCGATTGCAACATTGTATAAGTTGATTAAGCGGCACAGTGTTGATTTGATCAGTATCGGCAACGGCACGGCGTCTAGGGAAACCGACCAGCTCGTCGCCGATTTGATGAAGCAACACAAAGATTTGAATGTCCGCAAAATTACGGTCTCCGAAGCGGGCGCATCGGTTTATTCGGCCTCGGAATTGGCGGCGAAGGAATTTCCCGAGTTGGATGTTTCCCTGCGCGGCGCGGTGTCAATCGCCCGGCGTTTGCAAGATCCGCTGGCGGAATTAGTCAAAATCGACCCCAAGGCGATCGGCGTCGGCCAGTACCAGCACGATGTCAACCAAGTCCAATTGGCGCGCGGCTTGGATAACGTCGTCGAGGATTGCGTTAATGCGGTCGGGGTGGATGTCAATACGGCTTCGGTGTCCTTGCTGAAACAAGTGTCCGGGTTGACGCCGAGTCTGAGCGAGAATATTGTGGCTTTCCGTAACCAGAACGGCGCATTTTCCGACCGTAAGCAGCTTAAAAAAGTGCCCCGTTTAGGCGACAAGGCTTACGAGCAAGCGGCCGGGTTCTTGCGTATCATGAACGGCGATAATCCGCTGGACGCGTCCGCCGTTCATCCCGAAGCGTATCCTGTCGTCGAAGTCATCTTGAAGGATACCGGGAAATCAATTCGCGACTTGATCGGACAAAGCCAAATTATCCGCAAACTCGATCCCGCCAAATACACCAGCGAATCGTTCGGCTTGCCGACCGTTACCGATATTTTAAAGGAACTGGAAAAACCGGGACGCGATCCCAGGCCGGAATTCAAAAGCGTCGAATTCCAGGCCGGGATCGAAAAAATCACCGACCTTGAACCGGGTATGCGATTGAACGGCGTGGTCACCAATGTCGCCAATTTCGGCGCCTTTGTCGATATCGGCGTCCACCAGGACGGGCTTGTCCATATATCGCATTTGTCAGATACCTTTGTCAAAGATCCGAGGGATGCGGTCAAAACCGGCGACTTTGTGGCTGTTCGGGTGTTGGAAGTCGATGCCGCCCGGCAGCGGATTTCGTTGTCGATGAAATCGGCTGTCGATCCCAGCGAAATTAAGGCAGGGAATAATGAACGGGCGCCGCAAAAAACTGTCAACAGAGCTAAGCAGCAAAATCAGCCCCAGATCCAAAATTCAATGGCGAATGCATTTGCCAAAGCCTTGAAAAAGTAAATAATCAAAGCTCTGCTATACTGAGTGTCTAAATTTAAACTGATTTACAGGACTCGACATGACTTCAATCAGACAAATCACGCTAATTTCAATCATTCCGGTTTTAGTGCTGACACACTTGCCAGCGAATGCAGTGGATTATTACGAGCAGCAGCAACAGAATGAGCAACTGCTCAAACGTCAAGTCGAGTTGCAAAAAAAGATGGAGCATGACCGGTACGTCCGTCAAGTCGGCGATAAGGCATTGTTGGGCGCCGCCAATTTAGCTTCCGCACCGCTCGAAATTCCTAAAAACATCATTAATGTTTACAACTACCCGGAAAATTACCAAGACGCTAACTTGATTTACGGGGTTGTCGGCGGGGTAATAAAAGGCACGTTCGATGCGGCGGGCAGGATATTTACCGGCGCTTTCGATGTCGTCACAGCGCCGTTGCCAACCAAACCGGTCATTCAACCCAAGTATATCTGGGACGATTTCGATAAGAGTAATTCTTACGGGCAAATATTCAGGTTGGTCGACAACCCTAAAATAGAACCCTATGTAGCACCGGCGCCGCGGCCAGTTGCGCAGATTGAACCGGTTGAGGATCACGTCGACGACTATTCGCAACAAACCAACGAAAATCTAGATACGATGTTCAAGGATAAAATGATGAAGTAGTAAAATGGGGTAATGTTTCTACGCTATTTATTAGTACAGGAATAGAAGCTAAACGCTTTAACGGATGATAGGAGTAAGGGGCTTAGGTAATCCTTGTTCATTAATTGTTTTTTCTATTTTAGTTTGGTTCCAAACCGCTTGTACGCGGTTTGGAACCAAAACCGGCCTAATATTTAGATTGATCGGTGTGGTTACCGGAAACTTACAACTATCTTCAACAGTATAAGAGTTGGTTACTTTATTTCTGGCTTTTTTCAATAGAATCAATCCATCAGTACAATAAATCTTCAAATTAAAATTACCGGTTTCGTACAGGGCGTCGGGTTTCGCCCTTTTGTGTTACAGCTTGCGAACCGTCATCAGCAATGTGGCTGGGTAGTGAACACCACCGCTGGCGTTACTATTGCCATCGAAGGTCAAACCAGCCAGCAACAAGATTTTCTAGCCGATCTGGCTAATAATTTACCGCCTCACGCGAGTATACAATCGCAAACGATCACCCGGCATCCGCCCGCTTGTTTTGAAAATTTCACTATAAAACAGAGCATTATAGAAGCTAAGCAATCGCCGTTTGTAGTGCCCGACATTGCCACATGCCAGGAGTGTAGCGGCGATATTTTTAATCCGTCCAGCCGCTTTTACCGTTATCCGTTCACGAGTTGCAGTTATTGCGGCCCTCGCTACAGTATCATGGTGCGCCAGCCATATGATCGAACGCGTACCAGCATGTCGGCATTTGAATTATGCCAGGACTGTTTCCAGGATTATCAAAACCCTAAAAACCGGCGATTTCACGCCCAGACGATTGCCTGTCCGCGCTGTGGGCCGCAACTTAGTTTATTAGACGCTTCCGGATTTCTACTTTCCGGCCAAAACGATGCCATAATTGCGGCTGCCGCTTATTTAAAAGCCGGTAATATCGTCGCTTTAAAAGGCATCGGCGGATACCAGTTGCTGGCCGATGCGGCAAATCAGGACACCATCGAACGACTAAGAGAGCGGAAGCAGCGCCCGCAGAAACCGTTTGCAATTATGGCGGCGGATATCGGTCAGGTCCGGCGAATCTGTGGAATGAACGCCGTAGAAGCAGCCGCGCTCAAGTCTTATGCAGCGCCTATCGTGTTGTTGCATCGCCGTAAGCAACTGGATATTCCGGTTGCTCGGGCGGTCGCGCCGGAGCTTTCTCTGCTCGGCGTCATGCTGCCGTATTCTCCGTTACATCAATTACTACTACATGAATTCGGTGCTCCGCTCGTTGCCACAAGCGGCAATCGTCATGATGAGCCGATTTGTACTAACGATGCGGAATCCTCGGTCAGATTGAAAGGTGTCGCCGATTATTTTTTAACGCATAACCGGCCAATTTTGCGGCCTTTGGATGATTCGGTCGTCCGTTGCATTAACGGTAATGCGACCTTATTACGCCGGGCGAGAGGTTATGCACCGTTACCGCTACACTTAAAAACCGTGCAGTCAAAAACGCTCGCTTTAGGCGGACATCTCAAAAACACCCTTGCCGTTAGCCACGATAACCACATTATTCTCAGCCAGCATTTGGGGGATCTGGATTCGAGCGATTCACAACGGCAATTCCAAACGGTTTTATCCGATTTACAGCAATTTTACGGATTCGCGCCTGTGCGAATAATGCGAGACCTGCATGAAGGTTATGTTAGCAGCCAATTTGCGGAGCAATTGAGCGTTTCGAAATATTCCGTGCAACATCACTATGCGCATGGGCTAAGTTGCATGGCCGAACACGGCCTTGCGCCCCCGGCGCTAGCAATCGTTTGGGACGGCGCCGGATTGGGTGATGATAATACGCTTTGGGGCGGCGAATTTTTATTCATTACCGGTCAGGGTTATCAACGTTTTGCACACTTCCGGCCGTTCCCGCTGCCGGGCGGCGGTAAAGCGATACGGGAGCCGAGGCGCGCGGCGTTGGGGTTACTCTACGAAAACTTTTCCAGCGGGGTTTTCAAACGAATGGATCTGCCTTTTACGGAGCAGGAGTTAAAGTTGTTGCAAACGGCGTTGGATAAACAACTCAATTGTCCGCGCACAAGCAGTGCTGGTCGCTTGTTCGACGCCACCGCGAGTTTATTAGGTCTTTGCCACTATAATCAATACGAAGGGCAGGCAGCCATGTTCCTGGAGAACTGCGCGGCTTCGATTTCGACTAACGAACATTATCAATTCGAACTCAAAGACGGAAAATCCATGGTTGTCGATTGGCGAGTTTTATTGGAACAGCTTCTCGAAGATCGTGTTAATTTCGAGCCGGCTTTGATTGCCGCTAAATTCCATAATACCTTGGCAGATATTATCTTAGCAGTCGCCCATTGCGCCGGAGAAAAAACCGTCGTGTTGAGCGGCGGTTGTTTTCAAAACGCAGTCTTAGTGGAAAAGACGGTTGTTAAATTAAAATCCGCCGGTTTTAACGTATACTGCCACGAGCAAATACCGCCAAACGACGGCGGCTTAGCGCTTGGCCAAATCTATGCCGCAACTTTCACCGGATCGCAATAATGTGCTTAGCTATCCCCGGACAACTGATCGACATCAACGAACACAACGATCCTTTGGCGCGAACGGGTCTTGCCGACTTTTCGGGTGTTCGCGTCAAAATCAGCTTGGCTTACGTGCCGGACGCCAAAATTAACGACTATGTCATTGTCCATGCTGGATTTGCATTATCCGTGCTTAATGCAGACGAAGCGCTAGTCAGTTTAACTGCTTTCGAGGACTTATCTTCGGCAGACCGGCAAGCATGAAGTACCTCGCTGAATACCGCAACCCAGAGACGGTTAAAACCCTAGTTAACGCAATTAAAGCGATTACCACACAACCGTGGCATATCATGGAAGTATGCGGCGGCCAAACCCATAGCATCATTAAATACGGCATCGACCAACTGCTTCCAGAAGAAATTAATCTCATTCACGGCCCTGGCTGTCCAGTTTGCGTTACGCCATTGGCTTATATCGACAAGGCGCTGGCGATTGCAGCAAAACCTGATGTGATTTTTTGCTCGTTTGGCGACATGCTGCGCGTACCCGGCTCACATCTGGATTTATTAAAGTTAAAAGCGCAAGGCGCGGATATCCGCATTGTCTATTCGCCATTAGACGCTGTTAAACTCGCCCTGCAACACCCTGACAAGCAGGTTGTTTTTTTTGGTGTCGGCTTTGAAACTACCGCCCCGACGACCGCTTTAACCGCTTATCAAGCTAAACAATTGGGTTTACTTAATTTCTCGTTACTCATTTGCCATGTTCGGGTACCGCCGATTATGCAAGCTTTGTTGAATTCAACTAATCGTCAGGTACAGGGTTTTCTTGGTGCAGGGCACGTCTGTTCCATAATGGGCTGTCATGAATATATCCCGATTTCCGCCCAGTATCGGATTCCTATTGTCATTACAGGTTTTGAACCCATCGATATTCTGCATGGACTGTATCTGTGCATCAAACAACTGGAAGAAAAGCGCTGTCAGGTTGAAAACCAATACAGTCGCGTGGTAAAAGAACAAGGCAATCAGCCAGCCCAACAATTGATGGAGCAGGTGTTTAAAGTCGTTGATAGAAATTGGCGGGGCTTGGGTGAAATTGCTGCCAGCGGGTTGGCATTGGCAGACGAATACGAACCCTGGAATG
>DLHW01000028.1:89009-108908 GCA_002483425.1 Methylococcaceae bacterium UBA7658
TGCAAGGCCTTATAAAACCGGCGCAATGTCCTGAATTCGGCACACGGTGCAGCCCTGAACAGCCATTAGGTGCAACGATGGTAAGCTCCGAAGGCGCATGCGCCGCTTATTATCGTTACCGCAGGAATCAACATGCCTGACCTGGAGTTGAATTGTCCCTTGCCATTGCAATACGAGCAAATCGTTATGGCGCATGGCGGAGGGGGACGCTTAATGCAGCAATTACTCGATAGCATTGTCCAGCCGGAATTTAATAATCCTATCTTGAGCCAGAAACATGACAGTGCGGTATGCGGCATCGGAACGAATAAAATTGCCTTTACGACCGATTCCTATGTCGTGAAGCCGCTCTTTTTCCCCGGCGGCGATATCGGCAAACTGGCGGTATGTGGCACCTTGAATGACTTGGCGATGAGCGGCGCAAAACCTTTGTATCTCAGTTGTTCGCTGATTATAGAAGAAGGTTTCGCCATAAAGGATTTACAACGCGTTCTCCATTCCATGCAGCAAACCGCGCACCAAGCCGACGTCCAAATAGTAACCGGCGATACCAAAGTCGTTGATCGCGGCAGCGGCGATGGGGTTTATATTAATACTGCGGGGATTGGTGTTATCTTGAATAATGCCGAGGTATCACCAGCCCGAATCCAACCCGGAGACGTTATTATTATCAATAGCGATATTGCCCGGCACGGCATTGCCGTGATGCTGGAACGCGAAGCGGCCGATTTCGAGCATGATATTACCAGCGACTGCGCCGACTTATCCGGTATTGTGCAAGATTTAATCCAAGCCGGTATCGATATTCATTGTATGCGCGATTTAACGCGCGGCGGTCTAGCAAGTTGCCTAATAGAACTTGCTGCAACTTCCCGGCATCAATTTGAAATCAGCGAACCGGCGCTAACGGTACGGCAAGAGGTGAACAGCGTGTGCGAAATTTTGGGCTTCGATCCCCTGTATATCGCTAACGAAGGCTGTTTTGCCCTATTTGTGCCGGAAGCGCAAACCGGGCAAACGCTGAGAGTCTTACGTCAGCATCCGCTCGGACGGCAAGCCAGTTTAATTGGGCTGGTCAAGGCCGGACATCCCAAGGGTTTGGTAACTCTTCAAACCGTTATGGGTATCAGCCGTGTGTTGGATCTATTGAGCGGCGAACAACTGCCGAGGATATGTTGATGCAGTAAACGGCTAAAGGCTTGTTTTGCTCATACAAGATTACATCAGACAATCACTGCCTAATGCCTACTCGACATTCCCAGCAAGCCAATCCGTCCAGTTCGACAAATTATCGCCTTTCGTCGCAGACAATTGCATAACCTGAATAGCAGGGTTCACCTGTTTGGCAAAGTTAATACAACGTTCCACATCAAAATCGACATACGGTAATAAATCGGTTTTGTTGATAATCATTAAATCGGCGGCATGGAACATGTCCGGGTATTTGATCGGTTTGTCGTCGCCTTCGGTTACCGACAGTACAACTACTTTGTGTGCTTCGCCCAAATCGAATGACGACGGGCAAACGAGGTTGCCCACGTTTTCGATAAACAACAGGCTGTGTTCTTTCACTTGTAATTCGGTAACGGCATGACCAATAGCATGGGCATCAAGGTGACAAACCCGACCCGTTTTAATTTGTACTGCCGCAACACCTGTCGCCCTTATCCTATCGGCATCGTACTCGGTTTGCTGGTCACCTTCGATGACGGCGATAGGAAACCTATCTTTTAATAACTTAATCGATTCAACTAATAAGGTCGTTTTGCCCGCGCCGGGGCTGGAAACCAAGTTTAAGGTAAAAATATGGTGCTGTTGAAAATAGCTACGGTTCTGTGCTGCGTAGGCATTGTTTTTACTGAGCAAGTCCTCCTCGACTTTTATCAGTCGTTCGTTATCGTGATGTTCATGGGCATGATCGGGATGGTTAGGGTGATGGGCAAGTATAGGCTTAAGTTTCCCAGCAATCGGCTGGAATTTAGACGTGTTGTCCGTTTGACCGCAACCGCATATTCCGCACATAAATTTCCTTATGTATTAGAGTAACTTGCGTTGCTTAAATGTAAGTACATTTGCTTGTGAATGGTTTGAATATGTATCCCATTCTGGGGTGTATTCCTGAGATTGATTCCCCCATACGCACCAACCTTTTCTTGGTCCTCTAGCAAATAGTTCAATATATGGCCCAGGGCTGCAAGACTCTATTATTTGATATTGTTCGTCAGGTTTTCTACTGTGTTCTCTCTTTTGTGATGAGATGATATTTTCCTGACTTCGACCTGGTTGAAGTGTACGTGCATTTTTTCCTCTTACACCAAACAAAATCATTTCAGTCACATTTCTGAAATAAAATCCGACACCTCTTCTATCGGGTCCACCATCTTTCCTGATTTTGTACCAGATTAAATTAGTTTTATACGTAAAACCCCAGTGTTCCATCACTTGCAACCCATCAGCAAGAAGAGCGTTTGGAATCCAAAGATAGAGATGAGCTGTTTCATTAACGATAGCTTCCACGGGTAGATCTTTAATTTCTTGCAGAGTCATAGTTGGGTAGCGTGACAGTCGCTTGTGTTCAGGAGCCATTTTTCCAGTTCTGTTTTGAAACTGCCATGGTGGATCAGCCAACACGGTTGAAAATTTTCTTTTCCCTACTTCATCTAGCAGGTCGTCAGAAGCATTCACTGTTATTCATCCTCCACGTATAATAATTTTGAAATTCCAAAGACGAGTAAAGGGCAACCAGCACCACTGCCACCCTTAATACGCGGTAGCAACTTACTCATGTGTGTTGTGGACGCTCCATAGGAAGCGCCCCTGCCAAGGGCATTAAAAATGTCTTGAAGATCATCACAGCGAGTAATAATAACGCCAACACTAATTGCTCTTAGGTCAAAAAGCAACCTGAAGTTGTTTAAATCACGATCATAAAACGGGCCTTTGTTATTCCATTCGATTTCTAACGCCACACGGTTACGGAAACAGTCCACTTTATGCGTTGGGGTGTCCACCGTATTTTGATCGACAACTACCTGCGTTTTAAATTCTTTTTCGATCCAATTGCGTTCATATAGAAAATTGTCAATAAATTCAGAAATTTTCGATTTTCGCCCGCCGGGATTGGTTATCCAGCTTTTGTTTAGGCGAAAAGCAGTGAGAACCGTCAAAATATCATCCCATTCAGATGGGAAGTCTTCTTTCAAAATTGCACAAGCATGCTTCCATTCATGGACTTCATAGTTCTGTCGGATAAAACTAGGTAGCAATTCAATACCCATCTATTCTCCTCAATCATTTGTATCTGGTTTTTAAAAATATGCGGCGAAATTTGTTGGTTGTTTTAAGGCCATATTTTAAATAACAACCAAATCCTTAATCTTCATTTCCCTACCTTGCAATATTTTAACGTCTGGACTGCCGCACGAAGCGCAAGGCTCATAAAGTGTTTCTATAACAAACTTCTGCCCGCATTGCTGGCAAAGCCCAAGACCATCCAGTTCGCTAATAATCAGCACGGCATTTTCCGCCAGCGAACCTTTCATCACCACATCAAACCCGAAACGCAAGGCTTCCGGTTCTACACAGGAGAGTTTGCCGATTTCCAGCGTCACTTTGCTAACTTGGCTAAAGTGTTGGCTTAAGGCGTGTTCCTCCAAAATTTCCCGCACGTTCGCAAGCAACGACAGCTCATGCATAGCTTGCCAATTCTCGCCATTTATTGACATCAATAGCTTGCAATAATTGATCGGCAAATCGACACGCCTGCGCTAAATTGTCCTTAGCGTTTGCGCTTAAGCCCTCGCCCAGTTCAAACGACTCTCCTTGAATGCTTAAAAGAAAACAGGGCGGCGGCGTGTGTTTTTTTATATCTTGATAAACGGCTAAAATGGCTGCCGGACTCATCGCATGGGTGCTATAACTGTTGTCCCTAACCGGGCTAAGCTCGTTTAAGTCAAATGGCTTATGACAAGCGACCGAGGCATCGACAAACAAGACCAATTGCCTGTTTTCCAAATCCAGCGCATGTTCAATCTGCAACTGAAAATCGGTCAATAGATCAATGTATTTCAAATCGACGTTATTCTCTACATATTCCAGTAGCAACGGCCCAACCGCATCATCGCCACGGCTGAGGTTGCCATAACCGAAAACTAAAAAAGGTTTGGACACTTGCTTATTATGTCCTTCGACAAGCTCAGGACGAACGGCTGTTGGTTTAATCCGTTCGTGGTGAGCCTGTCGAACCATAACGGATTAAACTTATTAAAAGCTAGCTTAACCACTTATGCCCGTTCGATTTGACCGTCGCTGTGCTTGACCAGCTTATCAATCAACTTGCCTTCAACATCCAGCAATTCGAGTTGCAACGGCATTTTGCCGACGGCATGGGTCGCGCAGGACAGGCAGGGATCGTAAGCACGGATGGCCACTTCCAGGTTATTCAACAGCGGTTCGGTCAGTTCCCTGCCGGACAAATATTCCGCCGCCACTTGCCGCACTGATTCATTCATCGCCATGTTGTTGCTGGTGGTCGATACGATCAGGTTGGCTTTGGTCACGATGTCGTTTTCGTCGATTTGGTAATGGTGGAATAAGGTGCCGCGCGGCGCTTCGATGACGCCGATGCCTTCATACCGCTTCTCGCCTTGCGCCACCAGATCATGTCCCATTACATCGGGGTCATTTAGCAAGATCTTTATGCTTTCGGCACAATGCAAGACTTCAATCAGCCGCGCCCAATGGGTTGCCAGCGTACTATGCACCATCGCCTCGTCAGTGTGCGCTTTAAATTCAACACGAGCCGCTTCCGCTAACGGTGTGTCAATGAAGTCGCAATTATTGACCCGTGCCAACGGGCCAACACGATACCAGCCTTCTTCTTTGCCAAGCGACAACAAGTAAGGAAACTTCATGTACGTCCATGAACGGACTTCTTCATGGATCAATGCGTTGTAGTTGCAGTAATCGAAATGATCGACGATGGTTTCGCCTTTATCATTTTTGGCGCGGATACCGCCGTGATACAGTTCCAACGCGCCATTCGGCTGGATTAACCCTAAGTAATTGGAACGGATGGTGGCGAAATCATCGTAATAAGGCAAGTTAGAGCAATGCACTTTCTTGATCAACGCAACAGAATCTGCCGACCACTGGATCATCTGGTCAATGTCTTCCAGCAGGTAGTCGCGTTCGGCTTTGGTTAATGACTTATTCATGCCGCCCGCAATCGCGCCCGTGCCATGAATGCGCTTGCCAGAAATCATCCGGATGACTTCCTGGCCGTATTTGCGCAACTTAACACCTTGCACGCCAATATCGGGATATTCGTTTAGTACAGCAATGATGTTGCGCTTGCCGATTTCGCTTTCAAAGCCGAACAATAAATCCGGGCTGGAGAGGTGAAAAAAATGTAAGGCATGCGATTGCATGACCTGACCGAAATGCAGCAAGCGACGTAGTTTGGTTGCACTTATCGGAAGATTAGCCGGATCGACACCAACCAATTGGTCAATCGCCTTAGCCGCCGCTAGATGATGGCTGACTGGGCAAATGCCGCATAAGCGCTGAACCAATACCGGCAATTCCCAATAAGGTCGGCCTTGGATAAAGCGTTCGAAGCCACGGAATTCGACGATGTGCAATCGGGTCTGTTGGACTTTGTTATTTTCGTCCAACAACAAGGTCACTTTGCCGTGGCCTTCGACCCTAGAAACCGGGTCGACCACAATCCGGCGCAGGTTTTCGGTGGTCTTTGCAGTTTCTAAGTGCTCGTACATAACAAAGATTTGTGCTTAAGTGATAAGGCATAGGTAATCATAATTTGTTTATAGCCGTCTAATCTGTTATTTCTGATAAATAACCTTCGGTTTGCCTTCCGATTTAACCAATTCGCCAATTGAGAACGCGATTTCCCCAAATCCTTCCAAGCACCTCAATGCGGCGTTTTCCTGCTCCGCCGGAACAACAACGATCATTCCGACGCCGCAGTTAAATGTCGTCAGCATATCGTCTTGAGCGACGTTGCCTTGCTGTTGCAGCCATTGGAATATCGCCGGGAACTCCCAGGATGACAAGTTAATCTGGGCGGAAATACCGGCTGGCAGTACTCTGGGCAGGTTTTCGGTGACGCCGCCGCCGGTGATATGGGCCAAGGCGTGGACAGGTACTTGATCGAACAATGACAACAACGATTTGACATAAATCCGGGTGGGTTCGAGCAGCACTTTGCCTAGCGTACTTTTTCCGAATGGGCCGGACAATGCGGCGCTGCTGTGTTTAAGAATTTTCCGGATCAAGGAATAGCCGTTCGAATGCGGTCCCGACGAAGCAATACCGATCAATTTATCGCCCGCATTGACCTTGCTACCGTCGATAATTTTGCTTTTTTCGACAATTCCGACGCAAAATCCGGCCAGATCGTATTCTCCGTCTGCGTACATGCCAGGCATTTCCGCCGTTTCGCCGCCGACCAGCGCCGCGCCCGCCAATTCGCAGCCCTTGCCGATGCCTTCGATGACGGCGGCGGCGGTATCGATATCTAATCTCCCGGTAGCGAAATAATCCAGGAAAAACAAAGGCTCCGCACCTTGTACGATAATGTCGTTGACGCACATGGCCACCAAATCAATGCCAACGGTGTTATGGATACCCGATTCAATCGCCAGTTTGAGCTTGGTGCCGACCCCGTCGGTACCCGAAACCAGAATGGGATTTTGATACCGGTCCAGCGGCAGTTCGAACATCGAACCGAAACCGCCTAATCCGGCCAGCACACCCGGCGTCCTGGTGCGCGCTGCAATGGGTTTGATGCGTTCAACGAGGGCGTTACCGGCTTCGATATCGACGCCGGCGCTTTTATAATTCAGGCTGTTATGATTTTGATCGCTCAATGGAAGTACTCTTGCTAAAATTGCTCCGGCTGGTATTGTACAAGACTACATTCAACAAAAAGAAAAATAATCTAGGTCTCTTTGCAATGTAAATCAGGGCAAAGAGGGATAAACGAACGATACCCGGCGACGGGGAGGACGGACGATGAAATTACTTACGATAACAAAACCGATTGCGTTGGCCGCAATCTTATTCAGCAGTGTTAGCGCGCTTGCATACGACGACGAAAAAGAAAAAGAGAAATGCAAAATACCGAAAATTCAGGAGTTCACTTTGCCGGTTTACGAAGCGCCGGACAATAAGGAAGTCCCGCCCGAAACCGAATTTTCTTTCGTTGTATCCGGTTGGGCCAACCCTAAAAAAATTACTTTGGGCAACGGTAAAGGCGTCGATATTCCGTTTACCGTGGATAGCAAGGAAACTTTCCATAAGGTGAAAGCCAAATTACCACCCGAATTAACGGGAAAATATGTCCGGATCAATGCTCGTATTCCCGCCATGCTGGAATGTTATTCCACCGTCGGCTGGCTGATAAAGGTCGCCGATAAGCCCAAAACAGCGGAAGCACCCCAACCGCAAGAACCGCCTGCTCCGGAAACAAGCAATACTCCCCTTAGCGTTCCTGAAGGGCAAGCGGCGGCGGCAAACCCAACACCGGCAAAACCTGAAAATACCGCACCCGTACCGCAAACGGCGCCCGCAGCAGCCGAGAAACCTGCTACCGCGCCTTAATACGCTTAGAGCTGTCCCGGCCCCATATAGGCCGGGACAGTAAAACTTTCCATCAAAAATTCAATTCTTGAAATAGCGGTCGGTTTCTTCTTTTACTACTTTCGATAGCAGCAACAAACCGATAAGGTTCGGTAAGTCCATCATCCCGTTCATCAAGCCGGAAAAATTCCAAACGAATTCCAAATTCATCATGGTCCCGGCAATAACGCGGGCGATAAATATAACCCGGTAAATACGGATGGAACGTGAACCCAATATATACTCAATTGCTTTTCGACGTAATAATTCCATCCGATTAATGTGGAATGGGCAAACAAGCACGTCGATAAGCTGACAATCACCTCTAAGGTTAACACCAACAATCCCGAGTCGACGTAGCCGAGAATCATAAACGGCGCCAAAATCGAAGGATAGAGCGGATGCCGCCCAAAATCACCAAGGCAGTCAATACCGTCAGCACCACGCCGGTTATCCAAGGCTGGATATGAAAGGTCGCTTTAAAAAATCTTGGCGGTGGCCTGGGTCATGCCGCCGATACCGAAAGTCGCCAACGCCGTAAACACGGCGAACAGCCAGCCTAGCCAGGGCAAGCCAGCGCCTTTGCTCAGATAATACATGGGACCGCCGCGCATTCCGTGCTCGCCTTTTTCCCGGTATTTGACCGCCACACCGCTTCGGAGTATTTCGTGACCATACCCACACCAGGCCGGTCATCCACATCCAAAATACGGCGCCGGACCCGCCCAAAGAAATTGCCGTCGCCACGCCGACAATATTGCCGATGCCAACTGTGGCGTCCAAGGCTGTCATCAGTGCGGCGAAATGCGTAATGTCGCCGTCATGTCCGTGACCCTTATGCCAAAGCCAAAGCGCGGAACTGCAAGCTTTTCAGCAAAATAGTCAAATACAGTTAGGAGCCGACCAGCAAAGTCAGCCCTTATACCTAACCGGATAAAGTGGAGATGAATGATTCTAGGGAAGTTGACATAATTTTAAATGGCGGTTTAGGTGGGTGCGCAACGGTTTCCAGTTATGTTTTCATAGATCAACCTATCAGCCTTACTGTTATTGAACGAAGCGATAGATGAGTAGCGTATTACGCCGGATGAAAAATGTAAACATTCGGTCCGACATCAAATAAGAAATTGCGCGTCTTACAGTTTTTTATAAAGAATAGCCAGTATTTCAATAAGTTTGTTAGGATTATTAAAGTCTGAACTCATTAATACTCAAAATTGTTGATTATTTATGACATAGGCGTAAATTTACTATTTAGAAGTATTTATCTTGTATTAACATTACATTGAATACTTGCGTATAGAAACTCCGCTTTTGCCGGGCCCTATAACCCATTGAGGATGAAAAAATGAAAGGCTATTCGTTTCGTAATTTTTACTGGGGCTGCTGTGTAGCTTTTCTTTTTCTCCACAGCTCGCTCAGTTTGAGCGGTGAAACGGCTAGGGTTAGCATTGGACCGGGTGGAGAACAAGGAGATAATATCAGTTATCTTTCATCGATTAGCGCCAATGGCCGGTGGCTGGCTTTTAATTCCGATGCTGGCAATTTGGTGCAGGATGACACGAATAACTCGACGGACATTTTTGTGCATGACCGCGTAGCTGGAGCTACCGAGAGGGTCAGCGTAGCTTCATCCGGCGAACAAGGTAACTTCCATACCCGCAATGAACCCAGTATCAGTGCGGACGGACGCTGGGTAGCGTTTGCTTCGGCCGCCGATAATTTAATCGATGGCGACACTAACAATAGCTATGATGTGTTTGTGCATGACCGGATTACGCATGAGACGACGGCTGTTAGCGTCAATAATAATGGCGTTATAGGAAACCATCACAGTTGGGAGCCGAGCTTAAGCGCGGACGGCAGGTGGGTGGCCTTTTACTCGGAAGCGAGCAATTTTGATGTAAAAGATACCAATCGCTATAGCGATATTTATCTACATGACCGCCTCACACATAAAACGAAACGCATCAGCGTTAATTCCAATGGAGTTCTCTCCGACGGATGGAGCGAATCGCCCAAAGTTAGCGCCGATGGCCGGTTTATTGCTTATGCGTCCAGCGCGAATAATTTGGTAGAAGGTGACACCAATAGCTTGCCCGATATTTTTGTCTATGACCGGATTAGCCGGATCACGACTAGAGTCAGCGTTAATTCTAAGGGAGAGCAAGCTGAACACGGAACTGCCGTACAATCGCCATCGGGTATTGGCATCAGCGCGAACGGCAGGTGGGTTTCGTTTGAGTCCTATGCCGATAATTTGGTCGATGGCGATACCAACGGTTCCCACGATGTTTTTCTTCGGGATCGTTTGTTGGGTACAACCGTTAGGGCCAGCGAAAATCCAAACGGTTCTGAAGGTAATAACTACAGTGTGCACTCCAGCCTCAGCGCCGATGGCCGTTATGTTGCATTTGAGTCGTCAGCCAGCAATTTAGTCGAAGACGATGGCAATAACATGAATGATGTTTTTGTCTATGACAGATTGAGCCGTCATGTCAAACGAATCAGTGTAAAATCGAATGGAAGACAAGCGAACAATGCGAGTTTTGCACCTAGCATAAGCGCTGACGGACGTTGGGTCGGGTTTGCATCTTTTGCCAATAACCTTGTAAATGACGATACGAATGGTCAATTTGATGTGTTTGTGCGCGATATGGCTTTAATTACCGCTTATCAAGGCGATGTGTCGATTGCGATCACTCAACAACCGGAAGCGCTTGTTAAAGATACGACGGGAATCTACACATTTACTGTCACGAATAATGGGCCGGACACTATTTATCAAGTAAAAATGACCCACCTAATTTCAAATGGATTAGTTACGGGGTTTACTCCGAGTCAAGGCAACTGCCGCCGGAATGCAACAATCAGCCTTTGTAACCTTCAGCAGTTGAACAGCGGAGAAAGCCTTACATTGCAAGTCCAGACCAAGGCTATCTGGGATAAATTGAGGCAGCAACTTACCGTTGCGAGCGCAGCTAGATCTGATCCTAGCCCTGAAAATAACTCGGTTACTATTGAACACCCGTCTTGCCAAGCCCATAACTGCGGCGCGTGAGAACCAACGTTCCGCATTAAATGTATTATCAACCGAGCGGTGGGTATGTTATCCCGTCACGCGAAATTAAGGGAAGCATATTGGTTTTTTACCAACTGCCTAATAAAGCAACCTATCGATTTTACGGTTCCAGATGTCGAATGGTGCGGTTGCATCCGGGAGGGCGATTTGCAGCATGGGGATTTTACGGTTTTGCGGCGGAATGGCGATTTCGTCGTAGATAAAACTGTCGTCGAAATTGGCGGTGGCGGCGTCGAACCGGTTGCAGGCGAAATACACCCGTTCTAATCTCGACCAGTAAATGGCGCCTAAACACATGGGGCAAGGCTCGCAACTGGTATAGAGTATACAGCCGGTTAGCTGATAATCGTTCAGCTCTTTACAAGCCGCCCGGATCGCCAGTATTTCGGCGTGGGCGGTCGGGTCGAGGGCGCTGGTCACTTTGTTGGCGCTGGCGGTGATGACGCGGTTGTTTTTGACGACGACTGCGCCGTAGGGGCCGCCTTCGCCGCTAGCAACATTCTCCGCCGCCAATCCGATCGCCTGCCGCAAGAAGGTTTCGTGCATGATCACCAGGCTGTTATAAGTTTAGCGGATTGTTGGGATCGACGCCTTCCATAAAAGGCAAACGCCGGTCTTGATTAGTCAACTGGTATATTTTGCCAAGCCAGTTGTTGAAAACGGCCTTGGCGGTATCGCGCCATGTAATGTCAAGCTGGTCTACGATCAAATGTTCAGGAAATTCGTCCAGCTTGCCGCCTGATTGTTTGGCGTGTTTCAAGTGTTGTTCGTAATCGAGCAATAGTCTTTGCACGGCCGGATTAAAGTAATTTTCCGGAAAAGGCGGGTAGGTATCCAACTCGCCGCGGTAATACCGGAGCGCTTCGCGTTTGTATTCTTTCAACAAGCTGATGTCGTCGTATTCGGGATGGCCTTGGAAATACACGGTTCGGAATCCGTCCGGACTGACCGCCAGATGCACACCGGCCTCTTGGCTGGCGACCAGCACTTTAAGGCCGTGCTTTTCCATGTCGTCTTGGAATATTTCGTTGAAACGGGAATGCGGCACATCAAAGCGGGTATTGATTTCCGCCACCAAAGGGTGCGTCCGGTGGAAAGTTTTATGCGAGAAAACCCCCCAGCGTTTCTTTCCGATGGGCGTACGCTCAATGCCGTAGTTGAATTGAATTAAAGCGTGAGTGGCCAGACAAGAGCACAGAACGGAGGTGATATGCTCAGTGGCCCAGGAAAAGACTTCGGTTAAGGGCTGCCAGAAATCTTCTTGCGCCAGTTTTGCGCCGACCACGTTAGCCCCGCTGATTATCAAAGCGTCCAAGCCGTCCCGTTTGATTTGTTCGAACGGTTCGTAGTATTTGTCGATGTGGGCTTGCGCTTCGGGGCTGCGTTTTAAACCTTCAATGGTGAAGATATGCACATGGAATTGCACGATTTGGTTACAGGCGCCCAACAAACGGAGGAACTGCCGTTCGGTCGCTTCTAGGGCGGCGTCGGGCATCATGTTAAGCAAGCCGACATGCATTTCCCGGATATCTTGGTTTTTCGCGCGTACCGGGTCTAATATTTCCTCGCCTTCTTCTTGTAAACGCCGGAAAGTTGGTAAATCTGTGTGCGCAATGAGTGGCATGGCTTATATCCGCTGAGTATGCGCTTTAACCGCTTAAAGCGTGGGCGACAAGCCGCAGAAAATCCTCTTCGTTTTGGATTTCGGCGGCGTCGCTGGCGTCAATTGTATAGCCGTATTGGTTGGCAATAGCTTGATAACGCGGCAACCGGGACTGATATAATTCAGGGAAAACCCAAGTGACGAAATCGTCTGGCGTTATATCATCGGGGCTGGTGTAGTTCTTTAAGCGCATGAACTCCTGAAGTTTTTCGTCAAGAAACGCTTCCCGGTAATAAAGCGGCTTCGGATCGGTTTTGGCGCGTTGGATAATGGTTTGTTCCAACGCTGGCGGGATTTTGATGTAGAGGATCAGCGTATGCTGCGCCAGCGTTTCCAATACTTCTAGGTTATCAAGTTCGCAAACGCTGCCGCCCGCATCGTTGATGAAGTGTTTGTAAGCGTAAATATTGTCGGCCTTGGTGATGAAATCGGGTACGTCTTTCATTGCGGCGACTTCGGCTTGATGGTGCAAGTGTTGGCGGCGTTTAAACTCCTGCAAGGGCAAGCCGTCTAGGGCGGGATTGCCGAGTTTGCCCAAAAAGGCGGATATCGGCTCCAGGTTTTCCACGGTGATCCGGTTGCGGATATAGATAGAATCGGATCGCAACAGCTTACGCAAAAACGGCACTTGCATTGCTTCACGTTTGATATTATCGAGGATCGGTTCTTCCAGGTATTTAGTGCCGATCCGGTAATCGCCCGAATAATGAAACCATTTCGACTTCGGCAATTTGTTAGCCAAAGTTGTTTTGCCGGCGCCCGACATTGCCAATAAGGTGATGCGTTTGGATGGCCAGTCCAGGAACTCCTTGGCGCTCATTTTCATGGTCTTTCCTTAATTAATCCAGGTAATCTTCGATATCCATGTCGTCAAGATTGGGTCTGTGTTCGTCGGTATCGGTATAACCTAAGTCGTCCGTTTCTAAATCGTCGAAAGGGGCGCTCCAATCTTCAGGGTCTTCGATGTAGTCGAAGGTGGAGGCGTACCAGCTTTCGTTGTCGTATTCGCCGATGTCGCCGTTGATGTACTGAACTTCAATGGAATCGCTATCCTCTTCAATGTTAATAATCTTGAATTTAAGATTATTTTCCAGATCTTTATACCAACTGCCAATGATTGGGTCTGCTATGGTTGTCATGATGAATACCTCCCAGTTAAACAGGCTTTGCTTTTTGAGAATGGAGATCACAAAAATCTAATCCAATAACTTGAATAAAGGCTGATTTCCGAGACATCGCCAATGTTCACGCGCAACCTGCTTTTGTATAACGGAATAACGTTGTTGTCGGGCATAGTTATAGAGGATGTAAGGCTTTCTTGCAAGAATTTGCTATGCTACGATGCATGCTATTTAAAAACTAAAGAGTTTACTTAAAATGCAACAATTACTCATAGGCGGTCAAGATGGCGTCACTGTAACGATGGATGCCGCAATGGGAAACCGGCATGGCATGATTTCGGGAGCCACCGGTACCGGGAAAACAATTACTTTGCAAATTTTGGCGGAAGGTTTTTCTAAAATCGGCGTTCCGGTTTTCCTCGCCGACATCAAAGGCGATTTATCCGGTATTACCTCGCCGGGTCAACCCAACGACAAAGTTAAGCAGAGAGTGCAACAAATCGGTATCGCCGATTACCAGCAGCGCGGAAATCCTTCGGTATTTTGGGATATTTTTGCCAAGACCGGACATCCGGTTCGAGCGACGATATCCGATATGGGACCTTTGCTGCTCAGTAATCTGCTGGAATTAAACGAGACGCAAACCGGAGTTCTCTATAGTTGTTTTAAGATAGCCGATGATAATGGCTTGCTGTTATTGGATCTTAAAGATCTACGCGCATTATTGATTTGGATAGGCGGTCAGGCCAACGAACTGCAAGCGGAATACGGCAATATAGCCTCAGCAAGCCTTGGCGCAATTCAACGCCAGTTACTGGTTTTAGAAGAACAAGGCGCCGAGCATTTTTTCGGCGAACCGGCAATCCAACTGGACGATATCTGTAAAACCGATTTTTCCGGAAACGGTGTTATCAGCCTCCTCGATGCAACCGATTTGGTGAGTAAATCGCCAAAATTATACGCGACCTTTTTACTCTGGCTGCTATCGGAACTGTTCGAAAACATGCCCGAAGTAGGGGATGCCGAAAAACCGAAGCTAGTGTTATTTTTTGACGAAGCGCATCTGCTTTTTGAGCAAGCCCCCAAAGCTTTGACGGATAAAATCGAACAGATTGTCAGATTAATTCGATCTAAAGGGGTAGGCATTTATTTTATCAGCCAAAGCCCGCTCGATGTGCCCGAAGATATTCTTGGACAATTAGGGTTGAAAATTCAACATGCGCTACGAGCGTACACGCCGAAAGACCAGCAAGTCATCAAAAGCGTTGCCGGCACCTTCCGGGAAAACCCGAAAATCGACACGGAAGCCGCGATACAGGAACTTAAAACCGGCGAAGCCTTGGTTTCCGTGTTAAACAAAGATGGCAGTCCGGCGCCTGTCGAACGGATATTGATACGTCCGCCCGAATCCCAAATGGGACCTGTCTCGCCAGAGCAAAGGATGGATATGATGTCGAGGTCGCCTTATAAGGGGCGCTACGATGAAGAACTTGACAGAGAGTCGGCTTACGAAATGCTCAAAGAAAAAGCCGAGCAGCAAAGGCAGGAAGACGTGGAGGCAGAGGAAGAGAAGAAAGAAAAAAAAGCAGCAGCCGGGAGTTCGCGGCAACGTCAGACGATAACGGAAGCTTTGATTAAAAATGCTGCGCGCAGCATCGGGACAACCGTCGGAAGGCAGTTAATACGTGGTATTATGGGATCTTTGATAGGTAAACGTTAAACCAGCCAAGATTTATTTTTTGCTCTTTGTATTAAGATTCAAAAAATATTTGCATAGTTTTTAAAAAAAATTAAAATCTCCTCCGGTTCGAATAGGCACGTGAAAAACGTAGCTTTATCGAACCAATAGCGATACAGAATTATAGTGATGTATTGCTTTTCAATAGAAATGAAACTTTAACTACTGCATTGCCGCCGATGTTTTGGTTTGAGACCTTCGTATTGATAATTCAGGCTCGTTTAATTATTGGCGTCGATGCGATTTTCATCAATTGAGAGGGGATAACTATGAAAATAAATTTTACCTACGCAATTTCTTTATTGTTTTTTAGCATGAGCGCGGTTGCCGATCCGCATTTCGATGAAGCCATTAAACACGCTACTGCCGCCGCGCAAGCCAACGATAACGCAAAAATTATCGAGCATTCGTTGCCCGCGCTGGAACATACCATGGCTGGAGCCTTGACCGCTAAAGGAATAACAAAAACTCATGCGGATGAAGCGACCAAAGCCCTGGAAACCGCGCTCGATCAGGCTAAAGCGAAAAAATCGGATGCGGCGGCGGCCGCTGCTAAATCGGCAGTCGAACATCTGAACGCAGCCAATAAAAAATAAATTCGTTTTTTAGAAGGACGCATGGGTTTCTCCCTGCGTCTTTCTATCAAGATAAAATCTTTCTGCTATTTTGTTATTCGCCAGTTTTCCATTTCATGTGAAATAAATCGACTTGCCGGGAACAAAAAATAAACCCGCAAGTCGAACCGGTTAGCAATACCAAGAGCTGTATGTATTGCTTTGTTAATTTTCATAAAACCGTTTATTACCGAGCTGTTGCCGAGACAAAAATTTGGTGTTCTAGAACAAGTGGAAATGTCCAAAAAAATTTTAGTAACATCCCGGCTATTTATACTAAAGAGGGGATAAATCATGAAAAAAATATCAGTTGTATACGCAAGCTCTTTATTGTTGTTAAGCATGAATGTTTTTGCCGATCCGCACCTCGACGAAGCGATTCAACACGCAACGGCAGCGGTTGAGCATGGGAAAGCAGGCCACGCTTCGGTGCTTGTGGAGCATGCCGTTCCCGCGTTCGAGCATTCAATGACGGCCGTCATTACGGCCAAAGGGCTTACTTTGTCGCACATCAACAATGCCATTACCGATCTTGAAGAGGCGATAAAACATGGCAAAATGAATCATGCCGATGTTGCGACAACTTATGCGGAGACGGCTTTAGGACATCTTCAAGAAGCTAATAAAAAATAATTTCTTGTTGCTGGAAAATATAAAAACGGGCGTTATGCGCCCGTTTTTTTGTTCTATTTTCAGGTTAAAACTTAAATTTGACCTATACATTAGTGCCACGGCTTTTCGTTGTGTTACTATCCGCCGCTTGACGTTTTTTTCTTTTTTAGAGAATGGCTAAAATGAACGAATCAGGAACTCAAACGGCAGGAACCGATTTTTTTTCCTCCGAATTTTTATTAAGCAATGTCGGCGCGCCTTTTGTCATTGGAGTTGCCGTAGGTTATTTTGCTAAAAAAATGCTGAAAGCCGCTTTATTTATAGGCGGTGCGTTGATTGTGTTGATGTTCGTGGGTGAATATTACAATATCGTTAACATCAGTGATGCCGAATTGCAAAGCGCTACCGATAGCGTCGTCAAGGGAGCCAAAGACACAGGCGGATTTTTGGTAAACCGTTTAACACGAATAACCAGCAAGGGTGTCAGTGCAGTGGGCGGTTTTTTTGCGGGTTTTAAGTTTGGTTAGCGGAGCGCACTCCTTGTTCTATATTCGGCTGGAGTGAAAAATTAGAGCTAAAGCTATGAAGGCATATTTAAATGATTTTTATGTTGGCAGACATGAAAGAACCGTTTACTCGGCTAATACTATTTTAACGCTGCTTCTGCAAAAAATACCGGCAATCAATTCAGCAATCGATTTAGGTTGCGGAGTCGGAACTTGGTTGTCGGTACTTTATGAAAAAGGAGTTAACGAGATCAAAGGACTCGATGGCGGTTGGGTTGATCGAAATTTGCTCGCTATACCGGCTAATTGCTTCGAACACGTTGATTTAAGTCAAACAATCAAGCCGCAGAAAAAATATGATCTAGCTATCTCGCTTGAAGTTGCAGAGCATTTGCCGCCCGGTAAAGCTAAGGAGTTTGTAGTGTCGCTTACGGAACTATCAGACTTTGTTCTGTTTTCGGCCGCCATTCCTTTTCAAGGCGGAAAAAATCATTTCAACGAACAATGGCAAAGTTACTGGGTAGGCTTATTCCGTGAAGCCGATTATATTGTTTATGATTTTATTCGTCCTAAGATCTGGAACGATAATCAAATTCCAGTTTGGTACAGACAAAATATTTTATTTTTTGTTAAGCGTAACAAAGCATCAATCTCCAATTTAGAAGCCGATGGCTTGAATGCTGACGGAATGCCGCTCAATATTGTTCATCCAGAGCTGTTTTTAGATAAAATGCGGAAGCATAAGAGCCTAAAAGGCAGCTTTAAATTGTTTTATCGATCTTTAATAACGTCTTTCAAATAATCAAGAAGGCATTTTTTAATGCTCACGACTTTAGGTTTTTTGGAATCTTAATTTATCTTCGTATGTGATCTATTTATTGAATATTTAGCAGGAATTCATTTCGGATTCTTGGGTAGAGTGAACAGCTAAAGATAAGCGCTTGAAAACCGTCCCTCATTCCCCCATGTTAGTAACAACTTAAATACTAAACTTATGAGGTAACCCATGCGAATGGACAAATTAACCAGCAAATTTCAGGTGGCATTGGCGGATGCACAGAGTCTTGCACTCGGCAAAGACCACCAGTTTATCGAACCGGCGCATTTGATGCTGGCTTTGCTAGATCAGGAAGGCGGCAGCGTTAAGCCTTTGCTGTCGCAAATCGGCGTTAACGTACCTGTTTTCCGCAATGAGCTTACCAAAGAATTGGGACGGCTCGCGACCGTATCCGGCTCAGGCGGCGACGTGCAGATTTCCAATGGTTTGGTGCGATTGTTGAATTTGACCGATAAACTGGCGCAAAAACGAGGCGACCAGTTCATTTCCAGCGAATTGTTTTTGCTGGCGGTTTTTGAAGAAAAAGGTGTGTTGCAAGACCTTTTTAAAAAGCACGGCCTTACTAAACAAACGCTTGAGCAAGCTGTCGATATCTTGCGCGGAGGTCAATCCGTGGATGATCCGAACGCAGAAGATCAGCGCCAGGCGCTGAAAAAATACACCGTTGATCTCACTGAGAGAGCTGCAGCAGGCAAGCTCGACCCAGTGATCGGCCGGGACGATGAAATTCGCCGCACGATACAAGTCTTGCAACGCCGAACCAAAAATAATCCGGTGCTGATCGGCGAGCCTGGTGTGGGTAAGACTGCTATAGTCGAAGGCTTGGCTCAACGCATCGTCAATGGAGAAGTTCCCGAAGGGATAAAAGGTAAGCAGGTGTTGGCGCTCGATATGGCGGCCTTAATAGCAGGCGCGAAATTTCGCGGCGAATTTGAGGAACGGTTAAAAGCCGTACTCAACGATCTCGCCAAACAGGAAGGCCAAGTCATTTTGTTCATCGATGAATTACACACAATGGTCGGCGCGGGCAAAGCCGAAGGCGCAATGGATGCGGGCAACATGCTCAAGCCTGCGCTGGCGCGCGGCGAACTGCATTGCGTCGGCGCGACCACACTGGACGAATACCGTAAATACGTCGAAAAAGATGCTGCTTTGGAGCGGCGTTTCCAGAAAGTGCTGGTGGACCAGCCCAGCGTTGAAGACACTATCGCCATCCTGCGTGGCCTGAAAGAAAAATACGAAGTGCATCACGGTGTGGATATCACCGACCCCGCCATCGTGGCGGCAGCCAGTTTGTCTTATCGTTATATCGCTGATCGGCAATTGCCCGACAAGGCCATCGATTTGATCGACGAAGCCGCTAGCCGCATCCGAATGGAAATGGATTCTAAGCCGGAAGAAATGGATAAGCTTTACCGCCGTTTGATCCAGTTGAAGATCGAACAGGTCGCACTGAAAAAAGAATCCGACGCCGCCTCCAGAAAACGCCTTGAAATATTGGAAGAAGATATTGCCGATCTGGAAAAGGAATATTCCGACCTGGAAGAAATTTGGAAAGCGGAAAAAGCGTCGTTGCAGGATTCGGCTTCCATCAAGGAGAAGTTGGAGCATGCCCGGGTCGAACTGGAAACCGCCCGCCGCGCCAACGATCTGGCCAAGATGTCGGAGCTGCAATACGGCATTATTCCGGCGCTGGAAAAGCAATTGCAAAGCGCGGATTCCGGGGAAACCCAGAAAACAACTTTGCTGCGCAACAAGGTAACCGAGGAAGAAATCGCCGAAGTCGTGTCCAAATGGACGGGCATTCCGGTATCCAAAATGTTGGAAGGTGAGCGCGAAAAATTGCTGCAAATGGAGCAAGCCTTGGCGAAACGGGTGGTCGGCCAGGACGAAGCCTTGAAAGCGGTGAGTAATGCGATTCGCCGCGCCCGTGCTGGATTGTCAGATCCTAACCGGCCAAACGGTTCATTCCTGTTCCTGGGGCCGACCGGTGTAGGTAAGACCGAGTTATGTAAGGCGCTTGCGGAATTCCTGTTTGACACCGCCGATGCGATGGTGCGTATCGACATGTCCGAATTCATGGA
>DLHW01000028.1:108974-109583 GCA_002483425.1 Methylococcaceae bacterium UBA7658
GAAATCGAAAAGGCGCATCCCGATGTGTTCAACATCTTATTGCAAGTGCTGGATGATGGCCGTTTGACTGACGGCCAGGGCCGGACGGTGGATTTCAGGAATACCGTCGTGGTGATGACCTCCAACCTGGGTTCCGACATCATCCAGGAAATGGCAGGGGAAGAGAACTATGCCGCGATGAAAAAAGCGGTGATGGAGATCGTCGGCGCCCGCTTCCGTCCGGAGTTCATCAACCGTATCGACGAGTCGGTGGTGTTCCATCCATTAGGACGCGAGCAAATCCGCGCTATCTCGACCATCCAGATCGCGCAGTTACGCAAACGCCTGCAAGACCGCGAGATCGGCATGGAACTATCTGATCAAGCGCTGGATTTGCTGGGCGAAGCCGGATTCGATCCCGTCTACGGCGCACGTCCGTTGAAGCGAGCCATCCAACAACAACTGGAAAATCCACTGGCGCAAGAAATTTTAGCAGGCACATTCCAAGCTGGTGATGTTGTTAAGGTGACTGTCGTAAATAATGTATTGAGTTTCATAAAAAACTAAAGCGGCTATTATTCTTGTATATGTTTTTTGGGGTTGAGATATTTGACAATTCACATTAAATCT
>DLHW01000073.1:0-7813 GCA_002483425.1 Methylococcaceae bacterium UBA7658
TCCGTTTGCAGAGGTTTGGTAAAGCATTGCGAAACCCGAAATCCGTTAATCGCATGGAACGTTTTTGGAAAATTATTGGTATCAAACTGCATATTTCAATCCCATCTAAATATTTGTAAAGTTTTATTCTGAATAAAACATTTTAGAACTCAAATTCTACCTGCCTCAGCCAATCGGCGGTTCGTTCAAAATTACCGAAGGGAAAAAAGTGACAACCGCTGAACAGGTTGTCCGTGTGCTTGTTGCAGTGTATGGCAAGATCAAGGATTAAGTTTTCAGGATTTGCGGCCATCGTGGTTTTTATCATTTTTGATGGATTAGCTATTAGCTGGTTTAACGCCGAATCAACCCCGCAATTAATCGCATACTTAATTAGCTTTGCCATTCCGGCAGCGCCATGAAATCCAACCCGTATCGGCATATTGATGCCATACTGCCGTAAACGCCGTTCCCAAGCGGCAACTGAGGCAAAATCGAAAAAGAACTGGGTAACCAAAGATGACTTATAACCCAATTCGTCACAGACTTTTTGTTTCTCCAACAGAGTTTGCATAAGTTGGGCATCGGTCAATAACGGATGGTCTTCTGGATGCGCGGCAAACCGCAAGTCGGTTGCGTCGTTATCTGTCAGGACATTGCTCCTCACTAACTCTAAGGAAGACGCAAACGATCCGATTAGCTTTTCATGGTTTCCCCCGGCAATGACCAACGCCCGATCCACGAGTGCCTGCCGGTTTAACTGATATAACCACTGATCGATCACGCTTAAACTGGGTATTACTCGCGTAGCAATGTGCGGCACTGGAATCATACCTTCTTGATACAAGCGTTCGGCAAGATGGACAACATCGTTTGGCAGTATTTTCGGCGTAGTGATTATGTAAACATCGGTGCGAGTTGGCAGTAGTGTTTGAAAATCGGCAATCCCACGCGCTTCCGTGGTGGTAATTTCAATACTGAATCTATTTAACAGGGACTTAACCGGCGAATTCATTTTGTCATTTAAAAGATCGTTACATACCTTGTGTTGCTGCCGAATTTCCATCGCTCACTATCTCTCGTATAAGTAAGTTAAGGCCAAATCAATTTTTTGCATAATATTACGTATACGTTATATTTTTTTTCAGCCGTTAATTTCTCGATAACCTTAACCACGACCAATGAGGGCTTGACATTACCACACCAAGAAAAAGTTACGATCAAAACGCTGGGTGACAAGGCCGCCAAGAGCGAAAGAATTGTCGGCATGGAATGCCATGACACGCCGAGCGCCATGATGGCCGAGGAGTTTGGGATGGACTTGCTGTGCGTCGGTAGCCCTGGGCCGATGGGGTTGTTTGGGCACAAAAGCATGGATACGATAGACTGCCAAGAACAACTTTATTTTCTGGAAGCAGTATTGCGGCGAGTCAGTAGTCCTTTTATATGCTGCAACATGCCCAATACCACGGCCTGTGTATCAAAAGCGGATGCCGTACGTAATGCTTCGGAAATCTAGCGCCGTGGCGCAGACGGGGTGCATATCGAGCCGCACCTGAAAACGGTCAAGATGGTGGAAGCCATAGTCGCCGCCGGAATCCCGGTCATCGGGTATTTCGGTGTCCAGGGCGAACGCTGGTCGCAAACGGGCAGTTATCTGCCGCGCGGCAAGACGGAGCAGGATGCGGATAACATTGTCAAGCTGATAAAAAGCTGCATCGATGCCGGTATTAGCACGGTATTACTGGAGCATACGTCCGAAGAATTGATCAAATGGTGTTCGAGAACCTGCCGGTACCGGTAGCCAGCCTGGGTTCAGGCCCTTACTGCCATGGGATTTCCACCTGTCGTCCGACATTATCGGCTGCTCCGTGTTTCCGGCCCCGCCAAAGCGGAATTTGTTCGGCAATGTCTGGCAAAACATGAAAGACGCTTATAGCGCCTATTACCAAGCCGCCCGATTCGGCGCTTATCCGGTTCAGGGCGAATGCCACCACATATAGGCGGGCGAGTTTGAAAAATTTCTGGATTTGATCGGTGCAACCTAGCCGCTCGCTCCATGAACACTAAGCCGGATACAGATATACAACCTTAAAGCAAAGATTGCGTCTGTCACGGAAGATTGGCAAACGATCGAAGCCGGGCAACTAACCTTCAAAACCGCCCCGATAAGGCTCGTCCCGCTTGAGCGTGTTATCAGGTTGGATACGCTCTATTTTTTCTTGACAAAAGAAGGCGTTCTGCCAAATCAGTAACCACCCATTCCTGAACAATTTTCCCATCTTGAATTTGACTCGTAACCATATCGCACCAAATGATTTCTTGTCCACTGCTAGGAAAGCCTTTGAAAGCAACCTTATGAGTGCCTTTAAGGGTTCTCAGCCAAGCAATACGGTCTTCACCTTCCAGTAACACATTAATCTCTACTTGAATATCTGGGAACGACTTTAAAATACTACTAAGTACCTTCCGGACAATATCGTGACCCCCTGCAATGCGCTGACCAGTAACATTGACCACGTATTCTGGCGAGAAAAATCTCTCAATAGCATCTAAATTACCGTTTCCTATAAGCACTGCATTTGCATCATGTATCAATAACGCGAGATGTTGAGCCATAACCTATTCCTTTCATTTGCCTAACGTGGAGCCAAGGGGTGTACCTTTCACGGAAGATTGGCGAAGCCACCGAAGCGAAAAAATAACTTAACTTAAAAACCGTTACGCTTAGACCGCCCCGCTTGAGAGCATATATCAGGCTGCATTTTCACAGGGCAAGCGTTCGGGGCTAGGGCGCGAAGCGCCATGCCGGACTGCTTCGGGCGTACCCAGGACATAGCGTTCGCCCCGCAAATAACGCACAACGTCCCACGCATCCAGCGCAAGGCAAACAACCAGGCATCCAAGTAGAAGATACAAATACCCGGCAAGAACTGGCGAGGCAGTCAATGTCACAATTGGTCCAGCAATTTCCGAGGACAGCCGCAAGACTATATAGGCCAGCAAAGGAATCCAGGGCACAAGATGTGCAATACCTAAAAGCCTCGTGAGTCCACGCTGCTTCACCATCAGCCATGCGAGCAAAGGGCTGGAGGCGGCATAAGCGAGTAGAATCCACTTTGCCACCGGATCATCCAGAAATGCGAATGCGGTGATAAAAACAGCATTTAGGAAAAACAGCCAGTTTTTCATCCAAGATTTCATGGACAGCCATGATGCTGCGATGTGTTGGAATGTAGAGCGGGAGTTTGACATTAAAACTAATCTCCGAGAAATAGAGGAATTTACACTCATTACAATAACTTCATACCTGTATCTGGTATTAACCGTTAACTAAGGTTTAAAATTTCAGCATTTCAATTGCTTTGAAGCCATCTCCGTCCCGATCACCCTGGCTTTGATTTTAGCGAAAGCCGTATCCCGTCCTGTCGAGATGTCGTCTTCGAACGGCGAAAACCCGCAATCGTCAGTTGTCCCCAGTTGGTTTGCTGGTATATATTCCTCCGCCTGCAAGATGCGGTCGCGCACTAATTCCGGTTCTTCAACATTAGGGTTCAGCACATCGATCACGCCGACATAGACCCGTTGCCCCGGTTTGAGATGCTGCTTCACGATGTCCAACACCTTTTCAGGGTTGTGTTCGCTGGCCAGTTGCATGTACACGTTAGCCGCGTCCAGTTGGAATAAATCAGGGATCAGTTCGGCATAATCGACATCGGCGCTGTGGGTGGAATCGTGATCGCCGCCGGGGCAAGTATGCACACCGATCCGTTTCTTTTCTTCCGGGCTAAAATGCGCCAGTACCCGGTTATTTAACGTTATGAAGTCGTGCAGTAGCTGCTTACTGGGGTCAAGCTTGACCGACAGGCGGCCTTCGGTGAAATCGATTTGGACATGATAAGCCCCGGCATCGAAACAACTGCGGATATCGGCGACTTCTTCCTTGATTAAACCCTCAATAAAGGCTTCCTTGGGATAACCGGGCACGCCTTCCGCCGGATAAAGCAAGCTGAGCGCGGATGCGGAAATGACCGCCTGTTTGATGGGCTTATGGGCAAAACGTTTGGCGGCTTTCACATAACTTCCGGCGTAGATGCTATATTGGAAAGGGCCGACTGTCAGTTTCGGCAATTGCCGGGTATGGCCGTCCTCAAAAGGGATGGTCACCCCGTCCGCAGTTATGTTGGTCAGGTTTAACAAAGGGTAGGTTGCAAAGCTGGATTTGGTCTGTTCGCCATCTGAAACGACCGGCAAGCCGGTAGATTCCAGGCGGGCTATGGTGTCTCTCAGCGCATCTTCGTATAAGGCATCGAGTTTATCGCGGGACAATTCCCCATGCTTGAATTGGGCGATTCCTTCTAAGAGGGACGGAGGGCGAGGGATGCTGCCAATTAATTCGGTTGGTAACGTCATAACATTTTCCTGATGTGTTGAAACATTATTTTAGTTTTCTGTGTTAGTGAAACCGGATAGTGCAGATATTGCGCTGTAACAAGAGACTGCAAACGGCACCAGATACGTTAAGATAACTTTCAACATATTGATTTTCTTTAACCCTTCAACATCAACTAAAAAAATGGCGGATATATTTCCGGCTGGTTGATGCAATTAAGCAAACTGCCCACCCACACGGCGATTTTGAGCGAACGCCAGTAATGCCATGCCGACATGCCGTCAGATGGTAGCTCGCTACATTCATAGACATGATACGAGGGAAGGAAGTATAGGATTAGGTTGAATGAATTGATCTGCCATGAAGGTTACATCGGATACGTTATAATAAAATCCGCCGTTCCGTTAAGTAATTTTGAACTTATCGGTGCTTTTGACCTGCTACAATCTATTATTCATGTTATATATTGTCAACGACGATGCGACTCCCGAAACGCACTGAACGAGAAGTCTTGAAAATCGGCGAGATGGCCGAGGAACTTGGCACCACGCCCAGGACAATCCGCCTGTATGAAGAACTCGGGCTGATTAGCCCGGAGCGCACGGAAGGGGGCACCCGTTTGTACGCCAGGAAAGATTTGAAACGAATGGCGACCGCTTTGCGCTTGAGCCGGGTCGGGATCGACCTTGAAACTATCCAACACCTAGCGACCACACGTGAACATTATCTGTCCGGGCAAGCGGCTTGCACGGCGATGCTGCCTTTGTTGCAGGCGCTCAGGATTCGCGTCAATACGTTGATGGATGACCTGGAAGCCCTGGAACTCGATTTGGAACGTGCCGATATGCTGGTCCGGCAATGCAACAACTGCCCGAACAAGCCTAACCGGACGGATTGCCCGGATTGCCCGGTAGAGAAGAATGTCGATTTATCCGAAATTGCGCGGTTAGTGTGGGATCCTGCTTCTAATTAGGTTTTAGTTGCATCAGTTTCGGCAAATACACGCTAAAAACTTATCCCTAATGTTTGTAAACTAAAAATCAAGAACACATCTATTTTTGTGTCTCTGTCGATATTGAGTTATACCACTCGGTAATCGGTTCCCGGCCAAGTTTCATTGATTTCGTCGGCTTGTTGTTGGGCTGTAAATCGTTCCCAAACGATGCCGTTAACATCAGTTTCGTTTGAAAATTTTTCCGCTGATGTATCTTCTTCCCAGCCCAAATGACGGAGCGTACCGGACGGACAAGATGCATCTTGCCGGATTGAAACATTCAGCGTTTCAGTACGCCACAATGCATATTCACCTTGTACGACAACACTGGGCGCTCTACCAAAACGGTGGCTGTAATCAGCGATGGTTTCATCGATTTTATCGGTTGATATGGCTAGGTGGAGTTTTTTCATAAAATGATCGTGGCAATGTTGTTAACCTAAAACAAGATGTAACCTTGTGTGCGGGCGTAAAATTCCATCTATGATAATTTCTTAACCATAATATCGCCCGAACGACCGCACCAAGTGCAAGGCGCGAAGCTTTGCCAGCCAAGTTTGCCATACCATCTTTGTTTATCCAGCGTAAACAGGTAGAGCGTCGAAATGCCGAAAAACGATTTGGCTTGTTGTTCAACGGTCGAACACAACGCCTGACCAATACCTTGCCGCCTAAATTCAGGCGTTACATAAACACCGCCGAGCCACGGCGTAAGGTCTTCACGGCCAGGGAGATCGTGGACACGGAGCGCAGCCGTCCCGAAAACTTGCGTCCCTTCATGTGCAACCCACGCTATCGGGAGCGTGTCAGAATTTAGATGACTTCGAAATTTGGCTGCCCTAGATTCTACGGTTTCCTCCGTTAGAATAAGCCGCCAATGCTCGGCCACCCACGGGGCAAGGGTTTCGATGAATTCGGGATGATTCGCAAGCAGGCTAATTTCCATAAGTTGCGTTTAATAGTTCCTTGCTAAGAATTTTTGTTAACCGAAAGACACTTGGACAACATAACGAAACCAAATAACACCTAGCGCAATGCAACTTGCAGCCCACGTTGCAAAACGATACGGCACCCAATTCACAGCCATATAGATAATAGCATGGAGACATCTGAGTATAACAAAAGTCCAGGCGAGTATAATTTGGGCATTATCCGTTTCTTTTGCGATCAGCATCAGGATGCAAATCACATATAAAAGGGATGGTACCTGCATTAGGTTGTTAAATGTCCTGGCTGGGCGTTCTAAACGATCATCGGTGGGTATATTCGATTTAAAATCGGCATAATAGCTTACGGAAGCATAACCCCGAATAACAGCAACGTTTCGGACGGTTACCATAACAAACCACACCAAAGCAGTGAGGGCAAAAAGTGCAGCCATTGGAGCAATAAGCGACTCTGAGCGGGTAGTGTAATGTTCCTGGGTAACTATCCAAAATATCCATGCGATGGCTAAGCAAACAATTATGACCGGTGCGGTGTAAATCCGCGTTAAAGAAGTAGCTGGAGCGTTGGCGTTTATAGGAGACATAGACGATTTCCTGGTAAGGTAAATTACAAATTAATTAGTGTCATCAATAAATACTTGCAAGTTGCAACTAATTATCCTAAATTAATTGTAAATTGCAAGTGATTTGAAAATGCCTAAATCGAAACTTAACAATAAATGTCCAATCGACTATGCACTTGAAGTATTTGGCGACAGGTGGACTTTGCTGGTGCTACGCGATTTGATGCTGAGCGGGAAGCGATATTATCGTGAATTAATGACTTCGAGAGAGGGTATAGCCACTAACATTTTGGCATCTCGCCTCCGAAAAATGGAAACCGATGGGCTAATTGTCCGTAAACAAAACCCTGAGGACAAACGGCAGGTTTTTTATGAGGTAACGGAAAAAGCCCTCGACCTGATACCCGTCCTGCTCGAAATCAGCCGTTGGAGCGTCATTTACGACAATGACTCGGCTGCCCCGCCTGAACTCATGCAGCGTTTAAATCAAGAACCTGAGCTGCTTATTGCCGAATTGAAAGAAACGGCACGAACCCGGCAAGACTGACATCTTTTTGCAATATGAACATGATTAGCTTATTAATTTAATGTGCAAGATACGAATTCTCAATACTATTTACCGGAAATTCAGGCTGATGAAAAATTGAGATGAACATATTAAATAGTCATCATCTTTGTTAACCTTGATGACGGCTATGACATTGGCTGACGAATAATGGTTTTCCATTTTTTGGGATCCGCACGGCGAATATCGCTCAGGTAAATTTCGTGATGTTTTCCTCTTCGCCCGGTTCGGGCATCAATGAAGTCGTGAACGTGTTGGATAGTCGGCCCTTCTTCCGAGAACGGGCCGACATGCATAATTTGCGCGCAGCGGCCTTCGGCAAACGCTTGAAACCGCAGTTTCGGCAATGCTGGTGGATTTTTCTTTTTCTGA
>DLHW01000073.1:7819-16985 GCA_002483425.1 Methylococcaceae bacterium UBA7658
TGCATGATCATCATCGTCCATTTCCACTTAGATTTATCTCCAGCGGTAAAAACAGACATATCATCCGCCCACCATAATCCCTCCAACGGCATGACCGCGTAATCAAGCGCTTGCTGGCCTTTTTTGATCATGAATTTGGCGGTATAGGCGACCGAAAACAGGGCTTGCACCGCTTGCGCATAGTCCTGCGAGGTATTGGGGTTGCCTTCGCCGTTGATCATCAGAAAGTTAAACGCAGGNNCGCAGGCACCTGCACTTCTACAACTTCTTTCGCGGACAGTTGATAGAGGTGTTTTAAATCTTTTTTGAGGTCGATTTTCGTCATATTAACCGCCCTGACTGCTTATTAAAATTTTTGTTTATTGTCATGAAACCACCAAACCGGCGATGCCGCAATAATGCTGGCCATCTTTGCATAACCGCTACTTTTGGGATGTGCGCCGTCGTTGTTCAATACCTCTTGCTTGTAAGCTTCATCCCCAGACAAGGGCGCGAACAAGTCAATATATGGAACACCAAACCGTTTCGACTCCTGAGCGAAAGCGAACGACAGATTCTGAATCCTGCTGTCTTGATTATCTTCGCCGAGCGGCGGCGAGCCGACCATCAAAACCTTATATTTTTTTGCGCCGTGCAGAATCTTACTTATGTTCGCACAGGATTCGTCAGGCTGAACACGCAACTGTCCGCTTTCGATGACGGTATCGTTGACACCGCAAGAGAGAACGATCCCGCCATCGCAATGTTCGGGCAACCGAATAGTGCATTCTTGCTTCCAGCGTTGCAAGCTGTCCCAGCTAGTATCGCGTCTGATACCCAAATTGTAATAAGTGACTTGCATACGATTATTGGCCGCAACGCATAAACGCCCTGCCCAACCCAGCGCGGTTTCATCGCCGGTTCCGTTGATGAAGGAATCGCCGATGAAGCAAATTCGGATATCTTGCATTACAAAATCACTTTTAACTTGCGCCCGCCGGTAATGGCAAATCCTTCCCGCTCGTAAAATACCAGGGTATTATCGAATGGCGGGAGCGGCGGCGTAGTAGCCTCCAACAGTTTCCAGCCGCGTGAACCTTCCGAATGACTTGGCCTGCTCGATTAGACGCTGGCCGATGCTCTGCGATTTAAAACCGGGACGGACATAAAGTTCCGGAATCGTGCCGAATGCGCCTTCGGCATATAGGGCATAGCTCTCATAAAGCGTAATGAAACCAACCAGCTTCTTATCCTGGTCTTTAGCGACGAACACAAAATATTTCTTTCCGGCAATAAAATCTTGAAGCCGCAGTGTTGTTTCCTCCAGATTAAAATGAAATGCCGGAATACCGATGGCGGCCATAATTTCATCGAGCAGTTCGCCTACCATGATGGCAACCTCTGGGATGTCGAGTGCTGTTGCTTTTTGTATGGAAATGTTTGGTGTCATCAGATCATTGGTATCGTAAAAAACGTTGAAAAATCTGCTATGCCTTCACCATCTTTTCCAGCTTGGGATTATGTTAATCCCAAGGCAGACCGCTGGCACACCAGAAAACTTTTTCAGGTTTGAACAATTCCGGTTTTTCCAGAGTTGCGGCATGGAAGAAAACCAAGCCGGGATAGCCTGAGGATTTTTCAGAATCGGATTTCCGCAAGTCGGGCAAAACAGACTGCTGACTGTATTGCCTTGTTCCGATTTCATGTCAAATGACTTTAACTCGCCGGACAATGAAACCGTTTGTTCAGACACTACAAATTCGGCAGAATGACCCGAGCCGGTAATTTTTTGGCATTGCCTGCACTGGCATAAAAACGATAGCTGCGGCTTACCTTTGGCTTCATATTTGACGGAACCGCATAAACAACTGCCTTTCAAAATACTCATGCTTTATTCTCCCAATCTTGTCGCGATAATCGGTATAAACAGTGCTTACGTAACGTGCTTCCATTTGGCACTTGAGGATGCTCAAAATATTCGGAAGTTTCCCGCATTCCCAGCCTTGCCATGACCCGTGCACGACCTTTGATTGCCGATCGCAGTAAAGGCCACAATCTCGGCTAGATTTAAGTTATCAAAACCTACCTTCAACGCACCCTGCGCCGCTTCCGTCGCCAAGCCTTTGCCCTAAAACGGATAAGCCAACCGCCAGCCGATTTCAACACAGGGCGAGAATGGCAATTCGGCTATCGGAACATGCAAACCTACAAAGCCAATAAATTGTTGCGTCTCTTTTAATTCCGCTGCCCAAAAGCCCCAGCCCCGCTCCAAAATCAGCGCTTGGCACCGATCAGCCATCGCGTCGCTAGAGGCTCGATCAAGCAGTGCCGGAAAGAACACCATGACGTTAGGGTCAGCGTTCAACACGGCAAAGGGTTCGCGATCACCCGGTAACCATTGCCTTAACCGGAGGCATTCCGTCTCAAACTCAACTATATCAGCCACTTAGTTATATCTTGGTAGGTGCAATATCAAATTGTATTCGATTTGAACCAAGCAATAACCTCAGCAGCATTTTCATTCGGCGGGAAGACCGGATAGAAAACCTTCAAGATTGTGCCATGGTTAATAATCAACGTAAGACGTTTAATCAACTTAAGCTTCTCATACTCAAAAGTAGGAAGCCGCAATGCGTTGGCAAATTCAAACGCGGAATCGTTCAATAACTCAAAAGGCAAATGCAGGCGCTCGACAGTCGCTTTTTGCTCTGCTAGTGGCTGTGAACTGGCACCGAATACATGGATTGCCCCAAGCTCCTTGAGCTCAGCGTAGTGATCCCGAAAGGCACAGGTTTGTGGTGTACAGCCTCTTGCACCCGGTATCTCGTTCCAGCCGATCATCGGCGGCGAATCCGGGCTGCCGGTCATCGGGTAAAAATAGACCACCGTTATGCCTGACTCCGAACTCAAATCGACCTTACGGTTATTAGTGGTAACCAGAGCTATGGCAGGCACACGGCTTCCTTCAAGGTGGGTGCAAGCGCTATCATCTTCGGGGACGGGCAGATTATCGGGTAAAATGTATAGGTCTTTCATTTGCTTTGCTCAACGATAGTTGTAGTTAATATTCCCAACATCAGGGATAGCGCCCCGCAGAAAGCAAAAAATATTACCAGGTATCATGGCGCTCCTGTCTTTCTTGCCGGTAATTGGTTATTTCAAGACTGATGACATCGGGGTCGTTAAAATAGGTTGCCCAATAATCAGGCGCATATTCGTCGTATCGTTTTGCTTCAGTTGCTTCAATGCCAAACGATTTAAGTTTAACGGCGATATTTTTAACATCGTCTATTGAATGGACGCGGAAGCATAAATGATGGAGTCCGGGCGAATAGGGATTGTGCTTTGCTTGGATGCCTGCCGGACGCAGCACATAACCGAAATGGCGGTTGTAATACTGGATATGGTGGTCGCCCGCCAATGCAAATATGTTTTTCCGGAAACCCAATATTTCTAGAAATACTGTATCGTAAAAAGCTTCGGAACGGTCGAGATCGTTGACGGCTATGTAGATGTGATCTATACCGATAATTTCATTCATCTTTGCCCCTTTTCCAGCAGTTCAACTTGAGTCAGGAGCGAAAGACGATCACTTTTGGCAACCTCTTTCCAGTCGCGACCCGTTAAGGCCCCTTCAAGTGCCCAAAGAAAATTCAAGCTCGGTTTGCACCCCGTGCGCTTTACCGCCACGAACGCCGCCGCTGCACCTATCACTTTTAGCTGTGCCGCCGAGGTAATGCCGGTGGCGGCAAGCATGGCTTGCGAGCTGTTACCGAGATTCCTAAGTTTGCGAATCATGAGGCTTAACAAGCCCAATCAACCTATTGACATCTAATTGGCAGCGATTGTCTTGCCGACAAATGATTGCCACTGTTAATTTTTAATTGTTGAATTGAGAATGTGGGGCATTGAAACAGGTTTCCCATTTGAGTCGAAAAAAACGGAAGGTTTATTCAGGCCTTTTAATTTCCAGAGGATAACCTTCGACAGCCATCTCAGCATTATCCTTAGAGGAAAAGTAGATTGATTTAATCCGGATGGGAGCGCCTTTTTCACAAACTTAGTATGGACATACCCAAGCACCGGGCCGAAATGTTGTTCACGAATGCCTGGGTCTTTTATAAAATTATGGATCAAGCCAATAAAAGGCACGCCTGCGGTTAGGGTATTGCCTATTGGGGTTTTGCAACATGCTGTGTACCATCGAAACATCCCTTTGGGACTTAAGCGCATACAACGAATGTTTTCAGCGCCGTGAGTGATTTTCAAATGGGAAATAGGCATTTGAAATAGGTCGGTACCGCCATATTCGTCTAACACCGCATCTTCACGATCAAGGTAACGTGCAAAAGCTTGGCAGTCGTCACAATAGCAGACGACTCGAGTCCCGAAGTTAGGGGTAATATTGCAGGCTACTCCTTGCACGGAACCACATAGACATTGTAAATCTATTTCAGTCATATTTTTATCCTATGCTATTAACTCAGAAACATTACGTAAACACTAAATAGACACACTTCGGTTTTAGAACAGTGCTAGGTTTTTTAAAAGACAATTTCAGCCTCCATGAAAGTGACTGCACATCCAGACAGAAACACTCGATCGCCTTTCACCTCACACCTAAGATTACCGCCCCGTTTTGAAACCTGTTTGGCGCTCAGGATAGGCTTGCCCAGTTTTTTTGCCCAGTAAGGTGCCAGCTCGCAATGAGCGGAACCCGTAACGGGATCTTCAGGAATACCGAATTTAGGGGCGAAGAAGCGGCTGACAAAATCAACATCCAGCCCAGGTGCGGTGATGATAACCCCACGCAAATCAAGCTGACTTAGCAGGGCTTGGTTAGGGATGATAGCGCGAACAGTTACTTCACTATCGAATACAGCCATATAATCGTCGGCAGCCAACACCTCTAAAGGGCGCACACCAAACGCTTGAGCCAATGTTTCGGAAAAGTCACAGGCTGTTGGCGGACAAGCCGGAAAACTCATTTCCAAACAATTTTCTTTCTTGCTGACAAACAGCTCTCCACTCAGAGTTTCGAAGATAATAGTTTGTTTGGGGTACCCAAGAATGTTGAAGATAACATGTGCCGCTGCCAAAGTTGCATGGCCGCATAACGCAACTTCCTTAACAGGCGTGAACCACCTCAGATGATAGCCTTTTTCCGTAGCAACGAAGAATGCGGTTTCAGAGAGATTATTCTCCTCGGCTATTGCTTGAAGTAACGAATCTTCCAACCATGCTGATAGCGGAATAATTGCGGCGGGATTGCCACTAAAGACTTTGTCAGTGAATGCATCGATTTGATATTGTTTAAGCTTCATGTCACTCCAAAAAAACGAATACTTAGTGTGTCCCATCGCGCTTAAATGCCATGTTAGAAGCTTTAACCACCAACATTTCGTTACCACCTTTCTGAAATTCATAAGGCACACGCTCGATTTTAATACTGAAACCATCGGGCGCAAGCTGTTCCTTGACAAAACTAATATGGGGCGAGGGTGATCCGCCAAGCATCAGCAGTGGAAACACACGTACCTCCTGGGCGACGCGCAACATTTCCCGTAGCGCCTGCAGGTGAAATTCCGCCGATAAATGCTCGCTGTAGAGAAACAGGAAATGCGATGACAACGCCAGATCGAATTGGCCTGTCGCAAAAGGCAGGGACGGCAATTCCCCGGCGATATAGCGGCCTGCTTGTTTTCCGGCAGCAAAGTCTTTAAGGAAAATAGCCATGGCCGTCATACGGATGCGACCCAGTTCCTCGACAGAGGAAATCGCATCCCAAACAAATTCGTGCTGGTTGTTGCGCGTTTGCGCCATGACCGTCTCATAGGTTTCGGCAATGCGGCTATTGATCTGATCGACATCAAAAACATAGATGGGATCGATGGAAACGACCTGTCCGCCACGCTGGCTAAGCTCAGCATTAAACGAGGCGGGCCCGTCGCCGCAACCGAGGATACGGCGGCTTAAATCGTTTTCGGTTAGTGCGAACATCCGAAGGTATTCGTCGTAGGAACGTCCCCACGGCACAACTTTGTCTAGCGTAAAACTCATGTCAAATTTCTCGTGAATCTGTGATGTCGTAGGCAGTGAACTTTCTCTCAAGTAATCCCAAACTCCTCGCAGCAGAACGCCAAGGCTCGATTTGCCCGCAAAGGCAATATCCACGCATGGAAACTCCTACGATAGCTAACGTTTAGATGAAAAGCTCAAGCTGTTTATTCCAGGAGTATCGCTCTTAACTGCAATGTGGCACAAGCTTTTGATAGCAATATTGATAGCATTGTTAGAAATGATGTTTAGCATATTGGTGAATATCGAAGTATTGGTTATGTTTCATTACTTCCTGTGTCAGTACACCTTCCAACCGATAACCGTTCTTTTCAAGGACTTTCATTGACGCAGTATTCGGGGCAAGGACAGGAGCGTAAAGCTTACTAAAACCTAATTTTTCAAAAGCCAACTCGGTCAGTTTTCCCAGTGCAACGGGGACTATACCCTTTCCCCAATAATCTTCACCGAGCCAATAGCCGATTTCCGCGACATGCTCCCGCCATCCCATTTGCGGTGTAATGCCCACACTACCCACAAACTCGCTATTCCATTCTATCACTTTCGTTACAGCGCCGTTTTCATGGGAACCCGCCGCTATGTACCTCACCGCATCCTTGTATGATCGTTTTTAACAAAAATATCCAATATGATGGAGTAAGCTTTACGTGTTCATTGGGAGGCCGTCGCATCCTGAGGACTGGTTTAAACCAGAGCCTGTGATTGTAGATTGGCCCCCGCCCTATTCACCGATGCCGTGAGTATCCGAGGCCTGGAGCCTGTATACACAAGGATGGCAGGCGCCTATTCAGGGCCGGGAACAAACTACACGCACTCGAGGCCGCGCAAGAGACTCCGAAGGCGGTGCTGAAAGACGCCCAGCTCGCCATCACGCAACTGGAAAAACGCATCGACCGCTTGACGGCGGAAGCCTTGGCCTTGATTGGCGAGTTCCCTGAGCTTGCGCGGGTGGTTAGCCTTGCTCACCGGCGTCAAGGGCGTCGCAAAGGCCAGCGCCATCGCATTGATACCCACAGGGCACAAGTAGGCGAGTTGCTGCTATTGCCGCCCGGCCTGTCGCACCGGGAATGGGTCAAGCCTGCCCTGAGCTTGCCGAAGGGCTTGCGGGGTTTGATCCGAGAGATTTCGAGTACCCAAAGGGCATAAATCCGGCAATAGCGCCCACAAGAAAGCGCGGCTGTCGAAGGCCACCGGCACCTCCGGGCTGCGCTTGACATGCCCGCCCTAAGCGCCAAGACCCACGACTGATATGTGGCGGCGTATTTTCAGCATCTCCTGGCGAACGGCAAGAAACTGTTGCAGGCGGTCTGCGCAGTCATACCCTCTGGGGCACAAGTGAGGAAACTGCTCCACGCGAGCCACGGGATGCTGAAGCCCAACAAAGCATTCGGCAATACTCGTTTTTATTCAATCCCGGTCATTGCCGGACAACCGTAATTAACCATTTATTAATTGACTTTTAACAGAGTATCTACATTAGAGCAGGTTACGGGTTTTAGGCGTTAATACATATGCTCGAAACTTTCCGTTGCGGATACCATAACCGACAATTTTGTCCTTATCGTTAATGTCGAGGGCCCAAATTAACTCCCACTTAGTATTCTTAGGAATGAGCTTATTTAAATCCGTAAGACGGCCTTGACGGTAAAGGTAAGCGTGTTGTTTGAATTTGGTGCACGGTATTTCTTTGTCGCCTGGGCCAGGACAAGTAGATTCATAGGGTACGTCCATGATACCGACTACTTTTCCGTTGTTATTAATACTAAAAGGTATCGTCATTGGGCTACCTGTTAATCTAAATGATGTCAACTCACCGTTCCGGTAGAGAAATGAGCGAAAAGCGCTCTGATTTGGCATTAAAAACTCTCCTACGATATCGCCACGATTATTGATGTCGCGCGCGTAACTCTCCGAGTTTTCGAAGTTTGGATCTTTGCTTGGATTGAGGTCTGTCATTTTGCCATTGGCAAACAAAAAGGCATGAGCCCTGCCAAATAACGAATTTGAAGAAAATCCGACAATATGGCCGTTGTTATTAATGGCATTAGCGACGCTGTAACCTCCTAAAGAACCAATATCTTTGATAATACCTTTAGTGTGAAGAAAAGCGTGCCTATTTAGCGTATCAATGTAGGAAAAACCCACGGTTTTGCCCGCATCGTTATTCGCCAAAGCGGTGCCGGTTAACCCAAAACTGGTAACGCCCCCTAAGGAGCCTAACAGCAGTGTCCGGTTTTTAGTAATATCTAACACCGCCGGCACAAAGAGATTTTCGCTGGTTATGCCGCCAGCGACTTGACCATGAATATTGATGCTTTCAATCGTCTCGATTTTAGGAAAAAGATCGGTCATTTTGCCTTGAGAGTAGACAAAAGGATGAGTCGCCAAATCACCCGCAATGCGGGATAATCCGACTATCATATCTTTGTTATTGATTGCATAAGCAAAACTTTCCGTTCCGCCAAGACTGCCGAGATCTCTCACCTTGTACTGGCTGGAGAACGTCCTATTTTTCAAGGCCGTCGCGATTGAACGTTCGGTGTATATTGTGCTTTTAGCGAGTGAAAATTTATTGACGCCATAAACGTCTTGGTACAACCTTCGGGCGATTTCGGAATTACCGACAGTGTCAGACTGTGTACGGAAACTGAAAGCCGAAGCAGATAAGCTCAATCCCAATATAAACATACAGAATGCAACGAAAGAAAATCGAACAATAAATTTGTTTGAGTCACTATCTGTTATGCTTTGAAAGAACGTGTTAAATTTCATTATTTTCCTTAAATTAGATTTGAAATTGCTACTTGATAAACTGTGGTGTTGAAAATCCAATTTTAAAATTAGAGTCATAGGATCGCGCCAAACGACTGCAGCATCGGTCGAGAAAACAAATCGCACTAGCGATGCGCCTCGTTCCTTGGCAGCATCCTAATAAGCCCATCTTAGTGACCTCGACCCACTGCTATCCCACAGTTTAATAAGAAAGACGGCCTAAGAACCTAGTATTTGGATTATAATTAGATTAACGATAACTTATTGAAACACATAGGAGCTTAAGCTATGGCGCATTATAGTACAGTTAAATGGATACCGTCTTAAAAGCCATTAA
>DLHW01000073.1:17093-27669 GCA_002483425.1 Methylococcaceae bacterium UBA7658
ACTAAAGCGGGCATATAAAGCGCCTTATGCAATCTGGGGTTGCTGTTTTTGGCAAGTCGGATTTTGCCTGTCCATTGCCCTAACTGGCGGATATTGGCAGGTGGACGCCGCTGCCTGCCAATTGGGTGTGCAGGCCATAACGGGCGATGAGCTTGGCATCGGGCTTTGTCAATCCCTTCGGCTGCGCTCAGGACAGACTTGGTGCGGCTCAGCTCGCTTTTACCCAAAGCATGGAGCTGCACCAGAAGGGCATAAATGCTGGGTTGAGACATCGACAAAATAACCGTTATCGGTCAAGAATTCTGCGAGTGGCAGGTTGTAAGCGCCGGTTGCTTGGGCAACTGCTCCTGCGTTGCCCTACCTCCTGCATCCATGCAATCGTCCTTACTAATATGGATGTCGGTATCGCCAAACCGGTTTAACCAATCTGCAAAAGCGGTCAAACCACCGCTACCATTGGCAAATTTGGCGTGTTTGTATTTGCCATCGCAAAGTCTGGCAAAATCGAACTTTAATTTCGCTATATCAATACCTTATGATGACTTGTGACATGATATTTTTATACAATGCTGGTTGATAGGATTATGTTTGATCTTAAGAGGCGCTCACTGTGTTCGGCCTCTATGAATACAGGATCAACGTTTACCTTGTCCTTAGGATACCGTTCGAACTGCAATAGCAAGTGCGGACGACGGGGGCGCATCGTTCGTGTGTAATTTGTTTTCTCGATTTTCTCGTTCCCACGCTCCTTGCGTTACTGCCGTTAAGTTAAGTGCTCACCTTACGCACTACAGCATCTAAAGCTCATCAAAAGTCACGCGTCAAATACAGCTTGGCCCTGAGCGCGCAATGGTTGAGCTTGTGCTTGATTGAATGACACTCCAGCCGGAACGCGGCAGAGATGGACAGGAAGACGTGGTCGCCTTGCGTCCTGACCTGTGATGTGGCTACACTAAACTGGACACCCCCCTTCTTTTAGATATTTTAAGGAATGTGTCCGGTTTAGTGTAGCCACATCAGTATGATAATGGGACATGGCCTAAGTTCCTATGCGTTTCAATAAGTTATCGTTAACCTAATTATAATCCAAATACTAGGTTCTTAGGCCGTCTTTCTTATCGGCTTATGGGACAGCAGTGGGTTTAACCCCAGAAATTGAAGACGGCAATGTTGTCAATTGCCGTCAAAACTGTGTTGTTTGTTTGGTTTTTAATAAAAGACGGTTACTTTTTTCCGCTTTCTTTTTTGACTAACTCATTCAGCACGTCGATCATCTTTTCCTGGCCGCCCGCCAGATTGCCCGTAGTCCGGTATTTACCGTTTACGATAATCGTCGGCACACCGGTGATACCGTATTTTGCGGCAATGGCAGGCGCCTGACGAAGCTTGGTGTCGATCATGAAAGAGTTATACGTGTCTTTAAAATCGGCTTCTTTAACACCGTGAGCAGTAAAGAATTTTGCTAATTCTTCTTCGGAATCTAATTTTTGATGCTTTTCTTGCACGGCATCGAACAGGTCGGCATGCACGGCGTCGATAACGCCTAAGGCTTCGGCAATATAATACGCTTTAGCGCCTTTGCCCCACTCTTCATTGAAAACCGCGGGGACGCGAATGAATTCGACATTCTCAGGCTTAGCTTTCAACCAGCTTTTTAAGGCGGGTTCGAAACTATAGCAATGCGGGCAGCCATACCAGAAAAACTCGAGCACTTCGATTCTATCCGGATTTGCAGTCGGCTGCGCAGGGGCTACCGCTTCATAACCGGGACTCTCTTCCGCCAGCAAATGCGCTGGAAGAGAAAAGAAAAAAGCGATTAGAGCAATACCGGCAAATTTTTTTAACATGATACAAGGTTCTCCAATTAATTCAGTTTATAACCGTAGCTTAAATCAGGATTGTGAATACCGTATGAATCCCGTCCTGACCATTAACGGTAAAAATTACTTCATAGTTGAAATGAAATAAGAGACGGCTTTGATCTCTTCATCCGTCATCTTTTTAGCAATCATAAACATCATATTATCCGGGTTTTTGCTACGCGCCCCGGATTTAAAATCGGATAAAGTTTTAATCAAGTATTCGGGGTGCTGGGAACGTAAAGCCGGAAAAGCGGCCGGCTTATTGCCTTCGCCAGACGGTCCGTGACAAGCGATACAGGCCGATACTTGTCTTACGAGATCGCCGTTACGGTAAAGATTGCTGCCTTTAGCCAATAGATCCGCCATTGTTTCTTTATCTTCTTTGCCGCCGTTCGCAGTACCGGCCTCGTCATCCTCCGGGAGCACCGGTTCAGGGTTCGTAGAAATGGTTTGCGCCGCGTAATATGCCGTTATATCGGCTATATCGTTATCGTTTACCGCCATGGCCATCCCCGACATCACCGGATCGTTCCGGCTGCCGTCCTTGAAAGCTAACAACTGTTTACCCAAATAGGATGCGTGCTGCTGGGCAAGCTTAGGCGCCGTCGGCATTAGGCTATTACCGTCTTCGCCGTGGCATCCACCGCAAGACGCCGATTTTTCTTTACCCGCGGCAGGGTTGCCGTTTTCTATGTTTTGCGCTTGAACGTTACCTAATAAGCCGGTTAGCGTCAAAGCGAACGAAACTGCCAATAACTGTTTATTCATCAGGTTCCCCTTCGGAATCTTGTCGTTTCTATGGTAGCCTTATCGAATAAGGCCGTTGCTAATGGTTAAATTCTACCTTAATTACCCAAGCTAAGCGAGACAGTGATGAATCCGGTGTATCACCAAGCCAAATTTCTCAACAGTTCACCCAGTTTGAAAAATACGCCCGCCGATACCGGAAAGGAAATTGCTTTTGCGGGCAGGTCTAACGCCGGTAAGTCCAGCGCCATTAATACGATAACCCGGCAAAACGGGCTGGCAAGAACCAGTAAAACGCCGGGGCGGACGCAAATGCTCAATTTTTTCGAAATCAATGAACATTTACGATTTGTCGACTTGCCCGGATATGGCTACGCTAAAGTGCCGGAAGCAGTCAAAAAACAATGGCACCAACTGATGGAAACCTACCTCTCCGAGCGCAAATCGCTCTGTGCAATCCTATTGATTATGGACGTGCGCCATCCCTTAACCGATTTCGACTGGCAAATGGTGGAATGGTGCCGGCATTCTGGTTTACCCCTGCATATCTTGCTCACAAAAGCGGACAAATTAACCTTCGGCGCGGCGAAAAATACCTTGCTGAGCGTCCAGCGCGAACTTAAAGATGCCGATATAGCGTTTTCTGTGCAACTGTTTTCGGCATTAAAAAAAACCGGTGTCGAGGAAGCTCATCAAGTTCTGGATAGCTTGTTTGAAAACATAGAGACTGACTGATTGTTTCGGCTAAGGGAAGAATAAGGTCTTTGGTTTCATTATCCGATGCCGTAATTGATCGCACGACATCATGAGTAATCCGCGAGTAGTTACTGTTAAATATCGGATGCCCGGTTTTTTACGCATTATCTCAACGTTATTGTTTAAAAATAGCGGGAAATGATTTCGCCGATTAAGCAGCGTGGTTAAATAACTACTTGACCGGCTCCGGTTTACCTGATTTTTCTGTTTGTTGAAATCAATAAGCACCGGTATCGGCATGGCTGCATTATTTGACGCAGGATTCAAAGTGATTTGCGAACCAGCTTAAGATTGCCGTCTTCGGGATGGGCTTTAATCGTAAAATCTAACCGTGTCATTAACTTCAACATGCTGGCGTTGTTGCTTAACACTTCGCCTTCTATTGTTTTCAAGCCTTTGGACCGGGCGACATCCATTAATGCGACCATCAGCAGGTTGCCGAGACCTTTGCCGCGCATCGCGTCGGCGACCACTAAGGCGAATTCGCAGCTTTCGCCGTCGGGGTTAATAGTATAGCGGGTTACCCCCAACTCGATTTCTTGCCCATGTTCTTCGGTGACGGCAATGAGCGCCATTTCCCGGCTGTAATCGATTTGGGTAAAGCGCGCCAGCATGTCTTGGTTAAGTTCTTGCGTATTATTCATGAAGCGGAAATAACGCGGCTCTTCTGATAAATGACGGACGAATTCCTGCTCTATTTCAGCATCTTCCGGGCGGATCGGCCGGATAATGATATTGGCGCCATCGGCGAGCTGCAAACTTTTAACTAGATGACTGGGATAAGGGTAAATCGCCATGTGGGCATAGCGGTCCGGGTTGGACGGGCGATATTCCACGACGACGCGCGCATCGGCGGCTAGCGCGCCATGTTCGTCCACGATCAATGGATTAATGTCCATCTCGATTAACATGGGTAATTCGCATGTCATTTCGGAGACGCGTAACAATACGCTTTCCAAGGCATTCATATTAACCGGCGGCATTTGGCGGAACGCATTGAGCATTTTGACTACCCGGGTGCCTTGGATAAGGTCTTTCGCTAAGACGGCATTGAGCGGCGGTAACGCGACTGAACGGTCGCCCATCACTTCCACGGCGGTGCCGCCTGCGCCGAATGTAATCAGCGGGCCGAATATAGGATCGTTGGTGACGCCCACCAGCAACTCCCTGCCGTTCGGTTTAACGATCATGGGTTCGATTGAAACACCGTCGAGTTTTGCATCCGGCCGGCTTTGTCTGACATTCTCAATCAATTCGTGGAAGGCATTCCGCACAGCTTGCGCACTTCTTAGATTGAGCCGGATGCCGCCGGCATCGGTTTTATGGGTAATATCCGGCGAATTGATTTTCATCGCGACCGGATAGCCGATTTGTTGCGCAATCAAAAAAGCCTCGTCGGCGCTATGCGCGATTACGGTTTGCGCGACAGGAATATGGAAAGCCGATAATAAGGCTTTCGATTCCATTTCGTTTAAAATTTTGCGTTTACTTTGTAAAGCGCCCTCTATGATGATGCGGGCGCTGTCCAGATCCGGCTCAAGATGATGAGATAGCGGTCCGGGCACTTGCATGAGAAGGGTTTGATTCCGGTAGTAGGCCGATAAAAACGAAAACACTTCGACCGCAGGTTCCGGAGTCCGGAAACTGGGTTTTTTAGCCTTATTAAAGGCCGACCGGGCGCTCTCGACTTGTTCGCCGCCCATCCAGCAAGCAATCAGCGGTCTGCTATACTGGCCGGACAATTCGATGACGGCGTTGGCGACTTCTAATGGTTTAGTCATCGCTTGGGGCGTGAGTATGGTTAACACCCCGTCGACATTAGGGTCTTCCAGACAAGCTTTAACCGCATGATGGTAGCGGTCGGCCTGGGCGTCGCCGATAATATCGACCGGATTGCCATGCGGCCAGGTCGGAGGCAACAGTTGGTTAAGTTTCGCTATCGTGGTTTCCGATAAGGCGGCCATTGTTACACCCAAATCGGCGGCGCAATCGGTCGCTAAAACGCCCGGTCCGCCGCCGTTGGTGACGATGGCTAAACGGTTTCCGGTAGGGTGAAAACCGCAGGAAAGCGCTTTAGCTACGGAAAACAATTGCGTAACCGACTGCACTCGAACCACCCCGGCGCGCCGCACGGCGGCTTCGAACGCATCGTCCGATCCGACTAAAGCGGCGGTATGCGATTTAGCCGCCTTAGAAGCTACATCGTGGCGCCCGGTTTTAACCAAAATGACCGGTTTGATCCGGGCGGCCGCCCGTAAGGAACTCATAAAACTGCGGGCGTTCCGGATGCCTTCGATATACAGCAGAATACTCTGAGTTTTGGGGTCGGATATCAGATAATCGAGTATTTCTCCGAAATCGACATCCACGGATAAGCCCATCGAAACCACGCTGGAAAATCCGACGCTGTTGCTTGCCGCCCAATCCAATATCGCTGTGCAGAGCGCGCCGGATTGCGAAACGAAAGCGAGATTTCCGGGATTAGCGCCGCCTTTGTTGAAGGTGGCGTTTAAACCGATGTCAGGGCGCATCACGCCCAAACAGTTCGGGCCGATCAAGCGTACGTTGTAACGCTTGGCATTGTCCAGCACAGCCTGCTCCAACGCTTTGCCGTCCGGTCCGGTTTCGCTAAAACCGGCGGTGATGATAACCGCAGCCTTGACCTTATGCTTACCGCATTCCTCGATGATGCCTGGAACTGCACCGGGCGGGGTAGTGATTACGGCAAGATCGACCGGATCGCGGATTTCCACCATGGCGCTATAAGCTTTGCAGCCCTGAACTTCCGTGTGCTTAGGATTAATGGCGAAGAGCGCGCCTTGATAACCGCATTTAAGCAGGTTTTGAAAAACGATTTGGCCGACCGAATCGACCCGGTCGCTAGCGCCGTAAACGGCAACGGATTGCGGAGAAAATAAAGATTTGAGATAGTGCTGGCTCATAATTGCGAATGGCTGTTCATACGTAAATAAATTTAATGATTACAAGATACTCGAAAATCAAGACAGTAATAAGATGATCTTCCTACAGAATATCTAATTAAACCCTTTGTTCAGTTCGGCGACCGCAGAGTATAAAGTCGAACGGCTAACAGTTGATTTCGTTGCCAACGAACTTATCGAACTTTGATCGAAAACAATCATTGCAGAAAGTAGGAGTGTAATAAATCTCAGGGCTGTTTACTGAGCGGTTGTTAAAATAGGGATAAAAAATCGTCATGGTAGCTGTAAGTTCTTCAATTTATGCTTTTAGCCCGGCGCTCACCGTCTCCCCAAATCAATCGCAAGGGTTTAAACAAACCCTTGCGGCTGAATGGATGCTGCTGTTTCAACAGACCCCATTAAGTTTGGACTGCATCGGATGATGGCATGGACTATTTTTCGTTCCTAACGGTGCATAATGCGTCTGGGGCGAATTGAACAGGGAAAATAGGCGTCCGCAATCAATATTAACCTAATCGGTTTAAACAGAGCAAAAACCATTTTCCATCCGTTCAGCGTTAACGCAGAGGGAAGCTGTTGAAAAAGAAGTTAAAGCGCAATGAACTGTTGGCGTATACAGCCACCTATCCATTAGTTTAATAGGCATTCAAGCCTGTGGGGATACCTAATTATCGTTCCAGGGAGTTCAAGAAACTAGAGCATGAAATGGTTTTGCTCAATGCGCGTTATACCTAAGGAAACTCTGATAAAGTCCTTCGACAGACTCAGTACCTAAAGGGCATAAAGACAAACGGTAAGTAATCGATTCGGTTCGTGGCGCACCCTCTGGGGTATGAAAGCCTGTCGAACCACTTGTGACCTTCAGGTTATGAATAGAATTAACTAGTTCAGAGTTTCCCAAATCATTTGCAATAGGTAACAAGAACGATGTAAACGATGCGGAAACGGTCTATACCGTTGCAAAGCAACCGGACAAACGGCTGGCGCCAGTAACGAATTTTGAACAGCAGGACATGCAAACACTGCGTCTTGCGTCAAAGCGCGGTGGAGTAACGAACAGCCGTCGTAAACCGCGGTTCGGGATTTTTTAAGCTCGTAATCCGAAAGTTGGCTTGAATGTCATGACGCTCAGCATAACTTGAATGTTTGGCTTCGCTACCGTAATGCTCAACGAGCGTTATCCATTCTAGTAATCGATGAATTTGAAAATTGGTTAAAATTCACGTAAGTTCATGCACAACTTGTCGTGTATCCGCGTTCAAATTAACCATTAGAATTCATAATAAAGCCTAGAAAATGTTGACAATTCTCGATATTGAACCCTATATCAGGACCTTACCGGCAGGATTTCAAGAACCGGTTAAATCCAGTCTGGAACATTGGTTGACGTTGATCAGCGGCCTAAACCCGGCATTCGAGCGATCGGAAACATTGATCCAAACCATTCCCAAGGTGTGGTGTTGCAGCGAATTCGTTGCCGAAAGCTGCACCCGTAAACCCGAATTGCTCGTTGATTTGGTTACTTCCGGCGATTTAGAAGGACGGATTAACAACCGTACCTATATTGCCAAGCTGTCTGCATTGGTCATTAACGATGAAGCCGATTTAATGGCGAAGCTGCGTCACGCGCGCCGTAGAGAAATGGTTAGAATTGCCTGGCGTGATTTGGCGGGTTGGGCGGATTTAGATGAAACCCTGATGGATTTGTCTTTACTGGCCGACGCCTGCATTCAATTCGCCCTGGATTTTTTGTACCGGCAAGCGTGCGAACTGCGCGGCACACCCATGCTATCCGGCGGTAGTCCGCAGCAAATTGTCGTCTTGGGCATGGGCAAACTAGGCGCGTACGAACTCAATTATTCGTCCGACATCGACTTGATCTTCGCCTATGCCGAAGAAGGCGTGCTGCTCGACCGTAAAGAGACTAGTTATAGCGAATTTTTTACTCGGTTGTGCCAAAAACTGGTTAAAGTCTTGAACGATATTACCGTGGACGGCTTCGTATTCCGCACCGACATACGGCTACGCCCGTTCGGCGACAGCGGCGCGGTCATTATGTCGTTCGACGGCATGGAGAATTACTATCTGACGCAAGCTCGTGAATGGGAGCGTTACGCTATGATTAAGGCGCGCCAGGTTGCGGGGGATTTCAAAACCGGCGCGCAATTGCTGGCTATGCTGAGACCCTTTGTGTACCGGCGTTATCTCGATTACGGAGCGTTTGCGGAGTTGCGTTCGTTAAAGCAGCAAATCACTCATGAATTAAAACGGAAAGACCGGATGGAAAACGTTAAGTTGGGACCGGGCGGTATCCGCGAGATCGAATTTATCGGGCAAGCTTTCCAGTTAATTCGCGGCGGCAGCGAAAAAATACTGCAAACGCGCGGCATTTTGGCTGTTTTAAGTACGCTCGGAAAGCTGAAGTTATTGCCGCAAACCGATGTCGAGCAATTGATGCGTTCTTATTGCTTTTTGCGCCGGGTGGAAAATCATATCCAACAATATCAAGACCGCCAAACTCACGATTTGCCGGTGTCTGAAACGGCGCAGAAAATTCTGGCGTTTTCGATGGGCTACAACGGTTGGCAGCTATTTAAAACGGAATTGGATCAAGTGAGAGCCACCGTCCACGCCGTGTTTGATCAAATATTTTCCGTTTCTAAACAAACAGCGAATAACTCGCCGGACCATAAAGTTTGGGCCGGCGCGGTTGCTGACGAAGCATTGCAAGATGCGCTGCAAAATTATGGTTTCCGTCATCTTGAGGGCAGTTTAAAAATAATCAAGGATTTTAAAAACTCCGCAGCCTTACGACGAATGACGGCCAAAGGCGCCGCGGTCATCGACCGTTTGATGCCGCAATTGATCGAAGCCTTGCAACAAACCGGCAATCCCGACGAAACGTTGGCGCGGCTGGTAAAGTTATTGGAAGCTGTGGCCGGAAGAAATGTCTATTTGGCATTATTAGCGGAAAACCCCGGCGCCTTGAATCAATTGCTTAAATTGTCTTCGGCCAGTCCCTGGATTTGCGAGTATTTGGCGCAATACCCTATTCTGTTCGATGAATTGTTGGATATCCGGAGTCTTTACGAACCCTTAAACCGGTCGTTGCTCGATCAACAACTGGCGCAACGCTTGAAAGATATAGAAAACCATGACATTGAGCAACTGATGACCGTTCTGCGCGAATTCAAGCATTTGAATGTGCTGCGGGTGGCGGCGGCGGATATTATGGGAGTAATTCCATTGATGGTGGTTAGCGATTATTTAACCTGGATTGCCGAAAGTATTGTGAATCAAGTCGTCATCCGTACTTGGGCGATGTTGACTGAAAAACACGGATTTCCGCCCGATACCGGTAACGACAGCATTAATTTCGCTATTATCGGTTTCGGCAAGCTGGGCGGGATTGAATTAGGTTACGGCTCCGATCTCGATTTGGTGTTTTTGTACGATTGCGAAGACGGCAATGCGCCGACCGATGGGGCGTCTCCGCTGGCGTGTGCGCAGTTTTACGGACGGCTAGGGTTAAAAATACGCCATATTCTCGACACCAAAATGCTGTCGGGTGTTTTGTACGAAGTCGACCTCAGGCTTCGACCCAATGGCGAATCAGGACTCTTGGTCACCTATATTGGTATTTATGAAAATTATCTGAAAAATCAAGCCTGGACTTGGGAACATCAAGCCCTGGTGCGCGGGCGGTTTATTGCCGGGGACAAGCGGTTAAAAGACCAATTTGAAGGCATCCGCCAACGCATTTTGAGTTTGCCGCGTGACAAAGCAACGCTAAAAACCGAAGTCCGCGACATGCGCGAGAAAATGCGCGATGCCCTGTCTGCCAAAACGTCCGGCCAGTTCGACCTTAACCTATTCGACTTAAAGCAGGGCAAAGGCGGTATTGCCGACATCGAATTTCTAGTACAATTCCTGATACTAGAGAACTCAATAAAAATCGGCGACTTAAGAGAATTTACCGACAACGTCCGGCAGTTGGCAGCCTTAGCGCGGCATGGCATCATCAGCCAAACTGAGGCCGACACCTTAAAAACCGCCTTCTGCACCTACCGCGACATCGGCCATAAGCAAGTCTTGCAAGGCGATAAGGCGTTGATTGATGTTGAGGTGGCGGCGGGTTTGCGGGAGCAGGTGCAGGAGATTTGGGATAGGGTTTTTGATGTTCAAACTTAAACTTTGATAGTGCCGCTATTTTTGCGAAAGATTTTTCCGGGCATCCTGCTTGAAAAATCGGCAAAAATTACGCGGCAG
>DLHW01000058.1 GCA_002483425.1 Methylococcaceae bacterium UBA7658
TACGTTTCCAAGATTTTCAGCGGGCGCTTCCCTTACACTATTTTTAGGGGGTTGATCCCGATAAAATCGTTGTAGTGACTTTTATGCATCTGCACAGGAAACCTGATTATTGGTTGGCTGGAATAAAAAAGTAGCTTTTAATCTTCCGCCCAAAACAAACTTTATCTTCCTGATAAACCTCACACGACAACACCCGGCAACCGAATAGATACACATTACATATCGTGTTGATGTCTTGCATCCGGTCAGGCCTGACTTAAACCCGCTACCTCAAATCGGGATACTCTCGTAAAACCTGTCCCCTAAACGCTTCGACGCCTTCTTCATTTTCGCGCTCGCACCTTGGTATCGTTACTTTGGTTTCCGCTAGCACTTTCATCGGCGCGGCAGCTAGAAACACAATCCGGTCGGCTAGCGTTATCGCCTCGCGGAGATCGTGGGTAACGAATAACACGGTATGTGGTCGCCGCCGCCAGAGGTTTAGCAATAAATTCCTGGCTTGCCGCGCAACCGGCATATCCAAAGACACAAAAGGCTCGTCCAGCAACAGGACATCGGGATTGACCGCGAACGCCCGGATGATCGCGACCCTGCGGCACATACCCAACGACAGCCGTTCGGGATAAACGTGCTGGAATGGCGTTAGTTGCATGGCTTCCAATAAAGCATCGATAGTTTCGTAGGATGAATTATTTTCAAAAACGAGTTCAATGTTTTCCCTGACTGTACGCCAAGGCAAAAGCCGGGGATTCTGAAAGACGTAACCCATTTTAGCTTGCGTTTGCCCCTGCCCTATTTTGACCTTGCCTGCATAATCGCTATCTAAACCGGCGAGAATGTTCAATAAGGTGGTCTTTCCGCAACCGGACGGACCGGCCAAACAAACAAACTCACCGGTATTGACTGTTAATTTAAAATCGGCGATGGCTAAATGCTGTTCCGCCTTACCTTTTTCCGGATAGCATTTGCTTTTAATGTCGATGGCGATCATCGTATGTTATCGTTCAATCAGCGCCGCCAGCGTTGCGCCTTGTTGTCCAAAGGCTTCAACATCAGCCATTCCAGCGACTGAATGATAGCAACAAACGCAAGGGTATACGCAAGGATACTGGCGACATCGAATAATTGAAAAAATAAATGCAACTGATAACCCATACCGTTGCTGCGCCCGAGCAATTCGACGACGAGGATGATTTTCCACACCAGCGCTAATCCGGAACGGGTTGCGCCCATTACATACGGATAAAGCTGGGGCCAAACTACATGTTGCAGCGTTTTACGTGTGCCGAAGCGGTAGCAGCGCGCCATCTCGAGCAAATCTTGATCCAAAGCGCGCGCGCCTTCGCGGATGGTGACGACGACATTAGGCAACTTATTGACGACAACCGCCAAAATCGCCGCCGCTTCGGTGAGCCCGAACCAGACATAGCACAAAATGATGGTGACTAGAGCCGGTATATTCAGAAAGATAACCAGCCAGTTATCGAAGAAAGCATCGAGCTTGTTGTTACGGCCAAGAAGAATGCCGAGGGCGCAACCCAGTAGCATAGCAACGCCGAAACTGACGATCAGTCTGAGCAAAGTCATGCCCAAATGGAATGGGATTTGGCCGTTTTCGCAACCTTGCCAAAACACTTTGCCGACAACAAACGGCGAGGGCAAAACGGCGCTGTTCATTACAACGGACGCAAACTGCCATAAAGCCAACAATACCGCTAACGATAATCCCGGCAAAAATTTTTTAATAGTGTCCGGCACGTTGATCAGTTAGGCGTCCAAAAGGTCCCCGGCTGCACATGCGCGGATTTTCCGGTGAGCTGGTTATCGCTCACTGCTCTGAGTAAGCCGTAAATCCTTTCCGCCGCCTGTTGTTCAGGTTTGCCCCATGCGCTAACCGCACCCTCGCAATAGCGTTGACGCAACTTGTTCTGTTCGGCGACAGCATCGGTTTGGGTCAAAGGCAACACTTTTTTCCAATCGGCATCGGATGTACATAACCGTTGTTTGGCTTCTTTTCCGGCTTGAAAAAAGCTATTGAGTCCAGTCTTATGCTTGTCCGCCCAGCTTTGTTTGAACACATAACCCAGTACCGGAACGCTTTCTTGAATCCCTAAACTCTTTACAATACTTTTGCCGTCAAGCAATTGACGAAAACCTTGCGTCTCCAACTTAGCGCCAAAATGCCAATAATTGAGCGCCGCATCCACCCGGCCTTGTTTTAGCTGCTCGTTAATCAACGGCGGCGCGCCGAAAACCTTGTCGACGTTCGCATTCAAATCGATGTTCTCTCTTTGGGCCAAGGCTTGCAGCAACAGCCAGTTTTTATCCAATTCGCCGCCCGCAATCCCCAGCTTTTTGCCTTTCAATCCGGCTAAGGACTTTATTGGGCTATTACCGGGGACCATCAACGAACCTGAGATGGTAGAATACGGAACAAACGTAAAATCGCTTCCCTCAGACCGCATTCTGGACACCCAAATCCAGTCGGAAACAATCATATCCACTGTGCCGGACTGTAAGGCGATTTTGCCGGCTTCGGAATTGGCGAGAGATAAAGGTTCTATCTTGAAACCGGACGTTATAGTCCGATCATTTGCTTCCAGTAACAGCAACTCCCAAGCTAAAGTACCGGTCGCCTGAACACCCAGACGGATGGTTGGCGTTTCTGCGGCCAAACTGCTTATCGAAAAACTACAACATAATAAAAATAATTTAAAGCATTTCATAATCTGACTGAATTTTATAACCTCAACGAGAACGCAATTTTATCTGTAAGACGCAACAAAAGCGAAGCGGTTAACCTGAATCTATTGCGGTGATTAAAACTGGGTAGGCATTTTCAAGAGGTAGCCAAGTTTCCGTCCTATCTATTTAGAGATACCGGCGAAGATGGATAAAAAATGTGCATTTTATAAATCAAAAATGGGACTATCAATAAAAGTACTCTTAACGCATTGTTTGTTTTAAGGTACTTTTGAGATAGACCTATTTAAAGCTGTTAACCATACTCTTTAAAATACGCAGTCTTTTTTACTCTTTAACCGGCCGTTTTTCCAGTTTTCTTTGCAAGGTGCGCCGGTGCATGTTTAACGCGCGGGCGGCGGCCGAGATATTGCCGTCGTGCTGAAATAAGATTTTTTGTAAATGCTCCCACTCCAAACGCTTTGCAGACGGTGGATTTTTATTGATCGAAACGCCCGCATCACCCTCGTTTTTACTCAGAGCGGCTACGATTTCATCGGCGTTAGCGGGTTTGGTTAAATAATGGATTGCACCGAGTTTTATCGCTTCAACCGCAGTAGCGATACTCGCAAATCCGGTCAGCATCACACAAGCTGTATTCGCATCCAAAGAAATCAATTTTTTAACCAACTCCAATCCCGATTCATGACCGATTCGTAAATCGATTACCGCATATTCAGGCAAATAGAGTTCTGCTAACGCTAATCCCTTTTCGAGATTATGCGCAACCAGCACATCGAACCCCCTTCTTTCCAAAGCCGCTTTCAATACTTTACAAAATACCTTATCGTCGTCCACGAGCAGCAGCACCGGCTGGTCGGTAACCTCATCACTCATTCTCATCCTCCGTATTTTTCAATAACGGTAGCGTTATTTCTACACAGGCTCCGCCCGAATCTTCGTTGCGCAGTTCAATTTTACCGCCCAACCTGTTTATAGTGGAATAAGCCAGGAATAAACCGACGCCCAAACCCTTATTTTTGCTACTAACCGGTTGTTTTCCTATTAATTTAATAATTTCAGGCGAAAATCCTGGGCCGTAATCCCGGATTTTTAACACCATTTCGTCCCGATCCCAATTAGCGTGAAATTCAACCCCTTGCTCGGATCCGGAAGCTTCGGCCGCATTATTTAAGATATTAATCAGCGCATGCGTCAGCGTACGTTCGGCAATAATTTGCGCCTCGGAGGATACATTGGGATCAATGAAGTAACTTAATTTAGCCGTAGGCTTATGGGTCCGCCATTGCGAAACGACATCGCCTAGATAGTAGGTCAAGAGCATCGCCTTACCAGACTCCGCCCGCATTTCACCGGCGGAAGCCGACATAAACGATAAGGTATCCTTGCAACGGCTGACTTGGTTTTGCAAAATCTCCATTTTTTCATTAATTTCTGGGAAATCGTCCTGGGGAAATTCTTGCAACAACTCGTGAACGACAATCGCGATTGTTCCTAACGGCGTCCCCATGTCATGCGCCGCACTCGCCGCCAGCGTGCCCAGCGCAACGACGCTTTCATCGCGCAATGCTTGTTCGCGGGCTTCGGCTAAACTGCGCTCCCGGTTCTTAAGCGTATTGGCTAATTCGACAACAAAAAACGCCACGATACCCGCACTGAATACGAAACCGAACCACATCCCGAACATATGAAGATTGTAGTAGTGATTGTCGCTAATCTGATGTTGCTTCTGCAACATTTCATAATTAATCATGCTAGGGCTGGGATGAAACAAGGCAGCATCTGGGGCGTGCGGTTCTATGGAGGGTAACGGCACATTAAATGCTATTAGAATTGAATACATAGACGTTGTTAATATAACCATATACCAAGCGTAGGCTTGCGGCAACATAATTGCCGTGATAATCAGAGGTAATAAAAACACCCATGTGATCGGGTTTGAGGCTCCACCGGTTAAATACAGCAGCGCTGCGATCGAAAACACATCGATACAAATTTGGGAAAATATCTCCATTTCCGTCACCGGATCGTCCGTTTGCAAACGCATCGAGGTATACATATTAACCACGATAATGGCCACGATAACCAACCATAACTGCTGTTCGGGAATTTGAATATTCAGCCCGTACACAAACATGACGACCAGAAATCCTTCCCCTAATATCATCATATTTCTAAGTATAAATAACCACTTAAGATTTTGACGTGGAGAAATTTCAGATTTTGGTAATACTTGGGTCAGCATGGTTTTTTGAATGTCTGAAAGCACTAAGATCGGGGACCTATGATATAGGTTGCTTTTGGATTCAACAAGAACGTTGCACTTAACAGGATGCGGGAATAAGCTGTCGTTTATTTTATTGTTTCGCAATGATGAGCTTTTAACCTCCGCTCACCCTCTTACTCTCAATTACTGAGTCTACGATAAGCGCTGCGCTTCGATTAGCGCCGTATTTAACTCTGTAGAGATTAATAGTTCAAACATTAAAGGAAAAGGCCGGATCGTCAAGTTTCCGGCACTGCAATCTAAAAGCTTTTGTAAACAAACGGTTGACACTGTATCAATTCAGTCTGAAAAAATCTCATTTAGATTGACTTTTAACGTTAGCCGTTTGTTAAAAACTAATTATATTTATTAAAAATCAATTTGTTAAGATTCTCTATTAATGTTTTTTAACATGAACCAAGGTGCGACAATTTGTCGCATCCACAATTGACTAAACCGTTGGTATTATATTACTAACTTTTAAGGGTTCTAAGGAACCACGATAGCTGAAAGTTGCGTTATATCCTTCCTAATCTGCAAAAGACGGTTGCCAAACCGTCTTTTTTTTTGTCCGCTACTCGCTTTACCGGCTCAAAAAAAAATTTAGTCATTGAAACAAACACCTAACCCGCCCAATCCGCAATAACCTTGAGGGTTTTTAGCCAAATATTGTTGATGGTAATCCTCGGCATAATAAAACTCACAGGCGGGCAGAATCTCGGTCGTTATCGTACCGAACCCAAATTGGCTTAGACGTCCCTGGTACTGTGTTTTAGATCGTAAAGCTTCATCCCGTTGCGCCTCGTTATAGGTATAAATCGCCGACCGGTATTGACTGCCGATATCATTGCCTTGCCTCATCCCTTGAGTGGGATTGTGCGATTGCCAGAACAGAGTGAGCAAATCGCTGTAAGTGACGAGTACAGGGTCGTAGATCACCCTAACCACTTCGGCATGGCCGGTTAAGCCGGTGCATATTTCTTGGTAAGTGGGATTGGGCGTAAATCCGCCGCTGTATCCAACTGCAGTACTGTAGATATTCGGATATTGCCAGAATTTGCGCTCCGCACCCCAGAAACACCCCAAGCCGAATAAGGCCAAAGCCGTATGATCCGGAAAAGGAGGAACAATAGAACTGCCCAAGATATAATGTTTGCTGAAAACCGGCATGGGCGAATCGCGTCCCGGCAAAGCTTTTTCGGGATTGGGAAGAGTGAGCTTTTTACTGGGAAAAATCATACCGGCTAAAACATATTTGGTTTATATTAAACCTAAGCCTACTATATTTTAGAATCAATAGAAAGCAAGCGAAAAACTTGGATCATCATGTCACAACAAGACGTTCTACACCGATTTTTATTTGAAGAACTGGGTATTCGCGGATTGTGGGTCCGGTTGGCGAAAAGCTGGCAAACGGCGCAACTGCATCAAAAATCCTCAATCGAAGTTCAATTACAACTGGGACAGGCGTTAACCGCCGTGGTTTTATTGTCCTCCACCATTAAATTTAAAGGCTCTTTAATTCTACAGGCTCAAGGCGATGGGGCTATAAAAACTCTGGTCGCACAAGCAACTCATGATCGTAAAATCAGAGGCTTGGTGATCGGCAAAGAGACCGGTCAAGCCGGTAATTTCCAAAATATGTTTGGAGACGGACGCTTAGTTATAACCGTATCGCCGGACAACGCCAGCACTTACCAAGGCATCGTTCCGTTAACAGGGGATAATTTAGCAACGGTTTTAGAAAACTACTTCATCCATTCCGAACAACTCAATACGAAATTATGGTTATTCGCCGATACCGGACAAACGACCGGTCTGCTTATTCAAGAATTGCCTTCCCAACAGAACGATAACACCGGCTGGGACCGTATCGCCATTTTAGCGGACACCGTTACCGGACGCGAACTCCAAACCCTTGATTGCGAAGACATGCTGTACCGCCTCTTTAACGAGGAGAAGGTCAGGCTTTACGATGCCGAAGCGGTTACTTTCGATTGTTCCTGTTCGCGGCTTAAAATTGAAAATGCCTTGCGTCTGATCGGACGGGAAGAACTCGACAGCGTATTGAAAGAACGCGGCCATATTGAAGTCAATTGCGAGTTCTGTAATAAACAATACCGTTTCGACCCAATCGATGTCGAACACTTATTAAGGCAATCGATAACGCCGCCCAACGATCCTGAGTTACGCCATTAATCCGACGCAATTTCCGAAACTGTTCTCACTATTAATCTCTTATCGATAAACCATGATGCCATCTAAAAAGATACGAATCGTCAGCCTTATTATTCTGGCCTTGTTGTTAACCGGGTGCGCGCACTGGTGGCGGGCTTTTAAAACTTATCAACAAATGAGCGAGTTCGATAAGTACTTCAACGTGACCGTTACGGATGACTTTACTTTGAATTTCAAGGAACCGGTCATGCTGAGCGAAGATTTCATCACGTTGGCGCATCTTCGGCCGACCGAGGAAACGGCCAAACCGGAGGGCAAACATTGGCGCTACTGGTTCCGCAAGGTAGACGGTTATAAAAAAATCGTCACCCCTGAAGTTAAATTTTATTCGGCCATGAACTTTAATAAGGAAGACAAATTAACGGCTTGGTCGTTTTCACCGCTTTTTTTGGAAATTGCTCCGCCCAAATTCCTGGAGGTTTCCTTGCGCTCGATCGGTGGCGGGGAAATCAATAAAGATAAAATGCAATTACGCGGCAACTCCGATTTAATTAAAAAAATTGCCGACGATTTACCCAAAAAATCGGCGGTCGTCGCTAAATTAGGCGATCCTTTTGAAATTAAAAAGGAAAAAGATAAGGAAATCTACATTTACCGGTTTTTACTCGATACTAAAACTATCGAAGAAGGTTATGAAAAGAACGCTTTAAATGAAGTTAAACTCAGCTTCGACAACAAAACCCAAGAACTCGTCAGGATGGCGGGCAACTTTGCCGGTTTGAAAATATCTATCAATTACAAGAAATTCCAAGACAAAACCGCGGACGAATCATAACGGCATGAAAACCGTGAGTTTGCGCTCCCAAATCAACATCAGGATTCTGCTGACGAGTATCGTCATCTTGATTTTCGGCACGGTGATGACTATTTGGCAAGCACGGATTTCGGTAAAGGCGGATTTGGATACTTCCCTAAATTTGGCGGCGCAACTCATTAAAATTAACTTATTTGAAGCGCCGTCACACGACCACCTGAATGTTCACCCTTGGTTGCCCCGTTTCGTCGCGCTCGAACAAACGCGTCATTTAACCATAGCAATGAAACAGGCGGACGGACGTGTGATAAATTTCGCCGGTTCCGGTAAACCGGCGCACGACGCCCACCCTCCAAAATGGTTTATAAGATTAATTTCAGTTGAATCCCAAAAAATCGAGAAAATTCTCGCCAACGGCGAAGGCGAGCAAATAAACCTTATCATCCAGGCTGATCCCATCGATGAAATTACCGAAGCCTGGCAAGAAAGCCAGGAGTTATTCGCCATCTTGCTGATAATGGCCTTATTGACCTTTATTGCGGTGAATTTAGTTTTTGTCCGCTCTTTCAATGCTATCAGCGTCATTGTCGGCGCGCTAAAAAGTATCGAACAAGGCCATTATCAGCAAAGTCTGCCGGATTTTTCCACAAAGGAATACGATAGCATAGCTAAAGCCGTCAATCACATGACCGGCGTTCTGGCTGAAACCAGCAATGAAAATAAAGCGTTAACATTACATTCGTTGCAAATTCAGGAAGAAGAACGCCGTCATTTGGCCAAAGAATTACATGACGAACTGGGCCAATCGTTGACCGCAATCAAAGTAATGGCGGCAGCCGCTAAAACGGAGAATGCAGATACCGGACAAATAGCCGACACGATTATTTCAGTATGCGAACACCTAATTTCAGTGGTGCGTTCAATGATGCGGAATTTGCATCCCTTAGCACTTAGCGAACTCGGCTTGAAGGCCGGTCTGGAAGATTTAATCCATCAGTGGTCCCAACGGCATCCGGAACTGGCGTTGACACTCAATTGCCCGGAGTCTGTCGATAGGCTGGAGCAAAATATCACCATTCAAATCTTTAGGATCGTTCAAGAGTGTTTGACCAACATTATCCGGCACGCCAAAGCCGATAAGGCTCTTATCACATTAGCCATGCCGTCGCAAAACTTACTCTGTTTAGAAGTTTGCGACACCGGTTGCGGTTGTGCATTAAACGAAACCCGGAAGGGTTTCGGTCTGCTCGGCATCAGGGAACGCATTCAAAGTTTAGGCGGCGATCTCGCCATTGAAACCAAACCACGCCAAGGCATGAAAATTAAAGCCACCGTCCCACTAACATGAGTTTGATTTCGATCCTGTTGGTTGACGACCATTCGATTGTCCGGGCCGGTTTCCGAATGTTGCTGGCCGCTGCTGGCGGCATCATAATTGTTGCCGAAGCGGAACGCGGCGAAGCAGCCGTGCAACTCTATATCGACAAAAAACCGGACGTGGTTGTGCTGGACTTATCGATGCCGGGCATCGGCGGTTTGGAATGCATCCGCCGCCTCTGCAGCCGGGACCCGCAAGCTAAAGTTCTGGTTTTTAGCGTCCACGATGAATATGTCTATGTCAACCGGGCTATTGAAGCCGGAGCCAAAGGCTATATCACCAAAAACAGCGCCCCGGAAATCCTAGTCGAAGCGATCCAGGCCATTGCAGAAGGACAGATTTATATCGAACCGGGTTTGGAAAAAGAACATCCCGGATCTTCCGGCAAGATGCCGGAAGAACTAGATTACCAGCGCATTATCAGCATGCTGACGCCAAAAGAATTTGACATCTTCCGCCTGCTGGCGAAAGGTTTGACTGTTCACAAAATTGCGGACGAAATGTGTTTGAGCTACAAAACCGTCGCCAACTACAGCACCCAAATCAAAACCAAATTCAAAGTCTCGACTATTGCGGAATTAACGCATATCGCCGCAGCATTCGGTATTTTTCAAAACACTGCATTGTAAGAAAAGCAAGGTAATACTACCTGCCAATCCATCGATTTAAATGCTATACAGAAAGAGTTGATTTTATTCAGCTAGGGACGGCAAAAAACTAAGGCAGGAGAATTTTTCATCAGAATATCAGGAGGCTTTATGGCTATTCGATTATTTCTTGTTTTTTCCTTTATTTTTAGCGGCTTCGGGTTTCAATCAGCAGTTGCCGCTATTGCAATCGATAATTTCAGGACCGGCTTAACGCCACGAACTCCGATAGTTTGCAACGTTAACGACACGGTACAACCGGGTTCCATGGTCGGCGGAATCCGGCATACCCGGCTCATCGTCAACGAGGCGGGCGCTAGTTGTTCGGTTAGCAATAAATACCGTCAGACCGCCTCGATGCAAGTCAGGCCGTCCGCGCTCATCGTCAACAGCGACTTTAAGGTATTCCACCGGCTGGAAGTTTTTTACGGCCATGATGAACTTAAACAGAATCGGCCTTTGAATTTAGATTTGACGGAAGGCGGCTTAAATAACCGCCGTATCCGCATCGCCTTCGAAGCCATGGATTTAGTGGAAAACTTCAATATCGTGCTGTTCATGAAAGACGGTAGCGCCAGAAGCCAATGCAGCATTAACTTAAATCCGAGCACCAATCCTTTTACAGTCGATTTTCCGTTGGATAGTTTCGGAGTTGCCTTGGGTGACGCCGATTACGCCGACGTCGACTATATTGCACTAATCTTCCAATCCGGAAGCGCGATGGGTTCCAATGACTTCGCCGTAAAATCAGTTACCGCGACCAGTGCGATCACGCCCGGCGTCTTAATTTCGACTTGCAGCTAGCATTTGACCCTGAATTTGGATTCATTAAGCTGGGTTGCTTGCCAAAGCAATCCAGCGTTGCGTATTCCCTATCTACGATTAACAAAACGATCGCATCATTCTGCTCAGTTTATTTACTTAATAATCGACCGGCAGTCTCGCCGCTAAATCACCCCATTGAATGACAATGTCCGGCAAAATTTCAACTTGGGTTTCGCCGCATAACTCATAGATCTCGGGCTTGCCGTATTCGCCATCCTGTAGCGCATACACCGTCAAAACCCGATCGATTGGATGAAATCAGCCAATATTCGCGTACGCCGCGCCTTTCATAAAGGTTGCGCTTTTAAATCTGGTCGTGCCCTGGCGTGGAAGGCGGCAAAACCTCAACGACCCAGTCCGGCGCGGAGCGAATACCGCGCCTATCCAGCTTATTGCCTTCGTATACCACCATAACCTCGGTGGACGACAGTATCGATTTGATCGTCTGCCTCGTCCCGCTTCGGCAGACGGACATCGACTGGTGCGATGAATGCGGGGCAAGTTTTACCGGCTAATTTATTGGCGGCTTGGCGAAAAATCTCGCCTGTCACATCCTGATGCGCTAAATCCGGCGCTGGCGAAATCATAGAGGCAATGCCGTCAATCAGTTCGTAGCGGGTATCGCCGGGGGCCATGTCAAATAATCGGCATAATAATGGTGTTGCGTATCCTTTAGCGCTAAACCCATGCAAACAACCTCGCGCGTTTATTTCACTAACTGTTCAAAATAGCAAAAGCATAACACAACACGGAAGCTCCCCGGTATTGTTTTCATATCTCGAAACAATGAGTTACAAACTTATTCGACTGTTTGTCCAATCTTGCTGACATGTAAACCGCATTCTTTTTTGGTACTTTCTTCCCACCACCAACGCCCTGCCCGTTCGTGCTGATTAGGGAGAATAGGCCGGGTACAGGGTTCGCAGCCGATGCTGATGAATCCTTTGCTGTGCAGTTCGTTATAAGGCGTTTGGTAAGCTTCGATGTAATCCCAAACTTGAGCCGATTTCCAATTTAGCAAGGGATTGAATTTCACCAATTGGTTTTTAGTTGTCGAAAAAACCGTATCGACATGGACTTCTGATATATTCTGCCGGGTATCGAGGCTTTGGTCGCGGCGCTGACCGGTAATCCAGGCGTCAACCGTTGCTAATTTTCTTCTTAACGGTTCAACTTTGCGGATTTTGCAGCATTCCTCATGCCCGTCCGCATAAAAGCTGAACAAGCCTTTACGTTTCACGAACTCATCAAGAACCGCCCGGTCGGGTGTCAACAATTCGATTTCAAGCCCGTAATGGTTTCTGACTTTTTCGATGAATCGATAGGTTTCGGGGTGCAAACGTCCGGTATCCAGGGTAAATACCTGAATATCTTTCCTAATGTTTACCGCCATGTCGATCAACACAACATCCTCCGCACCGCTGAAGGAAATAACAATGTTGTCGAACAAAGCCAACGCTTTTTTTAAAATGAAACGGGGATTTTTTCCTGCCAGTTCTTGTTGTAATTGTTCGATATTGAGTGTACTCATGTTACTGCTGGGAAAAATACTGCTGTAAGAATTCGTCGAAAGGCGGCTGCTGGCGGCTTTCCAATTCGCTTTGTTTTACTAAAGACTGTTGCGCCATCTCGTTGAACTGCCGGGTAAATGCTTCATCGGTTTGTTTGCCGTTGAAACAAGCCGCATGTTCGGCGGATTTCGACAGTGCGAAGCAACCGAACGGCTGGTCGTCCTGCTTCATGCTTTCGAGCATACGGGCCGATGCGGTAAGCTCCGGATTTTGCACCAGTCGCCGCTGCGCCGACAAAGCGCCGGTATAAGGCTTATCATCCCGATTTTCATCTAAAATAGCGCAAACGGCTTGCATAGAGTCGAGAAATTCACACGCCCAATCTTGCATTAAAATTTTGTTACCGTTCCGCTCCAGTTCGAGTCCCGGTTTGCGGCCGAAATTGGCGACCTGCAACTGGTTACGGTTATTGGTGTGAAAATCGGCTTCTGTCATGGGCGGGCTGTCGTGCAGCAGGCAGACCAGCAACAAGGCTTCGATAAACCGCGCTTTATCTTCGTCAATGCCGATAGGATTGAACAAATCCAGGTCGAGCGAGCGCATTTCCACGTAACGTACGCCGCGACGCTTCAAGGCCAATGTCGGCTTTTCCCCGGATTGAGCGATTTGTTTGGGCCGGATAACGCTGTAAAACTCGTTTTCGATTTGCAGCACATTGGTATTCAGTTGCCGGTACTCGCCGTCAACTTTGACGCCGATTTTTTCGTATTCCTGATAAGGCGTGGCGATGGCGAGTCCCAAACTGGCGACATATTCCGGTAGCGAGTTGTAATTGATGCGAAGATTTGCCTGGTTTTTGCTTTTGTAGCCGATGTCGCTCATCCGCAAGGAAGTCGCAAAAGGATGGTACAGCGTTCCCGCATCGAACTCCTCAAACTGCGCCATCAATTGGGGTCGGCTTTTGAAGAAGCTTTTGCAGATAGCGGGCGAAGCGCCGAACAGATACAAGATCAACCAACCGATGCGTTGAAAATTCCGCACCAAGCCGAAATAACCGGCAGCGGTAAATTCTTCCAGGCTAATTCCGCTCTTTTCCTGTTGGTGCAATACCGGCCACAGCGTTTCCGGCGCCGAAAAATTAAAATGAATGCCTGCAATCGCTTGCATTGTCCTGCCGTAACGATGCCATAAACCGTGCCGGTAGATATGCTTCATCTTACCGATATTGGACGTGCCGTAATAAGCGATCGGGATACTTTCATCGCCATCGATCCCGCACGGCATGCTGGTGCTCAGCAAAATCTCGTTATCGAGGTGGCTATAAACAAACTGGTGGATATTTTTCAGATACCCCAAAGTGTCCTTGATTTCCGTAAAGGGCGGCGTGATCAGTTCGATCAAGGCTTCCGAATAATCCGTTGTGATATAAGGGTGGGTCAACGCCGAGCCTAAGGCTTTAGGATGAGGCGTTTGGCTAATCAAACCGTCTTTGGAAATACGCAAGCTTTCCTTTTCTATCCCTTTTAGCCCGCCGCAGATAAGATGTTGCCGGTTGTTTGCGATAAGTAGGTCAAGACGCGCCGAGTGCGTGTTATTCATGTTATGTGTTATGCCGTTGTCCGGATTTGTGCTAACTGTCCTGTATAATAGCCCCATTATATAAAGGTATTGGCTCGCCCGAAAAAAAATATCGCCGAAATGGAAACCCCGCAAACAAAAGCCCTTGATCTTCTCAATACGATTTTCGGTTATGAATGCTTTCGCGAACAACAGCAAGCCATCATCAATCACTTGATCGAAGGCCGGGACGCCTTGGTCATCATGCCGACCGGCAGCGGCAAATCCTTGTGCTTCCAAATTCCTGCACTGATACGTCCGGGTGTCGGCATTGTCATTTCGCCGCTGATTGCACTGATGCAAGACCAAGTCAATACTTTGTTGCAATTAGGCATCAAAGCAGCTTTTTTAAACTCTTCGCTATCCTTCGAAGAAATCCAACACACCGAGCGCCGATTGTTTAACGGCGAATTGGACTTACTCTACATTGCGCCGGAACGGTTAACCGGCGAGCGCACTTTGAGTTTGCTGGATCGCTTGCAAATCGCCCTGTTCGCCATCGACGAAGCACACTGCGTTTCCCAGTGGGGGCATGATTTCCGCGCCGATTATTTGCGCCTGTCCCTATTGCACGAACGCTATCCGCAAGTTCCGCGCATTGCCCTGACGGCGACAGCGGACGAACGCACCCGCAAGGAAATCCGGTTCCGGCTCGGACTCGAGCCGGCACGACTGTTCTTAAGCGGTTTCGACCGCCCCAATATCCGTTACCGGATCGTGCAAAAACAAAACGCCCGGCAACAATTGCTCGATTTTATCCGGTCGGAACATGCCGGCGATGCCGGTATCGTGTATTGCCTGTCGCGGAAAAAAGTCGACGACACCGCCGAGTGGTTAAACGGCAAAGGCATTAAAACCCTGGCCTACCATGCTGGTATGGACAATAGCCAGCGGCAACAGCATCAGCACCGGTTTTTAATGGAAGACGGCTTGGTAATCGTGGCGACCATCGCCTTTGGCATGGGCATTGACAAGCCCAATGTCCGTTTTGTCGCGCATTTGGATCTCCCCCGCAGTATCGAAGGCTATTACCAGGAAACCGGACGCGCCGGACGCGACGGCTTGCCCGCAAACGCTTGGATGACGTACGGCTTGCAAGATGTCATTACCTTGCGGAGGATGCTGGCGGAATCCAACGCGAACGAAGTTCAAAAGCGCATCGAGTTCAACCGGCTGGACGCCATGCTTGCCCTGTGCGAACAAATCCATTGCCGTCGGCAAGCCCTGCTCGGTTATTTCGGCGACGCGCTGGAAAGCCCGTGCGGCAATTGCGACACTTGCCTGGAACCGGTCGAAACCTGGGACGGCACTTTAGCCGCACAACAAGCCCTGTCGAGCATCCACCGCACCGGTCAGCGTTTTGGGGTGGCGTATCTGGTCGATGTCTTACAGGGTAAAGCCACCGGCAGGATTACCGGTTTCGGCCATGACCGGCAATCGACATTCGGCATCGGTAAACAGTTGGATGAGAAGCAATGGCATTCGGTGTTTAGGCAACTCGTGGCGCGGAATTTAGCCGCCGTTGATTTCGAGAACTTCGGCGCGTTAAAGTTGACGGAAGCTTGCCGCCCCCTCTTGCGAGGGGAAGAACAACTCATACTGCGCAAAGATAACCCAGTTGAAAAAATAACAGAAGGAAAACCCGGTAAAACCAGTTATAAAAGTAAAAACCCGGACAGCTTGAGCTTGCTATGGGAAGCGTTACGGGAGAAGCGCCGGGAATTAGCTGAAATTCAAGATGTGCCGCCTTATGTGATTTTCCATGACGCAAGCCTGATGGCTATGATGGAACACCGTCCAGCAACGCTAGAACAATTGAATCTGCTGCCCGGCATCGGCAACCGTAAACTGGAGCGATACGGCAATCAATTTCTAGCCGTTATCCGCGAATTCACGGAAACCCATTCGACTCTATCCGATACGGCGGCTGAATCTGCGGAATTATTCAGGCTGGGATTCAACATCCCGCAAATCGCCCAGCGAAGGACGTTACAAGAATCGACCATTTACGGACATCTGGCGCAATACCTTGAACAAGGCCAACTATTATTGGCCGATGTCGTGGACTTGCCGGAACGGGAAATCCGGCTGATTGAAGACGCTATTATTAACCTTCCCGAAAACCAAAAAAACGCCCTCAAACCGGTTTATGAAGCATTGGACGGCGTTTATAACTACGGCATTTTGCGTTGCGTAAGGGCTTCTTTGCAGACTCAATCCGGCTAAACATACCTTAATCGCGCATAACGGGCAAAATATGTTTAGCGCACCTTACGCATTTAAGTGTTTGAAGATCATTAAAAAGCCAAGAGAAAAGCCAGGTACAAAATCTCGGCGCCGCCGTCTCGTCCATTGATAATGAGAGACCTTTGCATTGCTCTATGCCGTGCAAAGGTCTCTGACTATTAAGTTCGATGGCTTTTTTAGCATTAAAATACCTCGCGTTTCTGTCATGTTATCCTTTTGCTAAATCTTTAATCACTATCGAACTCGTAATTCAATTTAATCCGTTGCGAGGTTCCGGCTTGGGTTTCAACATTGATAGTGTCGGTAATATTATGTTTTAAAACGATATTAGCTTGTTTATTGAACATTCCTACTTTAGTGCCGACATAAAAATCAGGGGTCAGGTATTCGCCCATAACCAATAAACTGTCTTGGAGCGTACTGCCTTCTTCCACCTTGAACTCGTCGATTCCCAGCTTTTCGGTCAGCCACGCCGCTTTTCCCGCCCCGTAAGACAATGCGGCGCTGGCTAGCATGTTGCCTTCCGCCTTGCTGACTTGGTTGAGAGAATTGCCCGTTATTAAGTACGCTAGGGCTTCGGACTCTGGCAAGGACGGCTCGGATGAAACCCGGGTTTGCGGATTTTTCAACGTCCCGATTAGAGCGAGTATAGCAGTGACTTCTTTGCTTTTGGAAAGCCGTATCGCTTCTACGTCAAGCCAGGGATTATCGGCCGGTCCATTAAACAAAAAGCGGCCTTTACGTACTGTTAAATCTTGCCCAAAACGTTTATAACTGGCGTTAGCCATATCGACATTGCCTTGCATCGCCAATTTTTCGCCTGCTTTGACGATCTTCAATTTGCCTGACAAATTTGTTTGCAAACCTTGCCCTGAGAAGCTGACGGTTTTACCCAAATTTATCTCGATATCCGCGCTGAGGTTGGGTGGCGGCGCGGCATCGCCGGAACTCTTTTCCTCACCCAGAACGATTTCATCTTCGCTAACCTGGACCGCATTTTCCGGAATATCCTGAATTTTCAGGATAGCTTTAGGAACATCGATTTGTCCGGTAATGCGTCTATTTTGCCCGGCCAATGCGATTTTTAAGTCTGGTGAAACGGCGATTTGGGCGGCGGGAATTTTTGCAATCTCAAAGTCTTGTCCGGTTAGCGCCAATTCGACCGGAAATTGCGCTTCCGGATCCAGCTTAGCCGCACCGTCAAGATTGATAAGGCCCTCGCCGGATTTTGCCGAACCCGTAAGCCGGATAATTCCGGAGCTATCGCTGCCGTTAACGGCTTTTAAGGTAATGCCGTTTATATTAGCACCCAGCTTATTAATCGTTAGTGCGCCGTTATCAAACTGAAAACCGCCGGTAACTAACGGATTATTCAGAGTACCGTTTACCGCCATATCTGCTTTCAAAAGGCCTTTAATGCCGGAAAGCTGAGGTGCAAACGATTCAATCATGGCGAAATTTTGGATGGAAGCCGTTATCTGTGCGGATAAGTTTTGCGCTTTGCCTAGGTCGAAGACTAACGTTCCGCGTAAAAAATCCTGTTTCATTAAGGTCATATCCAAATCCCCGGAAATAGCTTTGCCTTTTATCAACCCCGAAAAGATAGCCGGACCTAGTTTGACTTCTTTCTTTAATTCCTGAGTTTCTAATAAAATGGTGCTGACCGGCATTGCCACACGAAAAGTTCCGGCAACGTTTGCCTCGGTCTTTAAGGTTGCTTCAATGTCGATGCCGCTGTTTAAAGCGATCTTCTGGGGCGTGCCGGGTTTATTCAGCATTAAAGGCATGGCTGAACCGCGCAGTTGAATTTGACCGCTCCGGTTTCCCGCAGCTAGCGCATGTAAATCGATGTTACGTAAGCCTGCGGTCTCACTCCCTTTCCTCCCTATATCGACCGAACCGCCGGTAAAATCGATATGACCGTTTATCAACGGTTTTTGAATTGAGCCTTGTAAACCTAAATCGGCTTTTAAAATACCTTTAATGTTCTGGATCTGTGGAACAAAGGGTTGTATTAAGCCGAATTCTGCAATCGATGCCGACAGGTTTCCCGAGCGTATTTGGCGTTTTCCGGCATCCAAGACTAATTTGGCCTGTAAATAATCACGACCGGCTAATTTTAGATCAACGTCCGCCGAAATTTTATCTCCGCTTATATCGCCCGCTACCGAAGACGCGCCCAGGCTGATTTCCTGTCGAGTATTTTTCATAACTATCGCAACTTGCGCCGGGGTTGTGTCTAGGCGGTAACGGCCAGTGATGGCTTTTCCCCGGCGTTGAAGGTCGACATTGCCGTTAATAGCACTGGTTACTTGATGCTGTCCGGGTAAGAACACTTGTATCAGTGCACTGGGTATTGCCTTGGCGATCAATTGAAAATCAAGATCGCTGTCGGCAAGATAGGCTCCTTTAGTGCAAAGCGACGACAGTTGCCGGACTAAGCAGCCTTCGCTTAGCATAAAATCGACGCCGAGAATCTTTTTTTCCATGCGAAGCAGTGCAGCTTCTTTTAGCGTCCATAAATTCCCGGTATGATCGATAACGTTCAGTTTGGTAAGAACGCCATGCCAATGCCCCTCTGTTAACGCCCCTGTCAATGCAGCGGACATTTTGCCTTTAGTAGAATTTATCTCCGTCGTAAAATCATGTTTTTTAAGTGAGCCTTTGCCAGCAATGACAAATTTATCTATCGATGCGCCGCCGCTTTTGATTGCATTGGCTGAAATATTAACAGACGAAGGGCTGCGATCGTCCGGACGGTAATCGATATTAAGCAATACGTCTTGCGCGCCATGTCCGGCAAATCTTATATGGTTACCCTCCGCATCGAAATTTACAGACGGATGGCGCCAGCCGCCTTGAATCTGTCCCTTGCCCTTTAATTTACCGCCCAAGCCCGGCCATAACGTACTCAACGCCGGCATATTCATAGTCAGCGCAAGGTTTCCTTTTGCCTGATCTATTTCGCCATCCAGCGCAAGTTTATTAGCGCCCGATAGAAGCCGTAGCGTATCTATTTTGAGCTGACCGCCCGATAAGGCGAATTTACCCTGTCCGTTCAAAGGCTGTTGCCGTAGCTGCCCGGTTAATTGCTGAATATCGGCAGCGAGCTGCCAATCGTTTGAGATTAGTTTGCCTTTTAGGCCGACGCCAAACGTCAAGCTGCCGGATAATTCAGGCACAAATACAGCCGGATTGAAGTGCTGTCCTGTTGCACTAAGATCGAACACCGGACCATCGCCCCAAGCTATATCGCCCGCGAGCCGTAATACGCCGGAACTTGAGTTTAATTCCAGTTGTTCAACCGCAAAATTAGACAAACCGCCTTTACCTCTAAAGGAAAACTCCGTCTGCGGCACATAGGGTTGTTCAAGGCCTCCGTTGAGTTTGACCCGGTAATCGTCGAGCCGTCCGGCCAATTCAAAATGGCCGTACCGGCTTTGCACAATAGACGGCTTGGCTGCGACTGGCCATACTAAATCGCGCCAATCGCCATGCGCCTCGATAAGTGGCGTAGTTAAAACATTTCCCGCCCGGCCTTGCAAAGTCAATTTAAAAGGCGAAATCAATTGATTTTCGAAAATCAGTTGCTCAAGGTCTCCTCCGATTATCGTATTGCCCTGCCATAGACCATCACCCCCGGTATCGATTGCCCACTCAGCGGACAATTGCGCAGGAAAACTTTTTCCCACAACGACGTCTCCTTTCGCCGAAGCATTGATCTTATCGGAATGAATCGCCAAAGATAGCAACCTGACGCGATTAGCTTCCGTCTTAGCCGATAATTGCACCTTATCTAAAACCAAGTGTTGTTGCTTGCTTGTAACATGAACATTAGTCAGCAGCAAGTTGGTAAGATCGAATTGTAACGGTAGAACAGCATCTTCAAAACGTCCGGCAGTTTCGCTTTCTTCGGGCTTTGTTTGAGCGATGTTGATAGTCAAACCGTCGATGGTCAAATCGCTAATTTTCAGAACGCCGGAAAAGAGCTGAGACGGCTGCCAGCTCATCGTCATCCGGTTAGCGGTTATGGTTTTTGTTTCATTACGGTAACTAAAACTAGCCACTGAAATACGGTCAAGCAAACGGCCTTGCACGGTCCCGGCGGTGACTTGACCTGGCAGAATTGAAAACAGGCTTTGCAACAACCAGCGGCTGCCGGTTGGATGACCGATTAATCCGGCTAACGTCAGCAGAATCATTAAAGCCGATAGCGCCGAGAAGAGCAGGTATCGCTTTATCATAATCTGCCGCCGGCGGCAAAATGGATTTGGAAAGCCGAGTCCGATTCATTTAACGGTAATGCAAAATCCAGCCGAATAGGCCCGACCGGCGAATACCAGCGCACTCCTATGCCGACACCGGTCTTAAAACGGATACTATCTAAATTAAACGCATTACCGGTATCCACAAAACCGGCCAGGGCCCAATCCGGATAAACCTCGTGTTCGTACTCCGCGCTGAGCATAGATAAAAATTTACCGCCTGCAACATCGCCGGAACTATCTCTTGGCCCTAACTCTTTATAACCATACCCCCGTACACTGTTAATACCGCCCGCATAAAAGCGATAGCTGGTTGGTAATTGCGTTATTTGATCTACCAGCGTTGCCCCTTGCAATGTACGTCCGAGAAATACTCCGCCAAATGGTAATTGGTGCAGCCAAATCGCCGACAAATACCCTTGCAGAAAGCTCGTGTCGGATAAGGGATTAGCAACGCTGCCTCTGGTTTCAAACTCGACCCGGTAGCCTTCCGTCGGCCTTACCGGATCGTTGGAAACGGAACGGAGCCAATTTCCGCCCGGAACCAGCAGCAACCTCCGGCCGGAATCCGAAGCCGCAGTGTAAGCTTCGTAACTGTAATCGATAAAAAGCGTTTGCCGCCAGCCGTTAGTGTATGCATGTTTATGACGGGCGGAAAGGGTGGCTGTGAGCGATTCGAAAGTATCGGTATTTTCCCGTTTAAGACCGCCGCCAAAACTTAATTGATCGGTCGTCGGCTTATCTAAGGGAATAATGTATTCCATTTCGGCTGTCGACAGCACTGGCGAAAGATCGAAATTGGCGGTAAAGAAATGCCCGTAACGGTTAATTCTACGATTGATATAGCTGGCGTTTAAGAGCGGCCCAATATCGGTATCGAAGCCCACGCCAAAACCATAGCGCGCTCTTTTTTTAGCGGTCAACTTAATGGTTACGGGCACCCTCTGGTCCTGAATATGTTCAAGGCCGGAACGGATATCGACAGTATCAAAATAACCGCTTTGAGACAGTGCGTTGTGGGTCTTCGCCAGTTGTTCATTGGTGTAAATATCGCCGCTTTTTATGGTCAGGTATTTGGCTACAAACCCCGCATCCAACACGTCTTGTTGCACAGTCATTTCGCCGAAAGCCATGCGTTTGCCGGAGTCGAACGTCAGCTTAATTAATGCGGTATTGTGTTGTTTATCAACGATCAGTTTTTTTTCGGAGAACGAACCCAGTAAGTAGCCGTTATCGAGCGCTAAAGATTCGATTCTTTTTTTCATGCTTTCATAATGACCGTGATGCAGTGGACTGCCTTGCGTCAACGGCATTTTTTTTAGTCCTGTTAAAAACACAGGATCGTTCCGGGCGTCACCGCCGATATCGATATCGATATCGCTGACCGATACACGCGGACCAGGACTAATGTTAAAGCTGGCTTTCCAGCAGTCCTTTTCGAACGCTAAAGATTTTTTTGTATGCGCGTGATAGTAACCTAACGCACGCAAAGCCTGGCTGATTTCCGTATCTGCGCCGAGAAACAAGCTTTGTATTTTCCATTTTGGCGCGTCGCATTGTTCTTGTTGGAGGGATAACATCAGCTTGACGTTATCTGCGGCTTCATCTTCAACGCCTCTAATAACGGTATCGGCAACAATCTGAGCAGCGGCAGAACACAGCAAAAATAACAACAGCGTTTTGCTTATGTGTCTTATACCGGGTTGACTCAGACATAACATGATCGTGTAACCTTAAATCAGCCGCTTTTATTTGTAGCTCTATTAATTCGCTGTTTATGCCCTTAGGGTAAAATTGAAATCAACCGTTAGGCGTTCGGCCAGTACCCGGAGGAAGATTTTATTAGCAGTTTTCTAACCTCTGAAAACGACAGCAGCTGAAAAAACTCAATTCTTAATATCATAAAAAGCGACCTCGCCGCTGCCGATGTTATACATAGCACCGACGATTTTTATTTTGCCGGCTTTCTCCAATTCTGCCAAAACAGGACTCCGGGTGCGAATATCCCTTCTTGACTGATCGGGCAACTGGCAATCGCAAGTACAGGAAGCGTTATGTTCATTCATTGACTTTCTCCTAGGAGGTATCGTCTTCAATCGGCAATGGCTTCGGCGGAAATCGACTGGATGACATTGCCTGCCACCAGCGCATTTGACGGAGTTGAAAGCTGGTCGGAAGCGCCGTTGAAGATGCGGACATTTTCAAAAATCACGCCAGCGCCTTCGGGGGCTTGAACGTGTCGACTGCTTGTGAAATATTGGCGCAACTGAACAGGAATAAGGCCATAAACACAGCTTTTGAATAGACTTTCATATCTCTCCCTATTATTGGCTTGACTGGAGCGGCTAATAATTTTGACAGAAGAAAAGCTTAACATCATTTCGTCCGTCGTTTCTGTAATCACTTAATTCGAGTATCTATTTCGTGAATTCGAATACCAACCGGGGCGTTTTGTATCTTAAAACAACGATCGGACGTATTATGGCTTAAGGCCGGCCGGACAGTAAGAAGCATTACTTCTTTCCGGAAATCGTGACATTCGCTTTCCATCTCAACAAGCTCTTCGCGCCTACCAGAAGTCGACTTTCTTATTCTAAATCTTTCAGCTTCCCTTAAATCTATCACACCCTTGGAGCAAAGTTTATCTTATACGTAAGAATTTTTAGGCTTATCAACCTTTGTAATATTTTCTCAATCTGTTTTTTCATTATTGTTACCAATGAAATGTAATACTGTCATCATTACGATGAAGGCCATAAAAATTATGAATAATTGTGGCATAGCAAGTGGGGTATCGTGATGGTCCCGGATATTGATACCGGAAATTGCAGAAAGAATTTTCAATATTAAATCGGTCATAATACATTCTTCTTGTTAATGATTGTTGCAAGAAAGCTGTTTATTTCAGCCTTCTAAATGTATTAAGCTAAATATTTCGTAATACTTAAGAAACATAAGATGCTGTTTTTTATTTTAATTAAAAAAATTAGCTAACTTTTTATGTTTCATCTATAGTTTCATTGAGACTTATAAACGCTGCACAAAATTACAGATGAAACAAACGACAGATACCGATTCTTTCCTGAATAACCACAGGGATTGGCTAGGGCAACTCGATCAAAACGCTTTATTGCCTCAATTTCTCGATCTGGTCGAGGATAACGGGTTTTATATCGTGGATGTGAATCAAAATGTGCTTTTTTGGAACCGCGCAATGACCGCCATCACCGGAATCGAACCGGTATCGGCAAGCATTTGTCCCGGCGCATTAATAATCGATAAAGACAAAAAATCTACTCTCCGGTTTTTGCGGCCGGACAACAAAGCGCTTCAACTGACTCTGACGACCCGGCTATTGAAGGATAAAACAGGACACGTTGCCGGCGGTATGGGATATCTCAGCTTAGCGGCTGAACAAACCGGCTCTTCTCCTTCTGTAAACTCGCAACATGCAACCGCTAACCGGAATTTTCACGGCATTATCAGCCGCTCTCCGGCGATGAAGGATGTTTTCCGTATTATTCAAAACGCCGCACAAACTGAAGCGACAGTATTGGTTCGAGGCGAAAGCGGTTCCGGAAAAGAATTGGTCGCTAAAGCCATCCACAGTTTAAGCGCCCGCCGCGATGCGCCGTTTTTGGCAGTGAACTGCGCCGCCTTATCCAGCAATCTATTGGAAAGCGAATTGTTCGGACATGTACGAGGGGCGTTTACCGGCGCCATTAAAGATCACAGCGGATTGTTTCAACGAGCGGGCGGCGGCACTTTGTTTTTGGATGAGGTCGCGGAAATGCCGCTGGATTTACAAGCCAAATTACTGCGCGTCATACAGGAGCGTAATTATGTTCCAGTTGGCGGCAGCCGGACGATTGATGTGGATGTCAGACTAGTCGCGGCTACGCACCGCTCACTTAGAGAAGACGTCAAATTGGGCCGCTTCCGGGAAGATTTAATGTACCGTCTCCGCGTGGTGCCGATCTTTCTGCCGCCGCTACGGGAACGCCGGGAGGATATTAGTTTGCTGATTTGGCATTTTATCAACCAACACAACGATAAACGTGTGCGGGTAATTGAAAAAATCGATCCGGATGCGATGAAAGAACTGCTGGATTACCGCTGGCCGGGCAATATCCGCGAACTGCATAACGTCGTGGAATACGCCTTCGCGGTCGGCAGAGGCTCAACGCTTAGACTCGCCGAATTGCCGCCGGAATTTAGAGAGTTGCGGCTGCCGGACAGGACTAAAACATCAATACGCGAGCCTATTGCAAAGCAAACCCAAGAAGACGAAGCCGCCGCCATTAAACAAGCCTTAGCGCAAAGCCACGGCCGCGCCGGGAAAGCGGCGAACTTATTGGGCATGAGCCGGGCAACGTTTTGGCGTAAGCGGAAACAATTCGAAATCTGAGCAGCCATTTGCTGTTTTCGAATACAGCGGACGTTCTGCTCTTACGTCAGTCGGCGCACACTCTTGTCATTTCTAATCATTAGCTAATCCTTATTCAACATATTCCATTAACAACTCATCGCCGGAAATTAAGTGGAAGAATTTATAGCATTGTTTACAGCCTTTTGGATTTATAACAATTCCAACGCAAACATAATGGCGTCTTCACGTCCGCTCTCTGCAGGATAATAGCCTTTTCGTGTGCCGATTTCGTTAAACCCCAGTTTCTTATAAAGTGCGATTGCGCCGGGATTGGATGGTCTGACTTCCAGGAACATGGTTTCGGCTTCGTTTTTGGCTTTTTCGATCATCGACTCCATCATTTTACGGCCTATGCCTTGCCCCTGCTCTTCTGGAGCGACCGATACATTCAATATATGCGCCTCGCCGACGCCCATCGTCATGATGCAATAACCGAGGATAAGGCCGTTTTCCTCGCACACCCAGCACCCGTAGCCAACTTTGAAGCAGTCGATAAAAATGTCTTCGTCCCACGGAAAAGGGTAATTTTTCCTTTCGATTTCCATAACGGCGGGCAGGTCGGCGCGGGTCATGATCCGCAACCGCAGCAAATCGATTCTGGACAACGATTCGGGAAATACCCTGGCGTAAAATTCCTTATCCGCATCGTAAACCAGAACATTCTTAATCTTGTCCATCCATCCGCGCATGTCTAACCCTTTTGTTCGTTAACTGTCCTAATCGCTAGTTGTAAATCCTGCCAAGCCTTACGCTTTTCCAGCAATGACCGCAACAAATAAGCCGGATGATAGACTACGACGAGCGGTATGCCATCCAGTTCATGTACCTTGCCTCTCAGTTTACCGATAGGCGCATCCGTGTTCAACAAAGTTTGTGCCGAAATGCGCCCGACCGCCAGGATTATTTTCGGCTTAATCAAATCGCGCTGACGGCGAAGATAATCGCTACAGCTTTCCGCTTCTTCGGGTTTTGGGTCACGGTTGCCGGGCGGCCTGCATTTGAGGATATTGGTGATGAATACCTCTTCCCGTTCCAGCCCAACAGACCTCAGCATTTCGGTCAACAACGCACCCGCCTTGCCGACAAAGGGCTTGCCCTGTTCGTCTTCGTTTTGCCCCGGCGCTTCGCCGATGATCATCCAATCGGCGGCTTTATTGCCCGTGCCGAACACGGTTTGGGTGCGGGTTTGGCACAGGTCGCATAAGGTGCAGGTGGCGACTTCAGCCTCCAAAGTCGCCCAATCGTTTTGTGGATTAATTAATGCTTCTGGCTCATTAATAACATTAGCGGCAGGAAACTTCACTTCAGACAATGGTTCGGAAACAACGGGTATCGGTGCTGTTCTGGAAACCCAGACATCAATGCCCATGGCTTCAAGGTATTGCAGTCGAGTGGCGTTATCCATGTGCGGGGAGATTAGCAGGAAGAAATAACGTAATTTACTTTGTATTATGGTTTTTACGCCATGAGATTATATCTTAACATACAGAAGTAGAGGCGTAGATGTGCTGAACAAAGTGAAGCGCATCGTTTGCTTGGGGGGGGGGGATTTGCTCCCTCGACAGATGCGCCTCGTGCCAGGCACATCCTTGCACATCTTACGAGTTACATTTGGCGCATCTTACGAGTTGATCCTTAAAAGGAATTTCAAAGGTTATTTGATTTATGTCAATTCTGTTTCAGAAAAACGGTGTATTTTATTTGTTTTTCAATAAAGCAAAAAAGCAAATCGTTTGAGATTAGTTTGACTCTGTTCATTCCCAAGTAAGGAGTATTCATATGAAAACAAATTTATCCCACTTTCTCGCCGTATTAGCCGTCATGTCGGCGATATTATTCATGCCGGAAGGAGCGAGCGCACAAGGGAAACGCGGCTGCGTGCTTCGTGAACCAGGAGTATCGCGGTTCATTGAGCAAGGGCGTGATCGGCGCGAAGCGCTCAAAGAAGCCGTACAGATGCATAAGGTGCGTGGCGTCCGGTTTATCGATCCGTGCCTGACAGGAGGCGTTAGCGACATTACGGAAGAAACGTACGAGGCTCTGGTGCAAGCGAACCCATCTCACTTTGAGCCTATCCAGCACTTGGGTCACGGTGGCGCATTTCCGCCCTCGCTCATCAAGAAGTTGAAACCTGTGTATAACTTCGTCAACCTCAACGACTATACACCCCCTCCCGAAAATTACTTCTATGTCCCGGTTTTTGTAGCAAACAATGGGGTGGTTTATGGCAGTGGAAGTGACGATATTGTTTCTGGGACTGACTATGTAGTGTCTTACAAAGACGGAGTGACAACATTACTCCAGCCTGGAAGCCCGATAGCAGCTAATAACCGCGGTGTGGTTGGCGGGTTGGTCATACAAGATTGGGAAAATTTCCTGGGTCAAGCAGCCCTGTTTTCGGAACAGGGAAGCCGATTGATTCCTCGTATACCGGGTGAGATTCACAGCCAAATTGAGGCAATTAATGATCGTGGGACTCTCTTGATATACTGGCTGGATCAGGACTGGACTCCTAAATTAGACCTATACAAAGACGGGAAACGCGAACCTCTCGACTTTGGCCCATCCGTTCCAGTCGTTATTAGCCCCCTTTGGATTAATAACAATGACATCATCGCTGGAACCACACATATCAATGGCCTTGGAGATCGTGGATTCAAGTTTGATACCCGCACGAAACAAGCGACCATTTTGGCGCCGCAACCGACTGAGCCGGATTCATGGGCCGTGGACATCAATAATCATGACGAAGTGTTGGGATATTCGTTCGTTTCCGATGGAATCGAGCGTATTGGGATTTGGGATCGTCACAACCGATTCAAGACCTATTTCGTTGAAGGAACTTCAACATATCCCACAATCAGCAATAGCTTGGAATTTAATGACAACGACCTCATTGTGATTTCCAGCATTAAAGCCCCCGCAGAAGAGAAAAACCATTCTTATTTGGTGCCAAAGCCCGGTGTTCGCATCGACCTGGAAACGATTGTGCAGAATAAGCCTGACGGCATCGCAGGAATCACCAGAATCGAGCAAATGAATGACCGGGGAGATATGATTGGATATTCACTCGACAAGGGCATAGTGACATCTATCTTCTTGGATAACTTGCGAGGTAAAAAGTAACTTATTGATTCGGCTTTTTAAAGTTTGAACCGTTCGTGCTGAGCCTGTCGAAGCACATACCGCCTTTCGACAGCTCGGTAGGTTGGGGTGAGGAACGAACCCCAACGAACCAAGGCCAATTTTTTGTTGGGGTTCACAAGCTCACCCCAACCTACGGTTCTTTCATAGTGTATAAGTTGGGGCTGAATAGCCAGCCCCGACAAAATCATCGGTTTTATTCGTTAGGTTTCTTTCCTATGCAGGAGTAAGAAACAAACAAATATATTTTGTTTATTGCCTTTTATTTTGTCGTTAATTTTACACATCTCCCTTCTGCGGATGCCGCCGTTGATCCGGGCTGAGTAACTTATTGACCGCATTGATATAAGCCTTCGCCGAGGCAATAACAATGTCGGTATCCGCGCCCAAACCGTTGACGATCCGCCCGGCTTTTTCCAACCGCACGGTCACTTCGCCTTGGGCATCGGTACCGTTAGTGATGTTATTGACCGAATAAAGCGCCAACACCGCGTTTGTTTCGACCAATTTCTCAATCGCTTTTAAACTGGCGTCGACGGCGCCGCCGCCTTCGGCATTGCCGGTCACTTCCTTGTTGTCGATCCGGATTGTAACCCTGGCGTTGGGCACTTCGCCGGTTTCCGAACAGACCTTCAAGGCAACCAGTTTGATATGTTCGTCTTCCGCTTCGAAACCGACTTCCGAAATCAAGGCTTGCAAGTCTTCGTCAAAGATTTCATGCTTTTTGTCGGCAAGCGCTTTGAAACGCGAGAATGCTTCGTTCAATTCTTCTTCCGATTGAAACTCCACGCCTAATTCCATCATCCTGCTTTTGAAGGCGTTGCGGCCCGAATGCTTGCCCAGCACCATGCGATTGGCGCTCCAGCCCACATCTTCCGCCCGCATGATTTCATAAGTCTCGCGGCTTTTCAGTACGCCGTCCTGATGGATGCCGGATTCGTGGGCGAAAGCGTTCGCGCCGACAATGGCCTTGTTGGGCTGCACCGGGAAACCGGTAATCGACGACACCAATTTGGAGCAGGTCAAGATTTCCCTGGTATCGATGCGGGTTTGGCACGGAAACACGTCGTGGCGGGTGCGCACAGTCATAACGACTTCTTCAAGCGAGGCATTGCCCGCGCGCTCGCCTAACCCGTTAATCGTACATTCCACCTGCCGTGCGCCATTCAAGACTGCCGCCAAGGAATTCGACACTGCTAAACCTAAATCGTTGTGGCAATGCACCGAAAAGATCGCCTTATCGGAATTCGGAATGCGTTTAATTAAATTGGCGATAGTCGCTCCGAACTGGTGCGGCAAACTGTAACCGACGGTATCGGGAATATTGAGCGTAGTTGCACCCGCATCGATAACGGCTTCCAAAATCCGGCATAAGAAATCTTCTTCCGAACGGCCCGCATCTTCAGGGGAAAATTCGACATCGTCGGTGAATTGCCGCGCCCGCTTGACCGCTTTCACGGCATATTCGATGACTTGCTCCGGCTGCATCCGCAACTTCATCTGCATGTGGATGGGCGAGGTGGCGATGAAGGTATGGATGCGCGACCTTGCCGCGCCTTTCAACGCCGCCCCGGCCTGATCGATGTCTCTATCCAGCGCGCGCGACAAACCGCAAACGGTGCTGTCTTTGATAACATTGGCTACAGCTTGGACGGCCTCGAAATCGCCTGGACTTGCCGCCGGAAAACCGGCCTCGATAACGTCCACCTTTAGGCGTTCCAACGCGCGCGCAATGCGGATTTTTTCGTCGCGGGTCATCGACGCGCCGGGGCTTTGCTCACCATCTCGCAACGTGGTGTCGAAAATAATCAATGGGTCTTTCATGGTGTCTCCATCAATGGATGGCAATCGGCAATCTTAACAATAGCCGAGTTAAAAAAGAGGGTTGTTTTTGACGAGAAAAGAATTAGATGCCCGCTAGGGCAGGATTCTCAAGAGCAGGGATAGGCGCAAGCAAACACTGGACTTTGCACCGGCAAAGTCGCACTCAACAGTATGATTGTGTTTGTTGTTTTTAGAAATCATGCGGAAACTATAACTTAACGCGCTTTAACTCTCAAGCATAATCTACAACTTACGTTCTTGCAACCGACGCTTCCGCACGATTAAAGTTACCACAGGACCTGAAACGGCATAGCCCAAAGCCAGCAGGAACAACATCGTTTCCGGTTGCGCCATCACGAAAGCAATGGCGAGCATCACTGAAATGGCCACAATAAACGGAACCTTACCCCGTAAATCGATTTCCTTGAAACTGTAATATCTGAAATTACTGACCATCAGCAAGCCGGTACAAATGGTCAGCACAATAGCAGGGAATTTGACTACTTCGACCGAATATTGATGTTCAAGCGACACCCAAATAAATCCTGCCAGTACTGCCGCCGCCGCAGGGCTTGCCAAACCTTGGAAGTAACGCCGGTCTGCCGTGCCGACTTGGGTGTTGAAACGCGCCAGCCGTAACGCACCGCCCGCCATGTGGACAAACGCCGCGAACAGTCCTAGTTTGCCTAAGCCTGAAAAAGCCCAAAGATACATAACCAAAGCCGGGGCAACCGCGAACGAGGTCATGTCTGACAAACTGTCGTACTGCACACCGAATTCGCTTTGGGTATTCGTTAACCGGGCGACGCGCCCGTCCAAACCGTCCAAAATCATCGCGATAAAAATAGCGATGACAGCCGTTTCATAACGTCCTCCGATAGCGGATGTAATCGAGTAATAACCGGAAAACAACGCGCCGGTCGTCAATAGATTAGGCAATAAATAAATTCCGCGACGGCGGATGGAAGGTTTATCGGGTTTGTTCATCGGCGCTTTCAATACTTTATTATTCGTAAAAAATCAGGGGAAATTATACAACGCGAGACGGACCTGGACTAAGTTTAATCCATCCTTATGACAAGGATATTAATCCCGCTTTCCTGTTGACGATTAAATGCCGTAACAAAAACAAGGAATCCCAAGCAACTATGATAAAATTCGCGCACTAAAAAGTAGCGCTGTTTTGAAAACAACCAAAAACATACGCTGCCTATTCTGTTTTTTCCCTTAATCAATACAACAAAACACGACCATGAATAAACCAAAAAAAGTCGCAATTCTCACCGCCGGCGGTTTAGCCCCTTGCCTTAACTCAGCCATTGGCAGCCTTATCGAACGTTACAGTGAAATAGATCCATCAATTGAGATTATTTGCTACCGCAGCGGTTATAAAGGTCTCTTACTAGGCGATTCTTATAAAGTAACGCCAGCCGTGCGTGAAAAAGCCGGTTTATTGCACAAATTCGGCGGTTCCACAATCGGCAACAGCCGAGTTAAATTGACTAATGTAAAAGACTGCATTAAGCGCGGCCTGGTTCAAGAAGGCCAGGATCCGCAAAAAGTTGCCGCCGACCAGTTAATAAAAGACGGCGTTGACATCCTGCACACCATCGGCGGAGACGATACCAACACGGCAGCAGCCGATCTTGCCGCATTTTTGGCAACCAATAATTATGGGTTAACCGTTATTGGTTTGCCTAAAACCGTTGATAACGATGTATTTCCGATCAAGCAATCGTTGGGGGCATGGACGGCGGCGGAACAAGGCGCACGTTATTTCTGGAATGTGGTCGCAGAAAACAACGCCAACCCAAGAATGTTGATCGTCCATGAAGTCATGGGCCGTAGTTGCGGCTGGCTGACGGCGGCAACCGCACTGGAATATCGCAAACTGCTGGATCGCGCTGAATGGCTGCCTGAATTAGGATTGGATCGCGCCACTTACGAAGTACACGGTGTCTTCATCCCCGAAATGGCCATTGATTTGGAAGCCGAAGCCAAACGCTTACGCGCTGTGATGGATAAAGTGGACTGTGTGAACATCTTCATCTCGGAAGGTGCGGGTGTTGAAGCTATCGTTGCGGAAATGCAAGCCAAAGGCCAGGAAGTACCGCGCGATGCGTTCGGCCATGTTAAGCTGGATGCGGTCAATCCCGGCAAGTGGTTTGGCGAGCAATTCGCGCAAATGCTGGGCGCGGAAAAAACATTAGTGCAAAAATCAGGATACTTTGCACGTGCCGCGGCATCCAATGTTGAAGATATTCGCTTGATCAAATCTTGCGCGGATTTAGCTGTCGAATGTGCCTTCCGCCGTGAATCCGGCGTTATCGGCCATGACGAAGATCGCGGTAATGTACTGAGAGCAATCGAGTTTCCACGCATTAAAGGCGGCAAACCGTTTGATATTGACTCGTCTTGGTTTGAAAAAACTTTGACCGAAATCGGTCAAACGAAAGGCGCTAAGGTCGATACCAGCCATTAGTCAATTACCTCCGCGGTGAGACGCTTCGTTTCACCGCGGAACCTAGATTTATCCGCTTTCAAGCAATATCACCCTTCATCCTAAACCACTTAACGGTGTTAGGCGTTTTAGGCTAATGGTGCTGATTGGGCGTCCCAAGCGGCTCCAAGCGATGATCCGTATCTTCCGGACGTTCTGCACTTTCCGGGACGCCTAGAGCTACCTGAAAATCAGCATGCGCTTTAAATAAGCTGTTAGCCGCTTCAAGTGCCGCTATGGCGGCATCCCCGCTGGCAATTTCCCTTAAATTTACAAATAGAATATTGCTCGCGCCCAGATCGAACCGGGTTTGTTCGCCGACTTCCAATTCCACAGCCGTTCGATGCTGTTCTTTAGACAATTTTAAGCGTTTTCGGGCGGCTAATAGCTTGGAAAACACATCCTTAATTTCGGCGGAAATTTGATTTTCCGCCAATTGCTTTTCCCATTTCAAGCGCCGTAAATTGGCCGCTGCCGCTTGCGCACGCCCTTTCGCGACGCGTTGTTGCAAGGGTATGTCGAGGTTGACGCCGAGATACAGCTCATCTCGATTCAGGCTGCTTTTACTTTTCCCGCTATCGAAAGCGCCTTGCACGGAAAAATCAACGCCCGGCGCTTGTTGGTTGGTTTGCAAAGCCAGTTCTGTTTCGGTTTGCTGTTGTTGCAAGCCCAAACGATTTAATTCAGGACGGCGCGATTGGGCGGTTTGTAATGCATGTTCAAAATCCAAAATTGCCTGCGGCTCTTGTTCGGGAAAACCGTCCGGCAACCTAGTTTCTTCAGGCACTACCGGGTCGCCCTTGGCATCTCGCCAGTATAAAGAAAGTTGGATCGCACTTTGTTCGAGTATCCGTTGGGCGGCAACTTGCCGCTCCCTCCGTTCGATAATCGCCCGTTGGTTGTCCAGCGCTTCGAACTGGGGAATGTCGCCGTGGGTAACGCGGTCGAGAATGCCTTGGTTACGTTCTTCCGCTATTTTCAATAATGTTCCGGCAATCTTGAGCCGTTGCCCGGCTAAAACCCAATCCCAGTAACGGTAAGCGGCTTGACGGCGGACTTCCAGCATCGCTTGGTCGACATCGTGCCCGGCTATGAGCTTCGCTAACTCGGCTTGTTTTAATGTGGCGCGGCGGCGGTCGATTTCGCGGTTGCGCCACAACGGTACATTAACGCCGACCCGCCACTCGCCGTCCGTTGCGGTTTGGCTTTTACCTTCATAGACGGGATAATCGCCTGTACCCCGCCGCCATCCTCCAAAAAAAGTCGTCCCGAAAAATGGCGTGGGCTGTTCGAGGTTGATATCGTAATTTTCGTTTTCGTACAAACCAATAATTGACCAGCGTCCTTGTCCCTTAAGTTGGGTATCGAAACCGCCTTGTGCCGACAAATAATCCCCTTCCGTTGCCTGCCGACGTTGTTCAACCGCCAACAAAGTCGGGAACGCTTGTTCCGCCGCCTTCACGACTTCGTCCAAGGTTAAAGGGCTGACGTTTTGGGCATTTGNNATTTGCAAAATTTACCTGCCCGAAAAAAATGATTAGCACGGACAGTAATCTAACCATCTTTGGCTTTATCCTCGTCGCCGTATGACTTGTCTTCTGCTTTCGGTTTTTCCGGCACAGCGGTTTCAGGCAGCACCAAAGGCGGAAAGCCGTTAAAGATTCGCCAAAGTTCATAACCTAACGTCACTTGTCCGAGCAAAACCCAACCGTTCACCCGGACGCCTTGCCGCAGGAAACGGGCCTCCGGCCAGGGAATATCATCGGGATCGGGACTGACCAAAACCCGGAAATGGCCTTTTCCGTCATCAGTGGAATCGATCAAACTCACTTCGCCGCCGAAAGAACCGACCGAAAACTCCGGCCACCCGCCGAATTGCACCGCCGGATAGCCTTCAAATTGCAGCCTGACATGGGACCTATTGACGACCAAAGGCAAGTCGTTGCCGTCAAGCCATAACTCGACCGCCCTTTGCCCGTTACTCGGTACCAAAATCGCCAAGGCTTGACCGGCCTTGACTAACTCCGCGCCCGGATTAGCCAATAAACGTAATATCGTACCGTCCCGCGGCGCGACTATCGTTTGGGTCATTTGTCGCGCCAACCGGGTATCCAGTTTTAATAATTCGGCGCGAACATAATTTTGTTCTTCTATCGCTTTGTTCAATTCGGCCCGGTTCTTTTCGATAGCGCCTGAGGTATCGTTACTAAGTTTATTCGCATCCGCCAGCAAAGCTTCTACTTCGTTTTTTGCCGCCGTTGCGGTTGCCTTGCCCCGGTCGACTTCGGTCTCACGCTGCGCCATTTCCAGTTGCGCCAATTCCAATGTTCTTTTGGAAGCCAAGCCTTTTTGATACAAGCTTTCTTGACGGATTAAATTGAGCCCGGCAGTTTTTTTCGCTGCTTCGGCTGCGATCAGATTTTGGTCGGCGGCTTTGTACCGTTCCCGCCCCATCTCAACCCGCGATTTTGCCGCCGCTAACGCTTGCGGCCTCGCTTGCTCGGTCATTTGTAACTGCACCCGGAAGGTTTCCACCCGCCGATCCACCGCTTCCTGCCGCGCAGTGATGGTTTTTCGTTCATTTTCTAAGCGCTGGATAAGGTAAGGATCGTTGTCCAACATCTGGGCAAGCATATCGCCCTTTTTAACCTGGCTACCTTCAATCACTTTCCAATCCGCTATTCGACCGTCCACCGGTGCGCCGATAATTTGCTGGCGCTCAGAGGGCGTATAGGCGACAACCCTGCCCACCCCGCGAACATTCTGCTGCCACGGCGAAACGGCAAGAAAGATCAGCAGGATGAAAAAGAATTTTATTAGATTACGCGCTATACGGGCGGCCAGCGGATCGGTTGCCGCTTCCGCAATGGCTTCCGAATTCGGCGAAGGGAAATCAGTCTGTTTCATAGCGTTCTTCATGTCGGCTCGGCGTTATCCTTTCTATTTTCTATAACAACACCGTTTTCGATACGTAATTGTCTCGCACATACAGCCGCCAGTTCACCGATCTGAGTCGACACGATGAGCGTCCAAGCCCCGCTTCCGTCGGTCAGTTTCGTTAAAATGGCTTTTGCATCCGTTGTCTCGATACGATCTAAAACACCGTGCAATAACAACAACTTGGGCTTACCAACGATTGACCGGGCAATCATCAATCGCAAACATTGCTCCCGGGTGAGCGGCTCGCCGTTAGCGACCAGAACCGTGTTCACGCCTTCAGGAAAGGTTGCAACGACCTCCATCAAGCCGACCACAGTCAAAGCCTGTTTGATGTCGCTTATGACGGCGGACGAACCTAACGCCACATTATCGGCTATAGTGCTTTCTATTATTTCTGTTTCGCGTACTAAGGCTATATTTTCCCTGAGTTTTCGGATATTGACGTCCCTTATGTCTTGATTATCCAACACGATATAGCCTTGGCTGGGCATTCTCAATCCGAACACAAGGTCGAATAACGTCCCCTTTGCGCAACCCCCATCAATGGCTATGCTTTCGCCCGGTTCAATCCTGAGGCTAAGCTGGTTCATCGCGTCAAGATGCGGGCTCCTTGGCGTGGTTATATCGATCAAATCAACCCGAAAAGGGTTATTTCCGGCAGGATAAGGGGCGAGGTCTTGGTTCGGCTCGGGCGGTAAATCCAAGAGATACCCAAGCTTATCCATGCTTGCCAATAGCTCATAGAAATTATCCAAGGTTTTGCCGAGCCGGGTTAAACCATAAATCATGGCGCTTACCACTAATTCGGCTGCGATCAGTTGGCCTAAGCTGAGCTGGCGATCGATCACCATCCAGCCGCCCATGCCGAGCAATAATGTGTTCGCCAAAGTATGTAAAACCAACGCCCCGGTATTTTGCCTGGCCAGAATGCGAAAATGCCGCGCCGAGGTCGCCAAATAATAACGCACCACCGTCTCGGTCTTAGATTTAATAAAAGATTGATTTTGATCGGACTTTGTTATTAACGGGCAAGCCGCTAACGTTTCCAGCCAAGCCAGGGCCGAATACTTGGCCTTTGACTGCTCAATACCGGTCTCGATTCCGTGTTTTCCCAATACGAACAAAATGAATGCCAGCGCGGCAACCAAGAACAGGTCGAAAGCCAATAGCATGGGATGATAAAACGCCAACAATATCATGCCGATGAACGTCTGCAATACATATCCCAACGTTTCCAGCAACAACACGGCGGCAGTTTTTTGTAATGTGACGACATCGAGGAAGCGGTTCGCCAATTCGGGCAAGTGCTGTTTGTCCCGCACCGAATAGTCGGCCTGTTGTAATTGTTGCGCCGCAGCGTCGAATAGCCTAACGAATAAACGGCGTTGCAACATGTCGACCACGTAAAATTGCAAACCGGCCAACACATTACTGAAACCAACCAATACCAGTAAGATCATGGTCAGCACCAACAACGGCTGAAATAACGCCCCGAACGCAATCGTGTTAACGAGAGACTGCACGGCAACCGGCGTGGCCAAGGCCATAAAACCGATGCCGATGGCATAAAAAATGACGGTCTTAATATCTTCCTGTTCGATTGCGATCAACGTTTTCAGTCGATCAATTGGCGTGGCGTGTCCTGCATTGAGTGAATTGTTTGCCATAAATTTCCGTTTCAAGGGGTGCAATCCTAATAACCGCCCAGGATTAATCAATACCGAAACCAAGCGCATAGTTTACAACGTCTTCTCCAAGATAATACGCTAAGTCATTTTCAACAAGAAACACCTATAAGGTTTCGAGTTGAATTTCACGGATCATCATGAAAATAGCAAAAGCGTCCCACCGAATGTGCTTAACGTCACGGCACTGCAGACCAAAATCATCCGAGCAGGGTTCGTGTCAAAGTCACATTTTATTCTATCCGAGAATAAACGCATTTTCTCGACCAGCGCAAGGGTCGATCGATAACCGATTATCAAAACTTTAAAACCGATTGTCGCTTGCAACAAGATCGAAACCCAAGCGGCAATAAACTCCGACTGCTTCGAATTGAGACCGAAAATAGATTCCAGGCTATGCTCAAAAACCGATTCAAATATTTCAACCAAAATTTGGTACAGATGCAATAAGATCGGCACTAATGTATCGCCGAACAATACCATAATAATGGAGGCCGAAACGAAGACGACTGTTTTTGCGCCGAAACGCTCGACAGACCTAGCAACTGCCATTATTAACCAAGCCAAAATAACCTTAAACATAAACATAGCGACATACCTCTTAAATTTATCCGGAATGCATCGTTTTTCGCATTCTCTTCTGCCCTAATTGAATTAAACATTACTGCCACCTCATTTCACTGTCTAAACGACTTATTTCAACAATTGCCGCAGACAAAACGGTGTGGCATCCTAAATCCCGTAAAAGATAGTAATACTATCATTTATAAATGTAAATATATTTATAAAGGGAGTTGTATAATTTTTTGAGCTAAGATTATGCTTGAAACGCATTTACAACCAAGGCAAAAGTCACAATGGAAATCGAATTGCAATTTAAGATGAACGAAAAGTTGTTCCTCAGAAATCCGGAACAATCCGAACTGGGCAGAAAAATTATCATGTACAGCATACAAATGATCCACAAACAGGGCTTTGAGGCGTTTACATTTAAAAAATTAGCCATGGAAATCGGTACGACGGAGGCAGGTATTTACCGTTATTTTGAAAACAAACACAGGCTGTTGATTTATATAGTCGCCTGGTATTGGACATGGCTGGAATACCAAGTCGCCTATCGCACTAACAATATCGGCGACCCAATCATTAAACTCAAAATGATAATTAAGTTATTGGCGACAACGGTGGAAGACGACCTTAGCACCCGTCATGTCGATGAAAGCTTGCTTCACCAAATCATCATTACGGAAGGCTCTAAAACTTACCTTACCAAACGCGTCACGGAAGACAACAAAGATCGGTTGTTTAAGCCGTATAAAGATCTGTGCGGCCATATCGCCAATATTATTCTGGAATGCAATCCAGATTATCGTTTCCCGAAATCCTTAGCTTCTACCATTATTGAAATGGCGCATTTCCAAAATTTTTTCATGAATAATCTACCGTCCTTAACAGACTTCGGACACGAAAAAGACGAAAACCGTATCATAGCGTTTTTGGAAGATTTAGTTTTTAAGAGTATTTCGGCGGATTGACCCTATATTGGAGTAGCTTCAATAACTTGCTTGGACTTATACCTAAAGCAGGCTTACACCAAACGGAATCAAGGAATAAGAGCTAGCCCCGAGCAAGTCAGAAGAATAATTAAAAGCTCATTCAAAGATTTACCAACAAATTAAGAAGTATCTGTTCGTATATAGACGAAAGCACTTCAAGATCGCCTATCCCAATGTTTTCGTTAACTTTATGAATACTTTCATTTAGCGCGCCCAGCTCGATAACTTGCGCGCCGGTAGGGGCGATAAAACGGCCATCCGACGTGCCACCGCCGGTGTCGTCTTTGGGTTCATAGCCGGTCACTGCTTTGATGGCGGCATGGGCTGCTTCAATCAGTTCGCCTGAACGAGTTAGAAACGGGTTACCAGACAAACGCCATTGCAGGTCATAATTAAGTCCATGCCTATCTAAAATTGCAAGGGTCCGTCGTTTGATGGTTTGCTCGTCGAGTTCAGTACAGAAGCGCAAGTTGAACTGCACGTCTACATGGCCGGGAATGATATTTTCCGCTCCGGTTCCACTTTGAATATTGGATACTTGCAAGCTGGTCGGCGGAAAATTTTGATTACCCCGATCCCATATTTCTTCGGTTAATTCTTTTAGCGCAGGCGCAAATGTATGAATGGGATTATCGGCAAGTTCAGGATAAGCTACATGACCCTGAATGCCTTTAACGGTTAACTTAGCGTTCAACGAACCCCGACGACCGACTCGAATCACATCGCCTATTTTTTTGTCGCTGGAAGGCTCGCCGACCAAGCACCAATCGATTTTTTCTTGACGCTTTTCCAATACTTCCACGACTTTAACCACGCCATTAGTAGCGATGCCTTCTTCGTCGCTGGTCATCATGACCGCAATCGAACCTTTATGATCGGGATGATCGACAATAAAACGTTCGACGGCGGTTACGAAGGCAGCGATACCGCCTTTCATATCGGCGGTACCCCTGCCATAAAGCTTGCCGTCTTTCAGCGTCGGCTCAAAAGGGGGGGATTGCCATGCATCCAACGGACCGGGTGGAACGACATCGGTGTGCCCCAAAAATACAAACAAAGGTGAAGCTGCGCCTCTCCGTAACCAAATATTTTGGGTATCGGCAAAGTTAAGGCGTTCTTCTGTAAATCCTAGTGGTAATAGCCGTTCGACCAAAACATCCTGGCAACCTTCATCGTGGGGAGTTACCGAAGGCCGTCGGATAAGGTCTTTAAGGAGTTCCAGCGTATTGCTCATTTTAAAAGGGTTTGGTAGGTATCAGACTTAAATCCGAGCATAAGTTTGCTGTCCGTAGCTAAAATCGGCCGTTTAATTAAGGTTGGAATTTCCAGCATCAAATGTAAAGCTTTGCCTTCAATAAGATCAGCTTGCTGTTCCGGGCTTAGTTGCCGCCAACTGGTACTGCTGCGGTTAAGCATTGTGCTCCAACCCAGTTCATTGGCAAACCGCTGCAGAAGTTCAGCCGTTAATCCGTCTACCCGATAATCGTGGAATTGATAGTCGATACCGTTACTTTCCAACCAAGCCCTGGCTTTTTTAACGGTATCGCAGTTTTTGATTCCATACAGCACAACCATAAATTTACAATTGGCTGTTTAGCAACTCATCGATGCTTGGCAATTCTTTGTCAGTCTTGCAGCGAATTTTATAAAGATCGACGAACTCCATAAAAGCTTGCTGTAAGTCTTCGAGGATTTCATCTTCATTTTCGCGCTCGTCTTCAGGTACATCGTCTGACGCTAAATATTCTTGTTGCAAGGAAATTTCGCTATTTAAGGCGAGTGTCGCGTAGATGATGGCGTTGTTGCTTAGGTTTTGGCTCATGTGCTTAGTTTCAGTGGTTAGGTTAATTTTTAATCCCGCAATAACTCATTAATTCCCGTCTTGCTACGCGTTTTTTCGTCGACTTGTTTGATTATTACAGCGCAATAGAGGCTGTATTTGCCATCCGATGAAGGCAGGTTGCCGGATACGACAACCGAACCGGCAGGAATACGCCCGTAGGTAACTTCACCGGTCATGCGGTTATAGATTTTGGTGCTTTGACCGATGTAGACGCCCATCGAGATAACGCAACCGTCTTCCACAATGACGCCTTCCACCACTTCTGAACGCGCTCCGATAAAGCAATTGTCGCCGAT
>DLHW01000036.1:0-24066 GCA_002483425.1 Methylococcaceae bacterium UBA7658
TCTCCTGATAGTCTAGAGCCTAAGCAAAAATTCCGCCCAGCAGTAATAGCACCATCATAAAGGCGGTAAACGCTCGATGCTGTAAGGTCCACTCGGTGAGATTGAAGTCCCTCATAAGGGAGTTTCCATTTTCGTATCAATTGCTTCACTCCTGGAAACTGAAAGACTTTCCATTAAACGCACAGCCTGACCTTCAGTGAGACGTTGCACACCGGCTGTCACGATCCATTGGTTAACACCAAGCCCTGAGTTAATTTCTATCAATCCACCAGATAACATTTTACCTGTGCGAACAAGCACAGATTTGACCGTTTTCGATTGTCCGTCCACTACCCAAACCCGTGTTTGCTTAGGATCGTGTTGGGATGTAAATATAGCTTGGAGCGGTACAGCGATAGCAGGTGACGAGTCATTCGGTAGTCAAGCAGTTGCTGACATCCCAAATTTTGCGTTATCTAAACCTTCGAGTAATTTGGCTTTAATTCGATAAGTGCGGCTGACCTGTTCGGCATTTGCTGCAATCTCCCTGATTTGTGCTCTATAGTGTTGCTCGCCGGATGACCATAAACTAACTTCAATCGATTGATTTTCTCTTATTTAACTGATGCGATATTCGGGGATGTCAAACTGGATTTCTTTTTCATTTAACTGTGCAATTCTAATAACAGGCTGGCCCGCGTTAACAACTTGTCCGGCTTCGACCAATAATGCGGTCACTACGCCATTTCTATCAGCCAACAACGCTGTGTAATTTAATTGGTTTTGTGCGACTTTTAGTTGTGCTTGCAATGCCTCCACGCGCTTTTGGGCGGTATTATAAGTTGTGTTGTGCCGATCAAATTCAGGGGAGCTGACGACCTGCTGCTTGAGCAATTCTCGGTAACGGATCAGATCGTCGCGGGTAAAATTCCTATCGGACTCGGCAAATTTAAGTTGTGCTTCTAAGGTTTGCGTTGCAAGCCCATAATCGTTGGTATCAAGTTTTAATAATCGCTGACCTTTATGCACGGTAGAACCGAGTTCAACAGAACGGGCTATGACTTTCCCAGCTGCGCGAAACGATAAGGTAGCCTCCCAGCGAGGACGCACCTCACCTGCAAATCTTGTAATGGCATTCCCTGTGTTTTCTTGTATATGAAATGCTTTTACGGGGCGAGCCAACTGCTTTGGCGGCTGGTCTTGACGGCTACATCCCTCAAAGATCGTCAAAATTGCAATATAGCCAATTAAACAAATAAATCTTAAAGGTGTTCGTTTCATAAACGATTCCGTAATAAATGATTGGCTGCGATGGCATTTATAATGATGAAAAATAGGACGACAAGGGTTGGAGCCAGTATCATCGGAAATTTTAAAAGCACTTGACTGTCTGGTATTTTTTCAATGATATATAGCGGGCCAGGCAAACCCAATTGCATGACTAATGGGGCAGTGGCGACAATGATGGCAATACCGATTAAATTCCGATACCCTAAAAACAAAGGGCTAATTGATTTAAGACGAATTGTATTTGCAATGACAAGTGCGGATATGGCATACAACAAATCAGGAATGCCAACTAGCAAAACGAAATCTACAGGCATTAGGCCTTGGCTTGCTTTGTAGAGACTGCCAGCCGCTGCTATCCGGAGCGTTTGGATTAGGATGAATGTTTGCAGCGGTGTTTTTGCCACAATATGAGTTAACGCATCTTTGAAGGTCGAACAACTGGCATATAAGCCTGAAGTAATAACTATTGGTACAAGCGGTAGCCAAAAACCTGGCAGTAAATTCAAAAACTCCGATGAGTTGTACGTTCCGTTTATAGACAGGACTGAAGTAACGAAACCCCATGCAATCAGCATAAAAAGCCAAAACATAATCGATAGCGCTTGCGATTTTGTCAGTTGCTGTCGAGCGTAAGTAGAGCGGATCAGCCATAGCCAGAATGCAGCTTGGAGTAAGAATAAGAAAGGCGCGCTTGAAAAATTCATTATTGTTTCCTGTTGTTTTACTGGTTATGTAGCTATCTCTTAAAATATATAGTGATCGCTAATAGCTGTATATACACATAGATTCCTAAATTTTTTTAATTTGTCGCATCGATCTGATAAGTACTGCCTCTATACATCCCAATCAACGTCATAAAAAAGCGACTCTTCAGAAGTCTGACCACCTGATCACCTAATGCGGCGGACAAACTGTCTCCGATAATGACCAAATTCGGTTGCCAAGGCATAATAGCTCGCGGTTTTTTCTTGAGAATGGTTTTCAAGATAACGTTTGCGACTGTTTTGGCGGTTAATGGCGTCATGTAGCGGAAAGATAGCGGGATTTCCGCTTCTTTAAAGCCATCAAAAAAGTGGGTCTGGGTTAAGGCAGGATGAATAGTCGCAACCTTAATCCAGCTTCCTGTCAACTCCTGCCGTAGTACGTCGGAAAAAGCCGAGACTGTGTGCATTGCGGTCGAATAGGCTGCAAACCCGGGAAACGCTTTGCGACCAACAACGGAAGAAAGATTGACAATAAACCCTTTGCCTTGCCGACGCATGAACGGCAACACGGCCTGCGCACAATACACTTTTCCTAGATAATCGATTTCGAACAGTTCACGCGCATCGTTAACAAAATTCTGATTTTCAATATTTCCGGATGCGGCGCTACCTGCGTTGTTGATAAGAATATCTACTCTACCAAACTCATTTACGACTTGATCAAATAAGTTTTGTACCTGGGCTTGTGAGGAAACATCGGCCGGAATGACTCGCACCTGTGGTTGATATTTCAGGCACTCCGCCGCCACTTTATCGAGCTTATCTTGCGATCGAGAAGAAAGGATGGTAATTGCTCCCTCTTGGGCAAAGGCCAGCGCCGTCTCCTTGCCGATACCGCTGGAAGCACCGGTGATGACGACGACCTGATCCACAAACTTAGGATTTTTGTTCATTTTAGTCTCCTATAGTGTATATACACGTATGTAAGTAAAAAAATCTAAGTCTTTTGGGTAAATTGAATTAATTCATGAATATCCGATAAAAATCGCTCCATCCGCTCATCCTGCATAGATTCGGCAATTTGGGTTTGGGCGCTTAGCCACAGCGGATAGGCTTCCAGTAAAGTTGATATTCCACTTTCTGTAATTGACACAATTCGCGTTCGTTTATCCTCGCCAGGAGAAACGTTTACCAATCCTTGTTTTTGCATGACTTCCAGGTTCCGGGTCAGAGTCGTCCGATCCATGACCGTTTCCTCCGCCAATTCGGTTATTAAGGCTTTGTCTTTTAATTTTAGGGCCACAAGTAACGAATACTGTGTTCCTCTGATTCCTAGAGGCCGTAGTATGGCATCATAGAACTGGCTAACGGCTCGGGTAGCTTTGCGCAGATTAAATGCCGTGCAGCATAAGCAAGCATTAAGGTCGGGAGAGTTTTTCAAAGTAAAAAAATTAGAAATCGGCAAATATTATATAAGAGTATATACACATATTGTTCTATGTCAATGTTTGTTTTCTTCGTTTACAGTTTTGCCAATATTTATAGAGTGTTACAAAACTGTAACCTTTTACCGGGAGAGAGTTACTAAATTATGAGCAGGTGAGAATTTATTAGTATCCAACTTTATTGCTTTCGAATTTATTGTGCAGACATGCAGATTTGTTTTCAGTTTCCAACTTTATTTTTATCAGCATCTACTGGATTAATGAAAAAGCTGGATTTAGAGGCATTATTGAGTATCCATTTTTATTGCTCTTCTACATCGGTTGTGGGAGAGCAATAAAAATGGATACTCATTAACCTCACTTCGGGATAAGGGTTGGTAAAAAAAGCAAATAATCAGTGTCACGTAAATTCAGTGCTGATTTTTTGTCTTGGTAATAATAGGCAAGCAGTTACGCCATGAGGTTCAAGAGATAGTTGAGCAATGAGCGGTGGCGAGAATGCTCCAGGTCAAAAATGTTTTTGAGTTGGTTGTTGATGGTCTCAATGATGCTGCGTTTGCGCAGTAGACGTTGGTCAAACACGGCGATGGCTTCTTGTTTCATGTTCTTTGTCAAGGAGGTAATCAATTGGACGCCTTGGAGATATAGCCCCGGCCGCCGCTTGCCCAGCAACGGCTTCGCCAGCGTGGGGATGGGCTTGCGGTCATTGCCGTTGCCCAGGGTGACGCAACAAGAGACGATCCCGCCCCGGTCATTCACGATGAGGCGAGCTTGAAGCCGCTTGCGCCCCGTGGGTATAAAACCAACCGGTGGCCGGCTTACCACGGCCAGCCACGCCCGCACAGGTCTTAGGACTTGGAATGCGGATGTTTTTGCAGACGCATAGGACAGTGGAATCGACAAAGGCAACCTTGTGAAGGGACGCAGTGGCTTGCCATGAACGCGGCCAGAGGGACGAGCAATGGGGTACCCGTTCAACAAACCGATGATAACTCAGCGGGTTCGGGAATTCGGATCGCCAGTGTTTCCGGACGTGCTGCAGGTAAAACCACTTGAACGTGCGGTAACCGGGACTGGTGGTAAGCGACCAAGATCGTGACCATTTCGCTCAGGCTCGTCCGGTGCGGGCGATCGCGTTTTTTCTCGCCATGGCTGAGCCGGTTTTTTTACCAGCCCGGGGCAAAGGTTTGGCGAAAGTCGTCCACATCGCAAAATAGTTGTGTTAATCTCATAGTCGATAGGTTTTTGTAGGGAACTGAGTAATAAAGTTGAATACTGAAACTGCACGAGTTAGGCTAGGGACTGTTCTCATTATAAGCCAAATCAAGGTGCAGACTAGGTCCAGCATGGTCATATAGTATCCAGCATGGTCATATAGTTTAGCGCCAAGCGTTTGTAACGGGTGGCGACGCGACGTTATTGTTTCAGCCTTTGGAAAACCATTCCACTAAGTTGCGTTCCTTGTAGATGTCCTTGTCGTAATCCCTGGGCATAATCCGGTTGCTCCTGGACGGGATCACCGGGCCGCCGCCGCTGGCCTTGATGGTTTCCATTTATGCCCTTGAGAGCACAAACGCATCGGAATCATAGCCCTTGTCCGCCCAGCACAAAGCCAGCCTGGAAACCTTCAACAGGGCCTCCGCCTGGGTGTGCTCAGGCACTTGACCCGCCGTCAGCAACAGCCGAGCGGGGTTGCCAGCGCGTCCATCGACGCGTTTATCTTGATGCTCAGTCCACCCCGCGACTTGCCATGGCTTCATTCTCCTGGCTGTTTTTTTACCGCGCCGTGCTGGTGGACCCGGACAACGCTGCCGTCCACCATCAGGTATTCCAGTCGGGGACATCCGAAACTGACGACGACAACTGCGGCCACGTGCCTTTTTTGCCCCATCGGCTATAGCGCACGTAAACCCGGCGCCAATGGACAAAATCCTCCGGTAAATCCCGCCAGGGCGAGCCGGTGCGGGTTAGCCACAGCACGGCTTCGACAAACCCGTGGTTGTTTTTGGCCGTCACGCCACAGTCACCCGGCTTGCCGGGCAGGAAATCCTTGATGCGGTCCCATTGTGAATCGCTTAATACCGTCCGCACCATTGTTTTTAATTGTAAAAAGCAAATAATACAATAACCTTGAGCTATATCTTAAAGTAATTGAAAACACTCCCTAGTTTCTTTTAACGATTACATATTAACATTAGAAAAATGTGATTAATAATAACCAAGACATTACCGTGTAATCTTTCAATTTTTTTATTGAAGGTGAAAACCTCAAGTCTTTGCGCTTATATCCGAAGCCATTTTTTATCATGGCTGACGGATGAATGTAAAATGTCACTTAGTTATATCCATCTAAAATCATTATCTTCCCAATTGATTTAAGATGGACTAATTCCTCTAACATTAACCCGGACTTAGCAAATAAAGTTTTCCATTCTGAAAGCGTTCTTTCCTTACCGCGGGTTGCCATGAACATCTGCATGTCGAAAGCTGCGCTGGCGAGGTCAGCGTGAATTTCCGGAATCACCAGTTCCATGACGGCAATCCTCGCACCCGTCTCGGCGATAGCAGTTAACATATGACGTAGCACTTGGGTGCATTGTGCATCGTCCAGGCCATGTAAAACGGTGCTTAACAAATATATGTCTTTGTTGTTTCGGGCTGCCGGAATCGATTCAAGAAAATCTCCCGAACAAAACCTTACTCTCGATAGCAAATCGGCATCGGCATTGTCTTTCCAATAATCTACCGCCAATTGAATGACTTGTTTTCTATCGATTACCACTGCGGTTAAACGCGGGTAACGTTGCAGGATGGCGAGGGTTTTACTGCCTTTGGAACCGCCGATATCGATGATGCGGTCGAACCGCCCCCAATCGAAATCGTTGACATACCTGTCGCCCGCCAGTATCTCAACGGAATCCATCGCTTGGGCGAACAAAGCATCGAATTCGGCGTCAGCATCCAGGTAGGCATAGAAATCCTGATTGTGGACGATCTTGAACGGCGCTTCGCCTATCCGGATGCCAGCTTCCAGTTGTTCAAACCACGGCCTGCTCATCGCCGATGAGTTATGCATTAGAATCATTGCTCTGACATTTTTTGGACAATCGGTTCTTAGATAATTGGAAAGAGCACTGTTTTTGAACATCTTCGGTGATATTTCCTCAAAGACATCCATGGCAGCAAGCATACGCAATAAGCGGTAAACGCCATCAGATTGTGCATTTGCCTGCGTTGCGATGACTTCAATCGAAAGCGGTTTATCGCCTAGAATCGTTGCAATATCAAGGCAGGCCGCAACATAAAGTGCTCGCGATTGCCAAAATGCCGAACCGATCTGCATGAGCCGAAACGGAGGCGGCATACTCCTGCCAACGAGGCGTTGTAGCCAGATAACGCCCTGCATCAATTTGGCAAAAAGGCGCACGGAAACGGGGTTTTTCTGAAACGTCATCGCAGTCTAATCCGTTTTTTGTGCGGCAGGAGCCAATCCGGATGAGAGCAAGTGGCCGTTAAATGCCGCAAGATTCTCGAAGAAAGGATCGTCCATGGCTTTCCCTATTTGTTCCTCAAAAACATCCTTGAGCAACATGGGCATCATGGCGAGGCTGACGAACGCCATACGCACAACATCCGGGTCTAAAGCCGGATGCACTTGGCCGTCGGCTTTTAATTTTTCAACTTTCCGTGCGCCGCGCGTACGTCCCCGCTCCAGCAATTGAAGGATAAAACGTCGCCCCGGCCCTTGGTTCAAAGCCAGAACTTTCAGAATGAGCTTAGGAAATTCGGGTTGTTTAGTCATCGTGCGGTAGTACAACAACAAGAAATCCTTCACTCCGGCTGTCGAATCCAATAACTGCCCGTCCAGAACATCCAGCAAGGGATTCAAGGTTTCCCGTATCATTTCCTCATAAAGCCCTTCTTTGCTACCGAAATAGTAGTGGATCATAGAGATATTCGCGTTCGCTTGTTCCGCGATCAGGCGAGTCGTGACATTGTGGTAGTCGTCGGACATAAAATTATCAAGCGCCGCTTTGAGTAATCTTGCTCGCACGGAATGATCCGGTTGGTTGGAATCGCTTGTCATCCTAAGCTCCATTAGAAAAGGGTTAGTTTAGTTTAACAAGTGCGCTGGCAGGTCTCTAAACGTTTCGTCAATCAATTTTCAGAGATTGATTGAATCGGCAAATCTTACCTTACGACTAACATGGAAAAACTTAAATACCTGATGTCCTAACAGTACCTTCAATGGCAATAAGTAATTGTTTTAATTTGCCATTTTACCTGCTAACCGATAGCGGCGATTTAATTTTTTTAGCGAGTTCTTTGGTAGCCCGTTCGGTGACTTTGACATGGTTGCCTTTCAGGTCGACAACGATTTCGGCGATTTGCCGGCCTGAGTTTACCTTAACAACATCTACGATTAACGAGGATTCAAGGAAGCTTGGTTTGCTATGTTGCCCGACGATAACGCAGTCGGCGCCTATTTTTTTACCCAGCTTTGCCGCTTCGTCCGAAAAGCGGAACAGATAACCAAATCCGGCATTAGCCGATTGTTGCTCTTTCAGATCAAAATGAACGATCTCATATCCCCCGCTTTCACTGATTGCCCGCTCCAACAACGGTTTGATCGAAGTAGTACGCGCCAGCTCGTCCGGCGANNTGCTAACTCATCCGGCGTATTGGGCAAGGAAGTAATATCGTTTAATTCAAAATCCAGGACGGCGATTTTTTCTTTGGCGGCGGCGTTATTGCCATGAGTTAGGAGAGCGATAATGGCCAGAAAAAGAACAATACCGCGAGTAGTACTCGTCATCTTACTTTATTGATATGGATGACATAGTTACTTATTTTGCTCGTTCAGGCTAATCAGATCGGCCATGGTCAAGGTGCCGATAAAGTTTTCCTGGTCGTCGAGTAATTCGTAAAGAACTTCCTCCTTATTTTTACAACGGATACTAAAGAAAACCACCGCTCCCTCATCGCCGCCGCATTCGCGGTGCGGATCAGGGCTGGCGGGGCTTGAGGTGTACTTGCCGACGGGCCGAATTTCCTTTAAATTGCCGTTTGGTTCATAAAGCCGGTGTTCGCCTTGAATGACCAGCATTTTATTCAACGCTTTATGCCGGTGCAGGACAATCGGTTGACGAGGTTCGAATTTAAAGAGTACGTCGGCAATGTTGTTTTCTAGATCAATATCCAAAATGGCGTAGACGAAATGTTCGAAATCGCCGAGTTGTTGCCACTGAATGTTACGGTCGTCAAATTGATAGGCGTTCATGACGCTGATCTCCTAATTAGGGTTGATAAAAATTGAGTTTAGATTGAATCGGTATACAGCTTAATCCAATCTATCTGTTTGGTAATCAGTGAATTGCCCGTGAATAACGGGCAATTTGCCCGATGTTCGACACGGACTTTTTTCTGCTGGCGTTGGGGCATAGAATGCAATCGATACTTGATAACCTTCTGTTTTATCGTCTTGTGAACCTTTGCCTATGAACTTGAAAATCCACTTGTTGCTGCAGATTATCTTGATTGCTACGGTATGTTTGCTGGCGACCGGCAGCTATGTGTTGTTTCAGGTTAATCGGCAAGTTAAAGAAGAGACCACCACCATCCTTGAGGCCGCCGGTAACTATCTGGAAGTCCAGCTTTCGGGAATTAATCCCAACGTACAACAACCCGGTCATTTCCCTGATTTTGATCTGTGGAAGCAGACTTATCCTTATTCCGGCATTTGCTTACGCTATACTCCGTCTGATCAGAGAATATCCAACTATACGCTTTGCCAAGGCGAAGCCACACCGATTAAATATTGGCCAAAAGCATTTGAAACTATTTACCAATCGATCTTCAGTACGGGTATCGAACTAACCCGCCCGATCACCTTCAAGGGCGCGGTGGTTGGTTCGATCACAGTCATCCCCAGCGCGGATAACGAACTGGCGAAAGCCTGGAACAGCATTAAAGGTTTATTAGGGCTTGCCGCCAGTACGACGCTCGCCGTGTGTGCGTGGGTTTATGTCGCCATTCATCGGGCATTACGTCCCGCCCAAACCATCGTCAACAATCTGGAACAGATGCAACATGATGATTCGCCAACACCTTTACCTGATTTTAAGTTGCTCGAATGGCAACGAATCGGCTCAGCTATCAATCACTTTACTGCTACCCAAAAACAACTGCTTTCAGACCGTAAAAAGTTGGTATTACAACTGATGTCGGTTCAAGAGGAGGAACGCGCCTTTCTAGCGCGGGAATTACACGATGATCTGGGTCAATGCCTGACCGGAATTAGCGCGCTTTCGACCTCGATACTACAGGCCGCGCAACAAAGTTGTCCACAAATCATTATAGAATCTGAAAGCATTGTCCGAATTAACCGCCGGATGATGGACACCATCAGAGCCTTGCTGTTGCGCCTACGTCCGGCCGAATTGGAAGAACTTAGTCTCGACGCGTGTTTGCACACGATGATGGAGGAATGGAACAGGCAACACCAAGACCGTATTATTTGTCGCCTGACTATTCAAGGCGGTAGCCGATCATTAAAGTCGCCCATGCCGATCGTTTTGTTCCGTATTGTGCAGGAAGGCTTAACAAACATCGCTAAACATGCCAATGCGACAGAAGCGATAATTAAACTGGAAATCGTTCAGTGCAACACAAGCTTAACGATTGAGGATAACGGTAAGCTTAACGTATTTCCCTTCCCTAAGACAAAGGGATTGGGTTTGTTGGGTATTCGCGAGCGGGTGACGGGTTTAGGTGGAAATTTCGCGTTAAGTAAAAGTCCGCTGGGCGGGCTGAGGCTTCAGGTAAACTTTCCTGTCTCTGCTGATGAGAGCCTGAAAACATGACGGAAGCTAAGATCACCATTCTGCTGGCGGACGACCATGCCATCGTCCGGGAAGGCTACCGAGCCCTACTGAGTAAACAGCCCGGAATGGAAGTGGTTGCCGAAGCATCCGATGGCAACCAAGCTTATCAGTTATATAAAGTTTATCGGCCAGATGTCACCATCATGGATATTTCCATGCCTGGCCCAAGCGGTATAGAGACCATCCATCGCATCAAACAACGCGATCCGGCGGCAAAAATCCTGGTGTTCACCATGCACCAGAATCCCCGCTTCGCCGAGCAAGCCCTAAAAGCAGGGGCTTTAGGTTACATAACCAAAAGTAGTCCGCCGGAAGAATTGCTGCGCGCCATCCGCGAAGTCCACGTGAGCCGCCGCGTGTTAAGCCCGGATATAGCCCAGGCTTTGGCTTTAGAAAAAACCGGCAGTGATAATCAAGAAGCCTTAACTCCTCGGGAATTTGAAATCCTGCGCTTGCTGATGGCGCCCAAATCGAAAGAAGAGGTTGCTAATATATTGAATATAAGTCCAAAGACCGTCGCTAATTGTCATTACCTGATAAAAAGTAAATTAGGAGTTGCCAGCGACGTTGAATTAACGCATTGGGCGATTAAAATGAGCCTAATTGATTCCCTTATTGGGAGAGGATAACCACGTACGGTGGGTAAACCTCGTACATCCGGTTGTCGGGTCATAACCCGCCTTGTATTTTAAACCCGACCATAGTCGCTACTACGGTCGGGTTTAAAATACAAGGCGGATTACGCCACGCTTCAGCATCAATGGTGTATATTTGAGATTTGTGATTTTGCATAGCTAATCCGCCTTACAAAACTTATAATTGTCGTTTAAACGCAATACCAACAACATTTTGAATAAACAGCAAAACTTAAGGTGAAACAATGGCGACAATGGACGATAGGGATGGCCTGATTTGGCTGGACGGGCAATGGGTTGACTGGCGGGATGCCAAAGTCCATGTGTTGACGCACACCCTGCATTACGGTTGTGGCGTATTCGAGGGCTTGCGGGCGTACCATACCGACAAGGGGCCGGCGATTTTCAAGATGCGCGAGCATACCGACCGCCTGTTTCGCTCCGCCCACATCATGAACATGCCGATGCCGTTCAGCAAGGACGAAATTGACGAGGCGCAAAAGCAGGCTATCGTCAAAAATAAGTTGGACAGCGCCTATATCCGCACCATGTGTTTTTATGGCTCGGAAGGTATGGGTTTGCGGGCGGATAACCTGAAAGTCCATGTGATGGTTGCCGCCTGGACGTGGGGCGCGTACCTGGGCGCGGAAAATATGGAAAAAGGCATCCGTATCCGCACATCATCGTATACCCGTAACCACGTCAACAGCACGATGTGCAAGGCGAAAGCGAACGGTAATTACATCAACTCCATCCTGGCCTTGCAGGAAGCCTTATCGACCGGTTACGACGAAGCTTTGCTGCTCGACCACGAAGGTTTTGCCGCCGAAGGCAGCGGCGAAAACCTGTTTATCGTCCGTAACGGCAAGCTGTACACGCCGGAAACCACCTCGGCCCTGGAAGGCATTACCCGCGACACGATTATGACGATTGCTGCTGAGCAAGGGTTAGACGTGAACGTAAAACGCATTACCCGCGATGAGGTTTATGTCGCCGATGAAGCCTTCTTTACCGGTTCTGCGGCCGAAGTGACGCCGATCCGCGAATACGACGGCCGTAAAATCGGCAACGGCGGCCGCGGCCCGATCACGCAAAAGTTGCAAGCCCTCTATTTCGATTACGTGCAAGGCCGCCGGACCGACCATGCCGAATGGTTGACCTGCGTTAACCCATAGTTTGAAAAGTCAGGCAAAAATCCTGATTGCCGGACCGTCATGGGTCGGCGACATGGTCATGGCGCAAAGTCTGTTCATGTTGCTTAAATATACCGATCCCGAATGCCGGATCGTTGTGCTCGCACCTGCTTGGTCTTTTCCGCTTCTGGAGCGGATGCCGGAGGTTTCAAAAGCGATTGAAATGCCTCTGAAACACGGCGAATTTGGGCTGATGGCGCGCTACAGTCTAGGCCGGAAAATCGCTTCACAAGGCTACGATCAAGCCATCGTATTGCCGAACTCCTGGAAATCGGCGTTGATTCCGTTTTTTGCCCGTATTCCCAAGCGTACAGGCTTTACCGGAGAGTTCCGTTGGGGGCTGTTGAATGACGCCAGGCAGTTGGATAAACATACGCTTACGATGACGGTGCAACGGTTTGTCGCCTTGGGTTTGCCTGCCAACGCGCCGCAACCGCCTGAATTCTTCTATCCCCGGCTTTCCGTCAACACGGCTGGACAAGAAGCTGTGATCCGGAAATTTGATTTAACCATCAACGGCAACATTCTTGCTCTATGTCCCGGTGCTGAATTCGGCCCTTCGAAACGCTGGCCGCCGGAACATTTTGCCAAGGTTGCCGCAGCGAAAATACAAGGCGGTTGGCAAGTCTGGCTGCTTGGTTCGGAAAAAGACAAAGAACCGGCCGAAGCCATAAACGGGCTCACCGGTGGGCAATGCCAGAATTTCGCCGGATGCACCACCTTGACCGAAGCCATCGATTTGCTATCTCTTGCCCATACAGTCATCGCTAACGATTCTGGGCTTATGCACTTGGCGGCCGCACTGGATAAACCAGTGATCGCAATTTACGGTTCGACACCGCCCGCCTTTGCTCCGCCGCTGTGCGATTCTGCGCAATCTGTCTCATTGAACCTGCCTTGCTCCCCATGCCGGAAGCGGATTTGTCCGCTGTATCCCGAAGACCATCCCAGGCATACGGAATGTATGACCGGAATTAAGCCTGAACGAATCCTTGAACTTATTGCCGGTTAACTGATCTATGCGCATAGCCATCGTTAAGCTTTCAGCTTTAGGCGATATTGTTCATGCGATGGTTGCGCTGCAATTCATTAAGCAACACTATCCCGATAGCGAAATCGATTGGCTTGTTGAAAACCGTTTTGCGGGGATTTTGCAATATAATCAGGATATTACTAATATACTCACAATTAACCTTAAAGGACTTAAGACAAATAAGTTTGGTATTTTTCAAGAAATCAAAAAAATCCGCCGGTATGCTAAAAATAACTATGATTTGGTAATTGACGCCCAGGGGCTTATCAAGTCGGCTATCGCCGCTAGCTTGTTGGGTAAGCGGGTCGCCGGTTTCGATAAACACTCAATCCGGGAAAAAGCCGCAGCTTGGTTTTACAGTGAAAAAATCGCCTGCGGCTATGATGAAAATACGATTGACCGGAATGCGCGGATACTGTCCCAACCGCTCGGATTCAACATCACAAGCAACAATATTTTTGCAAAAAAATCTTTTTTATACAGTGCTCATGCAAAGTCAGGGCTTGATGCATTTTTTCCACAAAACGCCGTCACAGTTGTCTTTGTTATCGGCTCAACATGGGCGAGCCGGAATTATCCAGCAGAAAAATTTGTTAATATCGCCAAAGCTTTACAAGAGAATTGCCTCATCTCATGGGGTAGTCGCGAGGAGCGGAGCAAAGCAGAATGGATGGCGAAGCAATGTGGTAATATTAGGGTATTACCGTCAATGGATTTAAATGACTTAAAATCGGTCATAGCTCGGGCGAATCTCGTTATCGGCAATGACACCGGACCTACTCATATGGCTTGGGCGATGAATAAACCCTCGATTACCATATTCGGGCCGACACCGGTCAGCAGGATTTACCAAACAGAAATCAATAAGGCGGTAAAATCGCATTCAACCGTCAACCCGTATAAACTGAATAAGGAAGATTACTCCATTAAGGACATAGACGAACATGAAATCATCTATCAAGCTAAATTTCTGCTAACTAAACAATAAACCCATCTCAAGTAAACTTTTTAAATGACAAAGCAAGCTGAACCTTATCAGGCTTTACTCGGTATTCTTAAGCAGAGAGACAAATTATCGGCAACGGAACTTAAAAAAGTCGAGCGGGTAAAAAAAACCTCGGTGGCGGAAAGTTTACCGCAATTGCTGGTAAAGCTCGGTTTATGCTCAGAACTCGATGTCGCCGATGCGTTTGTCGAAACCGGTCATTATGAAAAAATAAAACCCGAGCAGTACCCTCTGGAGCCGCAATTGCCTGAAAGCGTCTCTTTACGCTTTCTCAAACAGTATCATATCATCGGCTTAAATCAAGACGAGCGCTCGATCACCGTCGCCATGATGGATCCGGAAGACGAATTCGTGATCGATGCGTTGAAGCTTGCAACTGGCAAAGATATTTATCCGAAAGTCGGCTTATTGTCCGAAATCGACGCTGCTCTTGAAGTTCAATACGGCGAAGGCCGTACGGCCATGGAAAAAACCATTGACGATCTTAACGTCGATGATATCGGCGAGGAAGATCTAGAGCACCTGAAAGACCTGGCAAGCGAAGCGCCAGTCATCAAAATGGTTAACCTGATTATGCAGCGGGCGATAGAAACCCGCGCCTCGGATATCCACATCGAACCGTTCGAGCAAACCTTGAAGGTCCGGTTACGAGTGGACGGCGTACTTAAGGAAATCGATGCGCCTTCGGTCAAATCGACCGCCGCCGTGATTTCGCGGATTAAGATCATGGCGAAACTCAACATTGCCGAACGGCGATTACCGCAAGACGGCCGTATTAAAGTACAAATGCTCGGCAAGGAACTGGATTTACGGGTCAGCACCATCCCGACCATGTACGGCGAAAGCGTCGTTATCCGTTTGCTCGACAAGGAAAATACCGTATTCGATTTCGCCGCATTAGGCTTTGAAGGCAAACATCTCGAACAATTCCTGGATGTACTGGCCATGCCGCACGGCATTATCCTAATTACCGGTCCGACCGGTAGCGGTAAGTCCACCACGATGTACGCCGCCTTGAAAGTTCTAAATACTTCGGAGCGAAAAATTATTACGGTCGAAGATCCGGTCGAATATCAAATGGAAGGCGTCAATCAAATTCAAGCTAAACCGCAGATCGGCCTCACTTTCGCGGCGGCTTTACGCTCCATCGTCCGGCAAGATCCCGACGTCATCATGATCGGCGAAATGCGCGACTTGGAAACCGCTCGAATCGCCGTGCAATCCGCATTGACCGGACACTTGGTGTTGTCCACTTTACACACCAACGATGCTGCGGGCGGCGTAACACGTCTATTGGACATGGGGCTGGAGGAATACCTTCTAACCTCCACCGTCAACGGTATTTTGGCGCAGCGGCTGGTGCGGAAATTATGCCCGGACTGCAAGACGCCTTATCCGGCGCCGCCTGAAATAATTACCGAACTGCGTTTGCGCCGCTTTGTCCCCGAAGGCGGCATTACCTTATACAAACCGGTTGGCTGTTCGGCCTGCCGCGACATGGGCTATCGAGGCCGGATGGCGATCATCGAATTTCTCGTCATGACCGATCCCCTCAGAAAACTCATCATGGCACACGAGGAAGCGGGCGCCATCCAAAAAATGGCGATTGAGGAAGGGATGACCACCATGTTCGAAAGCGGCCTGATCAGAGCCTTGCAAGGGTCGACGACCATCGAGGAAGTCATGCGCGTTACCACCTCTGAAAACTAAATCCGTAATCCATGCCGTTATTTAAATATAAGGCCATCAACAGTTCCGGTGAAACCGAAGAAGCGATCCGCGATTTTGCCGACGAGCAAGCATTAATCGCCGCATTGCAATCCGAAGGTTACATCCCGATCAGCGTCTCACCGGCAACTGGCCGCTCGTTTTTAGGTTTGGGCGGTAAACAAGCCAAATTGACGCACAAAGATATCGGCATGTTCACGGCCGAATTATCGACCTTGCTGGAGTCGGGCCTGCCTTTAGATCGATCCTTATCGGTATTGATCGATTTGTCCGACGACAACGAACGCTTGAGCAAAATGATCGGGAAAGTGCTTGAGAAAGTTAAAGGAGGTTCGTCATTGGCGGACGCTTTAGAAAAACAAACCGGCGTATTTTCAAAGTTTTATCTGAATATGCTGAGGGCTGGAGAAGCGGGCGGGAACTTGGGTGAAGTTTTGGCTCGTTTGGCCGAGTACTTGGAACGCTCCAAGGAGTTGAAAGATACCGTCAGCACCGCTTTAATTTATCCGGCGATCTTGCTGGTGATGTCGCTGGCTTCGTTGTTTGTGATGCTGACTTTTGTGGTGCCGCAATTCACGGAAATGTTTGAAAGCGCCGGTAAAGAATTGCCGGTGCCTACTCAAATCGTTGTTGCGTTAGCGGAATGGCTGCAGAAATACTGGTGGATTTTAATTGGGGCCGCCGTATTCGGTTCGAGCTATATGAAATTCCAGTTAGCCGATCCGGTGCGGAAAAAAGTCTGGGACGGTTTATTTTTAAAATTTCCGCTGTTCGGAAATATTGTTTTAGATAAAGAAACGGCCAATATAAGCCGTACGCTGGGAACTTTATTGGGCAACGGGGTTTCCATATTGTCGGCCATGGTGATTGTGCGTGAAACCGTGGATAATCTGGTTTTGGCCGACGCCATTCAGGAAGCCGAGGGGCAATTAAAGCAAGGCAAACACCTCTACGACGCCTTGCACGATAAAAACGTCTTCCCCAAAATGGCCCTGCAAATGATCAAGATGGGTGAAGAAACCGGACGGCTGGAAGAAATGTTACTCCGCGTCGCCGCCATTTACGACAAGCAACTTAAGATATCGATTACCCGCTTCCTGGCCTTATTGGAGCCGGCGTTAATTATTACCTTGGGTTTGATGATCGCGGGTATTATCGTATCCATTTTAATGGCGATTTTGAGCGTAAACGATTTAGCTTTTTAACGGAAATTGACAATGAAACAACACAACACACGTAGACAAACGGGCTTTACCTTATTGGAATTATTGGTCGTGCTGGGTATTATCGCCATGTTGGCCGGTTTGGTCGGGCCGCAAGTGATGAAGCACATGGGCGAATCCAAAATCAAGGCGGCGAAAGTCCAAATCGAAGATCTTGCGCAAACTCTGGACATGTATAAGCTCGATGTCGGCAGTTATCCCACGTCAGAGCAAGGCTTAAACGCTTTGATCGAAAATCCCGGCGATATTCAGCGCTGGAACGGGCCTTATCTGCGTAAATCTAAAATCCCGCTCGACCCCTGGAATAACGAATACCGGTATAGCTCGCCGGGCGAACACGGTAAGTTCGACATAGCTTCCTTCGGCGCAGACGGTAAAGAAGGCGGCGAAGGCGAAGACCGGGATTTGAATAGCTGGGAGTAAGATCGTCGTCATTACAGCGCCGGTACCGGTATCTGGACAAATCGAAAGCGCGTTGCCCAACGGTTTATTTTTTCCGGTCCGGAGGGCAAGCTGTACACTCTACAGAGAATTTATTCGATTGAGCCGTTCGATTCGCCTAATCATGTCTTTCAAGTCTAAACAGACCCGTCCAGTAGCTTCNNCGGTCGTCCCCGGCTTTTGCCCCGGAACCAAGAACTGCCGAGGCTAAAGACCAAACGCGGATTTACCTTATTAGAATTGCTGCTGGTATTGTTCGTCGTGATCTTAGGTTTTGGCGTTATCGGTTTGAATATTTCGTCGGGCGGCGACGCCACAAGACTTCAATCCGCGGCGCGCGATCTAGTTTCGGCCTTGCGATTTGCCAAGGGCGAGGCGCTCATTTCGCACCGGGAAACCACGGTGGCGCTCGATTTGAATGAAAATACCTACACCGTTAGCGAGCGCGATAAGGTCTATTCGCTCCCCGAAACTGTCGAGTTAACCGTGGTAACGGCGCAAGAGGAACTCAACGGCGAGGGTCTGGCGAGCATCCGGTTTTTTCCGGACGGCTCATCCACCGGCGGACGGATTAAACTGGAACTCAACGGCGCGCTTTGGCAAATCGACATCAATTGGTTGACAGGACAAATCGACATTGAAAACAAGTAAACGCCGGCAACACGGATTTTCGTTATTGGAAATATTGATTGCTTTTTCGATTTTGGCCTTATCCTTGGGCATTTTACTCAACATTTTTTCCGGCGGCGTTCATACGGCAATGATTGCCGATGACTACACGATGGCAGTACAAATTGCCGAATCGCTCATGGCTAAAACCGGCTCCGAAATTGCAATTAAGGATCATCAAAGCTCTGGCGTTGAAAATGAAAAATACCGGTGGACGCTCGATATCAGACCTTTCATTCCCGCAGGCGATTCGCTCGATCCTAAAAATATGGCGGCGGAAATTTTCAAGGTGAATGTGATCGTAGCCTGGGGGGATGGCGAAGCCGGCAGCGATGACCGCCAGGTACAACTCGCGACCTTAAAATTGGCCGGTAAGAAGAATGTCCAGTCTACGTTGCCGTAACGGTTTTACGCTTATAGAAGTCCTGATCGCCATGACTTTACTCGGTATGATGGTTGTTTTGTTGTTCAGCACTATGCGAATCTGCGCGGAAAGCTGGCAAAAAGGCGAAGAAAAAATCAGTAAAGTCAATGAAACCGCCGTGGTTTATCAATTTTTTAAACAACATCTCAGTACGGCATTACCGCTATGGGACGATTTTACCGATAAAAATAGCCGGGTTTTCGGCTTTCAAGGACAGAATCAGGAAATTAAGTTTGTCTCTTCTTTTCCAGCCAGCGCTAAAAAAACCGGTTTGCAATTATTTTCCGTCAAGCTAAAGACGGATGACGAGGGGTCGTATATCCAAGTTGCCATTACCCCGTTTTTTCCTTCCGCCGAAGGCGAACAATGGCGTAAAGAAGAAGTGACCTTACTCGAACATGCCGGTAGTTTCTCGCTCAGCTATTTCGGTTCGGACGATCCCCTTAGCGAAGGTTATTGGCAGGATGTATGGCTGCAGGAAACCCAGCCGAAACTGGTAAAGATTAAAATAGGCCGGGAAGACGGTAATTATTGGCCGGAGATGATTATCGATCTCAAATATGCGGGCGCATCGGCCGACACCGCCGGTCAAGGACTTAGCGACGAAGAGCAAGCGCAGAACGAAGCGGCGGCTTTGGAAAATAACACCTTGGGCGAGGAACAGCAGTGACGGCCTCCCAAACATTCGCGCACAGCGATAGGAAAGCAAGGAATTGTGTTATAAAATCAATGCATAACGGCTTTGCTTTGGTGCTTGTGCTGTGGGTGCTTAGCCTGCTGGCTATTATGGCGGGCAGTTTTGCGCTCACCATGCGCCGGGAATCCACCGTTACCGCTGGGATAAAAGATAACGCCGCCGCTCTAGCCGCTGCGGAAGCGGGCATCGCGTACGCCGAAATTATGTTACTGCATCCCGAGCAGATTAAACGCTGGCGCGCCGATGGCAACATTTATCAAGTGAACTTCGGCGATACCCAAATCCGGCTAAGAATCTTCTCGGAATCCGGGAAAATCGATATTAATAAGGCTAACCTTGCGCTGCTCCAAAGTGTAATGACTCATGCACCCATTGATGAGGACAGGCAAGCAAAAATAATTGGAGCCATTCTCGATTGGCGGGATCAAGACGACCTGTTGAATATCGATGGCGCAGAAAAAAAAGAATACCGCAAAGCAGGTCTTAAGTACGAGCCGCGCAATAAACCGTTCCAAACGGTGGAAGAACTGCAAATGGTGCTGGGAATAGATGAACGCTTATATAATTGGCTTGCGCCTTTGGTCACGGTTTTTTCGGGGCAGCCGCAAGTCAATCTTAAGTTAGCTTCATCTAAAGTATTGAGTTTATTGCCTCTCATGGATGCTAGCTTGATTGAAAACTTTGTTGCGGCTAGACTTGAAAGCGCAAAAACAGAACAACCCGCGCCCGAATTTCCAGCATCCCTGTTAGGAACAAGAGCATCCGCACCGGGCAAGAGCGATACTTTAACGATTGTATCGGAAGCCAAAATGGCCGACGATTCAAGCGCGGTAATTGCCGCTACCGTCGCAAAAGCAGCTTCTAATCAGGCGTTTGAAACCGAACTAACTTTGCCCGGGCCTTATAAAACAATAAAATGGCTACGTAATCCGGCCAATGAAGAGCCGTTATTTAATGACGAAATGAGTGAATTACTCGTAAAAGAATATGCCGAACCTGAACTCAACGATTGAGCTGGATTTTAAAAAATTTATCCGCTGGTGGAAACGCGAATTAAGTTTTCTAATTCCCGATAAAATCAAAGACCTGCTCAGCGACCGGCGCGGTACAATTGTTGTGTGTCCGCAAGGCGCGCAATTTGGTATAAGCTATTGGTCCGGCGGCAAAGAAGATGTTCTAGGCAGTTTTGACCGGGATGAGTCCGGCATTAGCCGCTACAAAGAAATGCTCGCCACCGACGAAAAGCTAGCGAAAGCCGATCTGATTTTTCGTTTAACGCGAAAATACGCTATCCAGAAAGAGATTTCCTTACCGTCCGCCGCCAAAGAAAATATTTATCAAGTCGTTACTTACGAACTATCCCGGTTTTCTCCCTTCAGCGCCGAACACGCTTATTACGCAGTAAAAATACTGGACGTCGTTAACGAGCCGGGCCAAATCAGGGTGATGCTGATCCTAACGGCCAAAGAAGTACTGGACACTTTTTTCAGAGATATCAAAGCTTTCGGTATGACGCCGAAATTTGTGGATTACGATGAAACACCAAATTATTTCGAGCAAGGCGAAGAGGAATACAACTTATTACCCGAAGGTCTGCGCGAAAAACCCGATAGAACGGCGCAATTAGTTCACGGCGGATTAGCGGGATTAACAGCGTTGTTATTTATAGCCGCGCTTGCTTTACCGGTATGGTTTGAATACCGCGCCGTCAACGAGTTGCAAAATAAAATCGACAGTATTGAAAAAGAAGCTAAAAGTATCAAAGCGCTGCAAGCTGAGGTCGACGGTTTGGTTGATGAAACCAAACAGTTGCTCGATAAAAAGACGGAGCGGCCCCCGGTTATCCAAATCTTGGACACCTTGAGTAAGCTTATCAAGGACGATACTTGGCTTGCCTATGCGCAATACTCTAGCGGACAGTTGCAAATTCAAGGCGAGTCGCCCGCCGCTTCGTCCCTGATATCGGTGTTGGAAGCTTCCGACATTTTTGTAAACGCAAAATTCGTCTCGCCGGTAACCCGCGATAATGTTAGCAAGCTGGAGCGTTTCCAAATAACCGTCGATATTGCTAAAGGCGGTAAAAGCACCGCCGAAAAAATGGACGACAACTTAGGAGATAACGTTGGAATTATCGAATAATCCCCAAACCCAACGCTGGCTGGCGGTCGGTCTTCTGATTTTTGTTGTGTTACTGTTCGCGGCCGTTATTATTGCACCCATCGTCAATAAAGGGCTGGAACTTAACGAAACCAAAGAAACACTGGCGTTTAATTTACAAAAATACGAGCGGATCCTCGCCGGAAAAAATTCGGTTGTCGCTAATATCGAAGGCATTAAACAACAGCATGAAGAACAAGGTTATTTCAACAGTCAAGGCACCAGCGCGCTGGCGTCGGCTGAAATGCAGGAGTTTATTAAACAAGCCATTGTGCAAGCGGGCGGACAACTCAGCAGCACACAAGTGCTGCCGTCGAGCAAAAAAGATAACTTTAACCGGATTACGGTCAGCGTCAGAATGACGGGTAACATCGAAGTCTTAAGATCCGTATTGTACAAGCTTGAAACCGCGACCCCTCTAATTGTTATCGATCAAATGGATATCAGGCCGATGCGAAGTATCCGCAACCGGATAACGCGCCAAATCGAGCCGAGCAACGGCTTGAACATCAATTTTCAAGCCATCGGCTTCATGAGGGCGGAAGAAAAATGAACCTAAAGCTGATCAAATTATTGGCTGCAATTTGCGCGTTCCTGAGCATTATTATTCTTTGCGAAGGGTTATATGCGCTTTACGCCCAAAAGAACTTGTTAGCATCGATACAATCATCGGGCAAACAAAAAAATGCCGCCGTCGAATTACCCGCTATCGAACTGACCAAACAACCAGAAACCAGTTATACCGAGTTGGTTAATCGGCCGTTGTTTATTACCGGCAGAAGACCGGTTGCCGAACCGGACTCGAAGGACGCCAAACCGGCCGCCGTTGCCAGTCAAACCTTCAACTGGGCGTTAAACGGCGTTTATACCCATAAAAAAGGACTTTATGTGTTACTAAGCAGGACGAATACTAAAGTCGCAAAGGACAATTTTAGAAAAGTTACTAAAGAGAGCGATATCGACGGCTGGAAATTAACCGAAATTTATAAAGACAAAATCGTTGTCAGCCAGGGCGACCAAACGAAAGAACTGCCATTAAGAAAACCTAAGCCCAAAACCCCGGGCAATCCCGGTATAAACCCAACTTTCCCGCCGGGCGTACCCGGTCAACCGCCGAATCCAACGTTGCAGCCCGGCGAGCAGCCGCAAAACCAGCCTGGACAACCGCCTATTCCGGCGCCGGAACAAATTCCGGTGCCGGTGCCGGAGCCCAGTCCGGAAGAGCTCGAACCGGTGCTTGAACCCGAACTTATCCCCGATGAAACTACAGATCCTTACTTCGAGAATAACGAGAATGAACAATTTCAGTAACCTAACCAAGGCCTGCGGTTTAATAGCCTTGAGTCTTCTATTATCAAGCTGCGAACTTTTGCCGCCCAAAAAAAGCGCAAAAATTCCCTTGACTCCCGTCTTAAAAGAGCAGCCGGACGGTTTGGAAAATAGCGTTGCGTTTCAAGAATTGCAGAATAAAATCCCCGGCAACGAGGCTTTAAAATCGAAGATTGAAATGTACCCGGCCCGGGACCGTTTCGCGCCGCGCACCGAATCGCACCGGCGTAGCGGCAAAACCGGCGGACCCGGCACCTACAGCTTGAATTTCGACGACGCCGATTTAGGCGAAGTCGCTAAAGTCATTTTAAGCGATATTCTCGGACAAAATTATGTACTCAGCCCGAAAGTAACGGGTAAAGTCACGCTGAACACCACCGAACCCTTAACCAAGGCCGAACTGCTGCCGACCTTGGAAATGGTTCTGGGTATGAACAACGCCGCCTTGGTGAAAGACGGTAAAATTTATCACATCGAACCGAAATCGGAAGCCTTGTTTACCTCGACGGTGGCCGGCGGCAGCACCGGTTTTCAAACCCGGGTCGTCCCCATTCGTTATGTCGCCGCGCAAGATGTCGCCGATATTCTCAAACCCTTGGTGCATGATAAAACGATCCTCAATGTCGATAGCTCCCGCAATACCTTGACGATCTCGGGAACGGCCGACGAACTGGCGCGCGTCATGGACTTGGTCGATACCTTCGACATCGATTTGTTGAAAGGCCGGTCCTTTGCTTTATTTCCGCTCAATCATGTCGAACCCGACAAAATCATTGAAGAATTGGAGACCGTGTTCAATACCCCAACCGGCAAAGACGACAGCCAGTTTTTCACGTTTCTGCCCATCGAACGGATGAATGCCATTTTAGCGATTACCCAGCAATCCAGTTATCTTAAAGATATCGAAGGCTGGGTCTACCGGCTGGATAGGGCCAATACCGAAAACGGCGGCGGTGTAACCGTTTACCGGGTTCAACACATGGACGCGGAAGAATTGGCCGGAACACTCAATGAAATTTTTACCGGCTCGGCGCCGCGGGATAAATCCGCCAAAGTGGCGGCGGGCCGAAAATCGGCGGAAGTCAGCAACAAATCCGCCGATAGCGGGCAACAGGCAAGCACCGGCGCAACCGGTTCGTCCTCCGGAACGTCGGCTTCGTCGACTTCTAGCCGTAAGAAAAGTAAATCCGGCAGTTCGGCGTCGTCCCGGAGCGGAGGCAGCGGCGGCG
>DLHW01000036.1:24089-37256 GCA_002483425.1 Methylococcaceae bacterium UBA7658
CCGCAGGAAATGGCGAAGATCATGCCGGTCATCAAGCAACTGGATATCATGCCGTTGCAGGTGTTGATCGATGCGACGATCGCCGAGGTGACCTTAAAAGACGATTTAAAATACGGCTTGAAATGGTACTTTTCAAATAGCAGTGGAGAAGCTGTAGGTAGTAGCGCTGCTGTGGGAGAAGATAATACGCCTTTGGCCCAGGTTTTAGCTAGCCCAGTTACTGCGGCGGCAACAGGCGGATTAAGCACGATTTATACTTCCGGTTCGGTAAAAGCGTTATTAACGGCACAAGCCGATCTTAATAATGTCAAAATCGTCTCTTCGCCTTCCCTGATGGTGCTAAACAATCAGGAAGCCAAAATAAATATTGGAGACCAAGTACCCGTACAAACGAGTACGCTATCCAATGCTATAGCCAGCGCTGGTACAGATAACAATGGTAGCACGGGCTTCGCACAAGCTAATCAAATTCAATACAAGGATACCGGTGTAATTTTAGAGGTTACACCGAGAGTCAATTCGAATGGCATGGTCATCATGGACATTATGCAAACTGTCAGCAATGTAATAGCAACCAAAATCGGAGTCACTTCCACCCCGACAATTAATAAAAAAGAGATAGAAAGTACCGTTGCTGTAAGAGATGGTGAAACGATAGCATTAGGGGGACTAATCACAAACAATAATACAAATAACAAAAGTGGCATTCCCTTATTGCACGAAATCCCTTTAATTGGACCATTATTCGGCTCAACTGACATACTAGAAGACAGAAATGAATTAGTGGTGTTGATTACGCCTCGTGTTGTTAAAACGAGACAAGATGCACGTTTAGTGACCGACGAGTTCAAACGAAAGTTGTCCGGAATCTATTACGATCCAACTAAGCCAAGGAAGAAATACGACTGGTGGCGCGCTAGAACCTGGTAAAACAAAAAGGGCTGACAGTTGTCAGCCCTTTTTTTATCCCCAAGGAAAAAGGGACAGGATTGTACGGTTAGCAAAAGTTAAAACGTAATAATCTCTTCGCCTACGCTGACCATGCAAATATCCGCCGGGCGCATGGCAAAGATGCCGACCGCCACCACGCCGGTGATATTGTTGATGGTTTGTTCCATTTTGATGGGTTCCAGAATTTCCAGATTGTGAACATCGATAATCTGGTTGCCGTTATCGGTAACGCAGTTTTCCCGCCACACCGGCTGGCCGCCCAGCTTTACCATTTCCCGCGCGACGTAGCTGCGCGCCATCGGGATGACTTCGATAGGCAGCGGAAACTTGCCTAAAATATCCACACGCTTGGTGCCGTCGGCGATACAAACGAATTTTTTGCTGGCGGCTGCGATAATTTTTTCCCGCGTCAACGCCGCGCCGCCGCCTTTGATGAGTTGCTTATTCGGGTTAATTTCGTCCGCGCCGTCAACGTACACTTCAATCGTGCCGACGTTATTCAAATCTAAAACGGGAATCCCGGCTTGTTTCAACAACGCCGTCGTGCCTTCCGAACTCGACACCGCGCCGTCGAAATCGGCCTTCATACCGGCCAGATAGTTGATGAAATGTTTAACCGTGGAACCGGTGCCGACGCCGATGACCGGCACATCTTTGATGTATTTCAAGGCGGCGTGGGCGGCTTTTTGTTTTAATTCGTCTTGTGTCATGTGTTTACCGTCGTTGTTTTTAAGAATGATGATTGTTCGCAACCGTTTTGCAAACGCCCGTTAAAGCATAGGCATTGATGATACCTTAGATAGGAAGATTCCTCAGCCGATTTTTTATATCCAGAGCAATTGTTACCCTAAGTTTTACCCATGTTTGTTAATTATACCGTGAGGCGGAACATTATTTATCCGGCGATACTGAATCAACAACACGGTCGCAAGCAACAACCATACCGTTACCATCGGCCCGATGACGCCGTCGTAACCGCTGACCAAATATAAATAGCTCGAATCCGGATTCACGTTGAAGAAGAGTTTGCTCAGTTTGATCTGCCAAACCCAGGCGGCGTGGCAGCCGATACAAATACCCAAGCTCCCCGGTGTGCGCGTTTTAAGGACGCCCAAGAATATTCCGACGGCAAGCAACGAGAAAAACGGAGATAGGTAGTGCGGGTTTAGCATTTGGGCGAACGCGTCGCGTAGCAAGATGAATCCGCTCCATAATTCAACGTCTTGAGAGGGGATTTCGATGTTGCTGTTTAAAAAATGCAACGCGGCGTAAAAAAATGCGCTTGCAACAATCGCCGTGATTCGTGAAAAATGCTTGCTGAACCCGGTTAGCAAAATTCCCCTGAAAATGGGTTCTTCCACGAATGCAATGAGCAAGGCTAGCAGCAGTTCCAATCCCATCTTTGTACCGGCCCAAATTGCCGTCCAAGGTTTGGTTTCGTCCACCAGATGCACATCGAGCGCAAAAATGACGGTCAGGACGGGAAACAAGGTGATAAAACCCAAGCCAAAGCCTTGCGCTAACTGTTTTAAGAACGGCTGTCTGGGTAAAAATCCTATATCAAAACGGTTAAGCTTGAGCCAATGCATTAAAGGAAAAATGCTTAACACCAAAAAAAATTGCGTGGATTTTTTGAAAACCGTACGGAACGAAACCGAGTCGCCGAAAACCAGGGCTGCCGAATACACAATCGCGCTTGCGCACAGCGTCGCTAAAAACAACACCAAGAACGGCGAAACGAGAGCAAACACCCGCTTCATCCGCGGAAATCTCCCCACAGCATTTGCACGGCTGCCAGAGCGGCTATGGAAGCGGTCTCCGTCCTTAAAATGCGGCTGCCCAAGCGCACCGGAATAAATCCGGACGCCTTGGCAATTTGCCGTTCTTGGCCGGTAAATCCGCCTTCCGGACCGGTCAGTAAGACCGCAGCGCCGTCCAACGGTTGTAATCCGCTTAAATGACTGTCCGCATACGGGTCGAGAAATAGCTTCAATCCGGTTTGCTGCTGTGCAACCCAGTTTTGCATGGTTTCGGTTTCCGTTAATTCCGGCATGATTGTCCTGCCGCTTTGCTCGGCTGCGTGCTGGACGATTTTCCGCCAATGCTGCAAGCGCTGCTGTTTTTTTTCCGCCGCAAAATTGACGACACAACGTTCGGTAAACAACGGCGTAATCGTATTGACGCCCAGTTCCACGGCTTTCTGAACCGACAAGTCCATGCGGTCGCCGCGCGACACGCCTAAACCGAGAACAATCCGTAAGGGCGATTCTACCGTGCGCGCAAGCTTCGATTTGACCGATACCCGCACATATTTCCGGCTGACTTCGCCCAAAACGGAAGTATATTCGCTGCCGTCCCCGTTAAATAAGGTAATGGCGTCGTCTGGTTTCAAGCGTAATACCGTCCTGACGTAGTGCGCGTTGTCTTCGTCCAGCTCGATGGTCTGACCGGGTGTTAACGGTTGCGCCGCATAAAGCCTGGAAATCCGCATAGTCTATTAATCCTTGGTTGCTATTTGTACGCCCTGCCAGGCAACGTCGATCATCAACTCGATTTCTTCTTCGCCGATAATATAAGGCGGCATAAAGTAAACCACGTTTCCCAACGGACGTAACAGGACGCCTTTAGCTAAGGCGTATTGGTAAATCTTCAGGCCGCGCCGCTCTTGCCAGGGATACGGCTCTCGCGTTACTTTGTTTTTAACCAGTTCAACCGCCGCTATCATACCTGTTTGCCGGACTTCCGCGACCTGCGGATGTCCGTTAAACCGTTGCAGGCGTTGCGCTATAAAAGTAGCCAGCTTTCGATTTTTTGCAATGATATGTTGGCTTTGGAAGATTTCCAGCGTGGCTAAAGCGGCGCGGCACGCTAGCGCGTTGCCGGTATAGCTGTGCGAATGCAAAAAAGCGGTCAGCTTTTGGTAATCGCCGTAAAAAGCTTGGTAGACTGTGTTAGTGGTTAGCACCGCTGAGAGCGGCAGATAGCCGCCGGTTAAACCTTTCGATAGACAGAGAAAATCCGGGCTGATTCCGGCTTGTTCGCAAGCGAACAGCGTTCCGGTGCGGCCAAACCCCACGGCAATTTCATCGGCGATAAGATGTACGCCGTATTTATCGCAAGCCGTACGCAATAACTTCAAATAAACCGGGTCGTACATGCGCATATTACCCGCGCACTGCACCAAAGGCTCGATAATGACGGCGCAAACCGAACCGGCGTGTTCTTTTAACGCCGCCTCCATAAGCCCAAACTTGCGCAAAGAATAATCCGCCCAGGACTCGCCGGATTCGCGGTAATAACAATCGGGGCTAGGTACCGTGACAACTTCCATCAACAGCGGCGCGTACGTTTCTTTGTACAAAGCGACGTTGCCGACCGCCAAAGCGCCCAGCGTTTCGCCGTGGTAGCTGTTTTCCAGCGTAATGAATTTGGTTTTTTGCGTTTGCCCGCAATTGCGCCAGTAATGGAAACTCATCTTGAGCGCCACTTCGACCGCCGAAGAACCGTTATCCGCATAAAACACCCGTCCCAAGCCCTCGGGTGTCGCCGATACCAGCTTTTCAGCCAATTGGATCGCAGGTTCGTGGCTAAATCCGGCGAAGATGACATGCTCCAGCATTTCAAGCTGGTCTTTCAAGGCAGCATTAATCTCGGGATTGGCGTGTCCGAACAGGTTTACCCACCATGAACTGATCGCATCCAGGTAACGGTTGCCGTCGAAATCCTCCAACCAAACGCCTTGCCCTTTTTTGATAGGAATGACGGGGTAACTCTCGTGATCCTTCATCTGGGTGCAAGGATGCCAGAGAACGGACAGGTCGCGGCTGGAAAAAAATCGATTTGTCATGATAACGCTGTGCGATAATTCGAAGTCCGGTTTAAGGCCCTAGGTTTAATCAACTCACGTCCCATAGTTCGTTATAGCTGCGGAAGGGACGGATGAAAAGCTAAAATCTGGCGCGGGTTACGCGCCGGTGTAAAGCGTACGAAGAAAAACGCACCGGTCATTCGAAGCCCGACGGTAATAAACGCGTGTATTGGCGCTAGCTGGTGATAAGAAACCTTACCGCATCCAATTTTAATTGGGCGGTTTGTATATGTTCGTGGGCTAATAGGGTCATGTCCTTAAGATGCTCGATTTCTTCGGGGCGGATGGAAGGATTGATCTTTTTGAGCCTAACTAAACGCTTAATTTCGCCCGTTAACGAGTTCAGCATAGCATTAGCGGCTTCGTCAATTAACGTTTGCATTTCAGTTTTAGCATTTTGTCCGGCAGCATCAAGCATTTTTAAAAGATGCTGGCGCTTGGTATTGATAAACTCAACGACCTGCTGCTGATCGAATGACATACGATTTTCGAGCAGACTGCGGTGATCGATAAGCTGGGTTTTGTCTTGCAAATTTTGATCGACGAGAATACGCACTGGGGTTGCTGGTAAAAACCGGTTGATTTGCAAGTCCGCCGGTGCGCTGCATTCGACGACAAATAAACATTCCAGCAAAAACTGACCGGGCGTTAAATCTTTATGCCGGACTAAGGTCATTGCCGCATTTCCGGTTTCGCTGGATAATACGAGATCCATTGCGGCAGTTACAGTGGGGTGTTCCCAGGTAAAAAACTGCATATCTTCGCGCGCCAGGGCAATTTGACGGTTTACGGTTACGGTAACGCCGTCTTCCTGAAGACCTGGAAAATGCGCTATGCGCATGTGGTCGCCGGGCCTAAGGATAAAACAATCCGGCGAATGAAACTCGGTCTCTACGCCGTAGCATTCGAACAATTCCTCCAGATAAGGCCACAATGCGCCTTGTTTTTCCAAAATATTCACTTGATCGATCAGTTGAGAGGCTACTTCTTTCCGGCAGGAATTGAGTTCCAATAAGAAATCACGGCCGTTTTCCAGTTGAATTTCGATTTCTGAATTCAATTCTTGGGTTTTAGCGATCAATTCGGAAATTGCGTGATGACTGGGTTGCGCCATGACCGCTGTCAATTCTTCATGCAGGGTTTCGGCAACACGGGAGGCCGCCGAGTTGTTCATGTGAAATGCATCCAGGGCTTCATCGTACCATTGGTACAAAACTTCGTCCGGACTGTTTTCCAAATAGGGAATATGAATTTGAATCGTTTCTTTTTGTCCGATCCGGTCAAGCCGACCGATCCGTTGTTGCAGCAGATCTGGATTATCCGGTAAATCGAATAGAATTAAGTGATGAACGAATTGAAAATTACGGCCTTCACTGCCGATTTCCGAACAAATCAGAATACGCGCCGAACTGTCATGATCGGCAAAATAGGCGGCGGCACGGTCGCGTTCGATAATTGTCATCCCTTCGTGGAATACCGCGGCAGCGATACCGTTACGGTTTTTTAAGGTTTGTTCTAGGGAAACGGCCGTTTGCGCTCGTTTCGTAATTAATAAGACTTTTTGACCGGATAATTGACGGATTTTAGAAACCAGCCAAGAATAGCGCGAATCTTTTTCCCAATCGATTTCATTCGGTTGACCGCTTAGAGGATAAGCGTACCGTTTGCGTTCGGGAAAGCCCCGCACGGTTTGTCTGGAGTTCCTAAATAAAATCCGGCCTGTGCCATGGTGATCGATCAAAATATTTAATAAAGCGTCGCGGGCATTAGCCGACTCCTTAGGATCGTTTAATTTTTTTAATAAAGCGGCGGCATTGTCTGCTTTTAGCAGTTGTTCGAGTTGGTCCTGGACGGTCACGGATAAAGGCTGATCGCTCAACAATAGTTTTGCAGCTTCGGCGACCGGTTCGAACAGTTTTTCTTCTTCTACGAAAGCGGTAAAACTATGAAATCGATCGGCATCCAACAAGCGTAAACGCGCAAAATGGCTTTCTTGACCTAATTGTTCGGGCGTCGCCGTGAGCAATATCAAGCTAGGCGAATGCAGTCCGAGCGCCTCAATAAAGCGGTATTCCGGGCTGACGGAGTGTTGGCTCCATTCCAGGTGATGTGCTTCATCGACGATGACCATATCCCAATCCACTTGCAACGCCTGTTTTTGACGATGCGGTTGCGCCGAGAAAAATTCCAGGCTGCACAAAATACATTGTTCGTTCGCGAACGGGTTGATACGGCCACGGCCGCCGCTTTCATCGGTATCGAAACCGTCTTCTCCAGCTTCTTCCAAGCAGCGGATTTCGTCGAAAAGGCTAAATCGCAAGTTGAAACGCCTGAGCATTTCGACCAGCCATTGGTGCAGCAAACTTTCCGGCACGATAATCAGAACACGGTTACTGAGACCGTTAATCAGCCGTTGATGGATAATTAAACCGGCTTCAATGGTTTTTCCCAGGCCGACTTCATCCGCCAGCATAACGCGGGGCGCAACCCTGCGGGCAGCTTCATGGGCGATATAAAGCTGGTGCTGGATTAGGGAGGTCCGTCCGCCTAATAGTCCCTTTACCGGCGATTGCTGCTGTTCTTTTTGGTGTTGCCAAGTCTGATACCGTAATAAAAACCAGCTATTAGGATCGATTTGTCCGGTAAAAAGGCGATCTTGCGGTTTATTGAACTGTATATTGTGGTTAAGTTCTATCTCTTCTAGTTGAGTTTCCTGACCCGATTGGTTTTTCCCTTGGTAGATAATTAAGCCGTTTTCTTCTAGCACCTGGGTCACTGTGATTTTTTCTTCATCAATCGATTCAACAATATCGCCCACGGCAAATCGAACCCGCGTTAACGGTGCGTTATCGCTGGCGTAGATACGCTTTTCGTTGCTTGCTAGAAATAGAACCGTAACGCGTTTAAACGCGACTTCTGTGACGAGGCCTAACCCGAGTTCAGACTCATTGCTGCTAATCCAGCGTTGTCCGGGGATGAAATTATTCATGTCTACGACAGTATCTCAAATTGTAAGTAATGTTGTATTAAGCAGGTTTATAGAATGGAAACCAAGCTTTAAGCGTTTGCGTCATATAAAAAGCGGATACAGTTCTTCTAAATTACCGATCAAAAGTAAATGGCGGTGGAGAACGGATGCTCGCAATTTGGTTGCATTATACCTTAGCAAAAATGAATGAAAGCTGAGCGTATTATAACGGTTGTCATTGTGTGAGCAGTTTAGTAGAGAAAGTTAAAAAATAACCGTTACCGCGGGGTGTCTTTAAGTATTAATTAAGTCCGGTACGGATAAGATTTACTGCCATTGGAGGGTACGGCAAATTTTTTGAAGCGATGTTAAAAACGTTCCGTTAAAAAATTTTGAAGATTACCCAAACAGTTGTATCGATTATTCGCAATTCAAATTTTATTTTTATAAGGACGCTATGAAAACATTCATCTTTCTGTGTCAAATAACAGCAGTGTTAGCGCTAACGGCGAATGCCGCTTCGGCTTCCGGCGGTGATAAGAACCGGGGTCATTGGAGCAAACATCATAAACATCACGGCGAGCATTACTATCCGCCGGCTCAAGGTTATTATCCCCAGCCTTATCAAAATTACCGGGATCCGCGTTCTCATCAAGGCTTGGCCGGCGGCGTAGTCGGTAGTGTTTTAGGTTATGAATTGGGTAACGGTAATCCGCTGGCTACAGGCGTGGGCGCGGCCGCGGGTTCTTTGCTTGGGAATGAATTGCCGGGCAGACGTTAAAAATATTTTTTATTGCACAACTTTGTCGTTAAGCATCCGTTCATTTTGCCATAGTAAACTAATGCTCAACGATAAAACTTATAGGCTTGATTTCAATTAGTCCAGAAAAAGAGGAATAAAGACATGAAAAAAACAGTTTATTTATTACAAGTAGTGGGTATGTCAATAGTCTTTGCATCGGCTGCGTATGCCGATGGTTGGGGCCATCATCACCATCATCACGGCTGGAGACCGGCGCCGCAAGTCAATAATTATTATTATCCCGCTCCGAGGCCAAGGCCTCAAGTCAATAATTATTACTACGCGCGGCCGCAGCCTTATTACCGCCCTCCAGTTGCTTACTATCCGCCGCAACCTTATTACGGCGGCGGATCGTACGGACCTTCGCATCAAGGTCTGGCAGGAGGTGTGATAGGTACGGTATTTGGATATGAGCTTGGTAATGGACATCCGTTAGCTGCCGGCATTGGCGCCGCAGCAGGCTCTTTCTTGGGAAATGGAGTTGGTTGGCGCTACTAGGATGTACAGGGAAAAGCCGCCAATCCGCCACGGAATGGCTTCTTGAGGCCCGGCTTTGCTGTATAGCCCAGCAAAGCCGGGCTTTGTTTTTTAGCACTATCGATTAAATGCAATGTACACTTTGTTTCGTCTTGGCACATTGAATACATTGCAACGATTAGTGTTAACACCAAGTCACTTTGTATCGTCTGGATTACCAAACGATTTTGAGTTAAATTTTGTTGATAAAATTAAAAAGCAATTGTTCATGTCAATTCCAATGACAGATGTATTGTTTAATCAAGCTGACGAACTAACCTAAATCCCACGTCTTGGGTGCGTGTTACCGGTAGGGCGCTGTAGCGTACCGATGACCTCAATTCGCTGGGTTTCCCCACAAAACTGCCGCCGCGATAGACACGGTATTTTCCGTTATCAGGTCCTAACGGGTTATTGGCCGGACTTTCTGCGTAATAGGCTGGACTGTACCAATCGTGCACCCATTCCCAGACATTGCCGTGCATATCGTATAGTCCCCATTTATTCGGATCTTTCTGGGCGACTTCATGCGAACTGCCCTTATAACCCAGATTGCCAAACCAAGCATATTGCGGCAGGGATTTAGGATTATCCCCGAATGAATAATCGTCGTTGCTTCCGGCTTGCGCCGCGTATTCCCACTCGGCTTCGGTAGGTAACCGGAAATAGCTGCCGCCGTCTTTCGTATTTAGCTTAGCTATGAAATCTTGTACATCGTTCCAACTGACCTTATCGACAGGTTTGTCGTAGGCTTTGACTTTGCTGGGGTTATTGCCCATGACATCTTCCCACTGTTTTTGCGTGACTTCAGTTTCGCCGATATAAAAGGGTTTTTCGATACAGACCTTATGACTCGGCGTTTCACCGGCAGTTCTATCGGTAGACGGTTTATTACTGCCCATTTGAAAACAACCCGCTTCGACAAAAATGAATCGAATGCCTTGAAATGATTTGCTCTCGGAAGCCCATGCCGTCTGCATCATAAAACTTGCTAGCGCCATGATAGGCAATACAAAGTTACGCTTTTTTATTGTGTTAAATAGAGTTTTCATTGTAAAAATCCTTAACGTGTACTTTAAAAGCAGAATAATCTTAACGGAATAGTGTTTGTTTCGCTTAACTCTAAATTCGTACCTCTTGACGGGATAGATTATACGGCTGTTATGGTTTTATGAGCGCGTCATCCGGCACAAAATTGCGCGGGGGTGTATTCGGTTGGGAATCTGTTTTCCGGCTTTCCAAAAATAGAGCGCGAATCCGGTCGGCTTGTTCCAAGCGCTTTTTTTCGGATTCGGCTAATTTTCGCTCAGCTTCTTTTGCAGCTTGTTCTTCCTGATGCTTATTCCAAATCTCATAGGTGATCAATGCGCTGACCGAACCCAAATAAACCCCCAATGCAATTTGCAGAACCCGTTTCATACTATCGATTTTTTAAGTCAAATTGAAAGCCGCCGGAGCGCTCCGGCGGCTTTAGGTTTTAGAACTGAAAGGCGGTTTATTTCGGAACGGCGGGTAAATTGGCGGCAATCCCAGCGACATCGCTGTTACAAACAGGATGGCCCCAGCCCTTAGCGCTAACGCCGGACATTTGCCCAATCTGCGGTGTAATATCGTAAACGATGTTATCGGGACGGGCCGCATCGCCGCTGACTCCGGCCGGAACGTAATCCAAGCCTAAGTTATTCCGGGTGCGCCAAGCGACATTATGATCGGCGCAGGACGAATCTCCGCTAACACCCAATCCGCCAACCAGCGCTCCTTCGCTGTTATACAGGGCGAGACCGCCGCCGAAAACATTGACGCCCCCGGCTTTGACGCCGACCATGGGATCATTATGAAAACCGTAATTTTTTGAAGGTCCCTTATAAGCCGCTCCGGTATCCACAGGGTTGCTATGCTGTAAACCATAGAGCGTACCGCCGGGCTGGGTCGCGGTATAGAGATTGGCGGTCGATAAAGCTAACGCGCGCAAACTGAACGCATTAGCGGCATTGGCCTTTTGAGCTGAAATGACGCGGCTTCCAGGCCATTGACTGGCGCGGGTTTTACCGGTAAAAGCCACAGCGCAAACCACGCCGTCGCGATTAACAATCGTACCCCACATATCCAAATCGAATCCGCCGTTGACTTCGTTTCTGGCGGCAATTAAGGCGCTTTTTAAAGTATCGTAACTAGGCAGATTTTTACAGTCGTTCTCGCCTGCATAGGCCAAGCTGGCGCTGCTTAACATAATCAAACCGGCAATTTTGGGTATTTTGAACATATTTTCTCCTATCATTATTAGTATTTTATAAATAGGGCCTACCACTTTAGAATTTATTCAACATGGTCATTCGTGTTCTTGGCATCGTGTAAACAGAAATCGAACCCCATAATCTTTTTTCATTAAAAAAAGACAATATCATCAAATTCCATTATGGCTGACTTGTCAATAGACTTCCGCCGGGAAATTAATTTTCATGGCTATATACAAACCACAAGTTGCACAGTTTTAGATTTAATGAAATTCTGTGCAAGGTGATTTCATTCATAACCTGAAGGGCGCAAGTAGTTCGACAAGCTTTTTTGTCCTTTGGATACACCGAATGAAAACCACTTACTATTCGTCCTCAACTGCATGGATGCAGGAAGCATGGTAACGCATCGAGCAGTTGCCGGGGGCCTATCGAAAGGCTAGCCATGCTTCGCATGGCTCAGCATTTATAACCTAAAGGTCCTTGCGACCTTTAGGTACGAACGGTTCAAACATTTAAGGGCCGGATCAATACTGATTGCTAAACAAAATTAACCTTACACTCCGGCGCACAGTTAAAAAGTGTGTGATATCACACACCNNGCTGCGGCATATCACACACTTTTTTCCGGAAGCCGCTTGTCTAGGGTGTTTCAGAGGGGCGATTTTTATCTAAAAATGCGGGATATGACACAGTTTTTAAAAAATGCTGTTGACGACATCTGAAATTTATATTTTACAAAACCACGCCAACAAATCGCTAAAAACAAAAGACATTATAAAACAATAATATAGAATTAGTACTGCTTAATTTAGCTCAGGTTAAGGAAAGTCTCTGTTAGCCTAATTCCCCTTAAATATTGGCATGATAAATGCTTTTATATTCACGTTAGTCATGAAGCTGCCGGTCACGGTTGTGCAACACGGCGGCTTCATAACTTTGCTCGCTAACGTGTTGCAGTTATGCATCANNTTAACTCATCGGTTTTCCTATTTTTCCCATGAGTTGTACCTTCCTCTCTCGTGCAGGTATTTAAGGCAATCTCAAATACCTGCACTTTTTTTGAGGAGGCTAAGCATATTTAAAGAGGTCAAACCCATGCTATCGCTTCAACTTATAAACCAATATTCCAAAGGTCTTCTTCCGGTTTGTTGTGCGGCGTCAATTTTTGGCTTGCTGTGCTTCACGCAAAACGCACTGGCAGTCAATGAATCACAAAAAACGCCGAACCCGCATCCGGAAATTATTAAACCCCATATTAAAGTCGAGTTGCCGGAAAGAGAAGACGGCGCGATTCGGGTAACCGCAAAAAACGCAACCTTAGACCGGATCTTAACAACCCTAACCGATAAAACCGGCGTAAAAATCCACTATTCCGGATTGCCCTCCGCAACGATAACGGCAACCTGCCGGGGCGAAAGCGTTAAAAACGCTGTCGAATGCCTGCTAGGGCCGGGGGCGAGTCTTGCCGCTAAATTACCGGAACAAAACGGCAAGTCAAATTCTAAGACGCTGGCGGCGGAACTCTGGATTTTGTCCGCGCCCAACATTGCCTCTCGACCCAGGCCGTGTCAAAACGTATAGGTTGTCGCCGTTTTGCCTGATTTAATCATGGTAATACGATTATTGGTGCAATTTGCTTACTGATGTCCATAAATTTATTTTCCCGACTGTTGGTTTTTCCCTTATAAATTCAGCGCCATTGCCCCTTAAGGTGAAAAAATACAAGTTGATGGGCTTATTCCACCGCCATGGCCTCCATCAGCGCGGGCATTCCTAATATTTTGATTGCCCGTTTAAGGTTATAGGCCAGCACATGCAGGCTCAT
>DLHW01000011.1:0-1767 GCA_002483425.1 Methylococcaceae bacterium UBA7658
CTTATGACCTGTACCGCACCACCTTGGATGCCACCGGCCCACTCACCAAGAACAAAGATTTACTGTACCGGGTCAATATGTCTTATGAAAACAGCGGCTCTTTCCGGGATTTGGTCGATAACGAAGACGTGTTTTTCGCCCCAGTGCTAAAATGGAACATCAGCCCAAAAACCCAGGTGACGTTTGAGCTGGAATATAACCATCAGCACCAAGGTACGGATTCTGGCTTTATCCCCTTCTTTAAAGGCCGCCCTATCGATATGCCGTTTAGCCGTAACTACGGAGACTATTCCCCCGCGACAACAGAAACTATTTTCGCCGGCTTCAACTGGTCGCACCAGTTCAATGACGACTGGTCTGTCAAACACCGGTTTTCCGTTAACCAACGGTCTCTCTCCGCGCCTTCTTATACGCGCGCTCAATTAGCAGGCACAAAGCAATTTTTACAAAACTTTTTTGATACCAATGGAATTCCTGTCCATCCAACCTTGGATGGATTGCCCGATGGCCGTTATGTTTGGCGGGAACACGACGCAGCCATATCGCAAAACAACACCTATTCCACCAACCTTGACCTGATCGGGCACTTTGACACTTACGGTCTAGAACATACCTTGTTGATGGGTGGTGATTATTACCGGCTTGATTCTGACAATACAAACCAAACTGAAGATCTAACCAAGTTTTTAGGCTCTTATATTTCGGTGGATAATCCGGTGCATCCAGGCACACCACTTGCCCCTCTTGATAGCAAAAGTAGTAGCTCCAACAAAACCGACCAGTATGGATTGTATATCCAAGACCAGATTAAGCTGCCCTATGGCTTTCAAGTTATGGGCGGTATTCGTTATCAATATATTGATGTCAAATCCAGCCTTGATAGTGTGGGTACGCAACAAGTACAAGACGCAGTAACGCCGCGCGTCGGCATGTTATGGCAACCTAAAAAATGGCTCAGCCTGTATGCCAATTACGCAGAGAGTTTTGGCGCAAATACTGGAAGAGTGTTCCCAGGCACCACAGTACCGCCCACCAGCGCCGAGCAGTATGAAGGCGGCATCAAGGCCGAATTCTTCGAGGGCAAGCTGCGCGCCAACCTGGCCTATTACAATCTGACAAAGACGAATGTAGCAGTGGGCGACCCGCTTCACCCTGCTCCTGCGTGTGGAGGAGGGGGCTGTTCCATTGCGCTGGGAGAAGTCCGCAGCCGGGGGCCAGAATTGGATATCACAGGCCAAATCCTGCCGGGTTGGAATGTGATCGCAACATGGTCTAATACTGACATAATCGTGACCAAAACTAATGCGGACAATGAAAAACTCAATGGGACTATTAGCCCAGGTGACCGCTTACCTAACGTACCCCGCAATACCGGCAGCCTGTGGAGTACCTACGAAGTCCAGGACGGCGATTTCAAAGGCCTTATTTTCGGTGGCGGCGCCACCTTACGCGACGGCCTATTGCCCTTTGACGGTGCTGGTACTGGGGGCTATAAAACACCAGGCTATGCGACCTTTGACCTAATGGCGGGCTACAGCCGACAACTGGGCGATGCCAAGGTTTCCGTCCAATTGAATGTGGCTAACCTGCTCGACAAACGCTATTTCACTAGCTTTACCGGCTTAAATGATTTTCAAGGCGCTTGGGCAGATTTCGGCACTCCGCGTACGTTTATGGGGCAGGTTAGCGTGCAGTATTAGGCCTGTGTATTTTGGGGTTGGTGATGACTATCTGACAGTCCGTAGCCCACCATTTGCCAAACATATT
>DLHW01000011.1:1827-2579 GCA_002483425.1 Methylococcaceae bacterium UBA7658
AGGCCGTAAGGCGCATTCCCGTAGAGTGGATTAGCCGCGCAATTTGGTTGGGTTTTGATTTGTCACTACTGGTTGGGCGCGGCGTAATCCGCCGTATGTGGTGTATTCATGCGGCGGATACGGCGCACAGATAATCTGGTTGTAATCTTGGTGTGATTTGTTTTGTGCGCCTAACCCAACCTACAAAACTGTGTGGATAAATTAATCTGGCATGTGCCGGTAAGTGCCTGCTAAAACTCAACGGCTTTTGTATGCTTTAGGTGAGACTTCGGATTGTCGGCATCCAAAAAGGCATAAACGAGAATATTGGTATCAATGAAAACGTTATCGGTCATGCAGGTCAGCCCTATCGAAGGCCGTGATTTTGTCCACTTTTTTGCCGTTATTTAAAAACTGTTGGAGCGCAAGGCCATCTTTTGTTTCCACCGCCTCATCAACCATAATGATAATTTTTGCATGGCTGTTGTTGTGCAGTTTTTTGTAACGGGCGGGTATGTGGACGATGCCGTTATCGATTTTGGCTTCAAATTCTACTGCGTACATAAAGATACCTTCTAAAAAACTATTTTTGTTGGGTTTAGCATAAAAGCTGGATGCTTATTTATCAACCATGATGAATTGAAACCTTAACCTCCAACCGCATTATAATGACACGACACAAGATGAGTATTTATCATCGTTATGCGGGACTATATATCGCCTTGTTGCTGGTTATATGGCGGATGAATTGGTGGGCAAACTGCTTTATCGTT
>DLHW01000011.1:2586-3736 GCA_002483425.1 Methylococcaceae bacterium UBA7658
AAACCTGCCCACCCTACCAAACTGCGCGTTTATAACCTTAAGGTCATTATTTTCATTTATCGTGGGATCCTGGCTACTGAGGATACGCCTTATTCCTGAACCGTGACAAAAGACAACTTGCCTATGCCGGAACGCTGGGCGCAGGCCATCACTTTTGCGACAGAATCAAACACCGCCGCCCGGTCAGCTTGCAATTGCAGGCTGATCTCGGGGTCTTTTTCTTGCAGTGCCTTTAACTCGGTTTCCAGGTTTTCTATCGCAACGGGCCGGTCGTCCAGCATGGGCTGGCCGGTTCCGGTGACGCTCAGGATGGTGATGTGCTGGTCGGGTGCGGGTTCGGTTTGCTCGGTTTTAGGTAGCTTTACCCGGACGACTTGGGTCAATAACGGCGCAGTGACGATAAACACCACCAGCAACACCAGCATCACGTNNCGGCGTGACGTTGATCTCACTCATTTCGCCATCATCATTATTTTGGGTTTGCATCGCCATGTGTTGTTACCATTTGTTGTTGAATGGGGTGTTCTTCAAGATGGCCTTGAATAATAGCCTGTAGAAAATCATCCGCAAAGTGTTCCATCTTGGCTGTGCCACCACGATTAAGGCGGATAAAAAAGTTGTAAGCCAGCACGGCGGGTACGGCGACGGCAATGCCTATGCCCGTGGCAATCAGCGCCTCGCCTATCGGCCCCGCCACGACTTCCAGGCTAGCTGAACCCTTGCTGCTGATGTCTTGCAGTGCATTCATGATGCCCCAGACGGTGCCGAACAGGCCAACGAACGGTGAGGTACTGCCAAAACTCGCCAGCCAACCCAAACCTGATTCCATCTCCGCCTTTTCTTTTTGGATCTGTTGCTTTAAGGCCCGTTCGATCAGNNGCCATGCTGTGTATTGGTCGATTCGCAACACTTGCTCCGTCGGGATTTTGGCCAGGACTTTTTGCCCAGCTTGGTAAATGCGTACAAATTGGGATTTGGCTTTGCTATTGGCCATAATTCTGAAGATAAGCCGTTCCGATACGGGCCAATTATTTTTTGTGTATAAAAAATTTCGGAAAGCACTGACGCCCCATTCGCCCAGTTTCAGGAGAATAATGCTCCAGGTGAGCAGTGAAAAACAAGCCAACAGCCAGAGCGTGGCATTGACAAT
>DLHW01000011.1:3843-16282 GCA_002483425.1 Methylococcaceae bacterium UBA7658
TCGTCCTGAGCTTGTCGAAGGACTTGTACAGAGTTTCCTAGGTAATAATCAAGAGTTCGGCGCATTCCTTCAATCACGCAGGTGGAATTCAATCGGCACGGTCACCCAACTGGCTATTGGCGAGCCGCCGCGTTTACCGGGTACGAATTTCCATTTCCTGACCGCTTCCATGGCCGATTCATCCAAAACGTCATGGCCACTGCTCCGTTGCAGGTTAAGGTTTCCACAACGCCCATCCGGGGTGACATAAACCCGCAAATACACCAGCCCTTCCCAATGCCGGCTCCTGGCTATGCCAGGGTAATGCGGTTTCGGGTTGTTTAAATACCCGGCAAACGCCCGTGCGGGGGTGGTGGAACTAACCTGGCTCTTTTCTGATTTGCTGTTAGCATTAGTGCCAGCCACTGCCGGACGATTGGATTGGTCTTTAATTGGTGAAGCACTGGCTAGACTTTCCGGTTCTGCGGGTTGATCGTCCGGTATTATTATCGGTTTTTTTATCTCCGACTTATCTTTTGGCTTGGTAGGCTTAGGTTTAGGCTTAAGCTTTTTGATCGGTTTCGTCTTAGGCTTCGGAGGTGTCGGCTTGGTTTCCTCGGGTTTAATTTCGGCCATCGCACCAGACATTGGCGCTTCCAGGGCAATGTCCATCATCGGCAATGGTTTGGCCTCGCTAAACGGTTCAGGCGTTGGGCGGCTCCCATACCAAAAAAATAACAGGCAATGCAGCACACAGACTAAAACAGCGACCAGGACAGCGGCAATGACACGTTGCCAGTTGACAGGCAGCACAAAACTAACGGGCAAGCGTGACGGTTTCCGTTGCGCGGCTTCCACAAATAATAAGGTCACTTTTTCACTTTAGGATGGGTTAGATCGGATACTAAACAGTCCAGGCGCAAATATAATTCGGCCACCTGCTGCTGTAGTTTTTCCAGGCAATGCCTGGTTTCGTCCAGTTGGCCTTCCAAGTGCTCGAAATGGATTTGAAAATAACGCGCAGAAGGAAACGCTGGTTTTGCAGGGGGTTCATTAACGGGTGAATACAGTTTTTGATGCAGTTGATTAGACATGGCCACTATTATTATTCATTTTTTCTCCTCTTCTAATTCATAAGACGTTTGAAACGCTGAAAACCCCACCTTAGATTGTAAGAAAATAACATTATTCGTAGCGAACGCGATTTTACCCGTCACGTCGATTACATTCATTACAACCCCGTCAAGCATGGGTTCGTCCTGCGCCCCGTTGATTGGCAATACAACAGTATTCATCGGTATATTCGACAAGGCATATTGACAGCCGATTGGGGTGTGGGTTGCGTCGTTGATATGCCTGATGCCACCGGATATGAGCAGGTTGGGTTAACGGCTTCGCTTAAAGCGCCTACTGTTGGTATCGTTAACCCAACAAAGGGACATCAAGTGTTGGGTTGCGAAAAGATGCAACCCAACCGCCCTTCCGTCCCGCGTGGGGTAGGTTGTGGTTGGCGGTAGCCAACCCAACACAAAACAAAACAAAACAATTCAAAGATGTTGGGTTGCCAAACAGCAGGCAATCCAACCTACGCGGCTTAATACTCAATAGCCGACCGTCGAGTGGATACCAGCTAGGTAAATAAATCGGGCATGTTTGCGGCAGAACTCATTTTGTTGTGCTTGGTTTTCGCCGCCTGCCGCTTCACCCACCAAATATAAACCCCGGTCACCGAAAACATCGCCGTCACCAAGCCCATCAAACAATTCACGATTTGCCAGGGTAAGCCCCAGATCATTTTTCGGTGCAAAAAATGCAAATAGTCACCGATCTCACCGCCAATAGTGGGTTCAACTGCCATCGTGGAAGTCACCAACGCGCCCGTGTCGCCGTCAAAAAGCAAGAACGACATGCCTAAACTTCCGGAAAGATCCCTGTCGCTGGTAAACATATATTGATATAACCCCGTGGCAGGGTCATAAGAGATGGCATTTTCCTCAAGCATTTTAAAGTGTTTGTCGTGCGCCAGGTGCGCCAATATGCGTTTGCCAGTTGTGTAAGCTTCCCTAAAGCCAATGGCGGGGTCTGGCCGGGGCGAAGGCAAATCAGGCGGCGGGTAATTGGGGATCACGGGATAATCAAACAAACAGTTCATCACGGGTGAATACACTTCGTCGTAAAGATTCAGCTCGACGCTGGACCAGGCAAAGATCAACAACAGCGGCCATGTCCACAAGCCCCCGGCGCGGTGCAGGTCGAAGTTGAGGCGCTGGCTGGAGCTCGGCCATTTGACCTTCCAGGCGATTTGCCAGCGTTGCCAGAAGGTTTTGGGGTTGTCCAGCCGAGCCTGCGTTGGTGAAAGTTTTGACAGCCCTAATGTACCTTGGGAATCAACAGGCCGATTCGACAAAACCTCACTTGCAAAGGCTTGCGGTTTTTTTCGCTTGACCGGCAAGGTCAGGTAAAACCCCACAAAACAATCGAGTGTCCAGATGACGGCGGCAATGCCGAACAGCCAGCGCCCCACATCGCCCAACAGTAGCGTGAAATGCAAGCCTAAGACCACACCAATGAAGTTTTGCCGGGTGATCGGCCAATACGGGTTGTCGGATGCAGGCGCTTCCGGCGGATTGGCCAGCCGTTCACCAGTGTAAGGGTTTAGCCGAAGGGCTGGTAAGTTATAGTCTTGGCCGGTGGCCGGGTCGGTGCGTGGGGTTAAAGCGGCAGAAAAGATTTCATCCGGGCCGAGGTTTAATGGGACATGGTTGATGCGCGCCCTGGGTTCCAATGCTAAAGCCCGCTCGCGCAGGGTAAAAGGGTCGAGCATGGGTCGGGGCTGCACGGCAACAGACTGGCCCTCTTCCGGGTTCAGCCAATTTTGCAGTTCGCCATCAAACGCCAGGATGCTTCCGGTCAACCCGGGCACCGACAGGATAAACGCCATATAGAGTCCGGAGTAACGGTGTAGCAGCACCCAGAAGTGACGGTTGATTTTCATGTAATTTTTACCAGGATGATCTTTTCATTATCGTGCGATTTGTTAACGATACCCTGCCCTTGATCGATGCTTATGTCTTGTTAACCCTGAGTTTGGTAGATACCGTCTTGTCATTTTGGCCACAGGGAGAAATCTATGCAACGCTCCACATCGGAAAGATCTCTCACTTCGTTCGAAATGACAACCGAAGTGCCAGGGAACAAAAACGCGGGGCCTGATTTATTTCGTAACCTCAATACTCCATCTTAATCGACCCCGTAAACGTGCGTAGGGTGCTGTGAAGTATAAAAAACCCTGTCATTTGGAACGAAGTGAGAAATCTGCGGAGGTTCGAAGTATTAAGATTTCTCCTCATGGTCGAAATGACAATCAAAGCATCGGGAAGGCCACTCACGCAAAACCCGATTTCGGCTGACGTCAATATCAATACTGCACACTCACCTGTCCCATGAAGGTGCGTGGCGCACCAATGCCCAAAAAATTTAAACCATAAGGATTAGGTGAACTGCTGGTCACGTAGCGCTTGTCCAAGAGGTTATCGACATTGAATTGGAAGGATAGCGTCACATCTTTAAGTTTCCGGCTATAACCCGCCATCAGGTCGGCGGTGATATAGCTGGGGAGCGGTTTGTTCGTTGTATATTGGGTTGTACCGTTCGTGAAGTTCAGCCCGCCACCGAAGTTCAGCCCCTGAAAATCACCCGACTGGACTTCATAAGTAGTCCACAAGCGCCCTATATTGCGCGGTATGCTAGGTTGACGGTCCCCAACCTTGGTCCCGGCCGCTTCCGCTTCTGGATTCGACTTGCTCACCCGGATGTCGGTGTTAGACCAATTGGCGATCACGTTCCAACCCGGCAGGATTTCGCCCTGGATATCCAGTTCCGGCCCGCGGCTGTTGATTTCGCCAACTTCAATTAAACAAGTCCCTCCCTGGCAGATGTGCGTGTTGTCGGCATCTTGTACGCCAACATTGGTTTTAGTCAGGTCGAAATAAGACAGCGTGGCGCGTAGCTTGCCGTCAAAGAACTCGGTTTTTATGCCGCCCTCGTAGTTTTTGGCGGAAGTGGGGTTTAACAATGCTGCTTTATCCTGTGATATAAACTTATACAGCGCTTGGTTGGGGCCGAAACTCTCCGTATAGGTGGCGTACAGGCTCAACCAGGGCTTGGCTTGCCACAAGATGCCGACTCTGGGAGTGACCGCATCATCCGCCTTACCATTGTCTACGTTGTTTTGGTGATAGTATTGGTAACGGATACCGCCGGTGACATGCAAATTATACGGCAGCTTGATCTGGTCCTGGATATATAGGCCGTACTGGTCGCTATGGCCATTGTCCTTAAGAAGGGATTTAATCGACGGCAACGGCCCGGTTAAACCTTCCACCGAGGGTGAACTGGCACTGAATGCGCCGGTATTTGGGTCGTAATCTTTATAGTATAAGCCGGGAAAAACCGGATTGAACACGTCTATCGGCCGGTCGAAGAGAACTTCATAAAACCGATCTGCGAATACACTATCTGTCCGGTAATAGTCGCCGCCGGTCAGCAAGGTGTGCTTCAGGCCGAAGGTATCGAAATGACCGATCAGGTCGAGGTTGGTACTATAGGTAGTGTTCTCGCTGGCACTTTGAAAAATAGAGGTTAAAACATTATTGTTTATTACATAAAATGGTGCAGCGATTTGTCCCGACACATTTTGGTTATAGTCGACTGAAAAACGGTGCTTGAGCGTCCAGTCATCGTTAAACTGGTGCGACCAATTGAAGCTGCCGAAAATCCGCTCTGTATTGTAGGGATTATACCCTGCATAATTACGGTTTATCGGGATGTTTGGCGGCTTGCCGTTGCTGTCCAGGATAGGTTGGCCAGACAAATCAGTAGTCGGGATAAAATAGCCCAAATCACGAGCTTGATGTTGATGTTCATATTCCATCTCAAAGGTGACCTGGGTTTTGGGGCTGATCACCCACTTAAATACCGGTGCCAGGAAGACATCGTCATTACCCACAAAATCACGGAACGAACCGCTGTTCTCGTAGGACAGGTTAACCCGGTACAGCAAATCCTTGGCCTTGTTTAATGGGCCGGTGGCGTCCAGCGTAGTGCGGTAAAAGTCGTACGAACCGAACTGCTGGGTAAAGCCATAATAGGGCGTTGCCAAAGCCTGTTTAGTAATCACGTTAACCATGCCGCCCGGCTCCACCAGCCCCATGAGAATAGCGGACGGGCCTTTAAGCACGTCCACCGATTCCACGTTCGCCAACTGCCGCCCCGACCCTCCGCTTTTTTGCTGGCGGATGCCATTGCGCGAAATATCCGCCGCCTGAAAACCGCGGATGGTAATGTTAGTATTGTTACCACGTGGATCTTGATCGTTATTAGCGTTGGCGGATATACCGCTGACATTCCTAAACACATCTTTTAAAGTTACCGCCTGCTGGTCTTTCATGATGCCTTTGGATACGGTTTGCACGTTGAGCGGCGTTTCCATGATCGGCGTGTCGGTCTTCATCCCGAACGAGGAATTGGGCAGGACGTAATCCTTGTTGTACGGGTCGGCGTAGTATTCCGGGTCGTATTCCGCATCGGCCTCGACGGTGACTTTGGGCATCATTTGGCCTTCGCCGCTACTTTCGCCACTGCTGGATTGAGGTTCAGGTTTATCCGGCGTGGTGGCGGTTTTCCTGAAATTACCCGGCTGTTGTTCCAAGGTGACAGAATGGGCATTGATAAATCGGTAGGTCATGCCGCTGCCTTGCAATAAGTGGGTTAACGCCTGGTCTGCGGTCATGATGCCGTCCAGGCTGTTGGCGGTCAGACCGCGCACCTTGTCGGCAGTAAACACCAGTTCGAGGTTGGAGTCGGCGGCAAAACGCATCAAGGCGTTGTTGAGGGATTGCGCGGAAATCTTGTAATGCCGGGTGGCATCGCCTGCGTAACCATTGCCGCTTAATGCCAGGGCGATTAGGGCAAAGATGGTAGGGTGGGTAAACAGTTTGATCGTTTGCCCACCTTTTACAAGAAATGGTGGGCAGAACAGCGTTGCCCACCCAAATCTCTGAATAAGTCCTTCGACAGGCTCAGGGCGAACGGCAAGGAGTTGATTCCGTTCGTGGTGAGTCCTTCGACTATGCTCAGGAGAGCCTTGCACCACAGGCACTTCCTTCGGTCGTCGAACCATGAANNCGAACCTTGAATGGAATCAACTTGATCAGAAATTCCTTAAAAAAGCCGTTTGCCTTGTTTGCGGATAGTTGGTATAGCAGTTGTCCCATGATTTTCCCTCATTTATTTTAGGTCTCCATTTAAATGAGACGTTTAAGGGTCGCAACTTGGGAATGGAAATTGAAAATAATTTTTTTTACCGATGCAACACCACCCACCATGAACCGAAACTGGTTTCCTGCAAGGCCAAGGCGGTGCTGAGGGTATGCAGGGTTTCGTCGGGGTTCGCCAGGGAAAATACGCCGGTTATGCGCTGGTCGTTAAGGTTGGCATCCGGCACAACAATCCGTCCGTTGCGGTAGCGGTTGAGTTCTGCGATAGCTTCGCTGAGTGGGCGGTCATTGATGAACAGTTTTTGCTGTTGCCATGCCGTTAGCTGGTTGATGTCGCTGGCTTGGGGTGCGGGTAAGTGTTGTCCGCCAAGGTAATGTAATTGCTGGCCTTCATTGATGACAACAACCTGCTGTTGTTCCGGTGGGGTGGTCTGTTCTGGTATCGAAAGCCTTGCGGACGCGGCGTGTTCTTGTACGGTCACGCTGATGTCGCCGGTTTCTTGGTTATAAACCTCAAAAACTGTCCCTAACGCACGCACTGACAAGCCGCCGCTGTGTACTTCAAAAGGTCGGTTGGTGTCTTTGGCGACGGTAAAGCGCACCTGGCCGTGGTGTAGGGTAATCAAACGTATTGCATCTTGATAATCCACCGAAACCGCCGAATTGGTGTTGAGCAGCAAATGACTGCCATCGGTTAGTTGGATGTCGCGCTGTTCACCCGTGCCGGTGTGGTAATCACTGAGGTAAGCGTCAAAAAGATGCGCCTGTTGGGGCATGACACCTAAGACGGCAACCAGCAAGGTTGCCGCTAAAGCTAAAGGAATCGCCAGCCAATATTTTGTAAGGTTCGGTTGTTTTCGCGTTTTGGCTTGGATAACGGCAACGACAGGTTCGATAGCCTGTGCTGGTATAGGTTTGGAGACATCTACCACCGTATTGCTCAATTTTTGCCGTAAGCTGGCACCCGCTGCCAGCATGTTGTTTAACATATCCTCGGCTTCTGCAAAAGCGGCGGCGTGGGTAGCATCTTGCGAGAGCCAATCGGCGAAGCCGTGCATGTCCTCGTCACTTATGTTATCCGCACGCAACGTGATAAGCCAATTAATGGCTTGCTGGTTCAATTCCGGCAGGTTGGGTTCGTCTGGGTAAGTGGGCATCGGCTAACAGAACTTAGGTATCTTATCTTTATAAGACGGATGACAAGCCCAAACGGTTACCTTTAACTTGTAAAATATAAGGTTCAACCGGATTCTTTCATGCGTTGGGTGCAATGCGCCGTCGCACGGGTCAAGTGTTTATGCACCATAGATTCTGAAATACCCAGGCGGGCAGCGATTTCAAGATAGGTCAACCCGTCGATGCCACGCCATAAGAACGCGTTTCGGCAATCGGGCGGCAGTTCCATCAACGACCGTTCCAGGGTAGTCAGGTTTTCCTGGGCGATGGCGGCTTGTTCCGGCCCAGCTTCGGTGGATTCAAAACTTTCAGCAAACGCCTCAAAATCGACATCGACCGCCCGGTCGCTCCTGATCTTGGCTTTGCGCTGGTAATCCACCGCCAAATTGAGGGCGATGCGGTAGGCCAGTGCACGGGCATTATTGACGGGTGTGGCTTTGCTGGTCTGGCAAAAGCGGATGTAGGTTTCGTGGGTGATTTCGGCAGCCGTGTCCGGGCATCTGAGCCGCCGGGTCAGAAAATGCAGCAATTCCTCGGCCAGGGAGTCGTTCCAGTATAAGGCGTGGTCGGGAGAGATGGCGTTTGTCATGTGCAATACTGCGTGAAGCAAACCGAAAATTAACCCGCATTATCTTACGAAAACCCTGTTGAATGGTAATTTTTCGTTGAAACGGGGTTAAGTCCAATGGGAATATTTGTAAATCGTAACGCTGCCCTGTATGGGCATCAATTCCACACGGTTTTACCCTTAATTTATTGCCGATCCGTCATCAGTTTGGATTGCTGCAACAGAAGGAGCTTGCCAATCTTGCGTAAGCATTCAGGACAAGTCACCTTATCCCTATCAAGCCAATACACATACTCAAAGCCTTCCTGCCCCTCAACCAAATGAAGGTTACTGACGACCTTACAAGTGACGATACCTTTGCCCGTCATGTAATGAATCATGGCAGTTTTTCGGTGAGCCTAATTTTGGAAATATCCTGGCCTTCGAGGGCTATCCCTTGATTGCATCCTTCAAGCCTTTGCCCGCCTTAAAGGCAGGGACTTTGGTAGCCGCTATCGTCATTTCCAGTCCAGTTTGTGGGTTGCGCCCCGCCCGTTCCGGCCTGTCCTTAACGGCAAACGTGCCAAAGCCTACCAGGGTAATCGAATCCCCGGCCTTTAACGTGGCTTCGATAGTTTTGGTCAAGGCATCAAGGGCACGGCCAGCATCAGCCTTGCTTAATTTACCCTGCTCTGCGATGGCGGCGATCAGTTCTGATTTGTTCATGAGGCGGTTCCTTGGTTAAAAAAGTGAGGTTAAGGGGGGTGCAATGGTATTTATAGCTTATTATCCAGCAGAAACAAACAATTGAAAGCTAAAACGCTGACAAAAAGTGTCTCCAGGTAAAGGATCAGGATCATTTTTGCCATTCCGAGGCGTTGGCAGGCTGTATTCCATGCTAATCTCGTAGACTGAATTCTATGGGTACGGTCACCCAACTCGCGACCGCAGTGTCGCCCAGTTTTCCTGGCACGAACTTCCATGCCCTGACTGCATCCATAGCGGCTTCATCCAGGACATCATGACCGCTGCCCTTGAGCAGGATAAGTTTTTCACACAAGCCATCCGGGTTAACGTAGACACGCAATTGAACCAGCCCTTGCCAATGACGGCTCCGGGCGATACCGGGGTAATGTGGCCTTGGGTTTTGGAGATATTCGGCGAATGCCCGGGTGGGTGTGACCATGCCCGACTGGCTCGTTTGTGAGTCGCTGTCGGCTTTGGTTCCGGCCACTGCCGGACGTTGGGTAGGTGACGCATGGGCTTGGCTCTCCGGCACGGCAGCCTGTTCCTCCGGTTTTGCCACCCGTTTTTTTACCGCTGACTTGGGCTTGTCTTTGACCGGGGTGGACTTGAACTTTTTTGTTGTTTTAGCCTTGGGTTTAGGCAGGGCCGGTTTGGTTTCTAAGGGTTTGACTTTAGCCATCGCCCCGGTGGGCGCTTCCAGGGCAATGCCTATCATCGGCAATGGTTTGGGTTTGGTTTCTCGTATCGGCTCCGGTGACGGGAGGCTGGCATACCGTACCATCAACAGGCAATGCAGGGCGCAAACCAACACCGTGACCAGGGCGACAGCAACGGCACGCCGCCAACGGATAGGCCACACCAGGTTCAAGGGCAACCGGATCAATTTCCGTTGCCGGGGTTCCACAAAAAATAAGGTCACTATTCTAATTCAGGATCGTTTAATTTATGCGATTCCCGAATATTATTCGAATGCCTGAATGCGTTGTAATGGCGGCAGGGCCGTAATTCATGATGACCCCGGTTAAAAAAATGCGGACTATGGCTATTAGCCCGTCACCCGCACTAGAGAGGAAGGATGCAAACTTATGCGGTGATGAGCCTTGCATAAGTTGGTTAAAGCAATACTGCTATGCCGAGCCGTTGGATGCCCGGAACACGGGGCAGGCTACTGGGCTGAGACAAAAATATAAAGCAATAATCATACCCATATTTTTAATGGTATTTGGTTGGCATTAACCACGCGAAAAGGCTATTGGTTTTCCGGTTATATGCCTTTATACTATTGATTGAATTACGTTTATTGCTATTTACTATAGCTAAGGCCAACAACAGCGCAGTTTATTGGAAATGCCGGATTGAGGCGTGTAAAACCCCTGGCATCCAAAAAAGTGTGTGATATGACACACTTTCATAAATTTTATGCACCATTGAAACGCCCGTGCCATGCGGCTTTCAGAAAAAAGTGCGTGATATGCCGCAGTAGGTGTGTGATATGACGCAATTTTTTATTCATGTTTCCGGGGTAATGGTACATATCTGGCAATAATTACTCATATTTCGATAATTATCGAGATAGCTGAAGCGAGGTTTCGCTTATGTTCTGGTCATAATTACCATCCAAAATGCCGTAGAAACGTTCTTTGGCGCAATACTACTCATGCAGTACCGTAGTATCGGGCGGATTTACCCAAAGGGCATAAAAGGCGCACGTATAGTTAAACATCCAGATAAGTAATGGGTTTCCGTGCGCCGTAATCCGCCGTACGCGGTACGGAATGCGCCTTACGGCCTTAATACTGCACACTCACTTGCCCCATGAGCGTCCGTGGCTGGCCGAAATCAACATAAGCACCTCTTAGACCTGCTTCAAATAAAGTCTGGCGTCCAGAAAAATAGCGTTTGTCGAGCAAGTTATTGACGTTCAATTGAGCGGTTACCGTGGCATCGCCTATCTTGCGGCTGTAACCTGCCAGTAGGTCAACCGTGGCATAGCCAGGTATGCTTGACCTAACTTTGTCACAGCAACCTTCCTGACTATCGCGTAAGGTCACCCCGCCGCCGAATTTGAAGCCTTTAAAATCGCCATCCTGGACTTCATAAGTGCTCCACANNTAAACATGCGGCTACCTACGTTTGGGCTAAAACCATCACTATTGTCATTCGTTTTTGTGACCCGTGCATCCAAGTTGGCATAGGTTGCAATAATGTTCCAGCCCGGCAGGATTTCACCCTGAATATCCAGCTCCGGCCCACGGCTGCGGGCAGCGCCCGTCACAAGATAAAACCCTGGGTTACTTAGGTCTGCTGTTGGAATATTGGTCTTCGTCAAATCGAAATAGGCCAAGGTAGCCCGTAGCTTACCTTCGAAAAACTCGGTTTTAATACCGCCTTCATATTGTTCAGCACTGGTAGAAGGTAATGGCTCACCAGAACTAAGCCTTCCACCTGGAATACTAGCCCCAAAGCTCTCGACATAGTTGGCATACAAACTGAGCCAGCTTTTAGGCTGCCACAAGAAACCGACACGCGGCGTTACCGCATCATCGGTACTTGCCGATGTTATGGGCAGTGCGCCATCAAAAGATTTGTTAAGAGAATATGAGTGAATATATTGATAACGGATGCCGCCCATCACATGCACGTTATAAGGCAATTTAATCTGATCTTGAATGTATAAGCCGTATTGGTCGGTATGAGTGGAGTTATCGAACTCCGGCTTCGTCGTTGGAAAAGGAGTGCCAGGATGTACCGGATTAACAATATCAATTGATGAAGTAACTTCAAAATTTGATGCGCGGAACGACTTAGTATCCAGCCCGTAATAATCGCCACCTAATAATAAAGTATGCTCAAAGCCAAACGTATTGAACTTGCCAGTTAAATCAAGGTTAGTCGAGTAGGTATTGTATTGATTATTGTCAGGGCTTATTAATGCGCGTTGTACGCTCTCATCGTCAAGCTGTCTGGGGAGTATCAGCCTGGAAAAGTCTGACTTTTGTTGGTTGACTGAAAAACGGTGCTTGATAGCCCAGTCGTCATTGAACTGGTGTGACCAGTTGAAACCGCCAAAAATTGTTTCAGTCGTGAGCGGTGAGTATTCGCCATAATTGCGGCTGATCGGGACATTTAGAAAGGTCTTGCCTTTGGACGGTATCATTCCAATGTCAAAACCTTCATGTTGATGGTTGTATTCCAACTCAAAAGTCGCTTGGGTTTGTGGGCTAATGTCCCACTTTAGCACTGGCGCAAAAAATACGTCTTCTTTATCGACAAACTCCCGGAACGAGCCGCTGTTTTCATAGGACATATTCACCCGGTACAGCAATTCCTTGTTCTTAGTGATCGGCCCCGTGGCATCCAAGGTACTGCGGTATAAATCGTAAGAACCAAACTGTTGGGTAAAGCCGTAATAGGGCGTTGCCAATGGCTGTTTGGTAATCACGTTGACCATACCTCCGGGTTCGACCAGGCCATACAAAATGGCAGCCGCCCCTTTCAGAACCTCGACCGATTCCACATTAGCCATACCACGGCTGGCAGAACCTTGTTGAAGCCGGAAGCCATTTCTAAAAAAAGTTTCGGATACAAATCCACGTAAAGTTAAGGATTGGGCTCCAAAATTTAAGGCGTTGTTACTATTACCATTACTTAATACACCACTCACATTCTTTAACGAATCAGACAGCCTTATCACCTGCTGATCCTTCAACAC
>DLHW01000011.1:16337-16944 GCA_002483425.1 Methylococcaceae bacterium UBA7658
GGGTCGGCGTAGTATTCAGGGTCGTACGCCGAGTCGGCTTCCACGGTGACTTTGGGGAGAGTGGCTTCACTTCCCGCATTGCCATTGGCTTTAGCGGTGACCTGCACGACCGGCAACATGTTTTCACCAGCATTTACGCCGTTGCCCTTCCCCGTGCGCTTGGTCAGCGTCACCATGTGGGCGCTTTTGATCTGGTAATCCAGCCCGGAATGCCCTAAAAGCTGTGCCAAGGCTTGCCCTGGGGTATAAGCCCCCTTGACGGCAGGGCTGGTCAATCCGGCCACCAGGTTGGCATNNGTGGCTGCTGTCGCTGAATGCCTGCAATGCCGCCGCCAGGGGCTGGGGCGGAATGTTGTACTGCTGCTTTTGGGTATTGCCATCGGCTATTGCCGCACCACTTAAGATGTTCAGCAGGACGAAAAGCAATGGCGGTATTATCCGGCTTAACCGGGCAATCGGGCGGAATGGGTTCATCATAAGCGGCCTGTCTCCTTTGAAAATTTGGCTTTCAATTAGGTAGACGGTTTAGCCTGGGCTTACCCGTACTAAATTTGTTAAATTTTTTTGGGGGATGGAAAAAAGCATTGTAGGTTGGGTTAGACGCGCA
>DLHW01000041.1:0-23647 GCA_002483425.1 Methylococcaceae bacterium UBA7658
GGTCTCCTGATAGTCTAGAGCCTCCGGTAATATTTGTGCGATAAAAGAAACCGAAACTTAGATTTAGATAAACGGTTAATTAAATTTCAGCCCTAGCTATGGTGTTATAAATTTCTTCTTAGGTAAAAACTTAGTAGGATACGCTACTTTATTGTAGTATTAGAACTAAATATGAATCCTTCTTGGTTAATTCTTATCGTTAGCCTGCCGACACAAAACGCCGCTGGTCGAATGCGTGTTTGGCGGGCGCTGAAAGCATTGGGTTGCGGCGTATTGCGCGACGGTGTTTATTTACTGCCGTATCGTAAGGAGTTTAGACACATGCTTCAGGTGCAAGCTGAAGACGTGATCGCAGGGGGCGGAAACGCCCACATCCTAACTTTGGATAGTGAAAACCAGGAACAACAGAAAGTCTTTGAACAGCTATTCGACAGATCGGCCGATTATGCAAAGCTAATTGAAACTATCCAGCAAGCCGCACCTCTGAGTATCCGGTTAGATGATTTTGCCAAACTTCAAAAACAGATTCATCGATTGCGTAAAGACTTTGAATCCATTGCCCTACAGGATTTTTTTCCTGGCGCAGCACGGGAACAAGCGGCTTCTGCCTTGGAAGATTTAGAACATTCAGTTACAGATCGCCTTTCACCCGATGAGCCCCATGCCGTACAGCGGCGAATTAGGCGGTTACAGATAGAAGAGTACCAAGGCCGGACTTGGGCGACCCGCCAACGCCCGTGGATCGACCGGCTTGCCAGTGCTTGGTTAATCCAGCGCTTTATCGATTGTGAGGCGCGTTTTATTTGGTTGATCGAACCTGGTGAGTGTCCTGCCTATGCCTTAGGGTTTGATTTCGATGGTGCTGCATTCACCCATATCGGTGCAAAAGTCACGTTTGAGGTGTTGCTCGCAAGTTTCGGGTTGGCAAAGGATGCCGCCTTGAACCGCATCGGCGCTTTAGTCCACTACCTGGATGTCGGCGGGATTCCCGTCCTGGAAGCGGCGGGTTTGGAAACACTGATCCGAGGCATGAGACAACGCTGGTCGTCTGACGATGACCTGCTTATCGAAACGAACAAAATTTTTGACGCCTATTATCAGGCTTTTTTAGGAAACGACGAATGAACCAACCCGATCCATCACAAATGCCGCCACCGCCTGTTACATTAGGGCAAGCCTTTTGGTATTGGTTAAAACTCGGCTTCATCAGTTTCGGCGGCCCTGCCGGACAAATCGCCATCATGCACCAGGATTTGGTCGAGAAAAAGCGCTGGATATCTGAACGGCGTTACCTGCATGCGCTCAATTACTGTATGTTGCTGCCAGGCCCTGAAGCCCAACAGTTGGCGATTTACATTGGTTGGTTGATGCATCGCACCTGGGGTGGAATCATTGCTGGTGTGTTGTTCGTCCTGCCATCGCTGTTCATCCTGATCGGATTAAGCTGGATTTATCTCGCTTTTGGGCATTTACCCGTGGTCGCCGGAGTACTTTATGGCATCAAACCAGCCGTTACCGCGATTGTCCTATTTGCGGCTTACCGCATCGGCTCGCGGGCATTGAAAAATTGGCTACTGTGGACGATGGCAGGTTTGGCGTTTGTCGCTATCTTCGTATTCGATACGCCGTTTCCCGTGATCGTTTTAATTGCCGCATTGCTAGGAGCCTTGGGCGGGAAATATGCGCCCCAGAAATTTGCCACTGGGGGCGGACACGGTGGGGCCAAACAAAGTTATGGCGCGGCAATTATTGATGATGATACCCCGATTCCAGACCATGCTAAATTCAGCGGCAAACGATTAAGCAAATTAATCGTGGTCGGTTTGATCTTGTGGGGTGGCGCTATCGGATTTTTGTGCGCTAACTATGGTTGGGATGGTGCGTTGACCCAGATGGGCTGGTTTTTCACCAAAGCAGCGCTGCTGACCTTTGGTGGCGCTTACGCGGTGTTGCCTTATGTGTACCAAGGTGCAGTGGAGCATTACCACTGGCTGACAGCTACGCAGATGATCGACGGTCTTGCCTTAGGCGAAACCACGCCAGGGCCCTTGATTATGGTCGTTACTTATGTCGGTTTCGTGGCTGGCTGGACGAAGGCATTGTTTGGCGCAGACCAGCTTTTTCTTGCCGGGGCGACGGCGGCTTGTGTCGTGACCTACTTTACTTTTTTGCCTAGCTTTTTATTCATCCTGGCGGGTGGACCTTTGGTTGAATCCACGCATGGCAATTTGAAATTTACCGCACCGTTAACCGGCATTACTGCTGCTGTGGTCGGCGTTATCCTAAACCTGGCGGCATTTTTTGCCTATCACGTATTTTGGCCGCAGGGTTTCCAAGGCCGTTTTGATGCGATTGCCACACTGATTGGCCTTGCCGCACTGCTAGCTTTATTGCGTTACAAAGCCGGTGTCATCCCCGTGATCACTACCTGCGGACTAGCGGGGTTGTTAGTCACTTACCTCAAACCTTGGTTGGAACAGGTAGGCGTTTTACTATGAACCCACCCTATACCCGTCGTGAATTTCTCGCGACGGCTGCCACAGGTGCAACCGTGGCAGCACTAAATCCCCAAACACTTTTAGCCCAACCGGTAAAGGAGACGACAATGACCCAAAATACCCCCAGCGCATTTGCCGCCAATCACGAACTGAAACCGCTGCCATTCGATCCCGCCAAGCTCGACGGCCTGTCTGAGAAGTTGATCAAATCCCACTGGGAAAACAACTACGGCGGTTCGGTCAAAGCGCTGAATACCGTAAAACAGCGATTATCCGGCCTATTGGAAGATGACGATACGCCGCCCTTCGTCTATAACGACCTTAAACGGGAACACCTGATGCGCACCGGTTCGGTCGTCTTGCATGAATTGTATTTCGGTAATTTAGGCGGTCACGGCAAACCAGATGCCGCATTCAGCAAATTGTTATCGGACGCGTTCGGCTCGGTCAACACTTGGGAGAAGGAATTCAAGCGCATGGGAGCAGGTTTAGGCGGTGGTTCGGGTTGGGTGACGCTTGGCTACAATTTGCACAGCGGCCTGCTGGAAAATTACTGGCATTGGGATCATCTGCATGCGCCCACTGCGACGCTACCGATTCTGGTGTTGGATATGTACGAGCATTCTTATCAAATGGATTATGGCGCCAAAGCCCCTGCTTACCTGGACGCGTTTTTCATAAATATTCATTGGGAAACAGTAACGGTACGGTTGGACAACGCCGTTAAGTCGCGTTCGCTATGGCTGGCAGGCAATACGCGATGAAATGGATGAACCGCGAACACCCAAGTCGACCAGTATTGCTGGCCGGTGGCATAATGATTGCGTTTATGACAGTCCTGTGAAGTAAAGATGATGTGGTTAATTTTGGCTTTTAAGGTCTGCAAGGATTTTGTCCGCCACTCGCTGGCCGGATAATGTCACCATTGGCATTCCGCCGCCGGGGTTGACGCTGCCGCCGACAAAGTACAGATTGTTGATGGTCGTACTGCGTTGGGGGGCCTTGAAGCCCAAGTTCAGGTTGCGGTCGGAAACGACGCCGTAGATCGATCCTAAGTTTGAGTAATAACGTGCCTCGATGTCTTTGGGTGTCCAGTATTCTTCGCAGACGATGTGTTTGCTGAGATCGGTCAGGCCCATGCGTTCCAGTTTGCTGATGACCCTGGCGCGAAACGCCAAGTAATCGCTGTCCGTCAGCGGCTTGTCTGGGTTAAGGTGCGTGATGTGGGGCAGGATTTTGATGATATCGCAGCCTGCTGGCGCAAGGGCCGGTTCGTCTCTGACCGGCGCCACCAAGTAAATGGTCGGGTCTTCGGGCAGGGTATGGCTGTGAAAGATGGCGTTGAAATGCGCCTTCGGGTGGTCGGAATAAAAAAAATTGTGGTGCGCCAAGTGCGGATAGCGCCGGTTGACGCCGAGGTGCAACACCATCCCGGAACAACTGGGCTGGAATCTTTTTAGCTTGTCCATTTTGGCGGCATCGGCACTCAGCAAGCGTTGGTGCGCCGGAATGATTTCCATGTTGGACACCAGAAGGTCGGCGCTTAAGGTTTCGTCATTTGCTAAGCGAACGCCCGTGGCGTTGCCGTGGTCATGCCGAATTTCGACCACTTCGGTATTCAAGCGGAAGTCGATGCCTAATTCTCGCGCCAGCTTTTCCATCGCCCTGGCCAAGTTGTACATGCCGCCTTGTACGTACCACAAGCCGTAGTGGTATTGGATGTAAGGCAACTGGTTCAGCAAGGCAGGCGCATCGTAAGGCGACGAACCGACATATTTAATAAAATAGTTGAGGATATCGACCAATTTGGGATGTTTGACAAAACGGCGCACACCTTGATCCATCGTTCGGAACACATCAAAACTGGCCAAGCTTTGGATTGGGCCGTAGCATTTTAAGAGTTCCCAAAAGCCGTCGAGTCCCTTGGCGAAATAGCCGCGTTCGGTGGCTTCGGTCAGGGCTTTCGAATAGGCGAGAAAAGCCAAGAATTGGGCATGTACGTCCGCGCCCAGTTTGCCAAACTCTTGTGCTTGCCGCTCAGTGTCGCCGCATAAGTCAACGACCGTGCCGTCCTCGAAAAAATTGCGCCAATGCGGCTCTACATTGACAAGGTTGACGTAATCGGCCAGTTTTTTCCCGGCTCGGGCAAATAGCTCCTCGAACACCTGCGGCATGGTCAAGATCGACGGCCCCAGGTCAAAACTGAAGCCATCTTTGGTCAAGATATTGAGCTTGCCGCCCAACTTGTCGTTTTTCTCCAGTAAAGTCACCTTAAAGCCTGCGCTGGCTAAACTGATTGCGGCTGACAGGCCGCCGAGCCCGCCGCCGATGATGATGACTTTTTTCCCTTGCGAGCGTTGGTTTGTCATTGTGGTTACCGAGATTTTGAGATGAACGCGAGGAAATTATGCCAATGCTGGCGCAAATGAAGGCCGGAATAGTCCTTAAACGCCATCAGGCTGGTGCGGTTACGCGCCGCCCTGGCCAGAAATGAGCCGTGGCCGAATAGAAAATCCAGATAAGCCTTGAATTCGTTATAGCGCGTTGCCGAATACGGGAACCAGTTGGGTTCGTGCGGCAAGGGATTTCGGCTGATCATCCCAGACACCGGATAAGTGAGACTCAACAAGCCTTCCGCGCCATGATAACGCCCAAACCCGCTATGCCGAACACCGCCGAACGGCAAGGCCGGATGGCCGATATTCTTGATGACATCGTTAATTGTCCAATTGCCGGTGTGCAGGCGCTTGGCAATACCTTCAGCTCTGGCGAGGTCGCGGCTCCAGACACTGGCATTCAAGCCGTAGGCAGTTTGGTTGGCTTGGCTGACGGCGGCATCATCACTGTTAAAAGCCATTATCGGCAACAATGGGCCGAAGGTTTCTTCCTTTACGACGCGCATTTCTGCTGTGACATCCCACAGGACAATGGGGTAGACGTAATTGTCTTGGAATTCCAAAGGGCCAGACGCTTTTGCGCCTTGGGCAATGGCATCTTCATAATGGGCTTTAACAAGGTCATGTTGATGGCGATGGTTGATTGCGCCCAGTTCGCAGTCGGAAGTTTTGCCCAAGCGAAGTTGGGGAATCTTGGCAAGTAAACTCTGCAATAACACCGGGTAACAGGTTGTTTCCACATAAAGCCGCTTGACGGCAGCGCACACTTGGCCGCCGTGGCAAAACGCGCCATAAACCGCCGCATTGGCAGCGCGTTCCAAGTCGGCATCGGCGCAGACTATCATCGCATCGTTGCCGCCCAATTCCAGGATGACAGGGATGGGATGCCGTGCCGCTTGCGCCATTATTTTGCGGCCAGTGTCAAGGTTACCAGTAAAGAACACCAAGTCGGGACTGGCTTTAATCAACTGTTCCCCCGCCTCGCCTGCGCCAACCACCCACTGTACCAATCCTTCCGGCAAGTCTAATTTGGCTAGAACTGCCATTATTTTAGCGGCGACCGGCAAACTCCATTCGGACGCTTTCAACACCACGGCGTTACCTGCAAACAAGGCGGTCAACACCGGGATCATCGACAATTGGAAGGGGTAATTCCATGGCGAAATCACGGCGACGACCCCAAAAGGTTTGCGCTCGATAATCGCCGTGGCATCGGGATAGGAATAAGGCGAAGTAGCAACCCGTCGGCGGCGCAAGATAGAATCGGCGTGGCTCGGGTAATAGCGGGTTTGCGCCAAGACCGGAAAGAGTTCGCCCAAGAGGGCTTCGACTGGGACTTTACCGGTGGTTCGCACGATGATGTCGGCGATGTCGTCCAAGTCCTGCAAAATCAGGTCCGGCAGTCGGGCCAAGCGTTGGCAGCGTTCTTGGGTTGTTAACGCCGCCCATTTGACACCTGCGGCTTTGGCTTGCGCCAGCTTGGTGTTGATTTCGATGGCTTCGTCGCAACGATAACTGCCGAGCAATTCGCCATCGTGCGGCGAGCGCACTTGCAGTTCGCTCATGTTGGCTCTCTGCCTTGTTTCAACCATACGTCTTGGCCACTGTCGGCAAAGCGCACTTTGTGTTGTTTGCATATCAGGTCAGCAGAAATCCGCGCCGATTCGTAAATGGTCGGCAAGCCGCTACCGGGATGGGTGCCGCCCCCGACGAGGTAACAATTCGCCAATTCTTCAAAACGGTTGTGTGGCCGCCAATACAACATCTGCTGGAAAGAATGCGCCAAGCTGAAGGTTGCGCCGCGATAGACGTTTTCCTGATTTTCCCAATCGGTTGGGGTGATGATTTTTTCGCAGACGATATGGGTGCGGATGTCCGTCAATCCTAATCGGGAAGCTAAATTGTCTAAAGTGGCTTCACGAACGTTGTGCCGTTGTTGTTCCCAGTCGAGACCGCTGGCGTTGTTTGGCATTGGCACCAAAATATACAAGGCGGATTGGCCGGGTGGCGCCAAAGTGTCGTCGGAGACGGAGGCATTGTGGACATAGAAGGAAAAATCGGCAGAAAGCTTTTTCGCGTTAAATATGTTGTCGATATTGGTCTTGTAATCTTGCGCGAACACGATGCTGTGGTGGGCGAGGTCGTACTTTTTGTCCACGCCCAAGTAGAGCATGAAAGTGGAGCAAGAAAAGTCTTTTTTATCGATGTTCTGCTTGCCGTACTTAGTCAGTTGTCCCTGTGCAACCAAATGAGTCATGGCGTGGGCGAAATCGGCATTGATGATGTTTTCATCGCTCCGAATTTCGCTGCCATCCGGTAAGCGCACCCCCTTAACGGCTTGCTCCTCAATTATTAACGACTGGATTTCAGTCTGGGTATGGATGGCTCCGCCATTTTCTTCGATGACTTTAGCCATCGCCGCCGAAATTCGGTTTAAGCCGCCGCGAACGTGATAAATGCCATAATCGTGTTCGAGATAAGGCAACATGGTAAACAAGGCCGGACAATCCCAAGGCGACATCCCTAAGTATTTCGATTGGAACGAAAATGCCAGCCTAAGCTTTTCTTCTAGAAAATACTGACCCAAGTTGTGGAAAACACTGCTCGGAAACGCCAGCCAAGGCAGGGCCTTGATTAAGTCCCATGACAAAAACGCGGACAAGCTGGAATAATCGCGCTTGATACAGGGGAACAGCTTGGCGAATCGTTTTCGTTCCGTATCCAAAAAACGGTAATAAGCACCGCTGCCTTCCTTGAAGGTCTGGTCGAGGGCAGCCCGCATTTTGGGGCGGTCAAAATAAACGGGGAGTTTGCGGTCGTCATAGATCAGGTCGTACATGTGATCCAGTTGGACAAAGTCCAGGTAATCCGAACTGCACCTGCCAGCCAAGGCAAACATGTCATCCAAAACGGGTTTGAGCAGCAGAAAAGTCGGACCGGTGTCAAAAGTAAAACCGTCCAGTTTGAGAGGGCGGCTGCGTCCCCCCACTTCTGCATTCTTATCGAATACCGTTACTTTGAAACCACGCTGGCTCAACAACATCCCGGCGCATAAGCCACCTGGGCCAGCCCCCACTATGACAATGTGCTTTGGCATCATCCAGATCCATTATTTTTATTTAATATTAAAAGCTTCGGTTAGGAGGCAACCATTAAATGAATAGAAAAATGGAGGCTACACCTAGAATTAAGAAACGAGTTCTTTTTTCGTTAAAGGGGAGTTTAATAAACCCAAGGGAATAATTTCCAAGTCTTTTGGCAGTATTGGCGATAAGCAAGGCCAGCTTGGTTAAGCATTAAAGTTTCCTCTTTCGCTATCCTTCTATTTAATGCGACAAAGGGCAATAGCCACAGTACCAACAGGCTAAGCACATCGCCCAGGGCAATTCCGATGCCGGACAACGCCAACAACAAACCGGTATAGGACGGGTGCCTGACCATCCGGTATGGCCCGGTCATACAAACCTGATGGTAGCTAACAAGCCGCAAACGGGTCGAAAACAAACTGCCTAAAGTCTTGATAGCAGTATAGCGTAAAAGAATGCCTATGCAAAAAATGGTGAAACCGCTAAATTGGCGGCTGGTGTATGCCAATGGAATCGGCATCCATAGCTGCGACTTAAAGCATAAGGCGATTAGAATTGCGGCGATAAGCGTAAGCCACAATTTTTTCTCAGAATCTTCAGCAAGCATTTGTATGTTTTCTTGCCGGGAATTGGTTTTTACGGCCAGTTTACACTCAGCCGCCATCCAAGCCAGCGCGACAAACGACCAAAAAAGCCTGAATAGTGTGGTTTCGGTTGGCATTCGTCTGTATTCCGGTATATGCTTTATTAAATATACTGATGAGTAATGAGTAGGGTCTTGATGAAAACGTTGAGGTTATGCAGAAACTCCTTGATCAAAGACACCTATATGCTACAGCTTTTTTAACCATGACCACTATCATTTCCGTCCGTAACGTCTACAAGCATTATGTGGCGGTCAAGCGTGAGCCGCAATATGTCCTGCAAGACATTGACTTGCAAATTAGTGCCGGGCAGTTTACCGCCATCGTCGGACCGTCGGGAAACGGCAAATCCACGTTGTTGAACTTGATGGCAGGTATCGACCGCCCCAGCAAGGGCGAGGTGGTCGTCAACGGCGCGGCCTTGCATAAACTATCCGAAAACCGGCTCTCGGTTTGGCGCGGCGGCAACATGGGCATCGTGTTCCAATTCTTTCAATTGTTGCCTTCGTTGAGCTTGCTGCAAAATGTCGTTTTGCCGATGGATTTTCTGGGCAAATTGCCCAAACGGTTACGTAAAGAACGCGCCGAAACATTGTTGAAAGAGGTCGGCTTGGTCCAGGAAATGCACCGCTTGCCTAGCCAGGTTTCCGGCGGCCAGCAACAACGCGCTGCCATTGCCCGCGCCATGGCAAACAACCCGCCGCTTATCGTGGCGGACGAACCCACCGGAAACCTGGACGAAGCCACGGCCAATGACGTGTTCGCCTTGTTCAAGGGGTTGGCGGAGCAGGGCACAACCTTAATCATGGCTACCCACAATCCGACTTTGGCGGAAGCCGCTGATCGTAAGGTTACTCTCATCGGTGGCAAAGTGGTCGCCGACAACCTTAATCCAAAGCCGATTGGATAACTTCCTTACCCAGGTATTCGCCGATTGGCCGAAACAGCTTAGCCGTTTTGTCCTGACGGTATTGGGAATTGCGGCAGGGGTATTCTGTGTTGGCGCCTTGCTTGGAATGCTAGACATCCAAGGCAGCCAGATGGACAAGGCGCACCTTGCTTCGCAACCGGCCCACATCGTGTTGATCCTCAGAACCTCCGCACCTTATGCCGTGCTGCCAATGCTTAAGGAAACCCACGGCATTGCCGACATCGCCACGCAGTCTCAGACGACCGTCCGCTACCGGCAACCGGGCGATATTTTGTGGTCACTTGCGACGGTCTTGACCCGGCCCGATTACCGGCAACAACCTTACGAACGGATCACTCTGCACCAAGGTAACTGGCCGGAAAAGAATAAGCTCGCTGTGGAAGTCATGACGTCCAGCCATTTCGCCATTCCCTTAAATACCGGCCTGCAATTTCAAACTCGCGACGGCATACGCGATTTGAAGATAACTGGTATTGTGCGGCATCCCTTCACCAAACCGCCGCGCATGGGCGGCCAACCGATGTTTATGGCAAGCCTGGATACGGGCAAACTGTTTGGCTTGGAACCCTACCAATTTAACCAAGTATTGGTTCGCAGCCAAAATCCCGATGACCTTGAGCAAACCCGGGGCATTGCCGCCGAATTGCGGCTGAAACTGGCAAAGCTGGGCTACAACGTCAGTGTCACGCTGCTGCAAGATCCGTACAAACACTGGGGCCATGTCTTTTTTGCGGGTGTGAACAAGGTGTTGCTGGCGATGGCGTTGGCTTCATTGGTGTTGGCCAGTATGCTAATCCTTAATAGCGTTGCCGCCCACCTTTTTGAACAAACAGTGCAGATTGCCATCATGAAATCCATCGGCGCATCAACACGGCTGGTTTTTACCCTGTATCTTATTGAGATTATCCCGTTGGCCTTACTTGCCCTGGTGATTGCCATACCCGCCAGTGTTGCTACTGCTCATGTCGGCTCAAGCTGGATGTTGTCGCTGTTCAACATCGTGCCGTCCGGCTTGCTGATTTCCGAATGCGCACTTGTGACGATGGCCGTTTGCGGCATCGGGATGACGGTTGTGGCGGCCATGCCGCCTGTGTTCAAGGCGGTTACCCAGCCTATACGTAAAGGTCTGGATACAAAAGGACTGGGTAGTGATTTCGGCATCAACCTATTTGATGCGTTAATGGAGCGATACGTCTTACAGCACTTGCCAACGCTGCTTGCCAGCGCCATTGCCAACCTCTTCAAGAATAAAGCCCGGTTTGTTTGGATTCAAGGCTCGCTGGTGACGGCAGGCGTGATTTTTTTGGTCGTTTTGAGCTTACGCGCCTCGGTCAATCAAACCCTCGACAACGAATTGCAACGCACCCGTTACAGCGCCAGGATAGGTTTGTTGGCCGATTATCCACGTGAAAATTTGGCCGAATTGGCTAAAGCCCATCCTGCCACTTTGAACATTGAATACTGGCGCAGGTTGCCCATCGAAATTCAAGGTCAAGGCGGCACAGCAATCAAGCAAAAAGGCAGCTTGGGCTTACAGCTTCTGGCGCTGCCAGCCGCCACCTTACTGTACAAACCCTATATTGTCGCCGGACGCTGGTTAGAACCGGCCGATGCTGGGCGCAAAGCGCTGGTCATCAGTCAAGACACTGCTGACTTGAATCAGATCAAAGTCGGCGATGAAGTCAAGGCTACTGTTGCCGCGCAGCAAGAGTCTTGGCAGATTGTAGGCACTTATCGCTGGCTTGCAGGTGCAAACTTTGTGATTGAACCGGCATATGCCGCCTTGGAAACAGTCGAGGCTTTCGTGCCGAAGAAAAATATGGCTTCGTTTGTTGTCACCTCCGCAGCAATAACCGACCTTGAACAAGAAAGGGATTATTTGCGGGCGTTGCAAGACCGGTTTTGGGATAACGGCTTTATACCCGATATCTACAGTACCAGCGCGAAACTTGATCAGCGCGAACACGCCAAGCAACAACTGTTGCCCGTAACCGGGATGCTGTTCGGCTTGGCGAGCATGGTCGCTGTCATAGCTGGCATCGCCCTGGCGGGGGCATTGACGCTAAACGTGCTGCAACGCAAACGTGAAATCGCCGTGCTACGCGCCATCGGCGCCAGCAACCGAAGCATTTTTGGCCTGTTCATGACCGAAGGCATCCTTCATGGCATATTATCTTGGTTGGGCAGTGCGGTTTTAGCTTTTGCTTGCGCCAGGCCTGCTTCTGCTTTTCTCGGCCAAATTATGTTCGGAATTAATCTGGAATATTGCTTTGACTCATTGGCCGTGACCTATTGGCTGGCGGGAGCGTTGCTAATTTCGGTCTTAGCTTCATGGTGGCCTGCACGGTTAGCGATGAAGTTAAGCGTAAAACCGGGGCTGGAATGATAAAATTTGAATTTACCCGTGCCACTTCCGTTCTTATAAGCTCATTAGCCGACAACGCGTTTCGCAGAGGAAGAGCCAAGTTTCCATGTTCGTGACGATTCAACTGAATTATAGACAGTCCAGTGAAGCGTAAATTATACAGAAATTAATACTCGTCAATAACTCGTCGAGCCTCCTATCGATTGGGTTTTGCCTTTAAGCCTATTTCATTTACCAGTCAAAAACATTTTCGCGAATATTAAAACGATAAAAAAGCCCATCGAATCGGTAATCGCCGTTAACATAATACTTGCGCCTACCGCCGGATCTTTACCGAGCTTATGGCGTATTAAAGGAATACTCAAGCCCACCCCAACCGCTACCATCAAATTGATCAACATGGCCGAACCGATAACAACCGATAGGGCGGTATCGCTGTATAACACCCAACTGAGTAAACCGATGATCACGCCGATAAAAATACCGTTCAGCAACGCGAGTGTGAGTTCTTTTTTAATCAACCGGAACACATTAGCCGGTGTTATCTGACCCAGAGCTAATGATCTAATAATCAACATACTGGTTTGATTGCCGGTATTACCGCCCATAGCCGCTACAATCGGCATTAGCGACGCCAGAGCCACCAATTGCAGAATCGTATCTTCAAAAATACCGATAATCCGGGTCGAAGCAAACGCGGTGGCAACGTTTACCAATAACCATGTCCAGCGGTTTCGAGCGGATTTCCAAACACTGGAGAAAAGATCCTCATCTTCTACAACACCGGCATGAATCAACAGTTCTTCATCGGTTTTTTCCCTGATGTAATCCATAATGCTGTCGACGCACAACCGTCCTTGCAGCCGTCCCCTATCATCGACAACCGGAGCCGAAATCAGATCGTAACGTTCGAAGGCCCTTGAAGCATCGGCAGTGTCGTGATCCACCTGGAATTTAACAAAATCGGTAACCATCGCGGTAGCAACCTCTTCCGTCTGCGAATGAGTCAGCAAGCGTTGTAGCGGTAGCACACCTTTCACAACATCGTGCTGATCGACCACAAACAACTTATCGGTGTGGCTCGGCAGTTTTCCCAGTTTGCGGATGTAGTCGGTAATCGCCCAAAGATTCATATCGTCACGGACAGTAATCATACCGAAATCCATCAACGCGCCGACCTGGTCGTCTTGATAAGACAGGATGGTATTGAGATGGGTGCGTTCCTGATTATTGAGCGAACGCAGAATCTTGAGCATTGCCCGTTTAGGCAAATCGGCGGCGAGGTCGGCAATTTCATCGGTATCCAGATTGCTGGCGGCGGTCGCCAATTCTTCAACCTCCATCCCGGAAATGAGCGTCTGTCTGACCGAATCCGATACCTCCAGCAAGACCTGACCATCTATATCGCTCTTTATGACGTCCCATACCGTTTCACGCTGATCGAGCGGAAGCGATTCGAGAATAAAGGCAATGTCGGCCGGATGAAGATCGGATAACAACGCCTGCAATCGAGCTTGATGCTGCTTATCGACAAGCGTTGTTTCCAAATCCAGATGACCGGAAGTTTTAAGAACAAGCGCTTTTTCAAGGGCCTGCTTCTCAAGCAGCGAAACTACGGCTTCAAGCTGTTGATGCAGAAAATAGGTGGTGTCGACGGGTTGCGGGGTATCCATATCGCCTTGATCTTCATGAAGTATTTAAAACTTTACAACCGTCCTAAGGTTATAAACAACGAAATCGCTTCTATTTGGTGTACCGTAGTTTGTTATTTTATCCGTTGCCAAAGCTTAATCTAACTTCTCGTTCCGCCACTAACCGCAAAGCAAAACTTAAGAAGTCACGAGCAGTACTTGGGTTCAAAGAATACCGGCATTAGGTATAACTGTATCGTTAGCGGAAGCAGTCATTATCAATAAGCTATCCGATCCGAATCAAGATATTCATCCGCGACGGGCAGCAAAATTCACAGCAAGTCTTTCAAGGCTATAATGCTTGAAGATCGAACCCGTTATAGCGTTTGATTCTTTTTAGAAAATTCAAATGGATTATTGGCTAAGAATTAAATCAGCCTCTCCCTTACTTGCTCGTAATATCCGTTAGTAAAATGGCGCGGGTATTATAGGTGAAAATAAAGAATTTAATTCACATAAAATGACTTAGAAACAATGCTGAGGCAGGTACTTTGCTCTATCTTTACAAAAAAATTGTGTAACAGGCTGTTAATTTTCATAAAAATCGCTTTAACAAAATCTGTATACAGTTTTGAGAGCCGGAAATTCTAAATCGCTTGCTGCGGCTGGCAATTGAACACCAATCAGTCTTTTTTCAAGCTGAATACTTGTGCATAGCCATTCAATTTAAAGACAGCTTAAAAAATCTTGCCGGGACATTTATGTTGTCTGTTCGCTTAAATGCGACCGGAAAATTATGTGTCATATCACACACTCGTTGTGTCAAATCACTCATTTTTTTCTGGAAGCCGCGCTACGCCTGAGTTACAGAAACGCATTAAAACCCGAAAAGTGCGGGATATCACACACTTTTTTAAAAGTAGCGATAAATGACGCTAAAAANNGACTGCCTAGATTTGAGTAAAAGTTAAACATACTTTATAAGTAGTTATTATAAATATAATATAATCAATTATTTATAAATTATTATAAAGCGGGTTCGGAAAGAGGAAAAACCGAAAATAAGCAAAAAACGACTCCAATATTTGGCCTGTTAATTGCTTAAATATTTGCGTCTTAGTTGCGGAATTTGGTCTTCACTAAAATCCTCCTCTGAGCGTTTTAAGCAGTATTGTTAAACCGGTTTATGAGGTTTATTAATCTCATGAATCGTAACCTTCCTCTTTTGCGGGTTATTTGTCGGCTCAAATGTACTGATAACCCGCGTTTTTTTGTTACGAGGTTTTCATGAAATGCGACCATAACATGTCGAGCGCTCAAAAGAGTTCGCTTTTTCGTATCGGAAAACGGAATGCCTATCATCAAGCGGGTCATGCAACCGCTATCGCCATTGGCAACAAATTAAAAAAGCTGCCGGATGTTTATTTTCAGATTGCTATTACCGCCTTAAAAAAAGAAACCGATTTTCGCGAAGGTCTCAGCAGTATTCCTGCCAAGTGCGCCGCGCAAATCGAAGGCGGAAGATTGATCCCTCATTTGCCGGATTGTTACCGGTTGGCGACTAGGCGGCTCACCTCTCAGGAACAACAGCAGTGTTTAGCCGCTTTTGAAGCCGACGTGGTAAATTTACTCGTAGGCTCCTTAGCCGAAGCTAAATACGTCGCTTTACGCGATGACGAGGTTTTCAACGCTAATCTTGTCTACTTAGGAGCACTGAAATTTTACGGTGGCAACAGGGATTTGGGTGTAATCGACGATTACATGGTTTGTTTATATCCTAACAATAAAACCGAGCGAGAACAGAAACTTGGCGAACTGTTTTTGGCGGCATACGGATTTATAAATAACCGTTTGAATTGGCAGCAAATTACCGCTTTGGCGGAAATATTATTTAATAGCCCAAAAGAACTTTTCACTTGTGAGGAAATTGTCGAGTTGCTCGATAATGCAGCCTCAGAAAAGTTCTGTAGCCAATTGCAAGAAGAGGCTGTTCAATTAATGAGTTTGTCGGTTTGATGAGCCCGCTTCCAGAAAGACGAAGCCAAGTTTACTATACCGGTCGTTATGGAAATCATTTGCCGGAGATGGCGCTGGCACGACTTTCTAATTCGCCCAGAATACAGTTAAAACAATGAATTTTTGAATACAAAAACAGCATGACAATATAACGGACATTCCGTTTACTATGGCCATGATAATATTCAGGTTGAAAAAGGACCGGCTCGCGTTGAATGATGAGTTTGGGATTTACGGCTCTCAAATCGCGGGTTGACCCGGTACTAGATTCATTCAAATACTCCTGAACAGATACAAACGAGGCTGCCCTAGCCGATCACTTAACTTATCCTTTCCGCGGCGATAAAAAAGGGATGGAGCGCTCCCCTCCATCCCGTAAAAAAGGTACTCTGGCAGTACGCTTTAAATCAAGGAACCAAATTTTTTACTTCACAGGCAACTGCTGTATCGACTTGGTCGCCACCGTCGCAGATGTCGGACCCGATGCCGCCGTTTAGCGCATCGGCATGAACTCCGCCTCGTAAAATATCATTGCCGCTATCGCCGAGCACTCTATCGACACCGGCGTCTCCTTGTAAGACATCATCGCCTAAGCCGCCACATACAATATCGTTACCGTCCAGTCCGTAGACGACATCGTTGCCCTCAAAAGCTTGAATAATGTCGTTGCCGCTTGTTCCGCGGATAACATCGTTGCCGGTTGTGCCCGAGATGGTTGCAGGTTGACCGGCGCAGGTGCCGGTGGGGAATTCAACATCTCCGCTTAGACGCAGGTTGTAGTTGCCTTTGGTTGTTACCGAGTTCCCTCTGACTTCCGCATAGTAAATGCCGGGGCTTAATGTTTTGATTAATTGGAAATTGTTATCCGGACCGCTAGAGAAATCAATGGCGCCGTTGATAAATAGACAGTTTTTATCGTATAAAAGACCTGTCGTATCAGTCGGGCCTTCAGCGAAGATTGTGACGTTTCCTGAACCGTTAACCTTGATTTGGAAAAAGTCGCGGTCGCCGTAAGGCGTTAAGGCGCCGGGTTCGGTTAAACTTCTCGCCACGGTTGCGCTATTGCACAAGACGCCATGGTCGTCGCTACTAAAGTCGCCTTCAGTTTGAACTCGGTAAGCGCCTTGAGTCGTGCTCGAATTTCCATAAACCTCAAGGAAATAAGGCGCTTGCGCTACCGTTTGGCTTATTAGAAAGTTGTTATCTGGGCCGGAGCTAAAATCCACTGCACCATTAATTGGAAGACAATCTTTATCGTAAAGTTGTCCGGTCGTATCGGTAGCGCCTAAGGCGTACAAAGTCAGTAGACCTGCGCTTGGCGCGTTAACCCGGTAAAATTGCCGCGCTCCCGGCGTTAGGTTTTTTACGCCGGAAGCAGTATTAATCGGGATAAGCTGGGCGCTATCGCACGGTTCGATGGCAAACGCCGATGGTGCAAAGCTTGCTAGAGCGCCTGCTGACAGCAACAGCGCGGCGATAGCCCGCTTCGTTAGTCTTTTATAATGTAATCCAATTACTTTTGTTATCATTTTTTCTCTTACCTAATTAAGTGATTGATTGAAATTAAATTTAAACTGCGGTGGTTTTTCAAACTACAATGCGGAACCGGGTCGGCTTGCGCGTTATGCCGGGCGTTTTTTAGCATTTGCCGGCAGCTCGAAGTAATGCATTGCAGTTTGCCTCGTTCGTTTTTCCTATATTGCTGGATCCCTTGGTAAAATCCGTGCACATAGCATCTGCGCCGCTTGCCATACCCCAAGTCGCGACTTGGCCTAACCCGGATGGTTCTAAAATTTCACATTTATAGGTGGCGCCATCATCAGTTTTAACGGTGTACTGCATTCCGTTATAACCTGTCGGCGCCTCTGTCATCTGTGAATTAGTGATTTTAAAGTTGCCAATTTCCCGCCCAATAGCCATTGATATTTTCTTCTCGGCTTTGTTACTTCCTTCAGTAGAAGTATTATTTGCTGTGGTCGCGCAGCCGGAAAGCAACAACAAAAGAGTTGCCGTAAGAAGCTTTTGTGCCATTTTGATTCTCCACCGCTCCGAGTTAAGGAGATACAGGGCATAGGAGCGTGAAGATATGCCCAACTCCGAATTAGAACAAATATTTTTGTTATTGTCTGCTGTCAAAACTGACAGGTCGACGCGAAGATAACCTCAAAACGGACATGGATGAATAAGGCCCTGTAAAGCGGCTTTCGCAACTGCATGTTGCCGGTTACAGACATTGAGTTTCAACATGACGTTGTTAATATGAAAATTAACCGTTCGTTCGGATGTTCGCATAAGTTGCCCGATTTCCCAAGATGTTTTGCCGTCGGCGACCCAGCGCAGGCACTCTTGCTCCCGGTGCGTTAATTGCTTTGTCGCCGCCGCATCGTTCAATCCCGAAATGCGCCTGATCGCTTCATGAAGATGCCCAGCTAAAAGCTGGATATAAGGAAAGGCTTGTCCGGTTATCTCATGGGCGGCTTTGGCCGGGCGGTCGAGCGCAAAACTCAGGACGCCCAACTCGCCATGCGGGCTATGGACGGGCATTGTGACGCCCCATTTAAGGCCGAATTCGCTCGCTTCCCGCATGAAGCGTTCGCTCGCACTCGATGGCTGCGGCGCGAGGTCGCGCCACTGTAAAGGGACGATGTGATTGGCGCAATAAGCCATGACCGGATCAATTTTGTAATAGTTACGGGTGAAATAATGTTCGACCCACCGGTCCGGATAGCCGTTTAACAAGACTAGCCGCGAATCGGAAAAATGGGTAGGAATGCGTAACGCATAGATGAAATAATCGAACCCTAATTCGCGGGCGTAAAAATCACAGAGTCCGGTAATGTCTTCAATCGTGTCGATGCCGGACAAGCGCGTTAACGAGGCATGAAACTCAATTATTTCCACGGAATATCGAATTTATGATGGGCGGTTGATAGGCTGTGCGGTCATTGTTTTCCTAGCGTCCAGCCTTGGCAAGAAATAATACAAAGATATTAAAATCAACTATGTGCGAAAGTATATAAGCCGATATGTTAACAGAATGTGAACGAAAGTGATTTTTCAATACTGTACAACGGTATAGCCTTGTTTTTTTAACAGCGCGATTAAGCCGTCGTCACCTGCCAAATGCAGAGCGCCGACTAGAATTAACGCTTTTTCTGACGTTTCCAGTTGCGCTTTAATTTTAGGAAGCCAAGCTTGATTCCTGCTGGTCAGAAGATTTTTGCGCAGTTGCGGAAATTCGGACTGCATGGATTGAATGCCGATATTTTCCAATTCCTTTAAATTGCCGTTACGCCAAGCCGACTTGATTCCTTTGATGGCTCGCGGCGTTGATTGTAATTCTTTAATGCTCGATAAAATTAATTCGTTTTCTTGACCTTTGCCCATGTTTTCCAGCACTTGAATTTGCGCTTCCGCCGATTCTAAACCAACGACTTTTTTGCTGCTGGCTTTGGCCTTCTTTAAAAAAAACTGATCAACGCCGGTATCCGCCATATCCAATTGTTTTAATTGAGAAATGGTGAGGATCAAAACCACCATTGCCGGTTTCATGTTTTGCAATGAGTCGAGCGGAATTCCGGCGGTTTTACAATAAGCAGCTAGGGCGCGATAGGCTTTAGCGCTAAGTTTCGATTGCAAGCGGATGCCGTCCGGATAAGTGAGTTTCCGTAGCATATCAGCCTGCATTTCGGCTCCGGAAAAGGCGTCCAGGTCGGTTTCAAAGATCACAGTATCGACTTCCCGGAATACCTGCTCGAATTCGTCGGGGAACGGATAGTCCGCTTTGCTCAGCAAATGCACCGTACCGCCGATGAACAGGCGATGATCGCCTTTGGCGACGCGCCAAAGCGAGGTTTCGGCATAAGACGCCAAGGGAACTAAAAGCAACAAGAGTAGAACAGATCGCATGAAAAATTCCGCTGTATCGGCGTGTGATAAGGCAGGGCCGATCAATTCGCCGGGCAAGCCCGGTGGTTGCGAACGATAAGGATACCTTTATGCGCCGGAATAGAGTGATTTTCGAGTTGATTCGGCTTTATAAGCTCAGGGTCAAACTGCGAAATCCTTGTGCAGCGGTCATTTTGCCGTCGTCGCTCAGTAATTGCACGGAATCGTGATTGCCAGGATAGAATAGTGCGCCTTCGAAGTTAAAACCGCTCAGATCGAACTTTTTCAAGGTGTTGAGTTTTCCAGATTTGCTCGACCAAACAATCAACTTGCCTTCTTCGAGACCGTGGTCTTCATCGGGGATGTTTTCATGATAAGGACCTGCAATGATGAGGTATTTATGTTTTTTATAATGCGTGATTTCCCGGATGCCGAAGCCGCCTAAATCCAGTTCGATGGGATCGGCGAATTTGGCTTTTAAACCGTGAATGACCTCGAACGGGTTTTTTAATTTCGCCATCAGCGCATTGCCTTTTTCCAACCGGCCTTTTTTGACTTCTCCGCCCGATAAAGGATTCCTAAATCCGATTAAAAGGCCGTTGTCTGGCGTGGCTGCCAGACCTTCAATACTCAAACCGCCAATGGCTTTAGCCTGGGTTTTTTTGGCTTTGCCAAAATGGAATTTATCGAAACGGGAGTCGTCCTGCAAATCGTCTATTAACGTGGAGTAAATGTCTCCGGCTGGGCTTAAGGTAAACTTGTCCTTAGCGCCGGGTTTAATATGCACTCCGAATAACCGGTGCCGGGCAGGGCGGAATTCGCCTTTCTTACTGGTCGAGTGCGAGCCGATCCAGAACACCGTGTTGCCGAGAGCCGCCGCGCTTTCAACGTCGATTTCCAGATCTTCGCCATCCGCAACGATGCCTTTAAAGACCGAACTTAACGCAATGGTTTGCACCGGTTTATCGCCGGCGTTACGGTGGTAAATTCTTAGCAAATTATCCTCGTCGTCGCCGACAATAAAAAGAGTATCGTTAACCGCAACCGCTCCGGAAGGATTGGCTATGCCTTGATAGCGTTTTTCTTCAATGTCGTATATTTTCATGTAATTACTCCCGTTCGTTTTTGACTGTTGCCGGTTTACGGTAAATCCCGATAACTAATAGTAAAGCTAAGCCGCCCCAGAGTAAACAGGGCACAAGCCAAAACCAGCGTTGATAAAACGTGCTGGGCGGATTTTTAAGATAAGGCACTTCATAAAACTCAGCCCAGGGCTGCAACATCGGCGACTGTTCCAGAACTTCGCCGGAAGCGAGAGAAACCGTGGAAATGCCGGTATTGGTAACGCGTAACACCGGACGGCGGAATTCAACCCCGCGAGCTAAGGTCATGTACATGTGCTGATAAGGCTCTTGCCAGGTGCCGTACCAGGAGTCGTTAGTCGCGTTAACGATAAATTGCGCGCCTAGATTGGCCAGATCGCGGGAAAACTTGGGAAACAGGCTTTCGTAACAGATTTGCGGACCCATTTTAAAACCGTTCCAGTCGAACAATAAAGTCGGGCCGGGGCCGCGGGCGTAGCGCCCGATTTCAGGTAGAAATTTACGGATAGCGGGAAATGTCTCGGCAAACGGGATGTATTCGCCGAAGGCGAGTAAAATCGTCTTACTGTAATGCGGTTCCACGATATCGCCTTTATCGTTCAATAAAAACAGTGAGTTCGTAATTAAATTGGTTTTCCGGTCGACGCCGAACGCGCCGGTAACAAGCGGCAATTTCCTTTCGTTCAGGAATTGAGACAGCAAAACCGGGAACTCCTTATATTTAAACTCCTCGCCTAATAAAGCCGGGAATGCCGTTTCCGGCCACATTGCGAAATCGGCGGGCGAGCCTTGATGACGTTGTAATGCCTGATCGGTCAACGCCATAATACGGCGGACGATTTCATGCGTGTAACCCTCTCCTAATTCGGCGGCCATTTTTTCCGAATTAGGGATGCTGGCTTGGATGAGTAANNGTAGTCAGTTTAGCGTCCGGTTCCGGCAGGCGCGATTTCAGCCACAACCCGCCGAGATTGAGTGCGATGAATCCCGTTAGCACCGTCCCTAAAATAATTTTGCCCGACCGTTGCTTGCGTTGCCGCCAGGCCAGATAAAGCGGCAGGTTGCATAGAACGGTTGCGGCGCTCAAGCCGCTAAATCCGGCTACTTCGGCCCAGTGGTAAACCGGTATGTTCGCGCCGTACCAGGGGTAGCCGAAATTCCAGTCGAATACAGTCACGGAATTCGCTTCGCATAACACCGTTATCAATGCCATCAACCAGAGCGATAAGCGTTCGTTCCATTGAAAGCGCGATCGGCCGAGAAACCATAATAATCCGGCGGCCGCGACGAATAGATGACCGATGAGTGCATAAATAATCATGCCGATGCCCGCAAAAAACCAGGGCAAATGAGCGAATTCGTGCAGCGTGTAAGTGACCCAGTTAAAACCGATCATGGTGAACACAAAAGCGGTTATTACGGCGCCCAATACAACGTGTTTAAGTTGGGTCTGCTCTTGCCAAAACAGCCATAACGGCACGAAGCCGAACAATGACGCCCAAGGCGGAAACGGAATATAACTGGTGCCGATAAAAAAACCGGACAAGAGCGGCAAATACCAATTCGGCTTACCGGGTTGCGTGAAAGTCATAAGGTTTGAACAATAGTTTATTGGAATTGAGTCCGGCAATCGAAACGGGCCGGATTCTAACATTACAGCAATAAGATGACAGTATTTCGTTAGTTGACGCGCTTCGCGCCGAGTTAATCTGGTTTTAAAGAGAACAATACACGCATTGATTGGGGGAGGAAATTAGTTAGTGACTTAGTTTAAGCGCCATATACTTATAAATGAGACGATCTTTCCGGCAGCATTATATTCATGGACTCAATAATCAATTGTTGGCTAATAACAATCTAAATCACTGAATACATTGATATTTAAAAACGCCTTAATTAGCATGGTAAATTTCTTGGCAACCGGTTTATTTGAAATAAATTAAAATTCCGGACGCGATAAGAAACAGTAACGGTACGGCATAAAAACCGTGCTGCGGACCATCGGAATGGGTGCCGCAACGTCTGAAGGCGGGGTCGTTAGATTCGTTATAATGTTTGGAATTTTTCAGCGGAAACGGATCCTTCATGGATTCAGCCGCCGCCATAAGTGTTTGCGAACCGGCTGCCGGTTGATTTGCAACGGAAAATAACGCATTAGCCATAACAGCAGCGCTGCTGGCAAGGCCGATGATAAATAAAAACAGCAAAGCGTATTTACGGATCATAGTATTTTTCTCACAAAGTTCGGAGTGTTTTAACTGTCTTTATAAAAATAAGCGACACCATAGCATTATTTTAGCGAAATCGCGAAGCGCATTCGCGGGTAGATTTCCATGCGTTCAATCCGTTCGCGCCATTGCGAAAGCACCGGGTAGTGACCGGCGATATCCGCAAGACTGCCACCAAGCGGCCAGGCTACAATATTATTATTGACAATGTGTAGGAATAAGCCTACAAGATAATTATAAATCCTTGTTTTAACGACTTGATTATGTAAACTGCGCAACAGGAGAATCCTTATGTTGAGGTTAGTGTTTGAAGCGGTCATGGTAATCGCTGTAGTGTCCTGTTTATACTTTATGATGAAACTCGGTCAAGTGAGCAATAACCCGGACGAAGCGCCGCCCGCCGACAAAGACGACGGAGATAACCGTTAGTAGCCGTTCAGCCGGGTTTTCGGGATAAATCCAAAAGCCGGTAAGGTCTAGTTGCCTCAGCCGCACTTGCTCTCGCCGCAATTCAAACACGTCATACAGCCGTCCATCAGCACCATCGCCTTGGTGCTGCATTTCGTGCATAACACCGCTTTTTCCGGAAACGCGTTATCGCTGTTTTCGCCGTGTTGAGTCTCGAACTCCCGCCGCTTTTCGGCCAGGAATTTCCTTTGATGATCGGTCATCGGTTCCTGTTTGATCATGCCGATGTGCTTCAAGTGCGATTCNNAACACGCCGCCTTTCTTGAAATAGCCGCCGCGCGGGTCGAATACGGCTTTCATTTCTTCCACCAAAAAGCAGGCGTCGCCGCCTTTGCGGAATACGGCGGAAATCAACCTCGTTAAGGCTAGCACCCACTGGAAATGCTCCATGTT
>DLHW01000041.1:23654-23863 GCA_002483425.1 Methylococcaceae bacterium UBA7658
CCGGATTGAGGATGATGTCGTTGATGGTGATGTACAGCGCATGTTCTGACTGCGGCGTTTTGATCTTGTACGTCGAGCCGAGCAACACTTCTGGGCGCTCGACGTTTTCGTGCATGCTCTCGACGCTTTGTTTTTGTTCTTCGGCTTGAATTTCGGCAGCGGCGGCCTTGTCGTCGTTGGTTAACACTTTGTAGCTGATGATTTTTTTG
>DLHW01000051.1:0-57016 GCA_002483425.1 Methylococcaceae bacterium UBA7658
CAACAGAATGGTAAATTATTCTTAAGTGCAACGTTTACGGCGATATATCTTCTTTACGGAATTTGCGTAACTCGCGTTTTTCGAACGCTTGCAGCAAGAGATAGGTCGCCCAGCCAACAATCACTAAACCCGCGGTAAATAAACTGTAAGACATCGGCCAAGGTAAAGTTTTGGTCATCATGGAAAATTCCGACATGCCGCCGATGCCTGCCAAAATATTCAGCGGCATAAAAACCACGCTAACTACGGTAAGCCGTTTCATTACTTTATTTTGGTTAATGTTGATAAAACCGACCGCCGCATCCATTAAAAAATTAATCTTATCGAACAGAAAAGCCGTATGTCCGTCTATCGATTCGATATCGCGCAAAATTTGCTGAGCGTATTCGACCTGATCTTTCGCAAGCGTTTTACTGCGCAGCAAGAACGACACCGCCCGCCGCGTATCCATTACATTGCGCCGGATACGTCCGTTCAAATCCTCTTCATTAGCAATGCCGATCAAGATCTTCGCGGCGGCTTCGTCGCTCATTTGTTTACTGAGCACCTCATTACCGACAACCTCTAAAGCAGCATAAACCTCTTCCAATGCATCCGCGGTATATTCGGTATCGGCGGCATAGAGATCGAGTAGAATATCCTTGGCGTTGGCAACATAATCCGGCTGGCTGAGCGCCCGCATCCGTTGCAAACGGAACACCGGTAATTCTTCATTCCGGATAGAAAACAAAATATCCTGATACAGAATAAAGGCAACGGCGACGTTGCGGGACATATCTTCCTTATCCAATAAAAAATCCGAATGCAAATGAATTTCGCCGTTCTCTTCCACATAGAAGCGCGCGCTAGATTCCAGATCGTTTAACCGGTCGGGATCGGGAAACTCTATGCCGTAAATATCGCCGACCCACAACCGGTCTTCGAAAGTCGGCGCAACCAAGTCGATCCAAACCGGTTTGGCCTCGGCTAAATCTTGCGCCGTTTGTATCGATATTTCGCGTAACCTGCCCTCGGTTAAATTGAATGCCTTGATCCGGTATTTTTCGTTTTTGTAGTCTTTTTTACCGAGAATTTGCAACACCGGAAGCGGCGCATACGACAAGACCGCGCGCTTTAAATCGTCATGCAATTGCGCCCATATCAAGAGCTGATCTTCTTGGTCCGCTTGCTCCAGAATCTTTGCGATATCGGCAGGCGGTTGCTGATTAAGCACTTGCTGAAGCTGAGCAAGATTTTCTTTGCGGACAATGGCTTCCACCAAGTCATGATTCGGCATGTCTTGTTTGTGGATCAAGTCTTCTATAATCTTATGTTTTTGCAGTAGCTCAAGAAGGGCTTGAAGATTGTCCCGGTTTTGGTCGTTCTCAGGTTTAATGCTCATAACAGAATAATAACATTTTGTTATGAGCTTGCACCGGATTACTTATCAGTCGAATCCATTGTTGAAGTTTTCCCGCCGGACGGATTGAAAAAAAATATTTGGCAGCGGCTGTTTACGGCTGCACAACATCCTTGGCTGTTTCCAGGTATTCTTCCCGGTTAATTTTATCTTCCACGTCCTGCAGCATTTTTTCAAACTTCACGGTATTGATTTGGAATAAAGGTTCCGAATCAGCGACGGCGTTCATCCAGCCTCTACTTTGGCATTTCTGGTAATTTGTAATGACTTCTTTAGAGACTCCTAGCATCTTTTGATTTTTCCCGGCGCAGACCTTCAATTCGGTTGCCGTGAGCTGCAGAGTATTGTTCAATTTTGCGTGTTCGGCAGTCAATTCCTTATTGGCTTGATTTAATGCGTTATATTTGCCGATCACTTCCTGTAACTTGGCGGTCGTATTGTCCAGATGCGCGCGCAGTTCGTCAGTCATTTTTTGTTGAACGGCCTTTTCCTTACTGTGCCTGTCGGTTAACGCGGTTGCCGATTTTTTCTCTTCGCTTAACTGCTTCTTTAAATCTTCCAATTCGGTGTTTTTTTTAGCCGTTTCGGCTTTCAAGGCGTCGCGTTCCGACGTTATTTCCGTTACGGTAGTTTGCATTTTCCGCAACGCCCTAACACTCGCACTGTCCTTTTCTTTATTTGCTGCAACGCCTGCTTGAGCAAATCCAGTCATAACAATCAATATCACTATCCGTTTCATAACACTCATCTAAAACTTAGCATTGACGTCCAATTGCAAGGTATCGATTCCGTACTTAGGCCCGGTAATCACATCCGAACTTAACCAGCGCCCCGTAAACCACAAGTTTTTCATTAAGCCGTAGTTGCCGCCGATAACCCAGCCCTTAGCATTGGTTCCGCCTAAATGAAAATCGGAATCGGAGTAAGCGTCTAACACGGCGTCGCGGCCGACATATTTGTAGAGTGCAAACACATTCCATTGCCCGTAACGTTCGACCTTCGGCCAGCCGAAATCCATGCGAACTTGCCATGCGTCGGTTTCCTCTTCGACAATGCCCCCGGATTTGTCATTAACTACACTCAACCGGTTAATCTCGGTTTTATCGAAACCGAGATTTTTGGCGTAATCCGCAGCTACGATTAAATGATATGGCGCAAATTTCGCTAAATCGTAAGCGATATTAAAGTTGATGATATTGTAATCGGAAGCCAGCCCGAACAAAGCCGGACCTGAATTAGTCGGATCGTTGCAGATCCCAATCAGGCTATTGCCAAATTGCATAAATTGAGGGAGGGATAAATTATTAACGGCTTGATTAGTATTACACGTCGGCGGATTGTTGGTATTCGGTATGCCTTGGATATTTATATAATCGTAATAGGCTATACCGGCGCGTAAGGCGTCCTGATTTTGGAAACCCCAATCGAGGCCGAACTGACCGCCGAACAGCCATTTGTCGTGCGAACTCAACTCGCCTTCCTGTAACGGAAAAGCGCCTGCGGTCGCATAAACCTCCCTCGATTTATCGTGCTTATCCGGCTGTACTGTAGCGCTGCCCAAACTGTAACGTCCCGTCGCGGCAAAACCTTCAAACGACAAATCGGTATCCCATACCAACTCGCTGCCGCCGGTAAATTCGCCACCACCGACATACCAAGGATTTGCAATCCGCCCCCCCGTTAACGTCAGCCATTTGAAGTTTTCGTCGTCTACGGCGTCATACTTCAAAAAAGCGCGATCCAGATTAAATTCGTATTGACTGCCGGTATTGCCCATCGTTTGATTGGTCGAGACCGGATCGGGCAAATTACCGCTCGCCAGCCGGACGCCTGCCGCCAGATTATCGGTAACTTTGGCGTCGATGCCTAACCGGACCCGCGCCCGGAACCGCTGCCGGTCTTCTTGAGTATTCAAAAACAGATTTTCCGGCCGGGTATTTTGAATACCGCCCGCCGCATTAATGGCTTGAAAATTCGGATAAGGATGCGTCTGTCCGCCGGTAGGCGCATTATCGCTCGCCATAAAATCGTTCTGATAGCGTAAACGCATATCGCCGGACAGCTTAAAGCGATTCACCCAATCGGGCAGTGCATCGGGTGTGCCCCACTTTTCGCTTTTCGCTTTTTGCATCACATCGGTGACGACTTCTTCTTTAAGTTCGCGGCGTACCTGTTGACGGAGTTCATCTTTTACAAATTCGGGCACGTAAGGCACCCTGACCTCATCAGCTTCCGGCTTAGCGTCTTTTGCCAGACCGGTTTTTTCAGCTTCTTGCTCGGCTTTGGCTTCCGCATCCGCTTTGGTAAGCATTTCGTTAGCCACTTTTTCAGTAATGACGCCCTGTTTAACCAATTGATCGATCAGATTAATAGTGGTGTTCCGTAATAAAATTAATTCTTCTTTTTCACTCGCTTGCGCAAGCGTTGCCGCGCCGCAAAATGCTAAGGCGGTAATCCAAATGTGCCGTTCCATAGTTGCCTTATTAAATTAAGTTTTTGAAGTAATTTGAAATTTAACGGGTTGTTCCATACCGGGTGGTGGCGGCTGACCGACCTTGCCGTACCTGCCGATGATTTTTTTCAATAATTCATCGATGTCCGCGTCATTGCTGCTATTCGCCAATTCAAAACGCTGCACACTACCGTCGTTACCGACCCACAATTTGATGACGACGCTGTAGTCTTTTGCACGCAAATCTTCATTCCCGGAAATCAAATCCTGAATATCGTTTTTAATTAAATTGCCGAACCAGGCGTAAGGATTGCCGCCCCCACCGCCGAATAAACCCTTACCGCCTTTCCTAGCGGCTAAACCGAAGCCGTCGGAACCCGCCGTCCCTTCGGCGTCAAGCCCTAAATCCCCGGCAGGCGGCGGTTCGTCCGCAACATCGGGAATTTCTTCCGGTTCCGGCGCGGCTTGATCTTCAATTTTTTGTTCAGGTTCGGGTTCCGGCGGCTTTTCGACTTTCGGGGGCGGTGGCGGCGGTGGCGGCGGTTTCACCATCGTAATCGCTTGGATTTTCCGTTCTTTTTTCTGCGGTTTCTCGCGGTTTGCGAACGTTTGCACTAACCAAACAACCCCTACGATCAATACAATCAGGACCACGCTACCGGTTAAATAGCTTGTTATTTTATGGTTCGACATAGGGGGTTAAAGCGTTATTTGACTAAATTCTGCGTAACCAAGCCGATTTGGGTGATTTCAAGTTTGCCCAATAGCGCCAGCACATCGACAATTTTGACGTACTGGACCGCCGCATCCCCTTTAATGACGACCGGTAACGCCGGATTGACCGCTTTATATTGCTGAAGAGTCGACTCCAATTGCTCCATCGAAACAGGAAACGTATCCAAATAAACGGTCCCATCCGCAGTAATGGTAATCGCCTTGGTTTGCGGTTTAGCGAGACTGGGCGCATCGCTGGCTTTCGGTAGATTGACCGTAATTCCTTGCACGGAAACGGTCGCCATCAATATAAAAACGATCAGCAGCACATAGGCCAGATCAAGCATCGGTGTGACGTTGATTTCGTCGTAAGGCGCGTTATCTTCTTGAATTTTCATAGCTGAAGTAATTTAAATCCGGACTAACTAGCAATTAGGTGTGTTCTTCCGCCAATTTAGCAACGAACTCGTCGACAAAAACTTGCATATCGGCGCTCACCACCTTAATTTTACTGCCCAGATAGTTATAACCGAATAAGGCTGGAATCGCGACAAACAGACCGGCCACGGTCGCGACCAACGCAGCGGCAATACCGGGCGCAATCGCGTTGACATTGATTTCGCCGCTGGCGGCAATCGAAGCAAAAGTAATCATTACCCCGACAACCGTGCCCAATAACCCTAAAAAAGGCCCTCCCGCAATCGCAATAGTCAATAGCACCATTAACGAATTCAGTTTTTGCAATTCTCTGACCACAACCACATGCATGGACGCTTTGACAGCTTCCATGGACGACCCGGATAACGTTTGCGGAGCGACCACTTCCGCCCCCACGGCTTTAACGAAGCGTTTCTCCATTTCTTCAACGCCGACATGATAAATACGGTACAGCGATGACGCCTTAAACGCATTTTGACCTTTCGCTAAAGAAAACAATGCGGGACTGTCGCTAAGTTGCAGGTTACCGGCCGACTCTTGGCTATGTTCCAAATCGGTAAGATGCCCGGCGTCCAATTGACGAAACGCCTGTTCGAATTGTCGATTTTGACTGTGAATACGACTCACGACAATCCCTTTCCAGAGCATAACAACCCAACTGATTAAACTCATCACTACTAAAATACCGATAATAACCCAGCCGTCGACAGTCACATTATCTAACGTCGAAAGTAAGTACGACTCATCGCCCCCACTATCTTCATCGGCCGTCATTTCATCGCCGTACGTTAGCAACGAACCGCCCGCGCCTTGCATCATGAAGTCGTATTTGACCGCGTTAGCATCGCGGGCAACCTTAAAGATCGAAAGCTGATCCAGAGCGCCGGTGAAACCTCTGGCTCCGCTGAGATCGGCGCCTATAGCCATATCGCCGGTCAAATCGGCGATTTTTACCGGAAATTGACCGGCGGCATTGCCATCCAATAAAAGAGAAACACCGTCGGCATTAACCGATACGCCGAGTTGATGCCATGCGCTGGGCGTTATTGCCGCCGTACCGGCAAATTCATGCTTAACAGCGCTGCCGTCGATGACTTCCAGAATAGGTGTTTGTTCTTTCACCGCCAACGTTAATTGACTAGCCGAACCGCCGCGTTGCCACAAAACCGAGTTGCTTTGGTTTTGCTCCAGCTTTACCCAAAGGGATACCGACCAACCAGTGACCGGCTGCATTGCCAAGGACGGTTTTTCAGGGACGCGGATATATTGACTACCCTGAAAGGTGGCGGCGCCCCCGATTAAACCGCCGTCGTTAATCGAAGCCGTTGTTTGGGATGGGTGATTGGCGTTTGCGGTGTTATCTTTAACGTCTTTGTTTTCAAAAGAATAATTAAGCACTTCGTTTAAGTTAAAAACACCCGCTCTATCCTGACCGTCGACCGCTTCTGGGTTGTTAAAGTACAGCCATACGGACGGTTCCGGTGCGGAAACCACTTCTTTGGGCAACTTAACCCAAATTAAGGCCATTTCATTGGCGATATCGGCCTTTTCAATAAAAAACTTTAACGGCGTCGTGTCGTCCCCGGCAATAATGCGAATATCCTTGCCCCCTGCCGCCAATTCGGGAAAGAATAAAAAGTTGCCGCTGTGTAACCGGACTAATGCTAATCCGTCTTCGGACGCCACCAGGCCGTCTTGTTTGACCTTTTGCACATCCAAACTTATTTCTTTTCTATAGCCCCAATCGTCGTTCCACCAGGCTAACGCAACCAACGGTTGCAGCATTAAGACCACGAATAAAATACTAAGACGTTTCATAACCTTATCTCATAGCTTTATCTATCGTCCTTTAGTATTTCAAATCAACATTACAGGATTATGACTTTATTGTTACAGCATCGAAGTTTTGAACTTTACAAAGCTTATTAACAAACTCGACAATGCAATCGATTCCCATAGAATGGAAAGCCGGTCAAGCGTATTACCGGTTTAATAACAAGCTGAAGGTAGCAATCATTGTCTTACGCGCCAAAGCCCAGCAACTTAACCACAATCGATCTCAGTCTTTTTTGTTTTTTAGCCTTATCTTCCCCCCTATTACTCATATCGGTGGACGCTTGCGCCATTTGATTTACGCTTGCCGTTAAGTTGCTGGCGCCGGTCAATCCGGCCGCTAAGCTGACGGTGGACGCGGCAGGCACACCGGTGCCGACGCCGCCGACTTGAATGTTATTGGCGCCCAATACTGCTGTTGCGGAAATTGTGACATTGTTACCGCCGATACCTGCTTCGCCGGCATTGACGACTCCGCCGGGTGCAAATAAGGCGACGTTACCGGCCTCTTCATTGGCGTCGAGCGGCGCGGCGGTGCGGATTCCGCTGCCTGAGACGATTGCCGGAAATTCAACGACTAAGTTTCCTTCGCTATCGAAATCGATAACAGGCGGCGGCGCGGCAATAGCCGATTTTGCGCCGCGGCCAGCATCGATATTGCCTTCCGACGACCAAATCATGATATCTCCGCCTCCCAAGGCGAATACGCGCGATTGGTTAACGATAAAATGATCGTGCAGAAACGCATTGATACTGCCTTTGCCTTGGACAACGATGCCTAACTCCGAGGCTTCTTTCGCCAAATCGTTGGCAACGACCGCAAGGCCGGCGTTGATATTTCCGCCCGGCGCCAGTAAATTGATGTCGCCGTCTTTCAAGGTTTGCAATTTGCTGAAAAACAGATTCACGTCACCTTTCCATTGATTATCCGGATAGAGCGCTTCAATCGCGGCGAAACCTCGTTCGTTGCCTAGCGTAGGATCCGCAGCCGAAGCCGATCCTGTCGCGTTTAATTCGCCGAACAGAATCTGATTAGCCAAGTTATTCAATTTCGGCTGAATGGGGAGGTACTTATCCGATTTATAGTCAGCTGAATAAATGTTTAATGCATCACTCTCACTAAGTTCTGGATTATTCACCGACACCCGGACAAAGCGAATAATCTCTTGCTTGATGCCCTGTATTAATTGGCTGTACTTGTTGCTTTTTAGGGCGTCGAATTTAGGTTGCAAGCCAGCGTACACGGAAGGATTCAGCTTGGTAAATTCTTCAAACGCCGTTTTAACCGTTAGTTCTTCGTTGCCTGTGCGTTGACGCATGAACTCTGTGACAAGTTCTTGGTACTTTGTAAAATTTTCAGCATATTTCAGAATATCACCGGTCAAATTTTGCAATCCTAGAAAGTTAGGTTCGTCCCCGTTCAAACCAGCCAATAACGTGATATTGGCGCCTGCACCGGAGAGATTAGTATTCAATGTATTTCCGACTGTGGATAAACCGTCCGAAGTGCCGAAATCAATATTACGGCCCGACTTAATCAAGACATTGCCTTCGCCAGCAATTTCGATGCGATTGGTATTCAACTTCAAGGTGCCGAAATCCGGATCGCGTTCGGTTTGATTAATAATATCCCTTCCGGCCGCCACTATACTGGCGTCATCTTTACTGTTATGTTGAATTTGCAAAAACAGATTACTGATATCTTGTCCGCTCTCAATAATCGCTTTTTTAGGCAGATTAAATTTCAGGTTGGATATATCGCCTTCTTTCGTAACAATTCTGACGGATTCGGTATCCTCCAAATGAACCGGCTGTTGGGCATGAACCGAATTATTGTTGGTAAAGGGCCTGAGCGCCGCTACGATGTTATTATCGTCGCTGGTTAAAGCGACCGCATCGGACGGGGTCAAGTAATCCGGCAACAATTTCGGATCGTAATCCGACATGGCGAGACGTTGCAGCCCGATTTCATCGCCCGCGATACTGCCTTTAGCAAAAATATTAAGCTGTCCTTTAGGCGAAGGAAAAAGAATGTGATCGGTTTGTTCGCCGTCAATCAGCACATCGCCGCCGAACGCGATTGTTTCTAAAGATCCGGGCAAAATGGTCGCAAGGCTTTTTTGGCCGTCTGAAAAATTAACATTGGTACTTAAAATTACGCTCGGATCTGCGCCGATATGCACGTCGCCCGATAAGGCAGTTAAAGTCAACCCGCTCTCTGAGCCGTAACTGAAAAAGTTGGTGTCGCCCATATTCGTCACCGGATTATTGGTTCCCAGCAGCATGGGATCCGTTACCGCAGCAATCGTTAAGCCGTCATTGCTGTGCAAGGCAAACCGGCTATCGCCCATTAGCAATTGCGGCCCTGTCGTCAAGCCTCTCAAGGTCGTATCAAAGTCAACCGGATCGGTAGTGCCGGTAATACTGCCGCCGGCATTCAGTTCGCCGTTGCCGCGGCCGACAAAATAAACGCCGCCTGCGATATTATCACCGGCATTGACAGTTAACCGCCCGCCGCCGTTGACTTCGACGACATTCGTTTCCGGCAAGGAAAACTCATCGGCGGGATTGGTTAATTTCCCTATTTGTTTACCCGTGGTGGGTAACATAGCGGTTAAATTATTAATATTGCGTCCGGCCTTGATATCAACGCTGCCGCCGCCAAAAGCGCCGATATTATTATTAAACTTAACAAAATCGACTGCCCAAGCCGTGGCTTGCCGGTCTGTGTCGTGATTTTGCCAATTGTTCCCCTGCCTGACCAGCCACTTATCAATGAACGGATCCTGACTTAATGCGCCTTGAATATCCCGGCCGGCATTCAATGCTAAATCGCCGCCGTTGTTTGCGTAGTCGCCATAGAAAATAAAGTCTACGTATAAATCCCCGAAAGTGCCGTATCGATTACCGGCTTCAGCTTGACCGGCGTTATAAACGGCGGTGTGGTCTTGAAACACGATATCTCCGCTCGCCGAGAGTTCGATATCGCCGGTGCCAGTGCGGATTACAGTATCGTGCTGATTGAATGGATCCGGGAAATCGGGGAAAGCGTCCGGATTCGTAGCGACAGTGAGATTTTTTAAGGCTTCACCCGCCGTATTGGTTTTAGCGCTGCTTGTATCGGCGCCGGCGGCAAGTTGATAAGACCAGGACTCATCCGTTTGCAATTTATCCTTGATCTCGCCGGTTAAAATGAAATCCGTTTTAAAACCGTCGGTTAACGCTTTTTGAATTGTGAGGTTCCCGGTCGTGTTAATGACCAAACCGCCCGGAACCGGACTATTTCCGGCAGAATCGCTATACCGCCAGTCCACTAAATTCCATTGTTCTTTTAAGGTCAGATCGCCGGTGTAATTTATTTCTATACCGGGACGTAATTGAATACCCTGGCCTAAACGATTATTAACGTTATCCATGGTTTGGGAAGTCATATAACCATCAGTATCGAACTTGATAAGATCGATATCGCTCGCATAAATCTCACCTTCGATAGCGAAATTTTGGTTTGTATATTTTTTTACGCCTTCGGCAAAAAACCGGTTAAAGCCTTTAACGTCTCCTAAAACCGGACTTATTGCTATATCGTCGTCGATGCTATCCTCATTGCTATCCGTGCGTAATGCCCGGAGCAAAATAGTGCCGCCACTGTCTTCTTTGCCTCCGGCGACATCGATTACAGCATTCCGTTCGATTGCAATACCGTGATCATCTTTTTTACCGTCCGAATTGGTTGACGACAAGATGACCTTACCGCCTTTGCCCGTCTCCGAGGCCGCTCTGGCCGATAACAGGGCGCCGCCGGTCAAAACCACCTTATCGCCTGCATAGACGCCGATCTTACCGCCTGCGTCGCTACCGTCCGCATTGAGGGTGCCGGATAATTTCACGCCGCCTTGATCGGAAACCAGAGTAATCGCTTTAGATCGAATAGTATTGTCCTGCGAAAAGACGATATCTTCTTCCCGGCTTCTAACGGTAAAGGACTCAGATATCCCGGCAGTCATTAAACTGTCCGCAAGCAGATCGAAGCCCGTTTTCCCGTTTTCGGGGTCCGGATTAGAACTGAATCCGGCTACGTCCAAATTTACGCTGCCATTCTGAGCGATAATCTCGCCCGCCAAATCGACGTACTGGTTGACTGCGGAAAAATTTAGTGCGCCGCCCGATGCAGTACCGCCGCCGCTGATATCGACCTTCGAACCTTTGCTGAGCAATATCTTCCCTTCCCCGGCGCTAGCGCTAAAAGTCCCGCCCGGCGTAGCGCGTACAACATCGGCAAACTGTACGCTCTCGCCCGACAAGTCGATATTGGCATTCGGTCCGACGATAAGATCGCCTTTAAGGCTGGTTAAGTTCAAGTTTCCTGAGGGTAGCGCTACGGTACCGTCGAAATTCAAAGAATCGGCGATAAAGTGTAAACTGCCGCCTAAACCGGCTGTCTCGATTGCCGGAATGTCGCCATTGCTGACCCATTGCAAGCTGTGACCGGTTGCATCGACAGTCAGTTTTTTTCCACCGCCGGTTGTAACATAGCCGGCGGTCAACTTACTGTTTCCGTCAAGAATTAACGAGCCGTCACCTTCCGCTTTAAGTCCGCTGGTGATAGCCAGATCAATCGACTTAAAACCGGAGATTTTAAAATCGCCGTCGCCTTGCTGCAAACTACCGGCGGCAATATTCAACGAGCCTTGGCCTTTATCTGTTAGTTCCGAAGCGGCAACTCCGATCGCATTTTGTAAAGTGATACTGTTTGCCTTTAAATTGACGCTCTGAGTATCTCCGCCGTGCCCGCTAAATCCTGCTGCATTTAAAACGATTTGATCGAACGAAATGGCCGATAAACCGCCCTCTTGACTTGGGATGCCGACATTACCGTAAAAATCGATAGTATCCCGGCTGCTTAAGACGAGTTCGGCAACGTCAAGCGCCTGCAAATCGCGGTTTGAAAGATTCAACGCACCCAAAGGTAAACCTGCGACCTCTCCGATATTGATACGGTTTGCGCTTAAGTTAAGCGATCCTCCTTGCATATTTATATCGCCCGCTAAGGTTGTGCTGCGGCTGGCGTCGATCAGTATCGATTTCGATGCGCTTAAAGACGCGCCTTCATCGATCCGTAAATCACCCCTCGCACCTTCCGATTCCGTTCTATTGATTAAGACTTGGGCGTCGGCGGATACTCTTAACAATGCGCCGTCGCCCTGAAGATTAAATTGAGTATCGCCGGTATTCGTTTGTCCGCTTGCGGCAATCGCCGCGCCTTTTTTAACATGAACTTCATCGCCGGCGACAGCAATAAGGTCTGCCGTTTCAACACGCGCACCATTATCGAATACAACTTCGGACGATCCTACCGCAATATGGGTCTCGCCTGTCGTAGCGTCAGTACTTCGCTCGCCGCCGAGGAGTAAACTGTCCACTTTTAGATTGTTGAGATCTTGCGCTAAAATTTCCAAAAACCCGGTTTCCGGCTCCGCGCTTAGTTTATCTACAATTTTTAGCCGTTCCGCCGCGATATCTAACCGCGCCCCCCGTCCGCCCTCGGAAGCCGTTATAAAGCTGCCGTTTAGCGCCAGCTTGGTTTCGGCATTTTTAATGACCATCTGCCCGCTGTCCTTAGGTAATAGCGGTATACTCTGGCCTTTTCGAAGGGCTTGCTGCTCATAAAAAGAATTGGCTTTTTGTTCGTCGTATTGGGAATGTTTACGGATGTCGGCGCCTGTTTCGACCAAAAACCCGCTCCAGCGCGAGTCTTTAGCTCCTGTCGCCGCATTCACGCGATACCCGGCTACGGTCGGTAAACCGGCTGCATCGACAGTCGTAATCCTTTGATCTAACGTATTTGCTTGCGGCGTCACCAAATAAGCGCCCGGTAATAAGGCATACCTTGCAGGTAATAAAGTATAAAATCCGGCGGGCAACGAACCGGCGCCGCTCAGATAGACTTGACTGCCCGCCTCTTCGCCGAACCCGGCGCTTTGGATTGGATCGTAAGGCGCCAAGCTCGAACCTAATCCCGGTACAATCGCATAGCCGCCCTTGTAGGCCGGACTGTTAACATCCAAGTAATCGAAGGAACCGCCGATGCCGGGCTGGAATTCGTGCGCCAGTAAATCGCCGCCTCCCGAAAGGTCGACCACACTCCCTTTTTGCATATCAACTTCAGGTGCTGACAACACGATTTTTTTCTCAGGGGGCTTGGAAAAATTTAATAAATTGGTACTGTCTAACCTGTATAGCCAATCCAAGCCGCTAAACGTGCCGCCGAAGGGTATAAGTTGGCCCTCGCCGGAAACAGAAGTCGTGCTGCCATTAGCAAACACTAATGACTCGCTCGCGGTAAAATTAATACTGCCGAAGGGTGCTTTGACTGTGCCTTTTTGCTGGATTACCGGAGCTTCCAAATTTAACGTGCCTGCCGCGGACAATGGCGTCTTATCTACTTGACCGGATTTGGCTAAGGTCAATTTACCCGGCGGATTGTTCGCAACTGCGAACGTAAATTTAGTTAAGGTGGATGGATAAAGCTGACTGCCGGTTAAATTAAGATTCCCCGCCGTTACCATCTTGCCGACATAATCGCTATTCTGCTGTTTATCGACTGTGCGGTCGATTTCTAATAGACCGGTCGCTCTGATGTCGTGCCGGCTCTTAAAACTCAAATCGGAAAAACGGTTCCAAATCGACGCCCCTCTAAAATCAATCCATTCGGCATCGACGGTTAATTGCCCCCCGCCAAATTCCGGAGTTGCCGACGGCTCGCGAATAATTGAAGAACCCGCGCTAAAATGAGCGGTATTCAGGGTGACATGCCCTAGCCCGTTTTTATTATCGGACTGCCAATTAATTGCAGGCGCATCGATATCGATGCGGGCTTTCGCTGTTAATTCGACATCCCCTACGAAGTTAACGGAACTGTTTTCGTCATTAACGTTGCTGCTGTTAACATTGATCGACGACAAGCGGAGATCGTCGAAGCCGCCGCGTTTAATATCGTTACTGCCGACATTAATCTGACAGTTAAGTCCCAAGGCATCTATATCGCCGCCGAATTCGATGTCATCCGTTAACAACTTTCGATGCTCTTGGCGGACATTGATTGAGATTGGGCCGAATGGAAATAGCTCGATCAATTCGGGATCGGGTTGCCGGTTGGAACGATCCAATGCGATATCCAAACGTCCTCCATTAACCGTGGTATTACCGGCACGCCCGGTTAGCTCGCCGTCCAGCACTGCGCCTTCGGCAGCAGTAAGAGCAATTTTTCCGGCGTTTGAAGCCACTTCGACCGGTTTAGTGCTTATCGTATCATCCGTCAGAATATCTAACGTTGCTTTTGCGCCGGAAACATCGATTTTGGACCCTTCTTCCATGATCACATAACCGCGATTCGCCAGCAATGACACACTCCCTCCGGCCAATACCTCGCCGCCTTGCCGTCCTAAGCCGTCGAGCGGCTGCAACAGTACACTGCCTTTAGCTTGGAGTTCCGCTTGACTGCCTAGCCAAATCGCTTGACCCGGCTTATAAGGTATGGGTTCTGCATCGATCATAAGATTGATCGACCCAGCGGGGGCGCTAATTAAACCGTCGACAAAAATTCCGCCTTGCTGAGACGTCAGATCGATTGCGGCTCTATTATCGGCTAGGATTTTACTGCCGGTCTCTAACTTAACATCGGTTTTGGCGGTTAACTCTAACGCCACGGGATTCCGTAAATGATCGGGCAATAGGACGGATCTGGCTAGCGGGAGTATCGATTGACCGCTATCGATTTGCCGGTAATTTCCGTCTAACAATAAATTACTTTGCTTCAAACTGAGAACAGTATTCTGTTTTAATACCAGATCTTCCGTATTGCTCGTCAAAGAGATGCTTCCGAAACTATCTATCGAGCGGATATCCGGAACGCCTTGCTTATCGACGCCAAAATAAAAAGTGGAATCGTCCGGTTCGCCAACCGGCTGCCGGGGACCTATAACAATTTTACCGCTGCTTAAATGCAGATCGCCGCCGGTCTCCAAACCGTGCGCCGATACATGACCGTCCAGGTGCAAAACGGACGCTTGACTGCCATTGCCTGCCGCCGTCAAACTGATCGAACCCGCTTTACCAGCGTTTAAATCCTGGGTTTGGCTTAACCATGCCCCGCTGTCCGCGTGAATCCCGGCATTTTTGCCGACGAATAAATCGCCGGTAGACGTTAAGTTCACGGTACCGCCGTCGATGGCAACGGCTTCCGAAGGCGTTGCCGCCAAACCGTTAGCAAAATCATTAACCCACCGGCCCGAGACATCGATTTTGGCTGCATTCGCCAAGGTTAACTCCGCATTTGGATCGAAGTTCCTTAAGGCTGAATCGGTCTCGTCAAAATCGAAACCGCTACCGAACCGGACCGAGCCTCCGGCAGAATATAATTCGCCCTTAAAATCGATATCGCCCGCAACCAAATCGAATTCCCCGCCGGGCGTCATCTCGATTTTCGCATCGGCGTTAACCTTCGCGTCGCCTAGGGTTTTTACGCTAAATTTTTGGATACCCGATTTTTTAAAGAAACCGGCGTCAAAAACCAAATCCTGCCCGCCGTCTTTGCCTTCTTTCGAATCCTCTTCACCGTCTCGGTCCGGTTCGACGGCTTGCCCGCGAATCACGACATTTTGCGCGCTATTGAACACTTTCGAATCCACCGCGAATTCGCCGCCGAAGGGTTCTGCATCGGACTCTCGTTGATAAATTCCGCTTGCGGCGCCGGCAATGAGATTACCTCGCCAGGTTAATTGCGATGTTGCAAATTGCAGCGAACCGGCATCCAGACCTTCGGTATAACCCGCTTCAAACCGGCCTTTACCTAAGAAGCCATCGTTTTGCCATACCCGTTCAAAGCCCCATTTTTCATGGCTTTCAATATATTTTCCGAACACGCCTAGGTATTGTTGAGACGGATCCGCATCGCCGATATCGACAAATTGACCGTAAGCCGTTAATAATTTCGTGGTGTTAATAAAGCCCGGAGTATAGTTAATAACACCGCCGGAAATATTGAAGTTTGCGCCTTGATCGATAGCGACCGTTTCACCTGCCGACAGCACAATATCGCCGCCGGTTCCTAAACGCTCGTCGATGCCGCGCTCGATTCTCGCAAGCGCGCCGCTGGTGTCGATGATCAAGTTTTTATCGCGAACATCGACACGAACCGTTTGGCCTTGCAGCACGCCACCTTTCTGATAAGGCGAATCCCTCAGCTCAAAACTTTGTACCGGAACTTCGACCACGTTACGTTCGACCGATGCGGTAATAGTTTTACTGCCCGAAACGTCGATGGACGCACCGGACTCCATTTTAATTTTGCCCTTTTTGGCTAAAACCGGATTAAGCAAATTATCGGTCGCCGTCAATTCCACGCGCCCGCTGGGAACGCCGATGGCGGAACCGGATTTCAAATGGATCGTGTGCGCCGAGGTTTCTAAATAAGATTCGGGTTGCTGTTGTTCATCGATTGCTTTGCCGCCCTCACGGTCGGCGACGATTTCAGTCACACTGCCTTTTTCAAACGTCACTTTCGCTTCGGTGCCTAAACCGTCGTCGGCGTCTTCCGTCCTTGTAGTCGACGTTCCGATTAACTTATCGCCTGCCGTACTTTGACCTTCCCGCGCCAGCAAACGGATCGAACCGTTAACATTAACCGATGTCGTCGCACTCAAGCGTCCGGCTTGATTGACGGCAAACCCGGCTAGGGTGATGTTACCTTGCCGGGCCAGCACATTCCCCAGATTGGTAACTTTTCCACCCTTACCGACTTCAACCAATAATCCAGCGAAGGGGCTATTTTTGTCGGCCGGTTGCAAATAGACTTTATCCTTGCTGCCGACTAAAATAATCTGACCGAATTTATCGGCATTGATATCGCCCGCGTTTTCTACATGAGGCGCGGCGACAACAAGTCTGCCGTTTTCGCCGATCTGAATTTTGGCGCCTTTTTCAATCTTAATCGTTGCCTTACTGTCAGGGTTACCTTCGAGCGCTGCGCCTTTTGTTTGATCGAAGGTGCTGGCTAAGCCGCCGTTTTGGAATGTTTCATCCGACATATTCAGCGCCGAAGCCACTAAAGTATTCGTGTCGACCGTCGAATTCTTGCCGAAAACAAAGCCGTTTTTATTGAATAAATAAATTTGTCCGTTAGCAGTGACTTTACCCAAAATCCGGCTCGGATCGTCTTGAAAGATACGGTTTAAAGCAATAGACGACGTGCCGGGCTGCTTAAAATTAACTTGGTTTTTCGCCCCCACATTGAAGCTCTCCCAATTCAATACCGCCTTATCGGTGTGCTGAGTAATCTGTAAATTATTGCCGGCGGTTTGCTTACTGGCGGAACCCAGTGTTGCCCAAACTTGGGCCGGCACCGGCAATTCGGCTCGAACGGAAGCTTGATAACTCAATAAAAATCCGCCCGCAAGCACCATCTTAATGCTTGCGAATAACGGTTTCAATTTGAAAGGATCAAATTTAAGGTCTTGTGGGACAACGACTTGCCGATTAGCCATTATTCAAACTCGTTAAAAAGTTATGACAACAAAAAATTTCTTTAAAATTCGGTGGCAACCAAAAAATGCAATTTAGGGTCGCCTGCTTCCACCTCATTCACATCAAGTAATGGAATACCCAGATCCAGTACACCGCTGAAATATTTCCAAACCTGAAAGCGCACTCCCATACCGACACTTGCTAGTGAAAAACTTTTCGGATTCCCTGACAACGCCTTCTGGTTCCAGCCTAAACCACCGTCGATAAAAGCAATTGCCTGTAGTTTATTAATATAATCAAGACTGAGCGGCGCTAAACGCGGAGACAGCAACTCAATGCTGCCGGTAAAGCCATCGTCGGCAAGGGTTTGGGTTTCAAAATAGCCCCGGACGGACTGCATCCCGCCCATGGAAAATTGTTCGTTACTGATTAACGGAGAATCGGCTACTTGCCCCGTTATCCGGCTGTTGATGACAAAATCTTCCGGTAAAAGGTAGCTGCCATTCGCGCCTAAGGTTAAGTAGGCGTAACTCGGTTTGGCGTCGGCCCGTTTATCCTCGAATTCTTCCGGTTCGTTGCCCATCCCGCGCAAAGCAAAATTGACGCCGGCATTAAACCCGGCTTGAAGTTTTTTATCCGTATACGTTCCGCCGTATTGGATGGAAAAAGGCGTGTAATCCAATGGGGTGTTAATCACTTTATTGGTATCCAGATTAAGCGTTTCGGTGAAATTTTTATAGTCCACGCCTAACGTTAAATTGTGCGAAAAATTATCGAATCCGGGTAAATTACGCGCATACCTGAGACCGTAGATTTCTCCGACGCCGACAACCGATATCGCTCCGCCGCTGGCTACCTGAGCGTTCGACGAAGAACCGACGCCATAAAAAGTCAGCTTAGAAGCATTATCGAATAAGGGCATCGTATAACTACCCACCCAAACATCAACTTCTTCGTTATTTTCAGGCGATACTTGGTAGGTCAGCGAGGCGCTGTGCAACTTTTGCCACAAGTTATCGTAATGAACCGTGGAAACCAGCCTGAGTAAACTGGTGGATGCGGTATTGCGGCCGTTTAACTCGACCCGACCATGCAGTGGAAATTTATCTTTTACATTTAAATCGACCTCCAGAGTTCCCGGCTTATCGCCGGGACGCAACACCGGGGTAATGGCGCGGTCCTCGCTCTGACCGCTAATATCGGCGATTTGTTGCTGCATAACCGGGAAATTGGGCGTTTTACCCTCGGCGATTTCCGGTACCCCGGCTTTAATTTTATTGAGTGAAAAGTAGCGCGAACCCGTAACCCGCAAACGGGAAACCTTACCTTCCAATACATCTAAGTAAACGATGCCGCTATCGACGGTTTGTTCGGGTATATCGACGACGACGGTTTGATAACCGTTGTTATGATACAGATCTTCCAACGCTTTTTGAGCGGACATAACCGTATCGATGGTTTTTCCCGGCCCTAGAAAAGGATAAACCGTGCGCTCAAGCAACACCGGTTTCAGTAAGGTGTTGCCCTTAATCCTAAGCTCCATAAGATCGAATTTATCTTCCGTTTCTTGGCCGGAACCGGCTTGAGCTTGAGCTGCGACTTGCGCAGACGTGGCTGTCTCGTCAGCGTAAAGACATTTCAATATCGTTACCGATAGTAAAATGACGATCAGCCACTGTGTTAATTTGTTTTGATCGCTTAAACACATTCTAGTTAGTTAATCCGTATGGCATTGAATGAATACCGGTGTCGTTAGCATTTTTATAAGACGACCTTACTTTTAAGACCATAGACTCGGGTTCACCCATTACTGTATTAACGAAATATGACTTTTTTATGACAATGGAAAAAAATCGAACCCGGAAGAGACAACTTGAATGGACTTATACGGAAAAGCCTATCGCAACCGGTAAGGTGCGATAGGCTTAATAATGACAGGAATCCTTTCCTTCAACCTAACCGCGGGTGCAGATTAATTTAACTGCATTCCGCCGGTTGCGCCTGGGTTGTAAATTGTCGGAGCACGGCAAGCATTAGGCGATGCTGTGGTTGTGCCGTGGCTTAACGGATTAACCGGTTGCGTCAACGACACCAGACCGCTTGGAGGCGGGGTGAATGATTGAGGAACCGCCAAGAAACCGCTTTGACCCCAGGTATGCAATGCCGCAGGATTGTTCGTTACACCGATCACAATCGGATTGCCGGATTCTTTAATGATCTCGTTAACGATATTCAACTCGCTTGGATCGAACACGTGGGTTTTATTGTATTGGTAAGTTAACTCAACCCAATCTTTATATTTGCCGTTAACCACGTTTTGCAAGGTCGGCGCAACGCCGTCGACTTTAATAAAACGGTAACCGCTGCTTAAATTGGCGTTGTTTTCCGAACCTTGAATACCGATCGCCCAACGGAAGCCGTAGGTGTTGTTAAACGCAGTGCCGATAGTATTAACGCCGGCGTCTAATTCCGACAAACATTCGTTTACCTGCCCTGACGATCCCATTTGATGCACTTGCGTTTGAGCAACCGCTTCCGGCAAGGCGCCGGTATCTGCTTTAGGCGCCGTAGCGACAGCGACGCCGGCGCATGGGTAGTTCAAGAATTTGGCGTTAAACTGCGCGCCGGTTCCGGAACCGTTTGTTCTACGGCAGATGTGGATTCTTTCTTCCGGCGGTTGAATGCCCACAGCAGTAGCCGCATTGTACAAATTACCCGCACCGCCCAGCTTGAATTGCGACCAGGCAACAAGTTTACCCGTAAAAATGCTGGCTAATTGCGCCGAGTCGATAGTAGGCTGACAAGCGGCCGATTCCCGAACTGCGACCGTATGACCGGCATTGGTTGGATTACATTTATTGGCTGCAGGGAACTGCGCTTGTTGCAAAGCTTCCCGCAATTTGGTGGTGACGACGATGCCGAATGTTTGACCAACCGCGGATTTTACGGTCAGTTTTGCCAAGTCTGCCGGTTTCACAGCAGCAAAGCCGCTCGGTGTGTTCACGCCGGTAAATTGTAGCGGGTCGACATCCGAAACGCCGAAATCGGCTTTGACGTTTTGTGAAAACGCTAAGTTACCTTCAACGTACGTACAGGTTAATGTCGCCAAATTGCCTGTAACGACCGGGACCGAGCAATTTGCCGGAACGTCGACTCTTAAAAAGTTAATAGCGGCGTCGGCAATCACAGGGTTTACACCCATGGCGGACCCGCCGAGGCTCCGTTTATAGATCAGCAAATTGGTTTTGCCGGCAGCCAAACCGCTTAACGCAGGATTTAAGGTATTCAATTCGCAAAGATAAGCATTTTGATCGCCACCGCTGACATTATCTCTGTATTTATACACCGTTGTTAAGGGTTTGCAGAGCTGATTGACATCGGGCACCGCCTGATTGGTTAGCAACTGCTCGATGAATTGACGCGGCGCAGAAGCGCCGGACAAAAAGACTTCATAGGTATTCGCCGGAGTGATGACCGGTTTACCGTTTGCATCGAGAGTAATAGCGGCATTGCCTGCATTCGTGAATAGCGCCGCCGATACGGTCACGCCCATTAGTAACTTTTTCATGTACACCTCATTCGTTAGGAAAAAATTCAAGCCCACACTCGGAACCGGATTGTTAGCCGAACTAATCACCGGATAGTCCCTGTTTTAGCGCATATCTCGGGATTTCAAGTTTTATATTTTTTGAAAATCCTGAGCCGAGTAGAACGCCTAAAACGGGGCGAATTTTTTCACATTTTGCCCAACCGGATGATGACAAGTCGGTTAAGTTTTAAAGAAATGTCATACATTTGTATGACATTTAACGGCTCCAGTTAGCTACAGCAAATGGGTTGTCTCTAGAAATTCGGTATTATTAATAAATATTTCGCTTTGTAACAAAACGGTAAAAATTCTGTAACTTTTGTAGATTATCGTTGCAAGTATGTTTAATAGTCAGTACGTAAGCGAATAACAGTCAATGAACGAGTCCAAACAAATGATCTCGGTGCGTTTGGTTGAAAGCGATCGAGCCGCGGTTAAAGCGATTGCAAACCGGCTGTTCATCAGAGAATCGGATGTCTACCGTTTTGCGGTTAATTATTTTCTAAACCGGTTCGACTGCTTAGGGGATCCGTCGCATCAAGGTAGCGACCTGTTGTTGACATTCTGTGAAATAAGGCAAGAAATTTCGCAAACGATTAATTTGAAAAAGCATGTTCTCGATAGAATATTCAATACCGTCACCGTCAGCCCTCAAAAATATGTTGCTATGTCGGACATAGAGCTACTGCTGTTGCCGCCCTATCAACTCAAACAAAGACTGCTAAAGCTTAATCCAAGTTTCGACGCGTTATCCAACGAGATCTTCGATGTGGAAGAAAGCCTGAAAAAATATTTTATAAGGAAATATAATCTTGACAGGCCCGAAGAGGATTATTTAAACGATCCGTCCCTAGCAGAAGTCAGCGCTCGTTAAATTCGTGACCGGGCTAGCAATTGAACTCTGCTAGCCGTAAGACTTTATCAAATCCGTTTTACATGAATCGAAAAATTTCTTTGGCGTAAATCTCTATAGCCCAGCTTATTATTAGCGCAAGCGCTGCCAATTCAATAAGATAAAATAACGGCTTCGGGTGAATAACGGTCCTGAAATTACTCATAATTTTGTTCATGACATACTCCTTAGCGCATTTTAAAACCTAAGTGTGCGCCAAGTTTGTTAAGACTTAATGTCATTATCTTGACAGTTTTATGACATTTTAAGAACCTTGCGATCAAGCCTGTCTACAGGCTTTTATGCCTTTTTAGGGTATGAAGGGAATGGAATCGACTGTTCAGAGTTTCCTTATCGGTCTTGGACCGTAATCCGGTAAGCTTCCACAAACGTTTTACCTGTAGTAAGGGAAGTTGAAACTAAATAGAGCGTGTCTTTATAAATTACAGGGCGCGACAATTGCCTTCCGGTGCCTGCTAGCTTATGTTTCACCAACACAACGCCGTCGTTAGCGCGTAGTCCGTATAAAATACCCGGTCGGCCCACATCGGCAACCCATACGATTTCATGATTCTGCTTGCCCGTTTTAGAAATAACCGGCAAAGAAGGATGGCTTCTGAAACTGGCGACCGCTTTGGCTGATCCGTGCGCGGGATACCGCCAAGCCTGTTCAAATTCAGGCTGACCGTTTCGATCCGCGATTCTTAAAGCAACTATTCCCGCCGGGTGGGAGTGATCGGGAACGAACGTAGGAATGATAACCGTGGGAACCGGTCCTGCAGTCGCTAAGACAGGCTGAGTTACAATCATACCCATCCAGCTTGCTTTACAGGGATCGGCCGGCGTACCGCACAGACCGGTTATTTGCAAACGGTCATATTGTGTCCCGAGATGACCGGCGTCGATCAAATAAACCGCGCCGTCTTTCCCGGGTTGAACCAACACCTTTTTACCGCCTGCTAAGGTTACTTGTACCGGAGAACTTCCGCCGAGATCGTAATCCATCCATGCTAAACATTCGGCAAACGTTTTATTGTCGCAATCACCGCTAGCGGGTTTAAACGGCGCGCTTGTTTCCGGCAAACGAGGCATAAACAAATTCTTACAGGACGACAAACAAGCTTCTTCAGGCTGGCTAGGGTTAAAGTTTCGACAGAGCTGCGTGTCACATTCTGGATCGAAATTAAGCCCCGGTTTTACGCGCATTAAACTATTGGCGTAATCGCGCCGCGCTAAATCGACCTGACCGTTTCCGGAGGGAACAAGAATGTCATAACCGTCTTCCGCCGGAATAATTTGCGGGCCAGACGGCGACCATATCCCGCCGCCGCAGATCATTTCTTGAGTACCATACTCCACGTTAACGGGACATTCTGGCTCCGGTGTGGTTAACAAAATTCCGGACATTATTTGGTTTGATTTGCGATGCTGCCAAGCATCTAAATCAATTTCGAACAACCAGCCGTGAAAAGGTTGCGTATCGCCCGCATTGCCGAACCCAGCATAAACAACCCCCCATTCCGATTCCGGCTTCATGGCGTGTTTTAGCGCGGCATGAGAGTAAGCGGTCGGCGGGTTGAATTTAACAACGGCTTTTCCGTCCGCTGTTTTGCGTTGCGCTTTTAACTCTAACACCGGAAAACTTTCATCCCAGCAATGCCCAATCAAATCCACCACGGCCATGCGATGACTAATCCGCACACCTTGCTCGACGATTTGGTAAATCACCGCCATTTTATTTTTGACAACAATTGGCGTGGCGGCTAATTCGACTTGCTGGTTCTTAGCTTTCGGTATGTCGAGCCGCCATTCGACGGTGCCGTTTTGTCCATTTAACGCAATCAGCGAACCGGTTGAAACCGGAACGATAATATTAGTTTGACCTTCAGTGACAGCTAATACCAAACTAGCAATAACACTGTCGTCAAACTCCGTTGGAACCGAGAGATGGACTGGAAAGACGGGAATAAGCTTATAACTGGGTTTATTGCTATCGGCGTGAGCCAGCAACAAATACCGGGCTGCTAATAGAAACACAACCCAACAAAACACAACAAGGGAACGGCGCTTGATATTTTTAACCATTAACTAACGGCAATCTATATGGAGATTGCTATTAATTTAGCCCTTCTCTATGACGATTTAATGACAAAGGGATTAGTTTTTACAATGAAAAAAGGCCGCCAAGAGATCCCTTTTGGCGGCCAGTCAACATACCTGAGGAAGGTATTGGGGGATCGGCGAGATTAAAGCTTTAACGATTCGGTCTGGTATTAAAACCGGTTACTTTAATCAAATCGTCGGTGGCGTAATCGTCGCTAACAGCGCAATCGGTACCTGATGTACAGGCCGCATCGGCGCTGTGTTGAATGTAAAAATAGGCGGTTTTGCCGTCTCCGGTAAACGCGAAGCCGGTGGGTTCCGCGCTACCGTCGCGAACCGATAACACTTTCACGCAACCGTCGGTTTTAATGTCGCGGTCTTTACCGTCCGCTAAACACGCCCAAATATCGCCGAACGGATTGTCTTCAATGACATACATATTGCCGGTGACCGGTTGGAAAGCCAAATTATCAGGTTGGTTCAAATCGGTATCGCCTTCCAAAACCCGGTTGGCTGCAGCCACCGCAAAGCCTTTTTCTTGGTTGCTATCGGCTAGATAGGTCAAGTCTTTGCTGATTTTTTCGCCAGTGCCTTCAGGAAGAGTATCGGTTATACAAACCACTTCGCCGTAATTTTGCGCACCCGCGTTACCGGTGTCGGTCCAGCAAAACTTAGCGCCAAGGCCTTTATAATTGATATCGAAATGGAGATCTTCCGGACGGTAAAACCCGGTCGCACCTCTTTCGTTTGCCGAAACCCGAAGCGCATTGGTATCGACTTTCACCCAAGCGCCTTCGCCGATTTCACAGCCTTGTCCGAATTGCGGGAAACTGCTACTGGTGCGTGCTTGACATGAGGCTTGGTAAGCATAGACGCTACCTTGAACTAAAGGCGATTGATCGAGATTAGCGATTGCAGCGCCATTTCCTAGTTTAGATACGTCCGGTACGTATTTAAATATGCTGCCGCCGTCTGCATCCGCACCGGCGCTACCAGGGCGTTCTTCATCGCCGTAGTACACCACGCCGCTCTTGGTTAAATCCAAGCCTTCCCAAGCCAGCTTGCCTAACGCGCCGCGAAAGGCGACTTGACCCGGCGCAACGGCTGCGCCGTTACTGTCAATCACATCGCTTGCGCCCCGGCTGACTAAAGTCAGTTCGCTAGTGGTCAACGGATTGAGGATTTCGTATAAGCCGCCGTCATCGACTTCTTCAGTCGCAACGATGGTGCCCCACGGCGTCCGGCGGATACCGTCACAACCAATCATGCCTCTTAAAATCGTCGAGACTTCGCCGGTTGCTAAATCGGTTCTCTGCACCGAAGGAATTAATTTGGGTTGACCGGATGGATAAACGCCGATTTGTGTATTACCCGATTCTATGCAAGTAATAACGTGAGTAGGTTTAATATCGTTCGGCCAGAATGCCAGCATATCTGAACTATTACCTGCATTACGGGTAACGATTTCCGCTTTCAAACCTTTTGCTAGTTTCAATAAGTCGGTCGTGGTTTGACCGTTAACTCTTGGTACCGATACTGTTTCCGAGGCGCCGACAGGTTTGGCAAACCCGAATATTTTATAGGAAAAATCGTTTAAAAATTTTTGGACTTTAAAACCGACATCAAAGCTAGCGGCTTCGGCCTGAGCGTTGCCGCCAACCGCCGCGCCGATAGCCAGGGCAATTAGTGTTTTTTTCATTGGGACTCCTATATCCTTTGTTAGTTTAGTGTTGCGACATGCATGTTAGGAGACCAATATTAAAAGTTCATGACAGTTGAGTTAAGCTTTTTTGACACGGACGGCGGCTTAAAAAGTTAACGCCTGCTTCATTTATTTGTCATTGATCTTTCACCGGATTGTAATAACGTACGCCTAGAATTCAACGCTCTTCAACTGTCTTTAGGAGTGAACTCATGAAAAGCTTGAACCAAAAAATCCCGGAACAATCCATTTTTAACAGCACTGTCCTTAGATATGTTTGTTTACCATTGGCGATACTCGCACCCTTATCGGCTAGTGCCGACACCGTTACTGATAAACCCTTAATGGAACAAGGCATTCAAATCGGCGATTTGGCGCCTGGTAAAGCTGTCATTTGGAGCCGCACCGACCGTCCGGGGCGAATGTTTGTCGAATATGCGTTTAATGGACGCTTCGATAACGCCCGCTTGGTGCGCGGACCGTTTGCACTCGAAACCAGCGACTTTACCGCCCGGCAAGATTTAACCGGCCTGCCTGAAGGCCGGGATATTTTTGTTAAAGTCTGGTTTGAAGATCTAACCAACGCTAAAACTAAAAGCGAGCCGGTCTTAGGCCGTTTTCATACCATTGGAGTGCACGACGATATCCGTTTTGTTTGGGGCGGCGATACCGCCGGTCAAGGCTGGGGAATTAACGAAGCCTTTGGCGGCATGAAAATTTATGAAACCATGCGCCAAGTCCAGCCACAGTTTTTTATTCAAAGCGGCGATAATGTTTATTCCGACGGGCCTATACCGGAAAGTAAACCCGCTGAAAACGGGCAACTATGGAATAACATCGTTACCCCGGAAGTGAACAAGGTGGCGGAAACTTTAAACGAATTCCGGGGCCGTTATAAGTACAATTTGTTAGACGATAACGTCCGCCGCTTTAACGCCGAAGTCCCTCAAATCTGGCAGTGGGACGACCACGAAGCCGTCAACAATTGGTCGGACGCCAAAGACTTAAGCGGCGATACCCGTTATACTTTAAAAGACATCCCTACCCTCATCGCGCACGCGACGAAGGCTTTCCATGAATACGCGCCGTTACGTCCTCATACTGCCGAAGAATCCGAACGAATATACCGCAAGATCTCGTACGGAAAAATGCTGGATGTTTTCGTCCTCGATATGCGCAGTTACCGGGGACCTAACACTAATAACTTGCAAACCGCCGAAAGTTTCGAAACCGCATTTTTAGGCGAAACTCAATTAAGTTGGCTGAAGGACCAATTGCGTACCTCCAAAGCCACATGGAAAGTCATTTCTGCCGACATGCCTATCGGTCTGAATATCGGCGACGGTAGCGATACGACCGGTAAACCCTTATGGGAAGCGGTCGCGAACGGCGACAACGGACCGGCGGCGGGCCGCGAGCTGGAAGTCGCGCGTTTGTTACGTTTTATCAAACGCGAGAGCATTAAAAACATCCTTTGGTTAACCGCCGATGTGCACTACGCCGCCGCTCATTACTACGATCCGAAAAAAGCTGCAACGAAAGACTTTTCGCCATTCTGGGAATTCGTCGCCGGACCGCTGAATGCCGGTTCATTCGGACCGAATACGGCGGACGGCACCTTCGGACCCCAAGTCATGTTTGTCAAAGCGCCGCCTGCAGGTCAAGCGAATTTATCGCCTTACGCAGGTTTACAGTTCTTCGGCGAAGTCAACATCGATAAAAAAACGAAAGACCTGACGGTCGATTTGAAAGATATCGAGGGGACGTCCTTGTTCAGTAAAACGTTACCCGCTGAATAAGAATGCAGGAACACGTTTTATTATATTTATTACGAGGCTAATTATGAAAAATCAACCCTTATCCGCCTTTCTGATCATAGCCAGTTTTTTTGCGTTGAGCGCAATGAACAATCATTCTCATGCCAATACGCATAACGCCGCTCTTGCACCGATTGTTATCGGCCATCGCGGAGCCTCGGGTTACCGCCCCGAACACACGTTAGCGAGTTATGATTTGGCAATTGAAATGGGCGCCGATTTTGTCGAACCCGATCTCGTGCTTACTAAAGACGGACGGATGATCGCCCGTCACGAACCCATGCTGGGCAGCACAACCGATGTTGCCGACCATCCCGAATTTGCCGCCCGTAAAACCACCCGTCAGGTCGACGGCTTTCCGGTAATGGACTGGTTCGCTAGCGATTTTACCCTGGCGGAAATCAAAACCTTGCGCGCCAAGGAACGCTTACCGGCTTTGCATCCGGGCAATACGGCCTACGACGGCCAGTTCGAAATACCGGCATTGGAAGAAGTCATTGCTTTGACCAAGTCGAAAGCTAAAGTCATGAATCGAACAATCGGTATTTATCCTGAAATCAAACACTCGACATTTCATGAGACTTTATCCGGAAAACACGTTTTCGAAGATAAACTGGTGAAAACCATGCACCGTACTTACGGCAATAACGAATGCGCGCCGGTGTTTATTCAATCATTCGAAGTCGGCAACTTACGCTACTTAAGTAAAAAACCCGCATTAAACTGGTGCAGCTTATCGATGCCGACGACGTAAACCCGGACGGTTCTTTGTCGTTAGTACCGCCATCAAAACAACCGTACGATTTCGTAGTAGCAGGCATCCCTTTTACCTATGCCGATTTATTGACGAATCGCGGCTTAGATTTTGTTAAATCTTATGCCGACGGCATCGACCGTAACGGCGACGGCAAACTCACTATCAACGACCGCAGAGTCGAAGGCAGTACCGGCGTTATCGAGAACGCGCATCGTAAAGGTTTATTGGTGCATACCTGGACCTTCCGCAATGACGCCAGCGGCTACGGCTTCAACGATCCGAAAGCCGAAATGACCTTTTACTTCAATCTGGGTCTCGACGGTTTGTTTACCGATTTCCCTGATACGGGTGTCGCGGCGCGTGCCGAGTCGACTGTAATCGTTAAGGAAAAAAACGACTTGAAATCATGTCGTAAAAACTTCTAAAACAATGATTGCTTGATATTGCATCATTCAACAAATCATTGAAGGAGTATTTGCCTTGCCAAGGACGGCGATTTCTCAATTCGCTTTAATTCAATTCTATAGTCCGTTCAGGCCGTATATCCATATTTATTTTGTTCAGCTTTCCACCGTTAAGTGTATTATGGTTTCGGCCCTATGATGTCTTAACTTCCGTTCGCCTTGAGCTTGTCGAAAGGCGGTCTGTGCTTCGGCTTGCTCAGCACGAACGGTTTAAACTTTAAAAGGCCGAATCAATAGTGCCGATTAGCGGCAAATTACGTCTTTGCTAATCGGAACTTCGCGCTGAATCCGTTGTTAATTTTTTGTATCCGGTTAGCATTGCCCTTGCCAGATTTTCACGGTGAATATAGCTTTCAACGGCAACACCTAAGACATGGAAAACGACCAAAAATAGCGTAAAGTTAGCAAAGAACTCATGGATTTCTTCCCAAAGTTTTTCATTACTTGAACCGATAGAAGCCAAAGGCCCTAACGCCTGATCTGCACCATAAACGGCTAATCCGGTCAGAACGGTCATCGTTAAACTAACCAGCAATAGCACTATCATAGCTGCACCTGCCGGATTATGGCCGATATAACGTGTGGTTTTGAATGCGATCAAATCTTTAACATAGGCTATTGACCGGACAGGGCTGCATAAAAAATTGGAAAAACGTGAATATTCGGTGCCGATAAATCCCCAAACCAACCTAAACAAAAGCAATCCTGCTACCGAATAACCCGCCCAAACGTGGACTGTCAATAGGTCGTCTTCAGTTAAGTAAGCCACAAAAAATCCGGCAACTAACAGCCAGTGGAAAATTCTTAATGGGAGATCCCATACTTTTATCAATTTTTGGTTGTTCATGTTTTATTTTGATCCTGTTTATATGATTGAATCGTGAATGGAAAAAATGAGTAGAGACTCAATTTCGTAAAATAAAAAATCATTCACCCGTGGCTGTGCATCCGGATTATGAAATCGATCCTTAACAAAATTACAGACAATTCGTTGAGATTCTTTGTTAACACAAAAAACAAAACGATCCAGGCGCTGTTCGCTTTATCCTAATGCTATATTTAGTATCTGAGTGTCACAGAAGAATACTACGGCAGTTAACGATATTGCCGTGCTTATTGAGTCACTTTTTTAAGCCGAAACAGTAAACTCTGTTCCGGCTCGTATCGATATGGGTGAATTTTTCGTAGGTTACGGTGTTACGGCGCCTGCTGACATGCCTAAAAGGTTATCAACGGTGTCCCAGCGTAACCACGCCGCAACGGTTTGAGCATTGCCGCCCGGAATATTGCCAGCAATGGATACGGGTCCTGTAGCATTATTTCCGGCGAGGTTTTTCTTCACCCATGCTGCTGTGCCAGTACCGATGCCCGTACCGGAAGCTACAAAATAACGATCCCAATTGACCCCGGCAGAATCCCAACTGATGGCATAAAGCCCGTTTTCGCTGCCGACTGCCCGCGGGTTGCTTCCAATGCCGAAACTAACCAAATTACCCCAGGTCGTTGCGCCGTCTGCTGTCACTGTGGCGCGTACGTTTCCGGTATTCATATCGTTACCATAAACAATGGCATGTCCGGCACTTGAGCCTCTCACTATTAAAGAGCTGCCCAAAATATCGAATTTGGCGATATGCTTAGGCGTCGTCCAAGTTGATGTCGGTGTCGAAGTCGATAAAAATGCGCCGAGATAGCGTGTCCGATATACGAAATAGGCCTTACCGCCTGCGTCGAAACCGGCGCTAGCGGAATATATCTGTCCCTTACCCGCCGTTGAAACGGTTTGCGGCGCTCCCCAATGTCCTTGGGAATCCCGTCGGAAGCTAGTATATCCAAAATTAAGCAAGGCTTGACCGTCACTATTGACGAACAGCTTTGCACTGCCGTAAATGCCTACAGTATTACTGAGTTGTAACGGCGTGCTCCACAACCCTGTCGAACTGTCCTTTACCAATGTTTGAACGCCATAGCCTGTTTTCGAAAGCGGGGTTGTAGAGGGTGGATTGACCATCGCGACGATGATATTACCATTGCCGTCAACGCCGATGCTGGGACCTACTTCAGCATATACGCCGGAAAGCAAGGTATATCCTGCACCTCCGGGCAACTGTTCAGCGGCAGACCAATTTTGTCCGGAATCGGCGCTATGCGAACTTGCCGAATAAATTGTTGGCGTTGCAAAAGAATTCCAAAATACGGTCACTGTACCCGACGGCGCCACCACTGCCCCGGCATTGGCGGCATCTGGAACGCTCGTGCCGTCGGTAAATGCATAAGGCGCCGAGCAAATTGGCGTTATCTGTGCCGATGGTGGCGTACAAACTGAAGCATACACTTGCCATCTGCCGTATAAATGCGTGGTATCGCCACTTCCCGGGATGGATTGATCCCAAACAACCACCGATGTACCTGTATTATTGACGGCAGAACGAATATTAGATATTTGGCTTGATGTTGTAAGTCTTGACATGACTTGTTCTGGAATCCAGCTTGCGGCAGCAGCGAACACTAGCTGACTTGCCGGACTTAATACTGTAAACAATGCGATGGCTAATTTGACTGAGCTTGTCTGCCTTCTTTTAGGCGCTGAATTTAATTTTGGTAGCGAGTTTCTAACGGTTGGTTTTAACATAAACCTGATTCTCCTTCGGTTAACGGAATAAGTCATCCCTACATAAGAGATTCACTTTTCTTACTTTTATACTCCCGAAAGATAAATTAAAACTTAAAAGTAACCGTTATCTCTAGCCCCCCTAAAGCTAAGGATTTTTTCAACGTCATCTGGCCGTCGTAAAATGCAACAATGTCATGGGCTATGGCCAAACCGAGTCCATGCCCTGGTTGTGCTTCATCCAATCTCAGGCCGCGTTGTGTTAACGTTACGATTTGTTCCTCGGGCACACCGGGACCGTCATCGGCTACTTTAATCGCCAAAGCATAGTTATTGCCGCCAGAAACCTCAATGCGTACGGTGTGGGTTGCCCACTTACAAGCGTTATCGGCTAAATTACCGAGCAGTTCAAGCATATCTTCACGGTCGTAACTGAATAATCTGTCCGGAGCTGAAAACTCTATAGACAACTGCTTGTCCGCATAGATTTTTTGCAGTAGCCCCGTCATTGCCATTAATTCAAGGTGCGGATTGAAAGTGCTTCCCGCTTGAATATTTCCAGATAACCTTGCCCGCTTGAGTTCTCTCTCAATACGTTGATGGATTGCATCCGTTTGCTCATACAATTCCCGCTGGATTTCGGGTTGATTTGCCAATATTGGATCATTCGGCATTCGATACAAAACGGCTAAAGGTGTTTTCAACGCGTGGGCAAGATTGCCGATAGCAGTACGAGACTGGAGTAGCCTTCGTTCGACTAAAACCAGTAGGCGGTTGATTTCATTGATTAGCGGTTCAATCTCAATGAACGGACAAGTTTCAATTTGCGGTTTCTGCCCCTTAGCAACGGCTTCAAGCTGCCTTCGCGCTTCATTCAATGGCTGCAATGAGCGTCTGACATCGTAACTTTGCAAATAGATCGCTACCAACAAAACCAGCACGGTACACATTAAATAACTGAGCCTGAATACAAGAATTTTGCGAGTAATATCGGTTAAATCTTCAGCGACTAAAAGATTGACCGCTTTACCTTGTACAACAAATGCTCTTTGCAACACCAATAAAGGCTGCTTATTTGGGCCTTGAATATGATAATGAATTTTTTTTCCAGCCTTTAATTCCGGAATATCAAGCTTAAATCCAGACAATGAAATCGAAGCTCTACGTTGTCCATCGTATTGAAGTACAAAATAATGTCCGGAATAGGGTTGACTATAGATCAAACCGACACTTTCGGTGTTAAGATTGATTATATCGTTCGAACTGATCGATAAGTGAGCGAATAAAGAATCGCCATCATGTTCCAGCCGGGTTTCCATTTGGGTTTCAGCAACATAACGAATCACCCAGTCTGCCAGCAACCAATGTAATGCGAAGATAGTTATCAGGATTAAGGCAAGACCGCGATTTAATCGGGCCTGTAATGAGTTCAAAACATCTCACCGAATATATAGCCTTGCCCTCGCCGCGTATGAATCAGGTTTTTACCCAGCTTTTGACGCAGGCGGTTGATATACACTTCTATGGTATTACTGTCCGGATCATTATCTGATTCGTAGACATGCTCGCAAATATGCGTTTTCGACAACAGTTTGCCTTTGTGTAACATAAAGCAACGTAACAAGCGGAATTCGGTGGCTGTCAGTTCTTCATTACGAAGACCGTCAATCGTTACCATCTGCCGCTCTTCATCANNTATCAAGCGACAAGCCGCAAGACTGTAATTGGGGTTGCAAATGGCCATGACTTCGCCTTAATACTGCCGAAATGCGGCCAAGTAATTCCTCAACATGGAAGGGCTTACCGATATAATCATCGGCACCCGCCTTAAAACCGTCGACCTTTTCATACCAAGCATCTCGCGCCGTTAAAACGATCACCGGAATCGAGTTATTGGCGGCTCGCCAACGACGCAATACTTCCAATCCCGACATTTTAGGCAGGCCAAGATCAAGTAATGCAATATCGTAATTCTCGGTTGCCCCCATAAACTCAGCGGTTTCGCCATCGCCAGCCGTATCGACCACAAAGCCTGCACGTTGCAGCTCGTTTTGCAGGGATTCCCTGGAAGCCCGATCATCTTCAATCAATAATATTCGCATGATTTAATCGATGTATTGAAAGGGATTAAAGAAAATTTTTGTAATGGGCGAACCATAAAACTCCGGAAGAATAAAAATCGAGTTCACTGTATATAAATTTTAATGTTTAGAATCGTTTGACGGTGCAAACGTTCACTATCGTGTTTTTCAAACGTCGAATTTGTGCAGATTTAGCTCATCCATATCGCTTCGGTCGTTTGAAGGCTGTACCGTTCGTGCTGAGCGAAGCGAAGGACATAGCACCTTTCGACGGCCTAAATACTCGAAGTGCATAAAGACGAACGGGGGTTAAGACTACACAAGGCAGAATCTATAGATTTGGCAATATCAAAGCAAAACTCAGTTCTTTGCCATATTTTTGTAACATTCATCGAATACACTTGCACCTAAGTAAAACCACTATCGATTGTGAGCAACAGTCGAAAAATATTAGCCTTTACCATCGGCTTTGCCGTAATCAAAACAACCGGACTTTTATTCATAGGCATGAGCGGCATTTGCCAGAATACCGAACGTTTAAATACGCCTTATTCTCTCTTTTCACGCATTTTTTTAAGCACTCCATGATTGATGCCGAACGACTTTTGAAGGAAACCTACCCCTCTTTTAATCCGGGTAAAAACAAACCGTTTATTGTTAAAACCTTAAAAAAATTGATTCACGAGGACGACTTTAACCAAGTCATCGAAAAAAATCGGCATCTGCGCGGTTATGCTTTTTTGGATAAGTTACTGCATTATTTTAAATTCAGCTACCAAGTCAACCACCGCTGCATTAACAATATCCCATCCGAAGGCCGCTTAGTGATTATCGCTAATCATCCGATCGGCACCTTGGACGGACTTGCCTTGATCAAGCTGATCCGGACCGTTCGTCCGGACGTGCGTATCGTCGCCAACCGGGTTTTGAATCACATGGAGCCGTTAGCATCGTTATTCTTTCCGGTTGACGTATTGAGCGAAAAAAACAATTTACGAAGCTTCTACCGGAACTTAATTAACGCGTTAGAAAACGACGAAGCGATTATCCTATTTCCCGCCGGTGAAGTGTCCCGGATTACACCCAAAGGCGTCCGCGACGGGCAATGGCAAAACGGTTTTTTAAAATTGGCGAAAAAAACCCGGAGTCCTATTTTACCCATTCATATCAAAGCCAAAAATTCGGCCTGGTTTTACAGTCTGTCGACCTTGTATAAGCCTTTGGGCACGATGCTGCTGGTGCAAGAAATGTTTAACAAAAAAAACCAGGAAATCAAATTCAAAGTGGGTGCGCCGATACCTTATAGCGCGTTTGCGGACTTAAAGGAATCCGACGCCGAACTCTGCCAACGCTTCAGAAAGCACGTTATTAATCTAGGTAAAAAAAATAAACCGCCATTGTTTCCGACCGTCGAAACCGTTATTCATCCGGCCGACGCAAAAGCCATCAAGAAAAACCTTTATAAAGCCACCTTATTGGGTGAAACCCGGGATAATAAAAAAATCTTCTTATATGATTTCAGCTACGATTGCCCGGTTATGCAGGAAATCGCCCGGCTCAGGGAGTTAACGTTCAGAAGCGTGGAAGAAGGCACCGGGCTGTCGCTGGATCTGGACCGGTTCGACACTTATTACCGGCACATCGTGTTGTGGGACGACAACGATCTTGAAATCGTCGGTGCTTACCGTATCGGCGAAGGCTCGGAGATCATGCGAAACCAAGGCGTCGACGGATTTTATACGCAAACTCTGTTCGATCTGGACACACATTTTTCCGGTTACTTACCTTACAGTATCGAATTAGGCCGCAGTTTTGTGCAGCCACGTTATTGGGGACAGCACAGCCTGGAATACCTATGGTACGGAATCGGAGCCTATTTGAACACTCGTCCGGATATTAAATACCTCTTCGGCCCCGTAAGTTTGAGTAATAGCTACCCGCAACTCGCCAAGGAATTAATTGTCGCATTTTACGACCAGCAATTCGGTCATGCGCTGCCGCAAGCCCAGGCACGGTCCCCGTTCCAGGTTTCGCTGGCGAGCAAACGCTTCGCCTTGCAAGAATTCAGCGCCGATTATTCATCCAGTTTTAAAATTCTAAACAGCGAGCTTAAGAAATTAGGCGTCAAAGTTCCGACCTTATACAAACAATACGTCGAACTCTGTGTCGATAAGGGCTGCCATTTCATCGGTTTTAATGTCGACCCGCAATTCAACGATTGCATCGATAGCTTAATCATGGTGGAGATCGACAAAATCGCTCCTAAAAAAAAGCAACGCTATGTCAATACTGGACTTAAAGACCCGATACGGCATTAATGCCGCCGACTAACCCGAATCGCCATTGCTTAACCAGTATTGTTCATCGGCCCGGCGATGCAACGACGGCAGTACTCCTGTAGTCAGCAAGATAAATTCAGGCCGCATCATGTCACGGTAAAAATTTACCGTTTCGGTTGCCTTGGTAAAGCTGTGGTGGGCTTCATCGACCACCACGCCAATCCGAAATCCGGCTTCCCGCAGTTCAGGGATGAATTCATCCAGCAATAACGATAAATCGTCATTCTTGCGTAGGATCGCGATTCCGCATTACGGGCGGCTACGGATGCCCAGGTGGTGACAAATACATCGCCGCCGCTACTGGCGAAATAAGTCTTACGCTCACAGCTTAAATCACGGATTTTTAAGTTTAAACCTTAGATCTCACGCAGAATTAGCCTAATACCAAATTAGACAGGTTGAAATCCAGCACACCGCGAAGCGAACTAGGCTACCTCTGACAGTAATTCCAGCTCTTGAATTTTGTTGCATAAATAGGTGGCGGAGAGAGAGGGGTTCGAACCCTCGATACGTTGCCGTATACACACTTTCCAGGCGTGCGCCTTCGACCGCTCGGCCATCTCTCCAATTGAAGTTTGAATTGCCTAATTGTTTGCATGTTTAGGCAGGGCGGCAAGGATAAGCTAGAATGCCGTTTCTTGCAATGAATTTATAATACGATTCATAAAAACGATGGCAAACAAACCGGAATCGGATAACGATTGACAACGATACGATTAAATTAACCACTAAATTACGTCAATTAATCCGTGCGGAATTGAATACCCGTCAATAGCTCATTGCTTATTATTTAACCTAAAGTCCGGTAATAGATTATGGCAAATAAACCTCAGTGCTTTGTCATTCAAGGATTCGGCCAAAAAACCGACTACACCAACGGCCGTTCGCTTAACCTTGACGCTTCGTATTTAGTCATCAAAATGGCGGTGGAAGCCGCCGGCTTGGAATGCGTCCGCGCCGATGAAATCGTCCACTCCGGCGCCATCGACGGCCCCATGTACGAACGATTGCTGAATGCCGACTTGGTTATTGCCGATTTGTCCACCTACAATGTCAACGCCGCCTTTGAATTGGGCGTACGCTATGCTTTAAAACCGTATACTACGATTGTTTTAGCGGAAGAACAGTTTAAAAACCCATTCGATGTCAACCATGTAGCAATAACGACCTATAAACATCTGGGCGAGGAAATCGGTTTTGGAGAAGCCAACCGGCTAATGACCTTATTACGCGATAAGATTAAAATCATTATGGCGAATAAAACAACCGATAGTCCGGTTTATACCTACATCCCGCACTTAAAGCCGCCGCAATTCGGCAGCGTTTTACCGCAAGGTATCGAGCAACTCATCGATGAAACTTTAAGAATCCAAGGAAGCGAGGATAACGGTAACAAGACTGTCTTGTCCGCTTTTGAAATACCGGCAGCAGAGCCGAGGAATAGACCTGATGCGCCACCCAGCGCGGCCGCTCCTGCCGCTAATTTTCAGGAAACCGTCTCGGGGCTCGAAATTATGCACATCATGGGCGAAGTCAATCCGAATGCCAAATCATTACTCGACCAGGCGTTAGTAAAAATCAACCGGGACGATTTCGATACTGCTTGTATTTTGCTGAATGAGGTCAACCGGCTTCGCCCGAACGACACGTTCGTCTTGCAGCAATTGGCGCTCGCCACTTACAAAAATAAAGATATTCCGGTAATGATCAGGCTAAATCAAGCGAAAGCGATTCTGCAAACACTCTCGCCGGAAGCCACTAACAACCCGGAAACCTTAGGACTCTGGGGTTCGCTCCACAAACGCTTTTGGGAAGAAACCCAGATTCTTAAGGATCTGGATGAAGCCATCAACGCCCACGAACGCGGTTTTTACATGAAGCAAGATAACTATAACGGTATTAACCTTGCTTATCTGCTCAATGTCAGAGCGCTGGAAAAGATGAAATCGGGCGAGAAGGAAGAAGCCAGCGCCGATTTCATCATCGCCAAGCGTGTGCGCCAAGACGTTATTAAACATGCCGAACGAGTACTGGAAACGATGACAGAGGAAGAAAAAATCATCCCAGAAATCGAAAAAGGCGGCGAGTTTCTCAAAAGAAAGTTCTGGGTGTTAGCAACGTTGTGCGAAGCCGCCATCGGCGCGGGCGACGAAACCGCTTATTCGCAATGGGATCTAGCCGCTCTTAGCATGCCCGTTGCTTCCTGGATGCAACACAGCCGGTATGAACAAGGGACGAAATTACGTCAAATGCTGGCGGAATACAAATCGCTTGCTGTTCAGTCCATATGAATTCTTTAAGGAGTCTGTAAACAAGTCGATTCCTGTCCGTCTCGTCTCGCTCTGCATACCCACAACCAGATTAAGAAATAGCGTCCATAGGCGCTACAAACTTCAAATTAAAAGCCTCGGCAACGCGCGGATGCGTAACCTGCCCGCGGTGTATATTAAGACCCGTCTGTAACTCGCGGCTGGACGATAAGGCGGCTACTCCTTGGCCCGCTAAGCGCAATACATAATCAGCGGTTTGGTTGGTCAGCGCAAAGGTGCTGGTGCGCGGAACCGCACCGGGCATGTTAGCGACACAATAATGCACGATACCGTCGACTACAAACGTGGGATCGCTGTGAGTAGTGGGTCTCGTTGTCTCCACACAGCCGCCTTGGTCGACCGCAACATCGACGATGACGGCGCTTTTGCGCATAGCCCGCAACATAGCGCGCGTAATCAGCCAGGGTGCTTTACCGCCTGGAATCAATACGGCGCCGATCACCAAATCGGCTCCGTAAACCGCCTCTTCAATGTGATAAGCAGTGCTTTTCCGGGTTTGAATGCGGCCCTTATAAAGGTCGTCGAAATAGGCGAGCCGGTCATGACTAATATCAAGCACAGTAACCCGCGCTCCCATGCCAGCGGCAATTCGGGCGGCATTCGCGCCGACCGTACCGCCGCCTAGAATCGCAACTTCCGCCGGTGCGACACCGGGGACTCCTCCCATCAATACACCGCGCCCGCCCGCATTTTTTTGCAATATCGCGGCGCCGACTTGGGCAGCCATACGTCCGGCTACTTCGCTCATGGGCATCAATAACGGTAAATGTCCGGACGGCGTTTGTACGGTTTCATAAGCGACGGCCGTTATACCGCTGTGTAGTAAAGCCTTAGTTAGGGCTTCGTTCGAAGCTAGATGCAAATAAGTGAAAAGAATCTTATCCTGCTTTAGGTAAGGGTATTCTTGAGTCAGCGGCTCCTTGACTTTAACGATTAGTTGCGCCGCCCAAACGTCTTCCGCCCGAAGCGCGATTTGAGCGCCTGCCGAACGGTAATCGTCATCGGAAATAAAACTGCCGTCGCCCGCGCCTGTTTCCACGAGTATTTGATTACCGTTGGCAATGAGCATTTTAACCGCGCTCGGGGTTAACCCCACCCGGAATTCGTTATCTTTGATTTCTTTGGGTAATCCGATTAACACGCTAAAACTCCCGTTAACTTAAGAATTGCTAACATCGAGCCATTCAAAACAGCTATGCCGCCGGTTGAATAACAACGATGAGCTTGGGTCTAACGGAGATTATAGACGATTAGGCTGTATTACGGGGACAATAATGATTTATAAAGCATTGAACTTCAAGGAACAATTTACCCAATCACAAGTCGGGTACGGGCTGTCGCTTTTGAAGTTAAGGTAAATTTTTACGAAATCCGCCGGTATTTTTTAACGCGATAGGGCAAAAAAAGCGGGGGCCGAAGCCCCCTTTAATGAGCGCACCTCAAACTTGTCCGGCAGGTTTTTTAAATTCAGGCGTTATAGTCGTATCCTGCTTTGGCGTATCTGGTTTATTCGATGAATCATTAGAATCGCTCGGCGGTCTCGGTTCTTTACCGGCCATTAAATCGTCTATTTGTAGTTTATCGATGGTTTCCCATTTCATTAAGGCGTCCGCCATCTTATGTAAGATAGAGATATTGTCTTTCAGCAATTGCTCGGCTTTTTGGTAATTTCTATCGATAACGGAACGTATTTCTAGGTCGATTTTATCTTGAACAGAATTAGACACTTTACTGCCTTGTGAAGAGTAACCCATGAACGGTTGTCCGCTTTCCTCGCCGTAGACCAAAGGCCCCATGATGTCGGAAAAACCCCAGCGGGTGACCATGTTGCGCGCCAACTCTGTTGCGCGTTCGATGTCGTTGGAAGCGCCCGTAGTTACCCGGTCGCCGCCGTAAATCATCAGTTCGGCGATACGGCCTCCGAATAAGCTGGCAATCTGGCTTTCCAATTTACGTTTGCTGGCGCTGTATTGATCTCGCTCCGGCAAGAACATCGTGATACCCAATGCTCTTCCCCGCGGCATGATGCTGACCTTATAAACCGGGTCGTGGTCGGGCGACAATTCGCCGACGATACAGTGTCCAGCTTCATGGTATGCGGTCAGACGTTTATCGTCTTCGCTCATGACCATCGTATGTTTTTCGGCACCCATCAATATCTTGTCTTTGGCTTTCTCAAGCTCGTTCATTCCCACTTTCTGTTTATTGGAACGCGCCGCTAGTAATGCCGCCTCATTGATAATGTTAGCCAAGTCCGCACCTGAAAAACCGGGTGTGCCTCTGGCAATGTTTTTAAGTTCGACATCGTCGCCCACGGGTACTTTCTTAATGTGGACGTTGAGTATTTGCTCCCGGCCCTTCACATCAGGCAATCCGACGGTGACTTGGCGGTCGAACCGGCCTGGTCTTAATAAAGCTTTATCTAGTACGTCGGCACGGTTGGTTGCAGCTATCACGATAACGCCTTCGTTACCGGTGAAACCGTCCATCTCGACCAGTAACTGATTGAGGGTTTGTTCACGCTCGTCGTTACCGCCGCTGAATCCGGGACCGCCGCGTTGACGTCCGACCGCGTCGATTTCGTCGATGAAGATGATACAAGGGGCATGTTCCTTAGCCTGGGCAAACATATCCCTAACCCTGGATGCACCGACACCGACAAACATTTCAACGAAATCGGAACCGGAAATCGTAAAGAATTTAACGCCTGCTTCTCCGGCAATGGCTCTGGCTAACAAGGTTTTACCGGTTCCGGGGGGGCCTACCATAAGTATACCCCTAGGAATGATACCGCCCAGTTTCTGGAATTTTTGCGGATCTTTAAGGAAATCGACTAATTCGACCACCTCTTCCTTGGCCTCTTCGCAGCCGGCCACATCCGCGAACTTAACGGTCATTTTGTCTTCTTCAAGCATTTTAGCTTTGCTTTTACCGAATTGGTTTGCGCCCATACCGCCCTGCGTTCTTCTCATGTAGACGATCCACACGACAATCAGCAACAACATCGGAAACCAGGCAATGAAAATTTGCATCAACGTCGATTGTTGCGGCGGCGGCGTCGTCCTGATTTGGACATCGGCGCTTAATAGGTCGTCAATTAAATGCTGGTCGCCGGGGTTGTAAGTTTGCAGATTTTGCCCATCCGAAGTACGTACTTTGATCATCGAGCCGCTAATCTCGACACGATCGACTTGGCCGCCTTTCACTTTGGCGATGAACTCCGAATAGGCCAACGAATCCTGGAGCGGCGGCGTAGAATTTATCCGGTTATAGATTAAGAAAGCGCCAGTAAACACAACGCTCCACAGCAATGTGTTCAAGATATATTTTTTCATGATTGCTTTATCTCCCGGCTTCATTTAACCGAAGCCTCTAGTTTTGATTTGCGCATCTTTATTTCGTACTTCTGTCCAATATTGTTACCAGTGTCCAGTATTTGTCAAATCTAAACAATACTTATCGTTTATGTTTTCAAAGCTCAAATTCTTCACAGTGTTAAATAACCTAGATATTTTATAGGTTTTTGAAACAATTCTTAATCTTAAAATACGGACTTTTGTTATTTTCCTAGCTTAATAATGAGGGCTAAAGTATTTTTCTCAAGCGCCTATAAAAAACTGGCCAGTTCTTCGCCGTAACGTAACTTAATTTTACTTAACGCCACCACTTGTATTTGTCTTACTCTTTCGCGCGTTAAATTCAATTCCGCACCGATTTCTTGGAGCGTCATTTGATGATCTTTTCCTATTCCGAAATGGGCGCATAAAATCTTTGCTTCTCTTGCATTTAACGTTTTGACGGCGGAAGAGATTAAATTTTGCAGTTGAGATTCGGCAATCCGGGCATAAGAATGGGCAAATACTTTTTGTTCCAAAAAGTCGATAGGAGCAAAGGTTTGGTCGTCTTCATCTTCATCGAAACTTTCTAAAGGAACTGCAGTTTGAGAGATAGCAAGAATAGTATTCACTTCATCGGGCGATAGCTTTACGTAATCGGCTAATTCTTGATCGCTGGGTTCCCGTCCGGTCTTATTGGTTAATTCGTCTTTTGCCTTATAGACCCTGTTAATAGTAGCGATCTGACCGCACGGAATACGAACGACCCGTTCGGAGCGCGATAAAGACCGGGAAATAGCTTGCCTTATCCAATAACCGGCATAAGTGGAAAACTGAAAACCCAACCGGTATTTAAATCTATCGACTGCTTTTAACAATCCGGTATGTCCTTCTTGGACAAGATCGTCGAAATCTAAAAAATTCCCTTTGTACTGATTCGCAATGAATAAGACCAATTTAGAATTAGACGTTGCCAGCATTTGCCTGCAATTCAGCCAGTCATGTTCGGCTAGAATGACTTCGGCCAACTGCCGGCCGGTCTCATCCGGGGCCAGAAACAAAAAACGCTCTTCGCTCTGATACAAATCCATCGCCTTAAATTGTTCGGCGAGACTTGGCTTTCCTTTACCTGAAAGCCGGCTAAGCCGCTTTGAAACAACTTCGTAGTCTTTCTTTTCTGGAAAAAACCCTTGTTTATAAGTCAAACCTCTAAATTTAAAAGCGTAGGCAATAATGTCGACTAACTTAGTTAAATCTTCGAAAGCGAATGGAAACTCTTTAATGCCAGCTCTTAAACGCTGCTTAGCCCGTGTTTCCGCAGTCCCATTACCCGCCAGGGGCTTGTCATGGACGACCGCTTGGTAATGTTTTTTAATATTTTTCAATAGTTCGATTAACTCCGGAGAGAGAACCGATTCTTCATCGTTATCTGCTTTGTCACAGGCTTGTTCATACTTGTTCAGCAGCCATAATGCCGTTACAGGGAAATGCGATAATGCGTGTATCAGGGCTTCTTTTTTTTCTTCGACGAAGCGGGCGAGTTGCAGATTTCTATTTTCAGAGCTGTCTGTTTCTTTATTTGCGGGTACTGTTTTTTTGTTATTCAAATGCTTATTAGAAACAACAGCAACGTTTACTTCCGGTACAGACATGTGTTCGGTTAACAGTCTCATGACACTCAATCCTCACAAACATTGTTTATAAAACATCAGCAGTCAAAATTTCCGTCAGAAAACTTCTTAAAACTTATATCCTTGTATGCCAATAATTCAGAATTTCGACAAGCTGTTACATTATTAGTTTTAAAAATTTTTCGTAACTCTCAACAAATTTCAAATTCAGGTTTAGATTATCAACACGCCCGGCCAATGTCAAACTATATTTTGACAAAACATGAACAAACTGAAATCTATTTTATTTTAAGCATCAATTAAACCACCAATTCATTATAATAAATTTATTAATAGCGCAAATAATTATTTATATATACTTAAGGTTTATAATTATACCCTTATTGGTTTATACTTGGACAAAAAGAAGTTCGTCTAAGATTAGAGAAATTCTGAGTATGAGTACTGTGGCTTAACCGCCACCACTACAACACTCAAGACCGTCAGGACAAACCATTTGACAATCGCTTTCCACCGGGCAATACCTTAATCCAGCCCGTTTTCTCTATCCTTTCTGACCCGTTAAAATTTCAGAAGTCGGTACTTACTCATAAACAATCGTTATAATGTTCAACTTTTAACAATCTAAAGATTTTTTCCGTGCTGTACGGATCTCTTCAATAGGAGCGAGTGTTTGAAGGAAATACAGGATATTACAAGTCCAATGACGCCTGCGGAGCGCAGGGCTACCTGGTCCTTAGCCGGTATTTACGCATTGCGGATGCTGGGTCTTTTTCTAATTATGCCGGTTATGTCGCTGTTCGCGGAGCAAATGGAAGGCTCTACACCGGCCTTAATGGGGCTTGCAATCGGAATCTATGGAATGACTCAAGCCTTATTACAAATCCCTTTCGGTTTGGTGTCGGACCGGGTCGGCAGAAAAAAAATAATCGTTTTCGGTCTTCTGCTGTTTTGCTTAGGCAGTGTCATAGCAGCCCTTTCCACGACTATTTACGGTATTATCATAGGCCGCGCGGTGCAAGGTTCGGGCGCGATTGCCGCTCCGGTCATGGCCCTAGTCGCCGATTTAACTCAAGAGGTTCATCGCACCAAGGCAATGGCGTTAATCGGCGCCAGTATCGGCGTTTCTTTCGGCGTAGCAATAGCGGCAGGCCCGGTCATAGCCGGTTGTATCGGAATTCAAGGTTTGTTTTGGTTTATAGCCGTTTTAGCTTTTTTAGCGATTCTTAACCTTCTCGTTTTAGTTCCGGATCCTCAAAAAAGGCTTAAGCATCGAGATGCCGAAGTCGTCAGCGGAAGTTTCATGCACGTCTTAAGCAATCCGGAGTTGCTCAGATTGAATTACGGCATTTTTATACTCCATGCCATTTTGACTGCGAGCTTTGTGGTCGTGCCTTTAATATTGCGCGATGCGGGCTTGCTATCGCAGGAACATTGGAAGGTTTATTTACCGGTGTTCGTGTTTTCATTCGCGGCTATTCTGCCTTTTGTTATTCTGGCGGAAAAAAAACGCAAAATGAAGCCGGTTTTTTTAGGCGCAATCGCCGTCCTCATACTAGCCGACGCCGGATTGATGCATTTAAGTTCGACTTTAGCGGGTGTCTCCGCATTTCTTTGGCTGTTCTTTATCGGTTTTAATCTGCTGGAAGCGACATTGCCGTCCTTAATATCGAAAACCGCGCCGGGCGACTTACGCGGAACCGCTATGGGAATTTATTCGACCTGCCAATTTTTAGGGGCAGGTCTCGGCGGGAGTTTAGGCGGCTGGTGTTACGGACATTATGGCGTTCAAGCGGTATTCTTTGGGTGCGCATTGCTCGCCCTAACATGGTTTTTGCTTGCTATGAGGATGGCGCCGCCTAAGCATTGGGCGAACTTACTTATTTCGTTGCAAGCTATCGAACCCGCCAAAACGGATGAATTTGCATCGGAATTGCTCAAAGTTAACGGTGTTGAAGACTTAATCGTCCATAATCAAGAAGGGGTTGCTTACTTGAAAGTCGATAACCAAAAACTCGACAAACAATACTTGCAACAACAGATTGCAAGATACTCGAATGTATAGCAAAGCAGAGCGTGTACTGGAGAAATTATGCTTATTAGCCAATGCCTTGAGGAGAAACCATGTTAAATAAAGTTACCTTGATCGGAAACCTCGGCGCCGACCCCGAAGTCAGGTATATGCCGAGCGGCGGCTCAGTCGCCAATATCCGGTTAGCCACCACACGCCGCTGGAAAGATAAACAAACCGGCGAGCGCAAGGAGGCAACCGAATGGCATCGCGTTATATTTTTTAACCGGTTAGCTGAAATCGCCGGCGAATACCTGAAAAAAGGCAGCCAAATCTATGTGGAAGGCCGCCTGCAAACCCGGAAATGGCAAGGCCAAGACGGTCAAGATCATTACACTACGGAAATATTAGGTGAAGAAATGCACATGCTGGGCAGCCGTAGTGGAGGAACCGGTCACTTTGGCGGCGAGCAATCATACGGTAACGAACCGGCGCGCGCCAACACCATGCCGAACCAAGCCGGGCAAACAGCCAACACCTCCGGCTCTATGCCCACGCCACCCATGCCCAATTACGACGATTTCGACGACGATATTCCCTTTTAAACAGCAACTTCAAGGGTCTTTCACCACCCCCTGAATGCTATGGAAACGGACTTCCTTAAGTGTTGAATTCAAAGGCAAACTTACAGTTTATTTAACGGCTTTCTCGATTTTCACAAGCGCAACATCTTAGGTTGCTGAAGATTACAAGTCCCTGGCAACAATTGCACAATACTATCCGCAACCCCTAATTTTACTGGTTCCTCTATCGAAGATAGAGGGATGGCATAACGATTGAGTTTGTAACAAACCGTTTTAGGTCTTAATTAATTTAACCATCTCTTCCCGGTTGATAACTTCTTTTTCCAGCAAAACATTCGCCAATTTATCTAATAACTTTTTATTGCCGATAATGATTTTACGGGTCCTGTCCTCCGCTTCCGTAACCAACGTCATGATTTCCGTATCGATTAAACGCGCTGTTTCATCGCTGTAATTACGGTATTCGGAGCCTTCGGTATCCAAAAACTGCAACCGCTGCTGCTTGCCGTAGGTCAAATTGCCCAATTTTTTGCTCATGCCAAGATAGCACACCATATTCCGGGCAATTTCGCTGGCTTTTTCCAAATCGTTTTGGGCGCCGGTAGAGATCGAACCCAAAATAATATCCTCGGCAATACGGCCACCCAGCAAAATAGCGATTTGATCTTTTAGCTCATCTTCCGTAGACAGAAATTTTTCTTCGATCGGCAGTTGTAAAGTAAAGCCTAACGCGGAAACACCGCGCGGGATGATAGAAATCTTATGGACCGGCTGGCCCGTGGGAACATTCTCGGCGACGAGAGCGTGACCGGCCTCGTGATAAGCAACCCGGCGTTTTTCATCCGGATTAAGAACGCGGTTCTTCTTTTCCGGACCGGCTAAAATACGATCGATAGCTGCTTCGAAATCGGTCATTTCCACCTTGTCATGGCTGCTCCTGATCGCAATAATAGCCGCTTCATTGGCGATGTTGGCTAGGTCTGCCCCAACCAAACCTGGCGTCCGCCGTGCGATCACACTGAGGTCTATGTCTTTCGCCATTGTCATCGCCTTGGTGTGAATTTTCAGGATTTCAACCCGGTCCAGCATGTCCGGCTTATCGACAACGATCTGACGATCGAAGCGGCCTGCCCGCAATAACGCCTTGTCTAAAACCTCTGGCCGGTTGGTTGCCGCCATAACAACCACTCCGGACGAAGTATCGAATCCGTCCATTTCAGTCAACAACTGGTTTAAAGTTTGTTCGCGTTCGTCATGGCCGCCCATCACCACCGGACCACCGCGGGAACGTCCGATTGCATCCAACTCGTCGATAAAAATAATACACGGGGCTTTGTTGCGGGCTTGTAAAAACAATTCACGGACTCTAGCCGCGCCGACGCCGACGAACAGTTCGATAAATTCGGAACCGCTGATATTGAAAAACGGAACCTTAGCTTCGCCCGATACCGCTCTTGCCAGCAAAGTCTTACCGGTCCCCGGCGGGCCGACCAGCAATACGCCTTTCGGCATCCTACCGCCCAGCTTCTGCATTTTTTCCGGGTTCTTAAGGAAATCAATGGTTTCTTTCAGCTCTTGTTTAGCGCTGTCCGCACCTGCGACATCGTTAAAGGTTACCTTGGTGTGTGTATCTTCCTGAATTTTTATCTTATTGCCGAGGTTTAAAAACGATTGCGCTCCAGCAGCGGTCCTGCGCATAAACCAAGACATAATCAACATGAATATCACTATCGGAATAACCCAATTAAAGAATATTCCCGTCAACCAGCCCTCGCTCGGCCTTACTACGAAATCGACTTTATTTTTAGCCAATAACTCCGCCAAATCGCCTTGCCATAACGGCACAGTAACAAAAGATCTCGACGGCGTATCCGGCTTATCGGATTTGATAGAACCGGTGATATAGCGATCGGTAACTATAGCTTTATCGATTTTGGCTTCTTGAACATAGGCCATAAATTGACCGAACGAGATCTCGTCCTGGTAGCGTCCTCCTAAGCTGTTTAAAAAAGCAACGCCCGAAATAACTAGCAATACAAACAAAAAAATCTTGCCGTGTCTGACTAAAGCATCGCCGGAAGCAGAGTCTTTTGAAAGCTTGGAATTTGCTTTAGTGTTGTCTGTCTCATCGAAAATCGACGCCATAAACGCTTTGAATTGCGCATACAAGGAGCCGAATAACTTAAAAATCTTTTGCAGTAGATCGCCTTGTTTAGTGTCCATTATTAAAGGTGCCTTTGTGTAATAGTTATTTATGAGTTGATATACTTCACAATGTAGTCATTATTAAAACGCAGTGAGAGGTCTATATTTTAAGCATGATCTTTACGCCGTAGAGACCGCTAGGTTATTGACTTAAATCAAGCTTAAAGGAGTGTTGCTTAAAATTATCTTTATGACTTGTTCGCAAAATAATAGTTCAGGTGTTGACGGTTATCCTGTTTCAGACAAAACCTTATAAAATACGACCGATAACCATGCCTTGTGTTTCTATCTGAGTGTAGTTGTGTTGATAATAATTTTTTGAATATTAATTAGGAATGATCGAAATGCCGCAACAAACACGCTATATCCGCTGGTTTAATGAATTGACAATCGACGACATACCGCTTGTGGGCGGCAAAAACGCTTCGCTGGGCGAGATGTACCGCGAATTAATACCCCAAGGCATCAACATCCCGAACGGTTTTGCGGTAACCGCCGAAGGTTACCGTTACCTGCTGGATGAAGCGAATGCCTGGGATGCGATGCACACCGCCCTGGATGATTTGAATGCGGACGACGTAAGCGATTTGGCGAAGCGGGCACGCTTAGCCCGGGAAATCGTTTATGCCGCGCCGTTACCGGAAGTGCTGGAACAGCAAATCCTGGGAGCCTACCGGCATTTGCAACAGGAATACGGCGATGATTTAAGCTTGGCCGTGCGCAGTTCTGCCACGGCGGAAGATCTGCCCACCGCCAGCTTTGCCGGCCAGCAAGACACTTATTTAAACATCCGCGGTGAAAGTACGTTGCTGGATGCTTGCAAACGCTGCTTTGCCAGTCTGTTTACCGACCGCGCCATCCATTACCGCATCGACCAAGGTTTCGACCATTTCAAGCTCGGGTTATCCATCGGCATTATGAAAATGGTGCGTTCGGATTTAAACGCCAGCGGTGTCATGTTCTCGCTGGATACAGAATCCGGCTTCAACGACGTCGTTTTTATTACCGGCGCTTACGGTTTGGGCGAGAATGTCGTGCAAGGCGCGGTCGATCCCGACGAATTCTACGTTCACAAACCCACATTCGCACAAGGCTACCGCGCCGTCTTAAAACGGACGCTGGGCGCAAAAAAAATAAAGATGGTCTACAGCGAAGGCCGCACCCGCGAGCCGACCCAAAATATCGTCACCTCGGAAGAAGAACGCAACCGTTTCTGTATTAGCGACCAAGATGTGCTGACACTGGCCGATTACGCTATTAAAATAGAACAACATTACAGCGCCAAAGCCTGCCAAGCCAGGCCGATGGACATGGAATGGGCTAAAGACGGGGTCGACGGTTTGCTCTACATCGTGCAGGCGCGGCCGGAAACGGTGGTTTCCCAGCGCAACAGCCTGATGATGGAAAGCTATGCCCTGAAAAACAAGGCCGAACCGCTCGTAACCGGACATGCCGTCGGCAGCAAAATCGCCGCCGGTAATGCCCGCATCATCGAACATCTGGAGCAATTACAAGACTTCAAACCCGGCGATGTGCTGGTAGCCGACATCACCACGCCCGATTGGGAGCCCGTGATGAAAATCGCTTCCGCCATCGTCACCAACCGCGGCGGGCGCACCTGCCATGCCGCGATCATCGCGCGTGAGTTGGGCGTCCCTGCCGTCATCGGCTGCGAAAATGCAACCTTGGTTATTAAAAGCAACCACTTCGTTACCGTCTCCTGCGCCGAAGGCGATATCGGTAAGGTTTATCCAGGCAAGCTCGATTTTGAAGTCATTACCACCAACCTTAGCGGATTAGAACGGCCTCTTACCAAAATCATGCTCAATGTCGGCAACCCTGAAATGGCTTTCAAGCATTCATTCTTGCCGAACGACGGCGTGGGACTGGCGCGGATGGAATTCATCATCACCGAATACATCAAGGCGCATCCTTTGGCGTTAATCCACCCGGAACGGGTGCAAGATAAGGCTGTGCTCGAACAACTCAAACGCCTGACCGGAGGTTACGAAAAACCGGAAGATTTTTTTGTGGAGCGCTTGGCTGAAGGCGTCGGCACCATTGCCGCCGCGTTTTATCCCAAACCTGTCGTCGTCCGCATGTCGGATTTCAAAACCAACGAGTATGCGACCTTACTGGGCGGCGCGGATTTCGAATTCGAGGAAGAAAATCCCATGATCGGGTTTCGCGGCGCTTCGCGCTATGTGCACCCCGCCTACGCCGAAGGTTTCGCGCTGGAATGCGCGGCAATGAAACGGGTGCGCGACCAAATGGGTTTGACGAATGTGATCTTGATGATCCCGTTCTGCCGCCGTGTGCAAGAAGCCGGACGCGTCCTTACAGCCTTGGCGGAACAAGGCCTTAAACGGGGCGAAAACGGGTTACAGGTTTATGTCATGTGCGAAATTCCCAATAACGTCATCTTGATTGACGAATTCTCGAAACATTTCGACGGCTTTTCCATCGGCTCCAACGACTTGACCCAGCTTACCTTGGGCGTAGACCGGGATTCCGCCATCGTCGCTGACGACTTCGACGAACGCGATCCCGGCGTTAAAGAAATGATCCGTCTGGCTGTCAAAGGCGCGCAGAGAAACCGCCGGCACATCGGTTTGTGCGGGCAAGCGCCTTCGGATTATCCTGATATGGCGGAATTTTTGGTGGAAACCGGAATCGATTCGATGAGTTTAAACCCAGATACGGTGTTACGCACGACACAAAAAATACTGGAGACCGAGCGCCGCTTAAGTTCCAAGCCGCATCCGAAATCTGCCGGTTAATCGTAAAACTCAGCGTCGATGTGATCTTAATTCCGCAGCAAACTTTAATACGCATGGTCTTCATACTCTCTCCGTTTTGTCATCAAACTAGGTAAGCTTTGCGGCTAGTTCTGTAAGTGCCGGTGAAAACACCCATTGCTTGCCGCTTACAAAATATGAACATATTGAAGTATGTTTAAAAGTATTCGTAAAAATGGATGAAAAGCGCACGAAATTCAGTACGTCAAAATCGTAAAACTGTATGAATTTAGCCTATAAAGTTTATAAGTTTGTGTAAGTTCTCACGTTTTTTATTAATTTACTTATTTCCAGGTCATATCTCTATTTGCGGCAACTCAAGCATGGATATTCACGCTACTTAAATGAGCAACACATTAAATAAAAATTAAAAATCCTCTCCAAATGCACTATGGGTAAGTAAATATACTAATTGTTAGTCTCTTTTCTTTTTAATATTCTTAGCATTGTATGTGTTGTTTTGGCGCATGCTCTTAAGGTGATGACGCCACAACTGTATAGATCTTGAATGAATGATAGCGATCCTAAGCGTTTAAAGTTAACGATTCTTTCCGCTTAGCATCCTGAAAATGACATCGATGATTAGTCGTTTAACTATCCTTTTGTTGTTGAGAAACAGCTTCATTCAATGAGTTAATGAACAGCCTTCGGGCTACAACAAATTGCTTAAAATGATTTTAGCGCTAACACCTAGTTAATACATTATGAAAATACTTGTCGTAGACACGGATAACTTAAGCCGGATGGTGGTTGAAGAATGTGTTTCTGTCTTAGGACACGAAACAATCTATGCCGAAAACGGTAAAAACGGACTTATCTTTGCTAAAGAAAACAATGTCGATTTGATTTTCATGGACGAAGAAATGTCGGACATCAACGCACCTATCGCAACTAAAGTAATCAGGACGATTAAAAGCGATGACTGGATTCCTATTATCTATCTCACCAATCGGACCGAATCAGATTTTTATCGCCACGGTATGCTGGCAGGGGCGGACGCTTATTTGAATAAACCTTTAAACCCTTCCTTTTTACAGCTGCAAATAACCGCCATGGAGCGTATTTTCACTATCCGTAAAAAGCTGATGGCGCAAGAAGCATTAATGAAGGCGAATCATTACCTGATTCGAATTGCTATGATTGATCAAATTACCGGGCTGGGTAATCGTAGAAATTTTGAAAAAATGCTATTAAGGGAATTCAGCTTAGCCAAAAGGGAAAAAGAAAGCATGGCTTTGCTCATGTGCGATGTCGACTTATTTAAAGTTTATAACGACACCTACGGGCATCAGGACGGCGATCAATGCCTCAAACAAATCGCCAATGCGATCAGCGAGACGATTACCCGTCCGGCCGACTTGGCTTGCCGATTCGGCGGCGACGAGTTTGTTGTCATTCTACCTAGAACCGATCTGCCCGGAAGCATTAAGATTGCCGAAAGAATAAGACAAGCGGTTTACAACAGAGAAATTGTCATCGACTCTTCAAAAAACCTCAGGATAACTTTAAGCGTCGGTTTAGCACACTACAACGGTCAATATAAAAGTTTAGATGAATTTATTAAAGCGGCTGATGGGGCCCTGTATAAAGCTAAAAAGAAAGGCCGCAATCGCATCGAAAAAGCCTAATTGATCGTTTCCATAGCGAGTAAAATCGGCTTTCGCGCTAGCTAAGCAACGAGTTCCGAAATTTCTTGACAGTTGATTTTGCCAGACTTCGTTGCATACGATGTAACGTGGTACAGTGCTCTATGTTTCATGGTTCGTGTACCAATCGTATCAACTTCTGCGCCGAACCAGAACACGGCTCATTTCCACCGGTAGTTTTAACAGATCCAGTCTTTTCCACACGGCCCTGAAAAACCAGAATAATGGGAATTTCCACACCGTTTTACGAAAAATAAGCCCTTGTAAAATAGTTACGTATAAATAAAATAACAATCAACCAGTTATTTTAAGCAGCCTATTTAACAAAAAGGGGCTTTTTGTGGAACTGTTTTTCCGACAGATAACTTTCAGCTTAAAGGCCAGCCCTGTATTAGTTTTCCCCTCTATACGACAAATCACTTTTATTGATCAAGCCAGTCTTTCCTTCCTGGTCTACCACTGCATCACCGGTGGCCGAGCGCTCAAGGCCAATGTACCTGGATGACGGTGGGGTTTTGGGGATGACTGTCGTAATCCGGGCATTTCCAGGCGCTCAAAGGTATGGAGCGATGATATCGAATTTTAAGTAAACAGACATTCATTGTTTTTTAGGACTTCACCATCATTAACAAAATGAATTGAGAAAAATTGTCACTTTACCGAAGTAAGTAACTAGAGGCGTTAAAAAAGAGCAGAGGTACAGCGTTATCCAAGATAAGGATGCGATCAAAAAATCTGAAAAGGACTCGCTTTTTATTAGATATAATTTTGAAAGAATTGATTAACTAAAACAGAATTTTTAAGCCAAAGGTAAATTTTGAAAGTTCAGATCGAGCCGACCCTAAAGTCTGATTCGGAAGATACCTTGAGCCTATCGGTAGCGGCCAACAAAAAGGCCATGCGCATTGGCTGCTACGAATTTAAACTCCGTTTTAGTGAAGCCGCAACATTACCCGTTCATAAAGGTTCTAGTTTCCACGGGGCACTAGGTCAAGCACTGGCAAAAATCAGTACCCGCTTCCGTTTTTAACTTAACGCCGTGCGCTAATTAGTGTGAGTGCTGATGATTATGACCGCCGCCATGAGTATGGGTGTGACCGCCGTGGTCGTGCTGGGAGCGGCTGTGGTTATCTTGATTAACGCTAGAATTTAGCGGCGCTCCCATAGCCCCGGATGGTTCCGCAGAGACTTGATATATTTGGTTAACCGAAACACCGTATCGATACACCATCAAACCGCCTAAATCGGCGCCTAGAGCGACCAGGCAACCGAGCAATCCCGAGAACAACAAAAACAACCAACTGTTGCCGGACATACTTATTCCCCAGCCTTTTATCCGCAAAGCCGACAGGATGAGCGATAACGCAAGAATAGCCATACCGATGTTTTCATGGCGTTCCATAATTCCATGCACATCTTCGCCATGTTCGACTGTCTCGGCGGCGAATAATCCGGCGATAACCGCAAATACCGCGGCAACCGTGCCTGCGTAGAGTAACCAGCCTGCTACATAGCGCCACTGCGGTTTTTTGGCGAATGTACCCGCAAAGTCAAAAATAATAAATGCTGTGAAAAAAGCAATAGGATAATGCACGAATAACGGATGCATATTCTCCATATTTGCGATTCCCGGCATGACGGCAAAAAACATTTCCGGAGGGGTTTTACCCGCTAAACTTTCTAAAAACTCTAACAGACTGGCTAAACTAGGAGCAAAATCAAAACCGCCTCCGTGAATCTGGAAGGCAAAATCGTAAATCATCTTTATCATGGAAATTAGAAACAATTAAAAAACTATTAAATATTAAAAAACGCTATTTTGGTACGGCATATAAATAGTGGATTAAGTAAAACGCTTAACATCCTCCGGTAATTTATCGAATGCGCTATGCTTCGTTAAGCCAAAACAAGACGGGTAATAAACCGATTCTAAATATAGCCCAAAAGGGGGCGCAGTAAGTCCGGCAGATTCACGCTTTTTGATCTCAATCAAATCCAATGTCCATTCGACCGGTTGTTTGCCTGTTCCGATATCCATAAGCACCCCCGCAATATTTCTCACCATGTGGTGCAAAAACGCATTGGCGCAAATCGAGATCACTACGCTATCACCCGTCCTTTGAACATCGATAAAATAGACTTGCCGAAACGGGCTTTTCGACTGACAGCCTTTGGCCCGAAACGAAGAAAAATCGTGATGTCCTACCAAATGCCGCCCGGCTTGATGCATACGTCCGGCATCCAGCCGGTGATAACACCATGTCGTTTGCCGGTGCAATAACGCAGACTTTACCGGTCTATTGAGAATGACATAACGGTATAACCTCGCTATTGCACTATAACGGGCATGAAACTCACTTGAAATTTCTCTTGTCCAGAGAATGCGAATATCGTCCGGTAAATAACAATTCCCGCCCAACAACCAAGCATTGCAACCTCTCACCGTATCGACATCAAAATGGGCGACTTGTTCCATTGCATGTACGCCGGCATCGGTTCTTCCGGCGCAAACAATCGAAACTGGATGATCGGCTACTTTCGATAAAGCTTTTTCTAATTCGCTTTGAACACTCCGGCGTTGCGGTTGCCACTGCCAACCGCAGTAACCGGCGCCGTTGTATTCAATCCCTAAAACAATACGTCCCATCGTTTTTTCGCCGGCTATCGATTAACTTTAGGAGTTCTGCTGAATCCGCGCACGGACAAATATTGTTACTGATGGATGAAAACTTTAGCGCCGGCTTGAACACGGTCGAATAAATCCAACACGTCGAGGTTTTTCATCCGGATACAACCATGAGATACGGGCGTTCCAATGAGCTGTTCATCCGGAGTTCCATGAATGTAGATATACCGCCAACACGTATCGACATCGCCGAAACGGTTTTTTCCAGGCTCTAATCCGCCAAGCCATAAAATACGGGACAAGATCCAATCGCGCTTGGGATAGCGTTTACCCAAATCGGAATCGTAAATTTCACCGGTAGGCCTTCTGCCGGTAAATACCGAATTTAACGGCAAGCCATTACCTATTTTAGCCCGGATACAATGCCAGCCTCCAGGCGTACATTCGCTACCCCTTTTTTCGCCCACTCCGTTTTTTGAAGTCGAAACGGGATATGTCTTGATAGCGTGGCCGTTTTTGAATAACGTTAAACGCTGCCCGGAAACCGAAACATCCAAGACCATATTCGTAGTTATAACCATCAGGCAGACAAAAATTGATTAAAGCTCTCCTGAATCCGATTTTGTATCGCCGCCGGAAGAATGAATTTCATTGACCCGGTTTGAACGCTCATTATCCGATACTCCGGAATTCGGTTCTTGAGTACCGGCTTCCTGGGTGTTATCCTCACCCGCCCCATCCGGTCTACGCCGGTTGGAGTTACGCGATCGTCTTCGATTGCCACCCCGTCTTGAACCGTTTTTTTTATTGCCCTGCCGCGATCTTTGCTCGCCTTCGCTGTTGCTTAACAACAGGTCTTCGTTTTGTCCATCTAATGTGTTGGCTTGTTCGCCTGACGTTAGCCGGTTCGTATCCTCGTCAAAATTCTGTGCAATTTCAAAAGACGCCGGAGTTAATACCTTTTCGTCCGGACTGGAAGAAGAATGACGCTGTTTTTCAGATTTATCCTTATCATGCGCCAGTGTAGGGTTGGAGCGCTCTTCGTGTTGAACTTTAGAGCGGTATTCTGAATTTTTTCCCGGTTGATGCTGGCGGTTATCTCGGGATTGCTGACTTCTAGGCGAACGGTTTGCTTGCAAGTCTTTGTTGACAGACTGTCCGCGCCGGTTGTTTCTCGATTTCGATCGGCTCCGGTTGTCTTCTTCGAGACCTGCTTGTTTGTCCGGTTTTACAGTTTGTTCGGCGGTATCTTCGGCTTTTTTACCCACTAATTTATGCCAAAACCGTTTAATAAGGCTGGCAGATTCATTTTTACTCACCACAGGAACCGGCGCTGGCGAATCGTGTAAAAATTCCTTAATAACCGGTTTTTCGGTTTTCGGTTTGACTTGTTGCGCAAACTCAGGAATCGCGATATCTTCAGTTTTGATCTGCACATAGCTGGGTTTTTCATCGGCCGATTCTTTTTCTTTAATCCGGTCGATCGCGTAAGCGGGCGTTTCCAAATGTTTGCTGGGTAGAATTACAATATCGACCGCTAACCGGTTTTCAATACTTTCGATTGCGCTCCGTTTTTCGTTTAATAAGAAAGTCGCGCATTCGATCGACAAATGAGCAATGACTTTCTCGGTGCCCTTTTTCATGGCTTCTTCTTCGATTAACCGCAGCACCGACAATGCAACCGATTCAACATTACGAATAGTGCCTTGCCCTTTACAGCGCGGACACGTTATCTGGGTAGAATCACCCAAGGAAGGCCGCATCCTTTGTCTGGACATTTCCAACAAGCCGAACCGGGAAATCCGGCTGGTTTGAATACGCGCCCGATCTATTTTCAACGCATCGCGCAGGTGATTTTCCACAATGCGCTGGTTTTTGTTCGACATCATGTCGATGAAATCGATGACAAATAACCCGCCAAGGTCGCGTAACCTTAACTGGCGGGCAATTTCGTCCGCCGCCTCAAGATTGGTATTCAGGGCAGTTTCTTCAATATCGCTGCCTTTGGTTGCGCGCGCCGAGTTGATATCAATAGAGGTTAACGCTTCGGTGTGGTCGATAACAATCGATCCGCCTGAAGGTAAAGAAACTTCTCTGCCGTAGGCCACCTCAATTTGGGATTCGATTTGATAGCGGTTAAA
>DLHW01000051.1:57043-129245 GCA_002483425.1 Methylococcaceae bacterium UBA7658
TTCTGCACCAGCTTGAAAGACTCTTCCTTATCGATCAAAATTTCGTCGATATTGCCGCGCAAATGATCGCGCAATGCACGGATAATGACATTACTTTCCTGGAATACCAGAAACGGGGCCGATTGTTCGGTTGACGAACGTTCTATGGCATCCCAGAGCTGTAACAGATAGTTAAGGTCCCATTGGAGTTCTTCCGCGTTTTTTCCGCATCCTGCCGTTCTTACGATCATTCCCATCGACTCGGGTATTTCAAGACTGGCGACAACTTCACGCATATCGTTGCGCGTGTCGCCTTCTATCCGCCTGGAAATGCCTCCTGCTTTGGGATTATTGGGCATCAGCACCAAATAAGTTCCCGCCAGACTGATATACGTGGTTAACGCAGCGCCTTTATTGCCGCGCTCTTCCTTCTCGATTTGGACAAGAATTTCCTGGCCTTCTTTTAATTGGTCTTTGACGGCTTTACGGCGATTGTCGCCTTCATCATCGTCTTGGGATTGAAAATAGCTAGGGGAAATTTCTTTAAATGGCAAGAAACCGTGTTTCTCCGCACCATAGTTGATAAATGCGGCTTCAAGACTGGGTTCTACCCGAGTAATGATCCCTTTGTATATGTTAGATTTTTTTTGTTCCTTAGAAGGTACCTCTATATCGAAATCATAGAGCTTTTGTCCATCTACCAAAGCAACCCGCAATTCTTCCGCCTGCGTAGCATTGATAAGCATTCTTTTCATTGTGTTTCCTTTTTAGTTACCGCTCCAATCATCAGAATTTACTGATTTTGACTGATCGTTTTTAACGAACTCAACTCGTGCTCGCAATATCGTTTATCACGCTTATTACGTTTTTGATACGGCTTGTTAATCTTCGAATCTCTTGGCTATTTGTTCCGGATTTCAACCCTGATGTCCGCTTACTAACCGTAGCTCTGGCGGGATTTAACGGGTGATGTGATTTTAACCAAGCCTTCAGGTGCTTTGTCTGTCAGTCGTTTGCGTAAAGTCTGTCTTGGACAGGTTTAATTTAATGATTCATTCGTCTTGGGTGAATGACCAACCCGAAAATTCTTTTGGCTATAAGGCTCCATAACAAAGGTTTGATAACCTTGACGCCTTGATAGCTCTTTAAACGTTATGGCTTCGATATACTAAATAAACTATTCGCGAAAGCAGCATTGAGTCTGCCGTTTATTTATCCGAAGTTTTAATAATATAGCAACCTTATTGCTTTTCATCAATTTAAACAATCAATCTTGCTATTTACTGTTATTATTTACGGTTATGAATAACGAATCAAACACCAGCAAACCCGCCGTACAATGGGTTGAAATTACCGAAAATAATAACGCGCAAAGGCTGGATAATTTTCTCATTACCCATTTAAAAGGTGTCCCTAAAAGCCGCATTTACCGGATAGTCCGTAAAGGAGAAGTCCGGGTTAATAAAGGACGGGTCGACGTTAAATACCGGTTAATAACCGGCGATATCGTAAGGATTCCTCCGGTGCGTATGGAAAATCAGGATGCTCAAACACCCTCAGTCTCAAAAAACCTGTGCGAAAATCTAAAAAACGCTATTTTATTTGAAGATCAGTACTTGCTTGTAATCAACAAACCCAGCGGCGTCGCCGTTCATGGCGGTAGCGGTATCGATTCCGGTATTATCGAAGGTTTTAGAACCCTAAATCCCGGCTATACTTTTCTGGAATTAGTGCACCGGCTTGACCGGGACACATCCGGATGCCTAATCATCGCAAAAAAACGAAGCACCTTACGGGCTTTGCACGAACAATTCAGAAACGATACGGTGGCTAAAACCTATTTGGCGTTATTCTCGGGACAATGGCTTCATAAAAGAGCTTTAGTAAACGAACCTTTGCTTAAAAACATCAGCAAAGGTGGCGAACGCATTGTCGTTATAAGTCCGTCGGGGAAAGCGTCTGAAACCTTATTCACGCGGCTAAAGCTTTACAAGGACGCAACACTCGTTGAAGCCCGCCCTAAAACCGGCCGTACTCACCAAATCCGGGTGCATGCCGCATTTTTAAAACACCCCATACTGGGCGACGACCGGTACGGCACAAATGAAATCAATAAAGCGTTTAGAATTCGTGGGTATAAGGGCATGTTTTTACACGCTCAGACCTTGGAATTCCAACATCCGGCTAGCGGAAATACGGTAAAATTCGCCGCGCCATTACCCAAACACTTTAATTTGTTTATCGACAATGAAAAAGAAATTTGACCTGATTGTTTTCGATTGGGACGGAACTTTAATTAATACAATCGATTGGATAGTCTATTGCTTACAAGTTGCAGGCGAGAAGCACGGCTGTATAAAACCTGAACCTCAAACTGCAAAAGATGTCATAGGCCTGTGTATCGACAACGCCGTAACAACCTTATATCCGTCGGCCGGCGCCGAAACGCAAAAAAGAATTGTAGAAAGCTACAGTCAAACGTACTTTTCAAAACAGCTCAGCCAAAAAGACTTTTTCCCCGGAGTTTATGAAATGCTCTTACAGTTAAAAGACTCGGGTTATCAGCTTGCCGTCGCCACCGGCAAAACTAGAATCGGGTTGACGCAAGCGCTTGCGGCAACCAACACCTCCAATCTGTTCGATGTGACGCGTTGCGCCGATGAAACGGCGTCTAAACCCGATCCGCTCATGCTGTTCGAGATCATGGACCACACCAGGACAACGCCTGCGCGGACGCTTTTGGTCGGCGATTCCATTCACGATATGCAAATGGCGTGTAACGCCGGCATAGCGTCGATTGGCGTCACGTGCGGCGCAAACGATGAAACCTCGTTACAGAAATTCGAGCCTTTGCTATGCGTTCAAGAACCCACGGAACTACTCAATTTTATTTTTTAGGTAACGTTAATGGAAAATCCAACAGAGATCCAATCCAACACATCCCCTCAGAAACCGGGATGGGAGCGCGAGATTGTTGAAAAACTCGCTTTTGCGGCCATCACCGAACAAAGACGGGCAAGGCGCTGGGGCATCTTTTTCAAGTCGTTAATGTTCGTTTATTTGATTGCTGTCTTCGCTGCCGCCATGTATCCTAAGTTTAAAGAGGATATGGTGAGCAGCGGAAAACATCACACCGCTGTCATAGACTTGGTCGGCATGATCGCGGAAGATCAAAACGCAAATGCTGATAGCATTATTAAAAGCCTAAGAGATGCGGTAAAAGACAAGAACACGAAAGGCATCATCCTCCACGCCAACTCGCCAGGCGGCAGCCCGGTCCAATCGGGCTATGTTTACGATGAAATCAAAAAAATAAAAAAAGAATATCCCGGTCTACCGGTTCATGCCGTCGTTAGTGATATCTGCGCGTCCGGCTGTTATTACATCATTTCCGCTACCGACAAAATATTCGCCAGCCCAGCCAGCTTAATCGGCTCGATCGGCGTGATTATGGATAGCTTCGGTTTTGTCGAAACCATGCAAAAATTAGGCGTCGAGCGCCGTTTGCTGACAGCCGGTTCGCACAAAGCCCTGCTCGATCCGTTTTCGCCTGCTAAATCCGAAGAAAACGAGCATATGCAAAGCTTAATTAACCAAGTACACCAGCAATTCATCAGTGCAGTAAAAACCGGGCGGGGAAATAAACTTAAAGAGACGCCTGAAATGTTTTCCGGGTTGGTATGGACCGGCGAAGAAAGCATTAAACTAGGCGTCATCGATGCCTTAGGCAGTCAGGATTATGTGGCTAAGGAAGTGATCGGCGCCGAAACGCTGGTTGATTTTACTCAACAAGAACGTTTGGTGGATCGGATCGCCGGAAAACTAGGCGCAACATTCGAACATAGTATTCGAAATTTAAGCGCCCAGTGGCTGATGAGGTAGTAATTCAGTTTCGATTCAGCGAGATCGTCTACAATTTTACTCAACCAATAATCGTCATAGTAAACTAAAGAAAAACCATATAAAGGCTAAGCCGCTAACGCCGCAGTGTCATAAATGAAAAACCTAGCGCTACTATTGTTACTCATGGGCTTATCGAATCCGCCGTTGGTTGAAGCAGAGCTTATTCTTGTCCGGATTAACTTGGATGAAGCAACCCGCCTTATTCTAAAAGAAGGCAACAAACGCGTATTGGCGGCAACAACCGAAACGATTGACGGACGGGAAGTGCATATCATCAAAATATTGACGTCCGATGGTCACATCCAACATTATAAAATCGACGCAGAAACCGGAAAAATCATCAGCTAAAGGAGCGAAAATACCATTTTTTCAATCCTATCCTAAGGAGAAAGCATGCGTATCCTTGTCGTAGAAGACGAAACCATCCTTTGCCAGCAAATTCAAGAATACCTTGAAGCTAAAGGCTTTGCGGTAGATACCGCTAATAATGGCAAAGACGGGTATTACATGGGCAAGGAATACCCTGTCGACGCCGCTATCGTAGATATCGGTTTACCGGATTTTTCCGGAATCGAGCTAATCAAACGCTTGCGAAAAGACAAAATCGTATTGCCCATACTGATCCTGACCGCCCGTAGCCGCTGGCAGGAAAAAGTGGAAGGACTAGAAGCCGGGGCCGACGACTACCTCGTCAAACCTTTCCATTACGAAGAGCTATTAGCCCGGATCAATGCGCTGATCCGCAGGTCGGCTGGCCAAGCGCAACCGATACTAACCCACGATAACATCGAGCTGAATACCATCACTCAGGAAGTATTTGTTTCAGGACAGAAACTCGAATTGACCGCCTACGAATATAAGGTCTTGGAGTACTTATTGTTCCGTAAAGGCGAACTCATTTCGAAAACTGTATTGACCTCGCATATTTACGACGAAGACTTCGACCGCGACAGTAACGTTATCGAAGTTTTCATAGGACGGTTACGGAAAAAGCTCGATCCTGACGGTACCCGTAAACCGATTGAAACCCTGCGTGGCAGGGGCTACCGGATTCCTTAATAATTAGCCGTTGATTGTTAAACTCAAGTGCGCATCAAATCGTTAAGTTTCCGTTTATTAACCACGGAAGGTTTTGTGCTAGCGGCATTTTTTGCGTTAGTAGCCGTAGTATTGGAACAAAGCTTTCGGGAAAGCGCCGAAGAAGCGTTAAAAGAACGGCTTCAAGTGCAAATCTATGCGCTCCTTTCAACAGCCGAACTCAGCAATTCGGGTGACTTAACCCTGCCTGCCACTCTATCCGAGCCCCGGTTTATCAACCCGGGTTCCGGACTCTATGCGTTCATTCAACAACCCAATAAAAAGCTAGTCTGGCGTTCTCCGTCGTCAATCGGCCTTGATGTACCTAAAATACCGGAGAAACTCGGCACCGGGAATACCTACTTTCTAGCCGATAATCCGCGGCGCTACTTTCTTCATTACGGAATCGTATGGAAAAATCTTGCCGGTGTTGAAAAAGACTACATTTTCACTGTTGCCGAAGACTCGGAGTTTGTCAGCCAGCAAGTTAACCGGTTTAGAAAAGCGCTTTGGTTTTGGCTTGTGGTCATAGGCGTTGTGCTGATCGTTTTACAATTTGCCTTGTTAAGATGGTGTCTTAAACCGGTAAGGATTATCGTTAATGATTTGAACGCCATCGAAAACGGCGAAAAAACTCTTTTAGACGGCGAATATTCGTCCGAATTGCAACATTTGGCCGGCAACTTAAATGCTTTCATTAGCCATGAACGGGCCCATCTTGAGAGGTATCGCAATACGTTAGCCGACCTGGCTCACAGCCTCAAAACCCCGCTCGCTATCTTACGCGGTTGCAGTCAATCGTTAAGCGATAATAAAGAAACGGTGGAGGAACAAATCTCCATTATGAACAAAATCATCGAATACCAACTGCAACGCGCCGCCGCCAAAGGTGAACATAAATCGGTCAAAGGCATAGACCTCTATGATTTTCTGAGCAAAATCTGCAATACCTTGAATAAGGTTTATATCGATAAAGGGATTAAATTTGAAATTTTTATTCCCGATAACTGCCTTATTTATTGCGAAGAAGGCGACTTATACGAAATAGTCGGCAATCTTTTAGACAACGCCTGTAAATGGTCGAAGCGGCGAGTTAAAGTCAGCGTGGTGCAAAATCCCCGGAAAGACCGCAGAAATTATGCGTTATTGCTTCAAATCGACGACGACGGTCCCGGTATTCCGGACGGTAAACTCAATGAAATTCTAAAGCGCGGCGTAAGAGCCGATGAAAATATTCACGGTCACGGCATCGGTATGACCGTGGTTTTCGACCTAGTTGCGATGCTGGGAGGCAAATTGGAAGGCAATAAAAGTATCGAATTAGGCGGTATGAGCTGGCGGGTTTATTTGCCTTGATAAACCATCTTAATGATTATTTGCTAACCGTTCACCACAATTTTTTCGTATCGATCCAAATCACTTGACCGGCGTTATCTTTAACTTGAGCGGCCATATGCGCCGTCCCGCCTGCACGGTCGCCGCTTTCTCCATTCCATAAACAGATAAAACAGACTTTTTCAGAGCCGTAACGCAAGGCGGTGTCGAGCAACCAGCGATTGCAAGCTTCATAAGGGTTTGCATGATTGATTAATAGCTCGTCCGGTATTTGCACAACGGGTAATGTTAGTTTTCGTTTGATCGATAAATAATGCTGCGTCCAGCCATCTGCCGGGACAGCCACCGATTGCCGGATAAAATCCGGCTCGGAAAAAGGCTGCATAAACTGAACAATAACGCCACGGCCCTGGCAAATTCCGGCAAAAATCAAATCGCCGCCGGCGGCGCCTTGTGTTAAGGCTAGATCGTTCCGGTCAGCGTTAATTTCAGTCAGTACACGCCTTATAGCCGCTTCCGCAAGAGGCGCTTTATCCGATGGAAACCGCGGAATTACCCGGTCCGGCGCATCGATCATGTGACCGGAAAAGAGTAACACCCGTCGAGGAAATTCAACCTTAGGGTTCAGTGCGTTTGTTAGTTGAATTATTACAGTCCTCTAAATTCAGGTTGATCATTTTTCGTCTTAATTCAGCTTAACACATTGGCTACTGGGTCGTTAGCTCGATTCAACCGGAATAAATCTTAACCCCACGCCCTCCCTGAAAAGATCTCTTACCTAAATGCCTCAAAAATCTTCGCTTATCATGTTCAGATTCAAGCCTAACAAAAGAACTATCCTTAGATTTTAACCAAAACCTCACCCCGCCCTATTTCCGACATATCCCCGGCATAACGTTGAACCCGGTTAAATGCAGCCGAAGCTGCGGCAAATTTAGTATTGATCTGTTTGAAAGAATTAAACAATAAGGGTAAAAACCCTAAAGTATGCGCGCCGCAATCGTTAAAGCTGGGCAATAATTGCGGCTGGTTCCACAACAACAAAGTCCCGCGACGCATAGCGAAACCTAAATAACGCCCGGTTTTACCCATAACAGCAATCGTTCCGGCTGTCATGCGCGAGCCGCAATAATCACCCGCATCGCCCTCAATCAAAATCAATCCACGGCGCATATGATCACCAACACGATCACCGGCATTCCCTTTAACTAAGATAACGCCGCCTTTCATCCCCATTTTGTTACCGGGCAACGCGCTACCCAAGAAATCTCCCACATTACCGTTAACTTCCAGATAGCCTTTTTTCATTTCACAGGCAGCATATAATCCGGCATTGCCGTTAATTTTAATCTCGCCGGATTTCATGCCCATAGCGAGATAAGCTCCAGCGTCTCCGTTAACCGTTATGCTGCCACCATCCAACTATTTACCGATGAAATCGAGCTTTTCGAAACTGTTATTGATGACAATAATCTGCGCGTCATCGCCTGTTATCTCGAACAATTCGCCGACTGGAATTTGCAGCTTTCCGCATTGCAACGTTAGCTGAGCGATTTCAGCGATCGTCTTTCCCGAAAGATTTACTGGGACTAAAGGCGACATATCGACCCGCTGTTTCGGCTGTGTTTTTAAGGTAAATGTCAATGCGCTCATTTCATGATCTCCTGCAAATGGAAGTGGAATGGGCCTAGTTTACCCCCGTAATTTCCAGCGCTAATTCGCTTGATCCCGTTTGCGGCACCCAGGTCGCACACCGCCTGGATGCCGACGCGCATGGCTTTGTCGATATCTTCTTTACTTAAACCATCGATAACAATTTCCATCACGGACTCGATATCGGGGGAAAGTTCGGTTTTTGTCATGCCTTTCAAAGTTGGACAAAACGCATCGTTGGTCGAAGCATTCAAAGTGGCATATTTAGAACCGACTTTGGAACCCGACCTTACCACCCCACCCGGAAACGGCATGATAACATTCGGCACCTTATTCATTGCTTCAATGGCTGCTTCACAAGCTGCCAAAGCTTGCGGTTGCGATTGCGCTAACACCAGGAAATTTCCGCCACCGATTGCATCGACCTGGCCCGTGGTCGCTTCCGCCAAAAATTCGCCATCCATCACTGGAATGCGCCAGTAGCGCTTACCTCCGATGACTTTGCCGACTTGAAAGCCGTCACCGAAATAACGCAGGTTTTTACCCAGTGGAATCTTGATGGCGCTGTCAATACCGGCAAATAATGCCGATGTCGGCGACGTCAATACACACTGCCCTGCCCTGGTTTCAAGCTGTTTCGCCAAGCCTTTTCCGCCCATCGCGAAAATCATCACCGCCACTCCCGGCCTGCCGTCCGGCGTTTCCGAAGGATCAAGGATGCGGTCGATTCCGGCCTCGCAACCGCAGGCGATCACGGAAGTCGCAAAGCCGGTCATGGCTTGCGCCGCAATCAGCGCCCATTTTTCATTTTGGGCGGTAATAATTGCCCGTGTCGCTTTCATTGGGAAAGCTTCGGCAAAGGTCGCGTCGATAGTTACACCGTTAATAATCATACAGCGCCCCCTACTGTCGGATGCACTGTCAAACTCCCCCGTCCGTCCTCGGTAATCTCATCGTCGCTGATTTTAAAATTGCCCAGCTTCATGGTGAGGTAACGGTCGAAATAGTCTTTTAAATCCTTTTCCACCGATGCATCGTAATTGGGTTTGGCGATATGAGTCGTTCCCCATTTTGTTTTTACCACTTTGCCGTCTACCACGACCAGCTCACCATCTTTAAATACATAATCGGGTTTTTCAAACATGGCTTCGCGGTTGGCGTTGTCGGTGTAGACGGTGATGTCCGCCCAGTAGCCGGGGGCAAGTCCGCCACGGTCTTTCAGGCCGATGAGTTTGGCAGCGCCAGCGCGGGTCATGATGGCGATTTCTTCCAGCGTGTATTCGCGGGTGATCGATCCCAGCGTCGTCATCAACTGTGCTTGGGGGTGAATGGTCGCCAGCACTTCGTTGCGGAAAGTCCTGTCCATCAACAGGCGTATAAGGTGCGGGTAACTGGTGAACGGCGCGCCGTTGGGGTGGTCGGTGGTCAGGAAGATGCGCCACGGATCATCGACCAGCAGGAAGGTTTCCAGGCCGATGGCCCACTGCAGGGCATTGACGAAATTCTGGTCTTGGTATTTGAACGGCACCACGCCGCAACCGGCATCGCATTCGATATCCATGCACACCCATTTGTTCGGGTTGGCGAATTTGTGGTTAGCGTGTTGGCGCATATTGTCACCGGATGCCGTTACCGTTTGTCCGAATAAAATCTGACCGACATCAATGGTAATATTTTTATTGGCGTTGACCGCCTCGGCAATTTGCGCCGCGCCGGAGGAAAACTTGAAATCGCCTTCCGTGCCGTAACTGTGGAATTGGATATGCGTTAAGTGCATGGGCAAGCCGCCGATGCCCTGGATGGTATCCAATGTGGTCTGCATGTTGCCAGGTACGCCGAGGTTGCAGCCGTGCACGTGCAAAGAATGGCTGATGCCGAGTTCCTTTACCGCCGTTGCCAACACTTGCAGGATTTGCCGTGGCGTAACGCCGTAATGGCTGTTTTGCTCATCCAGATCCAGCTTGCGCTGATTGAATTTGAACGCGTTGATGCCGCCGGGATTAACAACCTTCACGCCGATTGCTTTGGCGGCGTTTATCGTGAAAGCGACGTAATCGTTAATCGCTTTCTGGTCTTTTTTCGCCGTCAACATGCGCAGAAAGTAATCGTCGCTGCCGAGCATGACGTAACCGCCCTTGTCCAGGATAGGGATATCGCCCATCTCCATGTGCGCTTGCCGGGCGTTGATCGGCAATACCGCGGGTTCAAAGCCAGCGGTATAACCCATTTCGGCATAGCGATAGCCCGTCACATACGTACTTGGCATCGCATGTCCGTTACCAGAACGGGTAATGTGGGTGCGCGGCACGGGATCTTTACGATGATCTTCCGGCAATAAGGTTCTGGCGATATTGCCTTTGCCACCGCCTATATGGGTGTGCATGTCGATGGCGCCCGACATAATGACCTTGCCACGGCAATCGTACTCCTTATCGACCGGATGATCTCCCGGCTTATCGACGATCCGACCATTCTTAAAATAAACGTCTTGGACAACGCCCGCTACGCCGCTGGCGGGATCGTAAACTTTACCGCCTGTTAGTTTAATCAACATGGCTTCATTTCCTGTAATGCGTGTTCGATAGCAGACAATACTTCAGCCGTGCTGGGTAATCCTGAATCGCGCAACTTAAGCAACCTGATCGCTACCACGTTATCGGTACGGTAGGCATGTCCAACGTGGTCGATGCCGGGCGTACCAACGGGAATAAACACGTCCGGTTCTTTCTCAAACTTCATCCCGGAGCGACCGATGACAACCGTCGGAATATCAACAACCGGCGGAACAGCATTGCTATTGAATGCCTGCACCCAAAGTAAAGCGTCCGCTTCGCCATTATTAATCATAGACTTGGTTTCGTAGAGAAACGGATCGTATTCAGGATAACCACGCGCAAAATTAACCCGCGCCGGATATCCCGTCGTCCAGCCGCAAACTTGGTTTGCCGTTAAATCGCCTTCTTTACCCGCTAAAGGCAAACCGGAGCAACGCGATCCGCTGTCATTAATGTCTTTAATCATTTCAGAGACGGTTTGAACGAGAAGTTCTGCATGATTATTAATTCCTAACGCACCTGCCGCCCAGGTGACAACGCCGTATTTAGCTGCTTTCAGTTTATCGGCGATTGCTTGCAAGTCCGATAGTGCTATACCGCCGGCTTTTTCTGCACGAATCGGCTTGCCTTTCACCAACGCCCTGAGTACACCAAGCACTTCCGGCAAATCACCCTCAGAACAGGTAAAGACTTTCGCCGCTTGTCCACTTGGTGATGTCGAAGCATTGCCTGATGGGGCTTTTCCTAGATAAATCACTTCACGTTGTCCGGTATTGTCCAGAAACATGGCTTCGTTCCAGAGATAACGCTCGAAAAAGCGCGGAACAGCGGTGTCAATATCGGTGCCGACAACCAATAAAACATCGCAACGATTTTTGGCTTCCGCCAACGTCGTATTCATCCAGCCGGAGTCTTGTAAGGCTAGAAAATTATTCCGCGCGGCATTAAAGCCCATATTATCGACGACCGCACCGCAACAATCCGCTAACGACAATAATGCCCGCATCCCGTTAACATCGGTCGCACAGCCGCCAATAACCGGCTGTTTGGTATCTGCAAGCAATTCAGCAGATCGAGTGACGGCTTCTTGGAAAGAAACGGTTTTTCCGGCGATTCTGGGATTAATATCGTCTATTGCCTGCTCAAATGCAGGTGTATTGACCGCACAACCGTTTTCATTGACCTTTATGGCAATGCCATCTACTTGAATCAACAAATCATCCGTGCCAACCCCGCAAAACGGGCTGGGTACATCATTAATTAAAGCCACTCAAATCCCCTGCGTGATAATAGGAAAATCATTTTTGACTGTTACTATTTTACTCGAATAGCACAACGTTTTGTGTTGCTAGACGTATCTTTATTAAGGGCTGAAACCATATAAACCGATTTGCCGCTAATTTGCCCGTCTGAACAATTGAATCACTCAAGCTTGCCCGGCGCATCGATAAATCCATGTACGCCGCGCTTGGACTTTACAGCCAGCCATTTTTTCAAATAACGGATTTCATCCGTATCCTCCAAATTCTCCAGTGGTTGTTTATTCCGCAATAGCCGGAATGCCGAAGACAATGCGTTATAACGTTCGCTCGTGATTCCCGCGCGTCTTAAACCCACAGTATTCAATTTAAAATGTTTGGCGTAATGACCGCCTATAATCGTATAAGGAAGCGCATCCATACTTAAACCGGTTGTGCCTTGCACCATTGCGTATGCACCAATCCGGCAGAACTGGTGGACGACCACATTGCCGCCCATGAAAACCTTGTCGCCGACTTCGACATAACCGCCGACGGCAACGTTATTGGCAAAAATCACAGCGTCGCCGAGTACACAATCGTGCGCGACATGGCTGTTGTTCATCAAAAAGCAGCCCGAACCGATGCGGGTTTCGCCATTCTCCTTGGATGACCGGTGCGCGGTAAAACCCTCGCGGAAGACATTATTGTCGCCGATGACGAGCCACGATACCGTTTCCGCCTTGAAGCTGGTGTCTTGCGGTAAATCGCCCAACACCACATGCGAATGTACGGTATTTCCTTTTCCCATTTTTACATAAGGCTGGATCACAGCATGTGCGCCGATTGTGCAGCCTTCCCCGATTTCAACGTTATTTTCAATGACAGCAAACGGACCGACGGTAACGTTATCGCCTAAGGTTGCGGTTGCAGCAATGCAGGCGGTGGGATGAATCTGTTGTGCCATTTTAAAATTAGCCTCGTGGATGGTATAAGGTGTGTATCTCTTTTAAGCGCTCGCGAGCGATATGGGTATAAATTTGCGTGGTCGATAAATCCGAATGACCCAGCAGCAATTGCACCACCCGCAAATCCGCGCCGTGGTTCAACAAATGCGTAGCGAAAGCATGGCGTAAGGTATGCGGCGACAAATGTTTATTGATCCCGGCTTTTAACGCGTAGCGCTTAATGATATGCCAAAACGCCTGCCGGGTCATATTATCGGCGCGGTTAGTGACAAAAACATAAGAACATTGCCGCTCGCCCAACAAGGTTTTACGAACTTCTTTCAGATAGCTTTCCAGCCAGTACATCGCCTCTTCACCCACCGGCACCAGCCGCTCCTTATTGCCTTTGCCGGTAACCCTTACTACGCCTTGCCTTAAGCTGACTTGATCGAGCGTTAAATTGACCAATTCCGATACCCGAAGGCCAGTCGCATAGAGCATTTCAAGCATGGTCTTGTCGCGGATACCCAACGTCGTTGCCGTTTCCGGTGCATTCAGGAGCAATTCAACGTCTTCCTCCGTTATTGAAAAAGGTAACGGTTTACCTATATGAGGGGATTCGATCAGTGCGGTGGGATCAATTGTTATTTTGTTTTCGCGGATGTAATAGCCGTAAAAGCGCCGCAAGCTCGATAAGATGCGCGCCGAAGAGCGATTGCCGATGCCTTCCTGATAACGGTTTGCCAAAAATTTGGATAAATCACCGGTATTTACCTCCAGCATGGAGCGGGATTTAAGCCATTGCGCGAAGATACGAAGATCGCTGCCGTAGGCTGACAAAGTATTTTCGCTTAAGCCTTGTTCAACCCATACCGCATCCAGGAATTGGTCGATTAAAGCGTCGTTTTGCACGGAGCAAGATCCGCCTCGTAAGCTAACAATTTTTCTTTAATCCGCATATATTCGCCATGCCGATGCCCGCTGTAGCCGCCCAAACCCTTGACCGACACCACGCGATGGCAAGGAATAAGTAGCGTATAAGGGTTAGTACGGCAAGCATTGCCGACGGCACGGGCAGCGGAGCCGATTTTTTTAGCGATGCCTGAATAGGTCAACGTTGCGCCTTGCGGGATTTTCAGCAGCTCTGCCCAGACTTTGTTTTGATGCGCCGTGCCTTGTTTTAGCAATTTCACATTGACGGATTCCTTCGGCTCCGGCCAGAAATCGACAAAGTTTTTATCACTATTCCCTGTTTTTTCAAAATCTTGAGAAAAATCCCATTCGATGTTGGTAATTACATCCTGACGGCGATGAATTTTGAGAGTGCATACAGGCGTACGAAATCTTTCGATTATTTCTTCGCCATCGCATCTATCGACCCAGGTGATGGAAATTGGCATTATTCTCTCTTAGATATTACTTACCAGTATCTTGGATAACCATTTAAGCCTATGTATACGCCTTACAAGGTTGATATACCGACGCATTTAGAACATAACGTTAAACAGTATTTTACTGCAACTCGAAGTTAACGGGCGATATATATGCATTAACGGGCCGTAACGGCTACAGATTGAAGAATCGCTTCGATAGATTCAAACGCAGTGTTTAGCTTCTTCACACAAATAAAACGTTTAATGAAACATCAATTCAGTTTTTTCAGCCTTATCCACAAAACTCATTGTAAGAAATCCTAGGGTTGTTTACAAATAGGTTACAGAAAAATCATCTGCATAATTTGCGCACAGCTTCAATAGGCGATCCAGCAAATTCATACCTTGTAGTTTTTTGATGTAAAACATTTCTCTTACCGTTTTTTAATACCTTTAAATAACACCATCTTCCGAAGCTCCATGTACCCTGAACCGAGGCGCTTCGGGGACAATGAGCTTCAACTTTCGCTTGAACTTTAGACCGGTTGTAGCCCGATAAAGCCGCTTCTTTCCGCGGCATTTTCGGCCCAAGCGTTGTCCATCAGTTTTCTTTTGTCCCAGTTGTAGAACTGCTGCAGATTGATAGAAGTCCGAAGGCTTCCATCTAGGTTTAGCTTTAGGCGTAGTTCGGCTCGAGAGAAGTCGAAATCGAACATCGAATCGAGTGAGTTAAAGTCCAGATTTGGCTTTGCCATTTGTCACTCGGATGCCTAACGTAGATTTATCCTGACCTTGATTAGCGTCAATACGATCGCATCGTTTAATAGCAATTAATCGAAATCAAAATGCCCCGGTAACCAGCCGCGCTCAACACACTCTCGGAAACACCAGGCCGGGGTAGTTTCGGTTTTATAGCTCCAGAAAAACCAGCCGAGGTATTTTTCGTAAGTCAGCAATTGCGCCGAGGCGTAACCGCGATAGCCTGCGTTCATTTGGAAACTGTCCATGCGATCCAAAGCGTGGTTGTAAGGCCCTGGCGCCCACAGCGATACGACTTTTAAATCCAAACCCAAGCTCCATTCACCCACATAGGTCCAATGTCCCAGTTCGCTGATAATATCCTCGGCTTCCTGCTTCCACTCAATAGTCGTTTTGTTGATGTGGCCGTAGATGTCCATATCGATGTCTTCGCGAACGAAACATTGGTAGCGGTGGATATCGAAAACGACGTTGTCGAATTCCGGCCCTTTCATGAAACCGAGATATTCCTTGTAGGAGCGGAAGCCGTCGTGGAACACCACGGCAACTTCTTCGGGTAGGCAATGTTGCCGGATACGGTGATAAGCACGGGTGTTATAATCTTTGAGTATTTCGGTCGGCACATCCCAGCGCGGCTCGTTCAAGACTTCGATCGCATGTAAAGCCGGACGGCCTTGATAACGTTGCGCCAGATTCTCCAGCACCCATAACGAATGCTCAATGTACGCCGGGTCGGTATGCCACTCGCACACATCCTTGATGCCGCCGTTGTCGAAACCGTTCTGGCAGCCGGGCGCGGCGTGTAAATCCAGCACTATGCCGATATCAAACTCTTCCGCCCAATTAAACGCCTCGTCGAGAATATCGATACCGCCTTCGGCGAAAGGGTAGCTGCTTTCACCGTAAGTCCGGTGATACGGGTAATTGGGGCCGAATAGCCAGTGCCCTACCGGTATGCGCACAGCGTTGATGCCGACGCCCGCAAGCCAGACAAAATCGTCGCGGGTGATGAATGTTTTCCAGTGCTGCTGCAACCGCGCCGTAGCGGCAGCCCCCATTTCAACGCACCAGGTGGTTTCGTCGGTTGCTGCCAAACCGTCAAATAAACTGGGCGTCATCCATTTTTCCATTACCAGCCAACCGCCTAAATTGACGCCGCGGACTTTTTTACCTTTTTTGTTTAACATCTCAGTCATGGCCTGTCTTCTCCCCTTAAGTTAACCGCCACACGGAATGTCATATCCTCAGTTGACGCTGATGAAAAACTTCCGCTTTCGGCATATTAGTAATGCTCATTATAGCCATTTCGGGCAATTCGGTACGAAGCAGTTCGAGCATTTGGTTTTCGTTCTCCGGCGATAAGGAATCGAGCGCTTCTTCGATAAACAGCCATTTTGGCCGGTGCAATAACACACGGACTAACCCTAGACGTTGTTTTTGTTCGGTTGAGAGCAACTTATCCCAGTTGCTTATACGGTCGAGTTGTTTGGCAAAATCCTTCAACCCGGCTTGTGTCAGCAAGCTTTCTAATTTAAATCTTGAAAACCGGGACGGCGCGCCGGGATAACAAATAGCGGCGTAGAGCGATCCGCTTGGCAAATAAGGTTTCGGCGGCATAAAAAACATTGTACCTTCGACCGGCAATTGGATTTGTCCGAAGCCCCAAGGCCATAAACCGGCAATGGCTTCGAACAGCTTTGCTCCCATGCTGGTTTCGCCCGCAATCAACACTCTGTCGCCTTCTTTGATTTCGTTATTGATGGTCGCTGAAATCCGGTCGACGCCGAAATTCGCTATCGTAACGTTATCGAATCTTAAAACCGGCTTTTTAGCTTTTTCAAAACAGATTTGATGCGAATTATGCCGGGATAAACTATGTTCCACGTCGTCCATTGCTTTAACAAGACCGACAACCCGTTCGACCGAGGTCCGCCATTTGGCGATTTGGGCCATGTTATTGACCGGCCAGGACAGCGCCGAAACCAGTTGTTCGAAAGCCTGCGCCGATTGCATGAGTGCGCCTAGGGAAATAGCGCCGGTAATATATCGCGGCGATGCGGCCATGATCGGCATTGCCATCGACATGACCGAATAACCGGTGGTGAAAATGTGAATTTGTTTCCAAGCTGCGGTTTGTTGCGCATATGTATCCACAATAGCTTGAAATGCACTGAAAAGTCTGGCTTTTTCATTATTTTCGCCATGCAACAACGCAATCGCTTGCGAATTCTCTTGTGCTTTGATTAAGGCATACCGGTAATTGGCTTCCTGAGTTTGCCGGACGTGCGTTGCATGAGTCATCGGTTTGCCGGTTAACCAGCCTAATATGGATGCTGTAGCCGAATACGCAATGGCAATCCAAACTAGGTATCCTGAAAGGGTGTAGCTAAAATGCCCTAGTTCTACGTTGATCTTCCCAGATAAGACCCAAAGCATCGAGGTAAAACTACCTAGTAGCAAAATACTGTAAAAAAGCGAATGCGCCAAAAGAATTCCTTCTTCCGTAGCGATCCGAATATCCTCGGCGATCCGTCCGTCCGGGTTATCGTGACTGGCTTTCGGCATTAAAGTCATTTGATAATGGCGGCCACTGTGCATCCATTTGGAAACGGTTTTTTCGGTTAGCCATGTCCGCCAACCGATGGTCAATCGCCGTTTAACCAATAAATGCCAAGTGGATATCGTAATGTTGGCAATAAAAATAACCGCCAGCATACCGAACTGGGTGATCAATCCCGCCATGGAACGTTGCTCCAGCGCATCGAATAATGCGGCATTCCATTGCGTTATGACGACCGCAATATAAATCTGTAACATGGTCAGAATAACCAATAACACCGTATCCTTACGAATGGCGATGCTGTTTTTGGATTTCCAAAATGGTCCGGCCAATCTTACAAACTGAATAAAAAATCCGTCTTGTGTTTGCATAGCTTGCATACTCCTTATTCGAAAAGCGAAATTCGATGGTTTACTCTTTTAGTCCAGATATTACGTAGTCTGAAACAGCCAACCACTAGCCTCAAATTTTTTACGGAAAATTCCGTTATGAGCTTCTCGTATTGTTAGCCTGAGAAAACCGCCCGCCTCTTTTGCAGTGCATTCTCATCCTTAAGCTAACTGTTTCCTCAAGCAAAAACGCTTCACTTAGCGCCCTTTCTTATTTGTCCTCCTTGGTATGTTATATATCCTAAATACAATCCATTACAATTTTCTCATGGTTATTTTACGAGGGCTTTCGCAAAATTTTTTACATCCTCTAGGGTAAACCGCCATCCTTGGCCGTCCTTAATCCTTGATAACTAACATACACCGATTATTTTTTGGGTATATACGTCTTAATACCTATTGATATGTGAAAAAATGGCTTGTTTTGATTTATTGTTGCAATCTACTAGCGGCCGGATGCAAATTCAGTCCGGCAATTTGATTTTAGAATGTAAAGTACGTTAACGAGCAGACTTAAGAGAAGAAGAGTCAAGCATCGGCGGATTTTCCAATAGGCGGAAAATCAATTTACTGTTCCGGTCTCAGTCGAATTTAACTGAGATGACTATGGATTCAAATATTGTGCGAAAACTCGAACAAATCATTCTTGGCTGCCAAAGCCAGATAAACCGGAGCGAATAATATCGATAACATCGGAGCGATGGACCGGAAGAATAGATTTATTCCGGCCTCTGTGACAGTGATTAAATTTTGAGTTTGCGTTGATGAAAAGCCTCCACGCTCGATTGATTGCTGATATTTAAGAATGCGACATCCGGAAGCTCTTTTACGAACAACTCCAGCATTTCGGTTTCTCCATCGGGCGTCAACGAATCGAGCGATTCTTGAATAAACAGCCACTTTGGCCGGTATAGCAGAGCACGAACGACCCCCAAGCGTTGTTGTTGCTCCCGGGACAGTAGTTTTTCCCAAGACTCCACTTGGTCGAGTTGTTTAAGCAGATCTTTAAGGCCGACCCGCTTTAATAACTGCTCCACATCGGCGCGTTTAAACGCATCGTCAACTTTTGGATAGCAAATAGCCGCCATCAGCGTACCGGTTGGGAGATAAGGCCGCGGCGACATGAAAAAAAGCCGTTCGCCTTCGGGCACTTGAATATGTCCAGAACCCCAAGGCCACAACCCGGCAATTGCTTGGAATAATTTCGCTGCGGTGCCGGATTGTCCGGAAATCAGCACATATTCACCCGCTTTTATTTCGGTATTAAGCATTAATGAAATCGTTTCGCCCTCCATGTTAGCAATACTGACTTGCTCAAACTTAAGACTCGAAGATTTGCCTTTATCGACACAGATCTGATGGGAGTTCAAGCAAGAGATGTCGTGTTTCAACTCGTCGAGAGCTGCAACCAAACCCAAGACCCGTTCTACCGAAGTCCGCCAATTAGCGATCTGGGCCATGTTATTAGCCGGCCATGACAAAGCCGAAACCATATGCTGGAATGCCTGCACCGATTGCATCAAATTACCCAGACTTATAGCTCCGAGAATATAACGCGGTGAGGCTACCAGAATCGGCAAGGCCATCGAAACAACCGAATATCCCGAAGAAAAAATCTGAATCTGCCGCCAAGCCGCTGTTTGTTGCGCGTATGTTTCAATAATACCTTGAAAAGAATTAAGAAACCGTTGTTGTTCGTAGCTTTCCCCGTGAATCATTGCAATCGATTGAGAATTATCTTGCGCTTTAATCAAACAGTAACGGTAATTAGCTTCTTCCGTTTGACGGGCATTGGTCGCTTCCGTTAGCGGCTTGCCCATCAACCAGCCTAAAACGGATGCGGCAATCGAGTAGACTATTGAAATCCATACTAAATATCCTGTCACTGTGACATTAAATAGCCCTAAATCCAAAGTAATCGTTCCCGATAATGTCCAAAGTATTTCAGTAAAACTGCCGAGCAACAAGATGCTATAAAATAAGGAATGCGCCATCGCAATCGCTTCCTCGGTTGCTATCCTTATATCTTCCGCTATGCGTTCATCAGGGTTGTCGTGATTATTTTTTCCCATAAAAGTAATCTGAAAATGCCGGCCCCGATCCATCCATTTACCGGCGACCTTTTCCGTCAACCATAACCGCCAGCCGATTAACAACCGTCTTTTAACCAAAAGATGCATCGTCGTTATTGTTATACTGCCTACGAAAATAACGATTAACATCCCGATTTGCTTAATTATGCCGGCCATGGAATGTTGTTCGATAGCATCGAAAAGATCGGCATTCCACTCAGTAATCACGACGGCCATAACAATTTGCATGACCGTCAATCCGATGAGTAATGCCGTATCGATACGGGTTTTGATTTTATTTTCGGAATTCCAAAAAGGTCCCGCTAATTTAATAAACCGAATCAAAAAACCGTTTTTATCGAACATATTCCAATTTCCCCTCGTTATATCGAATTAAAAGCTGCAGGTTTTATTGTTATTGAGTTGCTAAGATTAACCCAAATCCGGTAATAATTAATACATACGTTTCTTAAACCGTCGTTCAAAAAACCAAATGCCACATACAAACGCAATGCTAACTCACTCAGCCAACGAAATTCTGAATATCGCGCACCGCGGCGCGCGCGCTTTCGCCCCTGAAAACACGCTTATTGCGTTCGCCAAAGCCAAAGCGTTTGGATGCCAAATGTTCGAAACCGATGTCCGCCTAAGCCGGGACGGCATTGTAATCGTTTATCATGACGAGCACCTTAAGCGTTGCACCGACGCCGGACAAAAATTTCCAGGCAATTCAGACTATCAAGTCGCGGATTTTACTCTCGCAGAGTTGAAACGCTTAGACGCAGGCAGTTGGTATGCCGACCAATTAGAGCGGCCTTCTCATGAACGGCAACCTTTCCTGCAAAGCTTAACGGACGCCGAAATCGGGCAATTCGTCAGTCCGGCGGAAAAAGCGTTGTACCGGTCTGGGGATGTCAAGATTCCTACCCTCGGTGAAACCTTATGTTTAGCTAAGGAATATGACTTGTTGGTCAATATAGAACTGAAATCAACGTCAGAAACGGATTCGGAATTGGTCGATTCGACCGTCAAAACGATTAAAGACATGACAATAGCGGATCGAGTTCTGGTCTCTTCCTTTAATCACGATTTAATCCGGCACGTACGCCGCCAAGCAAAAAACATTGAAACGGCCATCCTTATCGACAAACCGCTAAGAAATCCCATCACTTATTTACGAAAACTCAAATCGAATGCTTATAACTTGGGTTGCTATCACGGTTATCCAGCCGAACAATTCGACTCCAAACTAGGTAAACGATATCTTTCACATATTCAAAAAATTAGCTCGGCAGGATTCGGCGTCAATATTTGGACTTGTAATGACCCCGGCGAGATGCGGCATTTAATTTCCGCAGGAGTATCCGGTTTGATCTCTGATTATCCCAACCGGGTTAATGCAGAAATAAAGCATACTTTGGATAGTTTGAAACTAGCTTAGCTGTTTAGCATCGCGCTCAAAAATACTCGCAAAAAAACGAAAACAATTTGCTTGCGTATTAAAAATTGTCTTTTAATCGCCTAATCTCGGCAAAAACTTGACTTGGCTTAGAATCTTCGGTGTGAATACGCTGCCGTATTTCATTACTATCTTCCCTAAAAAACGGATTAGTTTCCAATTCCTCGCCGATCGTACTGGGTATAGTAGACAAATTAACACTCCTCAAACGATCTACTTCTAGCATTCTATTGTGTAATTTAAAATTTCCAGGTTCTATGGTTAAGGCAAAGCGGCCATTGCTTTGTGTGTATTCATGTGCGCAGTACACCTTGGTTTTTTTTGGCAAAATTTTTAATTTTTGCAAAGAGCACCACATCTGATCGGCCGTGCCTTCGAACAAGCGCCCGCACCCCATCGCAAATAAAGTATCGCCGCAAAAAAGAAGGTTATCTTCCGCAAAATGGTAAACGATATGCCCAGAAGTATGTCCAGGCGTAGCAATCACGCGAGCAATATGTTCCCCGAGCTTAACGAAATCACCCTCATTGACGCCTTGGTCGATACCAGGAATCCGGTCTTTATCGGCATTTCCCGCAATAATTTTACACCCTGTCCTTTTTTTGATTTCAAGATTACCGCCAACATGATCAGAATGATGATGAGTATTAAAGATGGTTGTGAGTTGCCAGCGTTTTTGCAGTAAAACTTGCAACACCGGTTGAGCAAGCGCCGGATCTACTACAGCCGTTTCTTGCGATAGGCGGTCATGGATGAGATAGATGTAATTGTCCGTGAGAACGGGCAGGATGACGATTTCCAGCATAGCAACCTCATAATTTCCGTCTTAACTCCCTAATAATTGGGAGTTAGAACGTCTATTATAATCTCTGCTTTGCTCTCCAAAGGTATCTTTCGATATCTTTGGAGTTAACTTTGTTTATTTAATAAACTCATGAATTTGTTTAGCAATCCCTTGGTGGTCCAGCCCGCACAGTGCCAGCAGTTCCTCACGGCTACCTTGTTCGACGAAGCTGTCAGGCAGGCCGATGTTAAGCGTATGCCTGAGTATTTTGTGCTTGTGCAGCAAGGTATTGACGGCACTGCCCGCCCCGCCTGCGATGACGTTTTCTTCAACGGTGACGATGAGGTCGTGGGTTTTGGCAAGTTCAAGCACAACCTGTTCGTCCAGCGGTTTGACAAAGCGCATGTTGACGACGGTGGCATTGAGTTCGTCGCCTGCTTGCCCGGCTGCTGCAACGACGCTGCCCCAGGCCAGGATAACGATGTTTTCGCCTTGCCGTCTCAGTTGGGCCTTGCCGATTGGCAAGGGATTCAGTTCTTTGTCGATGGCGACACCGGGGCCTTTGCCCCTAGGGTATCTGACCGAGGCCGGGCCTGAGTGCTGATAGCCCGTGGTCAGCATCTGGCGGCATTCGTTTTCGTCGGCTGGGGCCATGACTAGCATATTGGGGATGCAACTGAGGTAGCTGTTATCGAAGCTGCCGGCATGGGTGGGACCGTCGGGGCCAACCAGCCCTGCCCGGTCCAAGGCAAACAGGACGTCGAGGTTCTGGATGGCGACGTCGTGTATTAACTGGTCGTAACCGCGTTGCAGGAAGGTGGAGTAGATGGCAACAACGGGTTTGGCGCCTTGGCAGGCTTGCCCCGCCGCCAGGGTGACGGCGTGTTGTTCGGCGATGGCGACGTCGAAGTAGCGTTTGGGGTATTGTTCGGAAAATTTAACCAGCCCCGAGCCTTCACGCATGGCGGGGGTGATGCCGAGCAGGCGTTCGTCTTGGGCGGCCATGTCGCACAACCAGTTACCGAAGACTTCGGTATAGGTCGGGCTGCTGGCTTTGGTTTTGGGCAGGTTGTCGAGCGCCGGGTCGAACGCCGGTACGCCATGGTAAGCTAAGGGGTCTTTTTCCGCCGGGGCGTAGCCTTTGCCTTTTTTGGTGACGATGTGTAAAAACCGTGGCCCCGTAATGTGCTTGAGGTTCTCCAGGGTGTCGACGAGCATGTCGACGTCGTGGCCGTCGATGGGGCCGATGTAGTTGAAGCCCAATTCTTCAAATAGGGTGCCGGGCACGATCATGCCTTTCATGTGTTCTTCGGTACGGCGCGCCAGTTCCCACACGCTGGGCATGAGGCTGAGGACTTTTTTGCTTTCTTCCCGTACCGAGGAATACAGTTTACTGGACAGGATTTTGGTCAGGTAGTTGTTCATCGCACCGACGTTGGGCGAGATGGACATGTCGTTGTCGTTGAGGACGACGAGCAGGTTGGCGTCGATGGCGCCGGCGTGGTTGAGGGCTTCGAAGGCCATGCCCCCGGTGATGCTGCCGTCGCCGATGATGGCGACCATGTGGTCGTGCTTACCCTTGAGTTTGTTGGCTATCGCCATCCCGAGCGCTGCGCTGATGGAGGTGCTGGAGTGCCCGACCCCGAAGGCGTCATATTCGCTCTCCGCCCGGTTTGGGAAGGCGCAGATGCCATCGCGGGTGCGGATGGTGGTCATGCGGTCCTTGCGCCCGGTCAGGATCTTGTGCGGGTAGGCTTGGTGGCCGACATCCCAAACCAACTGGTCGTTAGGGGTGTCAAACACGTAATGCAGCGCCACCGTCAGTTCCACCGTCCCCAAGCCCGCCGAAAAATGCCCGCCAGATATGCTCACCGATTGCGTCAGATATTCACGCAGCTCTTTGGATAAGGGCTTTAATTGGGTCCGCTTTAAACGACGAACATCTAAAGGGTAGCTAATCCCTTTCAGCAACTGATAATTCGATTTTTCCATATCAATAGAGAGGTTCTCGATAGAACATCAGAATAAGTCCCATGATAAATAAAGCCGCAACGGAGACAAAACCGGCAACTTCTTTACCGGGGCTATCCAGTTTTAATTCCAGCCAGCGTCCGCATGCTAAAATAAGTGAAAAAACACCCATCGCGGTATGACCGACTTGGATTAAAAAGGCGCTTTTTGGTTGAAAACCAATGTGCGAGTGCGTGAGCAGCATTAAACCGCCGAAAGCGGAAAGAATAGGAAAGGCGTAGGTCATAGTATTGCTGGCATTCTCGCTCAATCTTGCCCGTAACTCCATGACACCGAGCGTAAAAACCAATAAGGTGGCTATACGATGTTGTAATACCTCGCCGTTATTGAAGGTGCTATCCCAAAAACCGATAGGACCGAGCGGCCATGTTTCGGCATCGCTTCTAAAAAACAGAAAAATACCTAATAAAACAAAACCGGCAGACCAGTATTGGGTGAAATTCAAAAGATTTGTCACAGATCGAAATGCAGGTAAGTGTCTGACGTAAGACAACATGGCAAAAAAACTCATTGCCGTTAAAAAAATACCCGCAATATTATGGTTATAGTTCGACCATTCGGTGGCGGCCAATGACGGTACTTGCCCAACAATGGCGACACGGCCTGCTTCCCCAGCGATTAAAGCCGAGTGAGTGGGAGAATTAGTTTGTGGAATTTGCGGCTTAAATGTAGCTAAAACTTCTTGCCAAGTAGCTGTTAGCGTTGGAATATCGATAGCCGGCGGTTGTGAAGCTAAACTAGCCGCTGTAAACAACAGTGTAACCAAAACAAAAGTTTCCGCTTCAACGAAATATGGTACACGATTTGTTAACGCATATGGATTACCGTTTGCTCCGTAACTAAGGACAGCAGAACGATTTAACCAAGCATAGCCTAAAGCCAGCGCAAGCAGAATAACTTTTACGGTTAATAAATTTCCGTAACCGGTGCCGATCAACCCGTTCCAAGTGTCGATGTATTGCAAAGCAATCGGTAACCCGGATAAAAAAATACCCGCAACCGCGGCCATACCCCAAGGCGAAAATTGTTTAAGCAGCCTCGGCCAGAGTGTTTCGGGGATTTTACGGCGATACCGCAACAGCCAAATATTAACGAGCTGAAATACGCTGCCGATCCAAATTGCCGCCGCCACTTGATGTAACACGGTGAGCGTCATTAAAAAAAGTTGATTTTCGAAACGGCCTGCCGCATGCACCAACCATGCTCCCGATACGATCATCGGGACGGCAAGGAAATTCGCCGTTAGCCAACGCCTTTTCGATGTTGCATTGTTACGAAGATAAACGTAACAATAGCCTGCTAAAATCAAGATAAGCGAACTGCGTACAATTCCGCCGATAAACTGCGTGGTTTGTGCAAACTCGGGGAACGGCCAGCGATTGAGTAACGCTGTCATGAGCCAAATTTTCAGGATAATCTTGAATACTTGAGCGCCTGCGAGGTAAAAACCGCCTTTATAAATAAGGCTGACCGTTTTATCGATGACCACATCGTTGTATCCGTTATGCTGATCCCAAGGCCGCAGAATTAACAATCCCCAAAAGAGACCGCCTACAACCATACAAAAACAAATAAGGTCAAACCCGCCAATTAGAGAATCGAGAAAATCAGCAATACCGGCCATTTTATAAACTACATTAAGGAGTTACTGAAAAATGAATAACGTCTTCGGTCAAATGACCGTCAGCTGCAAATATTTTGTACCGCAAGGCATAGTCGCCAGCGATTAACGGTGGAATTTTAACTACAACATTACCTTGTTTTATACCCTCGCCGATGTCTAATAAGGTGTGTTTATCGCCTTTGCTGACCAAGTAGACTTGCGACAAGCCTAATTCAACCTTTGAATTAAAGGTCAACTCAACTTGCTTAGCTTCATTGACTTTGGGTTGTTCGATTTTTAATGTGTGATCAGTTACGACGGCATGAGCAAACGCATCACCGGCAACCAATTGGAATAACAAGACCAACCCAATCGATAACAATTTTTTCATAAAACTACTTACTCTTTCCTTTCAAGGCATGGCTCGCGAGGTTTTTACCTAAATCCCAAATCGATCCGGGAATTTGGTGGGTATCGGCAATCGCCTTATCGAAAGCATTGACGATATGGTCGCAGTCTTTTTGGGTCAAAACCAAAGGCGGCAACAATTTAACCACATTCATACCGTGCCCAGCGACTTGGGTAAGAATATGGTGTTCCTTAAATAATGGAATCGTTATCATCTGGCAAAAAAGACCTTTATTGGCGGCCTCTAACATTGCCCAAGCCGCCTTTAATTTGAGACTTTTAGGCGCATGAAACTCAATGGCAATCATCATCCCTTTGCCTCGGGCTTCTTTCAGGAATTCATAGCTAGAACACATCGCATTAACGGAAGCAATAATGTCGTTTCCAATAACAGCACTCTTTTCGATTAGATTTTCTTCTTTCAATACATGTAACGTTGCCAAACCCGCAGCCATTGCCAGATTATTCTTAGCGAAAGTCGAACCGTGCACAACCGCCCTATCCATCCGGTTATAAACGGTGTCCATAATTTTCGTGGTCATGGCAACCGCGCCTACCGGCACGTGCCCGCCCGATAGCGCCTTAGCCATACAGATCATATCGGGTTTAACGCCCCAATGATCGATAGCCCAGAATTTTCCAGTACGGCCTAGTCCGGTTTGTACTTCGTCGGCTACCATTAAAGTGCCGTACTTTTTACACAGCTTTTCTACTTCAGGAAGGTAGTTGTCGTCAGGCAGATTAACGCCTTTGCCTTGAATGGGTTCGACAATAAACGCTGCAACATCTTTGTTGCTCAAAACGTGTTCCAGGGCGGCTAAATCATTAAACGGTACGGCGCTGCAACCCGGAATTAATGGGCCGAAACCGGCGCGGAAGATTTCTTCGCCGTTCAGGGATAAAGCACCCAGGGTTAAGCCATGATACCCATGCTCACAGTAAACAATTTTTTCACGTTTTGTAGTAAACCGTGCAAATTTGATGGCGGCTTCAACAGCCTCAGTCCCTGAGTTACAGAAAAACATCTTGTCGATATTTTCAGGCGTGGTTTTGAGGAGTTCCTGCGCCAATAATCCGCTTAAAACAGACACGTCCAGTTGAACCAGATTCGGTAAATCCAGAGACAATGTTTCTTTTAAAGCGTTTGCAATCGTGGGATGGTTACGACCGAGCGCAAACACGCCGAATCCACTGAGTAAATCCAAATATTCGGTGCCATCTTGATCGTAGAGGTATTGCCCGACGGCACTTTTATAATGACGATCATATCCGATGGTTTTTAAAACCCTAACCATCTGATTGTTTAGATGTTGTTCGTAAAGGTCGAACTTCTCAGAATTATGCTTAGCAAAAAGTTCGGCGATACTAAAAGACATAGACATCTCTATAATTTAATCCATTGAGTAGTTGCATAAATTCAATTAAACGCGTGAATCAAAGTTAATATTGGTATCAAATAAAGCCTAAAAGTGATGAGTTCTATCCTGCCGGGAGACCGCTTTAACAAATCGATAATATTGGTTTTCAATGTCTAGGACGTTGATATTTCAGGAAATCCGTAACCGGTTATTACATCAATACCTCTGGCGGCGCGTTTTAACGTTTTTTTCGCTGCATTGAACGCAACGCCTAATTTGATTAACTCAGGTAACTCTTTCGGATGCAGTAACAGAAATAACAGCAGTTTTATTAACACAACCTCGCCTTGTTCATTCAATGCATAACCAACGGCTTTAGGCAAACTCATCGTAAGCGAGTCGGCAATGACTCTGATCGTTATAAATGGAATACCGTTCAAACTGGCTACTTTAGCGATTGCCGTGCTTTCCATGTCCAACGCAATGGCTCCGGTTGAGCGTCCTAATTGCACTTTATCGAGACTTGTTTCAACAAGTCGTTTACTCTCAGCTAGTTTTCCGACATGAATTTGTAATTGCCGGCCGAAACTCGACTGTACATAATTCACCCAAGCCTTATTATCGAGTTCTAATCTAACTTGCTGCGCATCAATACAGCTTTCCGCCAACACTAAGTGCCCTGGTTGAAGCGCAGCATCTAATGCCGCCGCACAACCCCAGCTTATCAAGCTGTTGACCCCTTTCTCGATCAGTAACTCGGATGCAATGCGAGCATTTTCATCGCCTGCCCCCGAGTAGATAATCCATACCTTCTCGTCCAAAAATTCGATACAGCCTTTTTCCAACCGCTTTGAGGTTAATGTCGTCAGTTCTTCCGGTAAGGCGACAACGATTCCCGTTATCATTTCTTGTTAAGCTCGTTACGATACCTTGCCAACGCCCAGAGCGGGAAAAATTTATCGTAGCCGTGGTATTTCAAATAAAATACTCTCGGAAAACCGGGAGCAGTAAAGCATGGGTCGTTCCAAACTCCGTCAGCTTGCTGGGTTTTTAGAATGAAATCGATGCCTTTTTTGACTTCCGCGCTACGGGCTTCACCGGCCGCCATCAGACCCAAGACCGCCCATGCCGTTTGAAAAGCCGTACTGAATTCATATTTACCGCTATAACTCTCATCATGATAACTGTAATTGTCTTCGCCCCAGCCGCCGTCATTCCGCTGCATGCTTTTCAAATAGTTGACTGCCTTCAGATACATCGGATCCGTTTTCGGCAAACTGGTTTGTTCCAATCCTAACAAAACCGACCAAGTGCCGTAAACGTAATTGGTTCCCCAACGTCCGAACCAAGAACCGTCTTTTTCCTGTTCTGAGCGTAGATAATCGATCGTTCGTTGTAACGCTTCCCCATATAACCCTTTGTCTGTTCCGGCTTTAGCCATCGCCATCGCGCAACGTGCGCTGACATCCGCGGTCGGAGGGTCGAGCAATGCGCCGTGATCGGCAAACGGAATTTCGTTCAAATAATAATAAGTGTTGTCGGCATCGAAAGCGCCATAGCCGCCGTTCTTAGACTGCATGCCTTCAATCCAATTCGCCGCCCGATGGATAGACTCATCCAAGCCCGGCAAATCCGATTGCGCCATGGCGAAAGCCACCACCGCAGTATCATCGACATCAGGATAATGAGGGTTGGCATATTGAAACGCCCAGCCGCCGCCGGCCAAAGTCGGCCGCGAAACACGCCAATCGCCCGGCTCATCCGATAACTGAACACTTTTCAGCCAGTCGAATGCCTTGGTTAGCGCTTGTGCATTTCCCTGCTTATCTACTTCTTCTAACGCCAATGCGGTAAGTCCGGTATCCCAAACAGGAGAAACACAAGGCTGGCAAAAAACCATGTCGCCTTGATCGACTAGCATCAGATCGATAGCTTTACGCGCAGTGACAACCCGTTCATGATTTTTCGGATAACCTAACAATAACAAGGCTTCATAGGCATTGACCATCGCCGGAAAAATACAGCCTAAGCCGTCTTCGCCGTTCAGACGCTCGACGAACCAGTCGTGCGCTTTGTCGATCGCTTTTTGATGTAAGACAGCCGGAATATAAGGCTCAACCGCACGACCTAACTTATCTAAGCCGAGGAATATTTTGTTCAAGAAAGTACGCTCTGGAAAATAATGCTTTTCCTCATCGGGATGCGTAACGAATAACTCCAGAATATCAACATTTTTGGGATTTTTAGCGACGGCCCGTTTCGAACACAGAATGAACAGCGGCACCATTACCGTCCGCGACCAGTAGGACACTTTATCCAAGTGAAAAGGAAACCATTTTGGAAACAACATAATTTCCGGCGGAATAAAAGGAACGCCACGCCAAGGCAATTGTTTGAATATGGCCAAGGCAATACGAGTGAATACGTTTGCCTTGGCGGCGCCGCCTTGTTTTAAAATCCATTCACGTAAACGCGTCATATGCGAAGCGTCGATAGAGTCGCCCGCCAATTTCAAAGCAAAATAAACTTTAACGCTGCAGCTTATCTCGCCCGGTCCATGCGTAAATAACGGATAACTACCGTCAGCCGATTGGCGCGAACGGAGATAATTAGCCATTTTTGCTTGTAACGGTTCGTCGATATCGCCCAGGTAATGCATCATCATGATGTATTCCGCCGGGATAGTGCAATCGGCCTCCAAGTCGAACACCCAATAGCCTTTTTCGGATTGCAGGTTTAGCAGTTTGGCCTGAGCTTTGTTAATAGCGGCATCCAATTGCCCGTCTTTGAATACAATAGGCGTTGCTGTGCCGGTTAATTGCGCGCCGTGCGTTTCGGTTTGTGCATCGGTAAACATTGTCAGTCCTCTAAATATCTATCGTAGCTTAGGCGTCGGGCTAGCGTAAGTCCAATGACGGACATGCAAACCTTGGCCGGTTAAATTAAAAAGCAAACTCAGTAATACGTTGCTTCGCCCTACCAATTTAGTCGCTAAAATGGTTGATTTAACGCTGTTACGGGAAATCTTTACTTGGTCGGAGCGGGTAAAATCCAAATTCTGTTTAATTTTTTTCAGGGTCAATACCGCCATGCCTAGAGCCCATAAACAAAAATTTCGGATACCCGTTTCATAGCTAGGGATAAGCTGAGTGTATCTCAAGGCATTTTGGAGATGACCGTGAGCAATACTAATCAAATGCAATAAACCGGATTTGAATTGATCGTCATTGCTTTTAGGACTGAGACGCTTCAAATCGTATCCGGTCTCGGTAAAAATTTCCTGGGGCAGCCAGCACACGCCGCGTTCCGCATCGTCCCAAATATCTTTTAAGATATTGGTCATTTGCAAGCCTTGCCCGAAAGATACGCCGAGTTTAAGCATTTCCTCCCGGTGTTCGGCAATTTGCGGCGAGTAGTGACAAAATAATTTTGTCAGCATTTCACCCACGCAACCCGCAACGTAATAACAATAATCATCCATTTCGGACATCGTTGACAAACCGCTGTGCATATTTTCTGCCTGAAACAAGGGCATGCCCGCCGCCATCGTCTCCACACATGCCGACAACGCCGTTCTTTGCTCCGGATCGAACCGGTGAGTGATGCCAATCACGCGAGGGATCACTCGAATCAAGACATGTTCGGCCGGAAGCGTGGTTTCGCGGGAAAGCAAAGGGGCAAGCTCCGCCGCAAACGCTTCCGCGCTTGCACCGGTTTTAACAATTTCTATAAACCCGTGGCAAAAATATTTTTTTTGTTCGGGCGAGAGCGCTACTTCATCTTCAATGGTATCGACAATCCGGCACAGTAAATACGCATTAGCCACCGCGCGGCAAAGCTTTTCAGGCAACTGCGGAATCGTCAGGGCGAATGTCCTCGATACGCCCTCAAGTAAAGCCATCTGAAACGGATCGTCAGCTAAAGCGTCAAGCAATGCGCTATTGTCTGAAGTTAATAAGTCTCCACGCATGAGTGATTATCGCGTTAAATCGAGAAAAGTTGATCGGATGATCTCATGATAGTCGTTTTGTTGGTATTTTGCAAAAGAATGTTGTTTTATTACCAATTCTGCTAAAATTGTGTGTTATAATGGTACAAAGAATCAATTAAACTAACGGTTGTATCCGCGCTCAAAAGTAGCTTGCTTAACCAGAGGTCAGCTCTGTCTTCGGCTCTTTAAGTTTTGGTTGTAACGCTTAACTGTCAACCTAAACAATAAGCACCCATCAACCGAATCCGTCATTGTGACGGCGAATTAAAACCAGCGTTTAAAGAATACACAGCCGGCAGCAATTTACAGGAATAAATTGTTGCTTTATTACGACAGATAATTTTTTTGCATTACCTGCTTTTTTACCGGCGCGGTAATTGCTGTTTTTAGATTTGAATTTACAGGAGATATGCCGTGGGAGTTCCTTTACGTCAACAATTGACCGTAGCCAGTTACCTAATGAAACAGAAATTAATGGGTGTTAAAAAATACCCTTTGGTTCTAATGCTCGAGCCGCTGTTCCGATGCAATCTTGCTTGTGCCGGTTGCGGTAAAATTGACTACCCGGACGACATTCTCGACAAACGCCTATCTTATGAAGAGTGCATGCAAGCCGTCGACGAGTGCGGTGCGCCCATGGTTTCGATTCCGGGCGGCGAACCCTTGATCCACAAGGATATGCCGAGAATTGTCGAAGGCATTATCGCCCGCAAAAAATATGTGTACTTATGCACCAATGCGCTGTTGCTTAAAAAACGCATCGGCGATTATAAACCCTCGCCTTATTTAACCTTTTCAATTCACCTGGACGGTATGCAAGAAAGGCATGATACTTCAGTATGCCAAGACGGTGTTTTTGAGCGCGCAGTAGAAGCCATTAAGCTAGCTCTTGCCAAGGGTTTCAGGGTCACTGTCAACTGTACGCTATTCCAAGGCGAAAAATCCCACGAAGTTGCCGAGTTCCTGGACTACTGCATGGAATTGGGCGTTGAAGGCGTGACAATAGCACCAGGGTTCAGTTATGAACACGCGCCACAGCAGGATGTTTTCATCAAAGGCACTGATGTTAAAGAGCTGTTTAGGGGGATTTTTAAGATTGGCAAAAACCGTAACTGGAAGCTTAATCACTCTTCTTTATATCTTGATTTTTTGGCGGGCAACCAAAGTTACGACTGTACGCCCTGGGGCAATCCCACCCGGAACGTATTCGGCTGGCAAAAACCATGTTATTTATTGGCTGACGAAGGCTACGCCTCCAGTTTTAAAGGCTTGCTTGAAGAAACGCCTTGGGAAAAATACGGCACGGTTAAAAATCCTAAATGCGCGGGTTGCATGGCGCACTGCGGATATGAAGCCACAGCGGTTGAAGATATGCTGAAAAATCCTCTCAAAGGCTTGTTGACTTCGCTCAAAGGACCGAAAACGGAAGGCGCCATGGTGCCGGAACCTTTACCGCAATACAACGTAACCGAGAAATCGCTGCCTACATTGGCGGGTATTCCAATACGGGTCGAATAAAACAATTTGTACACTCAAAAATCAACCGATACGAGGTCTGAGGCAATGGACAAAATTATTTTAAAACTGACAGTATTGTTTTACCTGTGTTTGGCCGGAATTACCATCGGCTATACTGCGGATCAAAACACGTCAAAAGCCAAACAGATTGTTGACACCTTCCAGCAAGACTTAATCGAAGTCATGAAAAACGGCAAAAAACTTGGCTTTTCGGGCCGCTACGATAAGCTCAAAGATCCGGTTACCAATAGCCATGATTTACCGAAAATTGCCCGCTTAGTCGTGAGCAAAGAATGGGAAAAACTCTCCGAATCGCAACAACAACAATGGGTCGATGTTTTCAGCCGTTTGAGTATTGCCTCCTATGCTCATAATTTCAAAGATTACGACGGCGAAACCTTTACCTTCGATACCGAAGAAGAAACTACGCGCGGCGGAATCGTTCTACATTCACACTTGAATATCCCAAACGATAAACCGGTAAAATTCGACTATATGCTTAAAGACCAAGGCGATAGTTGGAGAATTATCAACATCATAGCCAACGGGGTCAGCGATTTGGCGCTAAAAAGAACTGAATACTCCACCATTCTCCAACGCGAAGGCTTTGAGGCTTTAATTGCGAAAATCAATGAGAAAATAGATAATTACGCTAAACAATAAGCAACGTTTAAGCACCTAGGTTTGTTACGTATGTATAAATTTAAACAATTTCCAACCATCCGCCTGTTATCCGCACCACTGCTTGCCATGTGGTTTCTGATCGGGCTTAACGCATGCGTAACAACACCTGAGCAAACTGCAACCGATCAACAACCGCTAAATAAATCCGATCCTTATGAGAACATCAATAGAAAGGTTTATAGCTTTAACGATTCAGTTGACGACTATGTCGCCAAACCGGTAGCCGACGCTTACAAGTTTATAACCCCGGATTTTGTCGAAAACGGCGTATCCAATTTTTTCAATAATCTAAAAAACGTGAATGTGGTCGCCAATGATTTACTACAGGGTAAATTTAAGCAGAGCGGCTTAGACACCGGACGTTTTCTAATGAATACCACATTAGGCATGGCGGGGCTTTTCGACGTAGCAAAAACCGTTGGCTTAGAACAAAACGATGAAGACTTTGAACAAACACTTGCGGTTTGGGGTGTCCCGCAAGGTCATTATATCGTTCTGCCCTTACTGGGACCGATCACCATGCGCGGGATTCCCGGCGCTGTTTTCGATACGGCCGCCAATCCGGTAAATTACGTAGGCATCCCCGCGCAAGCGCTTTCTCTAATTAACACAAGAGCCAACGCCGAAGGATCGTTGAAGTTTATCGATGAAGCCGCTTTGGATCCTTATGTATTTACTCGGGAATCCTTTTTGCAATGGCGCAGCCATTTAGCAAGTGACGGTAAAACCGACACCTCTGCCGACTTTAGCGACTTAGATTTAGATTTGGACGACAATCAATCCGCCGGACAACAGCCCTCTTCAACCGGCGCTTCATCGGGAAACAATAAAAACGCCGCCGGTGACAGCAAGCCACCATCCTCTGGAGATAATAAGCGTTAATTGTCGAACTTTGCTAAGCCTAACGCAGTGTCCGGTTTATTAATTTAACGCATCAAAAAAACTGTCTTTGCGCGGCATACAAAACCCGGCAAGATCGTTAATTATCCCAGCAATTGAGTAATTTGAATTGCCGTCGATAAGGCCCTGCGTCCTGCCTCGCCGCTCACCAGCGGCTTGGTATTCGTAAAAATACAGTTAACGAAATGTTTTATCTCTTCCAATAAAGCGTCTCCGCTCTCAAAAACGGACTCTTCGGTCACTATTTCTGGTATTCCTGGAAACATTTCATTTGTTCCTGTTTTGTGCTTGGTCAACACTCGATTATGAAAATCGACGGATACGTAAGAACTTGGTCTGAACATGCGCATTTTTCGTTCCATCTTCATACTAATTCGGCTTGCCGTGACATTAGCAACGCAACCATTTTTAAAAACCAGCCGGGCGTTAGCAATATCCGTCCCCTGAGTTAAGACAGCCGTTCCGCTTGCATCAATGCGCACCAGATCCGATTCGACCAACGCGAGTATGATATCGATATCGTGAATCATCAAATCCAGAACAACGCTCACATCGTTTGCTCGGGGATTAAACGGTGAAAGCCGGTGCGATTCGATAAACAAAGGCTTTTCATCTTTTTCCAAGCCTAAAACGGCTGGATTAAACCGCTCCAAATGACCGACTTGCAGAACCAAATCCTTATCTTTCGCTAAAGCAATCAGCTCATCGGCCTCTTCGACGGTGACAGTGACCGGTTTTTCGACTAAAACGTGAATACCGGCCTGAAGACAATCTTTTGCTACCTTATGGTGATAGGTTGTCGGGACAACGATGCTAACGGCATCGACTTCGCCAAGTATCTGTTGATAATCCGTATAACTTTTAACATTCAAATGTGAAGCAATACGGTCGGCGACTGCTTCATCCAAATCGACAACAGCCGTTAGTTCGCAGTCCGGTAGTAATGCATACTTTTCAGCATGGAATTTACCTAAATAGCCGACTCCGACTACCGCGCATTTTAATTTTTTCATTGTATGAAAACGAATAAAATAATGAAGGAAGGATTTAATAGAACGATAGCCATTAAAAGAAAATGTTCATGTCAAATAAAACCGGCGTGGACGGCTAATTTTAATCCTATGGATATTTTCTATTAAGCCATTATTTTTAATAAAATTTAGCATAAGCTTCGAGCATTAAAAACCATTTATTCCAACGCTTTCGGTTTACCGATATGGTAACCTTGCGCATAATCGATACCAAACTCTTTTAAAATAATTAACACGTCTTCGCTTTCAACATATTCCGCGACCGTTTTTTTCCCGAATGCGCGCGCCAACTCGATCAAGGTTTTAACAAAAAACTTGTCGTCGCTATTTTTATCGATTTGTCTGATGAGCGACCCATCGATTTTGACATAATCGACCGGAGCATTTTTCAAATAATGCAGAGACGGGTATTCGACTCCGAAATCATTTAACGCCAATACACAACCTAGCGCTTTAATCTTATCGATTAAAATATTGGTGGATTGATAATTCGATACGGAAGCGGTGTCCGTAACTTCAAAAATTATTCGCTCTTGATCGACTTCATGATCATTAAACAATTCCGCAAAATAATCAAAAATAGCAGGATCTTCGAACGAACGCTTGGAGACGTTAACACTGAGCTTATACTGTTTGCCTTGCCGGTTGAATGCTATGTGTTGCCGCACCGCTTTTTTGAGCACAATCCGGTCGATCTTGCCTATCAAACCGAGTTCTTCGGCCCTGAACACAAAGTCTACGGGCATGAGCAACTTGCCGTTGTCCTGCGGCAACCGGACTAAACATTCGAAGTGACTGATATCGTTCGATTTAATATTCAAAATAGGTTGATAGAATAAAATAAATTTATCATTGGCGATAGCATCTTCCAAAATAGTACGCCATTGAACGGTTTGATTTAATTTATTCCGGTAATCACACTTCGGATCGAACATGTGGTATTGTCCGCGGCCTAATTCCTTAGCCTTATACATCGCTAAATCCGCATTTGCCACCAATTCGTTGACCGTCGTCCCATGCATGGGGAATATCGCAACCCCAATGCTTGCGCTGGCGGTATAATTGTTGCCCGCATAATTGAACTTCAAGTCGTTTAACACTGTATTGATTTTTCTGGCCATGTGCTCGACCCCTGGCGTATCGGCATGCGGCATGACTAAAGTAAATTCGTCACCCCCGAGCCGGCACAATAAATCGGTTGACCGGACGGTTTCTTTTAATAAGTTAGCCACCAGCTTAAGAAATTTGTCGCCCGCCTCATGCCCGCTGGTGTCGTTAATTTCTTTAAACCGGTCTAAATCGAGGTAAAACAGCGCAATTTGGTATCCGTAACGATCTGCGGACGCCAATTTTTGGGTAAATTCTTCTTGAAATTTCCGCCGGTTGCATAATCCGGTTAAATAATCGTAGTAAGCCATGCGTATATTTCTAGCTTCCGCAATTTTCCGTTCGCTAATGTCCAATCCCAAGGTTAAAACAACCATTTCATCGCCGTAACGCTTGGACGGCATTAATTTATGCAGCCAGGAAATATCGCGTAATTTTCCGCTCTCCGTGATTAACAGTCCGTCTATCTGGAGTTGATCGCCGTATTCGCCGGTTCTCAAGCGGTTAAGCTTTTGGTGATGCTCTTGGTCGGATTCCGGCAAAAACAAATCGAAGACCTTGCCTGCTAGATTCAAGCTATCGGATTCAAAAGCGTCTAATCCGGCATGGTTGACTGTCAGAATAATTCCGTTAGGCTTTTGAATTATAACGATAATAGGCGCCAACTCTAAGAGCTGTTTAATGAAATCGCGCTCTTTTGCTAATTCTTGAGTTTTTTCCAGCAGATTAAACGTATGCCCCCGCATCTCTTGTTCGAGAAATTCGAGTTGATCCGCCAGATTTAAAGCCGTAAAGCTCAAGACATCGAGTTCGTCTTGCCCCAAACTCGCGGGATTTTTCGGATCGACATGCTCTCTGAATTGTTTGAATTGGTACTTCGATAAATAAGGCAACGCTTTTGAAAGCACACTGATTCTTCTTAAAGAAAAATGCGAAGTCAGCAATATAAGGATAAGCGACGCTATTAAGCCTAGGAAGCTATAAAACCATATTCGCTTAAGATCAGCGTTCAAAAGCCCGATATCGGAAGAAATGTCGTCGATAAATAAAAAAAACGGTGGATTTTCAACAGTTTCCGATTTTACAACGGGTATAACGGCAATTTCATAAATGGCGTGATTCCATTCTATCCTTTGCGCGGCACCATAGAAGTCTTGCAATGGATAATGCTGCCTGACATAGTCGAAAACGGGTAAATTACGCTCCGGCTGGGTCATCCCTGATAGTTTATAAGGCCAATTGCTATTTTGCGCATTGAAGTCTTTGGATTTATCGGCTATTAAAATCCCCACATCCGAATTGGTCGCGTCTTTATATTTGATTAAGACATCGGCAAAACTTCTGATAATGCTTAAGACCCCGGCAATCTCGGAGTGAGTCATTACCGGAATCAGGGCTTGTTGAAAACATTGATCGGGACAAAAAATCCTGTGTTCCGGAGTTTCGTTTTCAAGAACGCGTTTGACGGCTGTATCGGCATTCCGCAGCGTCGAACCCCAAGTTTTAACTTGCCGGGCTTGACCATCGAAAAATGTAAGGCTCTCGATATCCCATATTAATTGCCATCTCGACCAATTCTCATCCAGAGTCGATATCGGATGTCCTAGCTCTTTTATGACCGGCGGCGTTAAAGAAAACGCATTGACTTCAGTAACTAACTCCGCAAACTGTTCTAGTACCAAAAATGAATCTTTGCTAAACGTCTGGGCAATATTGACATGATTGCGCTGAATTCTTTTCCGGTCATGCTCAAATTTTTCTTGCGCGTGTAAATAAGAAATAAAGGCAAACAAACTTTGTAGAATGAGAAAAACAGTACCGAACAGGATAGCTAACTTCCATCTTAAACTGAAAAATAAGCCATTGTCTCCCATAGGTTATTAAAACTTAAAGGAAAACTGCAAACCATATAAATCCCAGTCTTGCCGGGTTTTAAATGGATCCGGATTGTCGGCTTGAGGCAACCAAGCCGTACCGTGAACAAGTTGATATTCCGCTCTTACCATCCAAGAGGGCGTAATGTCGTAACGGAGTCCGAAGACCCAATCCTGAGCAAAAGCAACATGCCTTGGAAAACCCAATAGTTCAGCACCTTCACCTTCGCGGTCGTCTTTATCGATCGAAATCGTATTGTAACGCACTGTCGCTTGCAGTTCCGGCAGAATCCGGTAGCTTCCCTCAATGTACCAGCTTTCGGTAATAAATTTACCGCCGCCGAATTGAGCAAAATTTCCAAAGTTGTTCCACCGGTAATTATATTCGCCGGTCAAAGTAATATTTTCGCCGTTGTATTGCGCTGAAAACAGCAACGGTTGAATGCGTGTTGTACTCTTGGTTAAGGGTACGCCGACAAAAGTGGTTTCACCCGGTAACGGTGAGTAGTCAAACGCCAAATCCATATAACTAACAGCAAAGATAAACTCTCCGCCGTTCAGTTCATAACTGAGTTGCGCTGCAAGCGCTGGTTTGGTGTTAAATTCCCCTTGCGCTTTGTTTGTCGCCAGCACCACCGTTTTGATTTCGCCCAATTCGTTCGAAGGCATACCTGCATTCAATTTAAAATTGAAATCGCCATAATCCGTCCGGTATTCGGCATACAATGCTCCCCCGTCAGCCGACAGCATTAACGATCTGGATCGATCGAAATAAATACCTTGAGGCAATAGTATCGTCGGATGCGTAAAAGCCACATCGCGCGTTTCGTTGTAAAGCCCGTAAGGAATCTTAAGACGCCCGGCACGTACCCCGGCTTTGCCGTTTTCGTGTTCGAACAAGGTAAAATCGGCCAAACCGTAATCCAAGCGTACACTACCGGGATCGACATCCCCTGCCCGTCTATATAAACCTTGCGCGGCGAACCTTAATCGATCCCAAGGCTGGTAATTTAGATTTATCCCGATTTCCGTTAAACCCGGACTAATTCCATCATCGCTCTGTCCGAATACATTGTTGCCGGAAGTATGAAAAAAACCTTGCGTCATAAAACCGTGCAATTGGAATTCTTCGGGTAACAGTTTTGTATCCGCAGCCGCCCCAGGTGAAATAATAACGAATAGCCCCATTAAAACCGCACGGTTCGATAAGCAGGATTCAGGCGCCAGAAAGCCGCCGAAACCGGATTCCTCGCCCGCTGCGCTAACGCGGTCGATAAAGGCTTTCAAGCGTTTAATGAAGTTCGAATGAACGAATATTTTCATTATTTGGTTTACTACTCAAATAACCGATGGAATCGGGGGTATTAGCAATTTTTTCGATCATTTCATGTTCCGTATCCAATTCGACGGGAGCCGACCCCGTTCCAGAATAAGTCATCCTGTCCCAAGCCCGTCTGACTTGATGAGGAAACATATTGAGCTTTTTTTTGATAAAGTCCTTATGTAATAAGTTGTTGTCTGATAACACGTAGACCTTGATTGGTTTATTATTCGACCAAAATCTTTTATGCATGGTGAAGATAGCCCGGGCGTCCTGCACGGAATAATCCTGAAACGGCACCGTCGAATTGACGATTATTTCTGCTGCGGTCAGGTTAGAAACGAAAAAAGCATAAAGTATGAACTGAATTGCAAAAAAATAACCGGAAAACGGTTTTGTGATCGTATGCATTTGCAATATCAAGCCACAAGGTTAATTTCTGACGTCATCGATGATTATTACTTCGGAACAATCATTATAGTTACTATTACTAATATTGCATAGGGAGCTGTTTTTTAAAGTAAAGTAGACTACAAATTCAATAGCTCCTAACCGCTGGCGCGATTCCGGTTAAGTTTATCTATTAATTGTTTTTAATAATTTTTTTGCGAATACGACATTATGAACTGCACGATAGCATTGAACAGCCTGCCCGCGAGCGCGCCCAATCAGGCCGTTTTTCTGCATAGCGTTCGTTTCCGGGCTGATCCTCGTATGGCCGGCGTAACAACTCCAGCAGTTCCGGAATCATGGCGAAATCGCCCTGCTCCGCTTTGTCGATGGCGAGTTGCGCCAGGTAATTCCTCAGCACATACTTGGGGTTAACGCGATTCATCCGTTCCCGCCTGACTTCCTGGGAAACGACATCCTGGCCGATGCGCCGGTGATATAATTTCAGCCATTCAAACAAGCGCGAGGCATAGCCGGACGTTAGTTGTTCAGGTTTGTAATAAGCATCATTGAGCGGAGCCATCAGCGTTTCCGCACCGGAGCTTTCCAGATCGTCTTGCCCTAACTTTACATGCGCCAATTGCCGGAAAAAAATAGTCATGTCGGTTTCAACCGCTTGCAGCAGGGTAAGTAACCCGGCAAACAAATCGTCGTCCTGATCTGGCTCGTAAGCGGCTAAACCCAGCTTGTGCGCCATCATCTGCTGCCATTGCTCGCCAAAGGCTTTGGTATAACCATCCAATGCCTGCTCCAAAGGCTTAACTTGTCTTATCAGCGGGTAGATAGCATTGGCTAATTGACCTAGATTCCAAAACGCGACGGCAGGCTGGTTGCCGTAACGGTAACGCCGTTCGGCAGCATCGGTGGTATTGGGTGTCCAATCGGGGTCGTAATTTTCCAGCCAGCCGTAAGGCCCGTAATCGATGGTCAAGCCAAGAATCGACATGTTATCGGTATTCATCACGCCATGAACAAATCCGACCCGCTGCCAAGCAACTATCATCTCGGCCGTGCTACGGCAAACTTCGTCAAACCACGCTGCATAAACTTCGGGTGAAGGTTTGCCCAGGTGTGGAAAATGGACGTTGATCGTGTAATCGGTTATTTTTTTCAACAGTTCGATCTCGCCGCGGGCGGCAAAAATTTGATAATGCCCAAACCGGAGGAACGAAGGTGCGACCCGGCAAACGATTGCGCCGGGTTCGGGTTTCGGGTTTCCGTTATAGAACATGTCCCGGACCACCTGCCCGCCCGTCGTCACCAAACTTAACGCCCGCGTCGTCGGCACACCCAGATGGTGCATCGCTTCGCTGCATAAAAATTCCCGGATGGACGAGCGCAACACTGCCAAGCCGTCAGCCATCCTGGAATAAGGCGTGAGTCCTGCGCCTTTAAGTTGCAACGCCCAGCGTTCTCCCCGGCTATTGATCACGTCGCCTAAATTAATCGCCCTGCCGTCGCCCAATTGTCCCGCCCAAACCCCGAATTGATGACCTCCGTAACACGAAGCATAAGGCGCCATTCCCGAAAGCAAACGGTTTCCGGCAAAAACCTGGAAAAAATCGCCGGTGCGGCATGCTTGTTCGTTCAAATCGAGCAATTCCGCTACTTCCCTGCTATATGCCGCTAATTTTGGATTAGCCGTTTGGGCAGGAATAACTTTGGAATAACAAGCGCCTATCACTTGGCGGGGAAAATTTCTAGTGTCTTGGTCGAACGGCAGTTCAGCCACAAAGCGGTTATCGAAAACGAGCTGGTCGAGGGAGGTTAAGGTTGGTTGAGCATTCATGGCATTCAATACTTCGATAATTTTCGCTACGCACTGGTTTTTTAAAACCTTTGGATCATCTAAGGTAACAGTAATTTTAATAAATGAGGAGTTTTGTTTAGGCTTGCAGCAATACTTAGATTTCACAAGGCTCGTATCAAAAATTTCTAACCGCCAAACCGCTTGACCCATGCGCTCGAACCTCTAAACATAGCCATGTTCTAAGAAACCGGACTCATAAAATGGCATGTCTTACAACGCTGAAATGCTTTGGCTAACGCAAATTTTCGACAATACCGATGGCATGAAGGGTTAGTGCTTAGCTTTGAATCCGTCGTGAAAAGCGACAGTCCCCTGCGGGAAATGCCCGTTAAAGGCTAACGCGAAAAAGAATTCTTGAGGGACTCCCTCAAATACGAGTTCCGCCGTATTCTCGAAGCCGAATTTCCGGTAGTAACCTGGATGTCCGACGAGACAACAACCTTGAGCATTCAGATCTTTTAGCCGTGCCAGCCCTTCCTGTATCAGAGCCTTGCCAACACCTTGCCGCTGGTAATCTGGCAACACCGAAATAGGTCCTAGACCGTACCAGTTTTGAGTGCCGCCGGAAATAACAACCGGAGAGAAGGCAATATGTCCGATTAAACGATCATCTAGTTCTGCGACAAGCGACACTGTAAGAGACTTGGCGGCGCGCAGAGCCATGATAATGAACTGCTCGGTGTGGTTGCTGATTTCTAGGTCCTTGAATGCAGCGGTAGCTATATCGGTGATTGCTCCCGCATCGGCGTAAGATTCACTTCTTATTATGACTTTCATATTCGGGATTACTGCTTCCTCATTGTTGACGGTCGGATTAAAGACATACGGCTAGGTATAATTTCAACCGCCAGAAGACGTGTTATGGCATCATAATGGGCGTATTCGTTATATTTAATCTTAGAACGTGCTAGATAAACAACTTATTTCGCCTTTGCCCTATTTCGCCGATAGCGCCGCCTTATTCGAAGCGGTTGCCGATCTGCCGTGGGCCGTATACCTCGACAGCGGCTTTCCAAATAGCGACCAAGGCAGATTCGACATTATTGCAGCCGAACCCGTGCTAACGTTAACGACTCGCGGCGAAATTACCCAGATCAACCGGAACGGTTCGGTAATATTCTCGAACCAGGATCCGTTCGGCTTAGTCAAAGAAGCTTTACAAGCATCGAATTATGAAGGGTTCGCCGGGCTGCCTTTTAACGGCGGCGCGATCGGTTATTTTTCATACGATTTGGCGCGCCGGCTAGAAAAACTGCCTATTATTGCTATCGACGCCGAACAAATCCCTGAAATGGCTGTCGGTATTTACAACTGGGCGGTGGTGGTCGATCATTTGCGGCGGCAAACTTTTCTGGTCGGTCACGGTTGCGACGAGTTTCATTGGCAATTATTAATCGGTTTATTCAGTCAATTACCAGTCAACCGCCAGCAGCGCGCTTTTATCCTTAACGGCGAAGTCAACGCAAACATGACCAAGACCGGGTACCGTTACGCCTTCGAACGTATTAAACATTATCTAAAAGAAGGCGATTGTTATCAGGTTAACTTATCGCAACGCTTTACCGCCGGTTGCAATGGCGATCCCTGGACCGCCTACCGGCTTTTGCGCGAGATGAACTCGGCGCCATTCAGCGCTTACCTTAACTTTCCCGAAGTTCAGATATTAAGCTCATCGCCCGAGCGCTTTTTAAAATTGGTTAACGGTCAAGTCGAAACCAAACCGATTAAGGGCACAAGACCGAGAAAAGCTTACCCTGNNAACCAAACCCATCAAAGGTACGAGACCGAGAAGAGCTTATCCCGCATCCGATTGGCATCAGATCGACCAACTCCGTTACAGCCCCAAAGACCGGGCGGAAAACTTGATGATTGTCGATTTACTGCGCAACGATTTAAGTAAAACATGCCAAAACGGTTCGGTAAAAGTACCGGCCTTATTTGCGGTGGAAAGCTACGCTACAGTGCATCATTTAGTCAGCACGGTCACCGGAAGATTAGCCCAAGACCGGCACGCGCTCGATTTGTTAAAAACCTGTTTCCCGGGCGGCTCTATTACCGGAGCGCCCAAAATCCGCGCCATGCAAGTCATCGAAGAATTGGAGCCAAACCGCCGGGGCGTCTATTGCGGCGCTATTGGCTACATCGGTTTCGACGGTAACATGGACAGCAATATCGCTATCAGAACATTAGTTCACTCCAACAATTCAATCCGTTTTTGGGCGGGCGGCGGAATCGTGAACGACTCCGAACTGGAGGAAGAATATCAAGAGTGTTTCGACAAAGCAGCCGCTTTATTAAAATTGTTAAAAAAACTTGGCGAGCGATGATCGTTATAAAGTTAGGCGGCAGTTTATGCGCTTCCGGTAAACTCGCCGCTTGTCTTGACAAAATCGAACACGATTACAAAGGCAAAACAACTGTCATCGTTCCGGGCGGGGGCTTGTTTGCCGAACAAGTCCGCCGAGTGCAGCAACGCATGCATTTCGACGATAGAACCGCGCACCAGATGGCTTTATTAGCCATGCAACAAATGGCGTTGTTGTATCGGGCGCTTAAACCTCGCTTTACCCGGGTGGATTCGATCAATGCTTTCGCATACCCGGATAATCGCAACAAAATTGCCGTCTGGTTTCCCGATATTACTGAACTCGACCAGGCCGGAATACCTTCATCCTGGGCTATTACCTCGGATAGCTTATCGGCTTGGTTAGCCGGGCTTTTGGACGCTGAAACGCTTACGATCGTTAAATCTGTTACCATTGACGATAACTTCGATGTCTTGAAACTTATTGACTTAGAAATTGTCGATGCATCGTTTTACACGTTTATCCATCGCGCCTCATTTAAATTAAATATCGTTAATGCAGAAATTTTCTTATCCTAGCTCCGGAAAATCGTCGTCCAAAACCGTTAGCAGAAGCCTAAGCGGCCTATTTAAACATCTCTTAGCAAAAATTTTTCGGAACTTCTATTACAGCGCAAGAGAATCGATCGGCGAACATAAACGGGAAATCGTGGTTTACCAAGTCGAACGCGCCTGCACCAGCTTGCAGGATACCCGTAACGAATTCGAAGACGCATTAAATAAATTTAAACTGTTAGTGACTGTAAAAGAAACCTCTTTGGAACATACCTATAACCAATTGAACAGGCAATACCAATTCTGCCGGGCAAAATCGGACGCCGTGCGCGACCGAATTCATGCTATCGAAACGGTGAGCGAAGCTTTATTCTCGGAATGGGAAAGCGAATTGAACGAATATTCCAATCGTACTTTAAAGAATAACAGTAAGAAACAACTGAAAGCCGCCAAAGAAAATTATCTTAAGTTGATGAAAACCATGCGGCTAGCGGAAGCGCGAATCCAGCCGGTTTTGTCAGCCTTCAAAGATCAAGTTTTATATCTGAAACACAATCTGAATGCGCGCGCTATTTCGGCGCTTCAGCATGAGTTTATCGATATCGGCATCGATATTTCCCAGCTTATTCAAGCGATGGAACTGACGATTATCGAAGCCAGCCAGTTCGTCTCGCTGTTATCGAATCAAAAATCCTTACCGGTTAGGAACCTGTAAGTTGTACAAAACGGTTCCATTGCGCCGGGTTTCATCGCGTTTTGTACTGCCGGGGCGTTTTTCTTGATCGATCCTTTCTTTATCGAACTTTGCAATCATTTCCTCCCAGTTATTGTATTTTTCGTAACCCTTAAACCCAGCGGATTTGCGTTGCTGATAAATACCCTTAGCCAGGTCGATAATATCCCAGGCCGATTTTCCATCGACCACATCTAAAAATTCTTCCTCATTTTGATGCGCATCACGAATCGTCCAGAATGAAACCTCGAATTCGACTCTATTATCCGGCGGTAACCGTTCTTTTAACAATTTTACCGAACGGTAAGCCGTCCTAGCCGTATGTCCGTTGATAGTGCCGCCTCTACCGCAAGCCGTTAAGGCAAAGCACACTATAATAAAGAATAAAAACGCGAATCGTCTCATGTTATTGCCTCGTGTTAAGTTTCCGTTCCTAGCGGGTGAGTTTGAATTAGAATTTATGATAGAGCCGTAATTTTTTGGTAAGCTTAACTTAGATCATTATTGTGGCGGCTGCATAACGCAAACGGCTAAAACCAAGTAAAATGTAAAACAATTATAAACTTAAGCTACCCGGTATGCTGGAATTTATACAACTACTCAAACAGCGCTATGAATCAGTATCAAGCCAACTAAACGATGAGTCAAATAAATCACTCTATCGGGAACGAATTGACGATTTAATTCTTGCCGAAGCTTGTTTGCGCAAAGGCCAAATGCTCGTTAACTCGCCCGGTTATCCTAGACAATTTGCTGTTGTCGGGCCTACCCAAGCCGGTAAAAGCTCGTTAGTGAATGTCCTGCTAAACAGTAACATTGCTAGCGTTAGTCCGTTAGCCGGGTATACCATGCATCCGCAAGGTTTTTGTAACAATGTTTCGCTCTCCGATTGCAGCGGTTTGCAATGGTATTTCGGACGTTTTCAACAAATGCAGCAAAGTCAACTCCCCAAAGACCGGCACGACTGTTATTCCCTCACCGCAAACACCACGAATTCGGCTTTATTGCCTGACGGCGTGTTATGGGATACCCCAGACTTTGACTCCATCGACTCGGCCAATTACCGGGAAGGCGTCATTCGGACAGTCGCGCTAGCAGATATGGTTATTCTGGTTGTCAGTAAAGAAAAATACGCCGATCAATCGGTTTGGGATGTCATGGCCGGCATCGAAGTCTTAGAACAACCTACCGTGCTTTGTTTAAATAAACTCAACGAGGGCCAGGACGCTCTTCTGATTCAATCGCTGCACGATAAATGGCGGCAAGTGAGAAAAGACGAATTCCCGCAAGTAATTCCGCTTTATTATCAAAAGCAAACCGGCAAGCCCGCCTGGCCCGATAACCAGACGCTGCAACGATTAAACCAGCAGATCAACCGGAAAAAACACCCCAGGTTAGAACAGGAATTACTGCAAAAGCATTGGCAAACCTGGTTGGAGCCTGTGCGCGCCGAGCATTCGTTATTAAACGATTGGCATCAGTTAATCGATCAAGTTTTGCAACAAGGTCTGGAAAGTTATCAACGCGATTACTTAAATCATCCTCATCATTACGAAACATTCCAGCAAGCATTGGCCGAATTATTAAACCTGCTGGAAATCCCCGGTATCGCCGGCGCCTTGGCAAAAACCCGCAAATTATTGACTTGGCCGGTCAAAAAAATGATGAATATTGGCAAAAAACGGCTTCATCTTGCCGATAGCAGCCAAGAGATGGTTTTGCTGAACCAGATTGCCGAACATGTGATGATTCAATTGGCCGATAAGCTCATTAATAAAGCGGAAGAAAATCGTCAAAGCCGGTGGTGGAAAGAATTCAGCAGCTTGTTGCGCACCCAACGGCCCGCCATTATGGCCAGTTTTAATCAGACTTTAGAGCAATACCATCTAACCTTTCAAGACGAGGTTGAAAATACCGCCAACCGCTTATACAGCAAACTAAAAGAACAACCCGCCTTATTGAACAGCTTGCGGGCGACGCGAGCAACCGCCGACGCCGCCGTCATTGCGATAGCCTTGCATACCGGCGGGATAGGACTGCACGATTTGGTCATTGCACCCGCCATGCTCACGGTGACTTCCTTACTGACCGAAAGCGCACTCGGCGGCTATATGAACCGTATTGAAGCAGATTTAAAACAACGCCAATTTGAAGCAGTGAAACAGACTTTATTTTCCGGCAACATGAAGAAACAATTATTAGACTTATCCGGCCAATTATCCTCGGTTTCTTATTTTAATATATCTCCTGAACAGCTTAAACAAGCTGAATCGCAACTCATAGAAAAACGGCATGGCTTACGATTACTCTGAACTCGTCGAAACAACAAAACGTTGGGCCGGTCAAGCCTTGGCCCAAGGCTGGATTACTCAAGAAACCGCGCAATTCTTATGCGATTTTGACAAAAGAGCGCCCGAAACATTATTTAATCCCAACGGCTCCAGACCGCTTATTGTCGCCTTCATGGGCGGCACCGGCGTCGGCAAAAGTTCTTTACTCAACCGGCTGGCGGGTAAAACCGTCGCCAAGGCCGGCATCGAACGGCCGACTTCACGCGAAGTAACCTTATATCATCACCAAGAAGTCGCCATTAATCATCTGCCAGAAAAGCTGCCTATTGAGAAAATTAGGCTTGCCCAACACGACGATGCCCATAAAAAAAATATCGTTTGGATCGATATGCCCGATTTCGATAGCACCGAACAGAGTAATAAAATACTGGTTTTCGAGTGGTTGCCACATATCGATATTTTGATTTACGTAGTCAGTCCGGAACGCTACCGAGACGAAAAGGCTTGGCGCTTGCTGCTCTCAGAAGGCAACCGGCATGCTTGGTTATTCGTACTGAACCAATGGGATAGAGGACAACAAGCGCAGTACGAAGATTTTAAGCAACAACTGGGCAAAGCGGGTTTTATCGAACCCATTATTTTTAAAACGGTCTGTGGAGAAACGGCTTATCCCGATGAATTCAGCGCTTTGGAAACAACGATCATGGCCTTATCCAATAAACAAATTATCGCCGAATTAGAACAGCGTGGGATCCAGGTGCGAAAAACCGAACTGAAAGAAAAACTGCTAAAAACTGTCGAAACCTTGGGCGCAGATAAAAGCTTCAGCCAAACAGAAAAATTTTGGCGGCAACAATGGGATGCCACGGCGAGCCAATTAGAACGGGGCTTTAGCTGGCCCATGCAAAAACTGGCGGCGTACTATGCCGGTCGCGCCGCCAATTTATTGACTAAAACCGTACCGGATTCCGGTCAAAACGGAGATCCTCAATCGTTGTTATGGGACGATTGGGCGCAAGCCCGTTTCGGCGATGCTTTAGACGAATTCATCGTTACGGTTGACAATTTAGGTTTGCCGGTTACGCCCTTAAAAAACCAGCTAGCGCCGATCCGGTCTAAGGCGCCCAAAATACTCCAAGCGCAAACCGAATTACAAGTACGCGAAGCGCTAGCGAACCCGGGCGGCAAATTACATCGCGCCTTTTTGAAGTTCATGCGCTTTTGCGAAATTTTTCTACCGCTCGGCGCTATTGCATGGGTCGCTTATTTGGTATCGATAGGGTATTACGACAGTTTTATTAACCACCGCGGTTATCTCGGCGTTGATTTCGCGATCCATAGCGGTTTGCTGGTTTTGATGAGTTGGCTAGCGCCGTGGTTTATTCTAAAAAAACTTAAGCCTTCTTTAGAAAAAAGCGCGCTAAAAGGGCTGGAAAAAGGTTTGGATCTCTCGATTACTGGAATCGGCGGCGAGGTCGACGGCATCTTGGATCAATTATCCAGTCAACACGTCCAGCAACTCGATAAAATAAAGGCGATTATTACGCATTGCGAAGCGGCTGACAGCGTCAATACTGTCAATACGCCACTCAATACGCCCTTAACGCGCATGTTAATGAAGTAAAATACGCAATACAGGGAAAACCGGCCGACTGTTCAAAAATAAATTGTCTAACAACCGGCATCCCATTAATCCGTAACCTTATAAAGAACCGGACAATTCGATATTTTGGAGATATTTTTAACATGACGTATTGCATTGCGGTTTCTGTCGACGAAGGTTTGGTCCTGGTATCGGATTCGCGGACGAACGCCGGCATCGATAGCGTAAGCACGTACGGGAAAATGCATGTTTTTGCGACAACGCCGGACCGCAAATTAGTCCTATTGAGCGCCGGTAATCTGGCGACTACCCAAGCGGTGGTCGAACAACTGCGCCGCGACAAGCGCGAAAATACGCCGGTTAATCTCAACTCGGTATCTTATCTGTCCGACGCCGCCGATTATTTGGGCAAAATCAGTGTCGATAAGCAAAAGCGGTATAAAGAAGACGAAGGCCAATGCAGTTTTAATCCATCGGCAACCTTTATTATTGCCGGTCAAATCGGCAAAGAAGCGCATGGTGCTTATATGGTGTATGCCGAAGGCAACAGCATCACCACCTCCCGGCAAACACCTTACTTACAAATCGGCGAAAGCAAATACGGCAAGCCGGTGCTGGATCGTTTCATCAAAATGTCGACCCATTTGGACGAAGCAGGCCGGTGTTGTTTAATTTCAATGGACTCGACCATTCGGAGTAATGCCAGTGTCGGACCGCCGGTTGAACTTTTGATTTACCGTAAAGATCGCTACAGTATCGATGAATATTATTGTTTCGACGCCGACGACGAGTATTTATTAACGATCAAACGCTGCTGGCATGAAGAATTAAGTAAGGCGTTTATGACGTTGCCGCATTATGACCGTAAGTTCGCCATACCGTTACGAGACGGTCTATAAAACATAATTTCTTTATAACCGTCGATGTGATTATAAAGGGATACGCATCGTCCACCCCCATGCTGCGGTTCAGCGCATTTAAAGCCACCGTTAACTCCGCCCAATAAGTCAACATCCTTTCAAAGCCTTCATGACTGCAATCCTTGGCAATAACGCCGTAAGCTTTAGCCGTTTCGAGAGTATCGGCAATGTGCAGATAATGAGCCCAAGTTTCCGCCCAATCCTCCATCGGATGCGAAGACGCGTAGGCGCTGATATAAAACTCCCGCCAATCCGCGTGAACACCCTCGTTATAATAACGATCAAGCGCGGTTTGATAATCTTCACGCTCATCGCCGAAAAAACGCCTAAATTCAACGAGATCGTTTTCCGTTAACAACAACCAGCAATAATGCCCGAGTTCATGCCGGAAATGCCCCAGCAATGTCCGGTACAATTCATTCATTAACTCCCTGTTAGCCGCCCGGAAACTATCGTCGGCTTCGGCAGCGTTAACCGTAATTACGCCATGCCGGTGTCCGCTATAAATGAAGTCGTCCATCACCTCGGGATTTGACCGCCGGTCCTCAAGAAAATCGAATTGCAAGGGTGGCATTTCTGCTGTTCCAGCTATTAGGCTTTTTAACGGCAACCCTAACCTGAACAACATATAAAACGCCCGGCGTTTGGTCTGTTCTAAACGTTCCCAGCGAAGGTGATTTTTCGGCAGGGTTAACGTTGGAATGATATGCGTTGTCCGGCAGGATAAACATTGCGAATTATTATCTTGTCTGGAAATCAACCAGTTACACCCTAGCTCCTGCTGTAATCCGCAGCGCATGAATTTTTCACCCGTGCTGATCGAAACCGCTCCATCTCTGCCGTCGCATTCCAAAGCGTGGAGTCTTTGTTGTTGCGGCTCGAAACCTAACGAACTGCCGCAGGTTTCGCATTGCGCATTTTCGAAAAACACCTCCGCTCCGCACCGGCAATAAAACCGTATCATACCTTGGCGGAGGCTAAAAACCAGGTATCGGCAATCTGATTATGGGCTATGCCCAGTTTTAACTGAATGTTATCAAGCAAATCATGCAGTCCGTCCGGCTTAATATGATAAAAATCCATCGCAACGAGTTCTATTGATAAATGCTCAAGATTGTCCGCCAAACCCTCTGATCGAGGCAAGAATCGATAGCTTGCTTTGACTTCATTGATGCAATGGACGACTGAACGCGGGAAATTGTGATCTTTAATCAGATAATCCAAGACATCGCCGCTGCTAATGCGCAATCTCCGGTGTTTCCGGTACATCAGCAAAGCGCTCAAGCTTTTGAGCACGTTTATCCATAAGGTAGTCTCGTATTGCCTGATCTTATCGCTGCGATCATCCGCCAGCAAAAGCGAGCCGATGTCCAAAATACGGGTCGTCATATCGGCGCGTTCGATATTACGGCCTAATTTGATAAACCGAAAGGCGTCGTCTTGACTCATTGCTCCGGTTAGAAATCCGGTAAAACGTTGGCATCCGCGCATGATTTCGGCTAACAGCACCACCCGGCCCCGCCTATGCGAGGCAGAATCCGTTTTATTTTTGATTAAAAGATACATCTCGTTAACTTGCTGCCAAGCTTCGTCGGGCATTAGTTCGCGCGAGGTCCTGATATTTTCGCGGGCAAAATTCAAAGACGAATACAATGAACCGGCGTTATTACCGTCGGTCAGCAAATACCGCATGATATTTTGCTCGTTAGGTAAATCGTAAAGCTGCTGAAAACGCTGCTGGTCGCCGAAAATGGTCAATAGATTACGCCAGCTAATCTCGACGTTCATCGGCAAATCGAACATCAAATTCATGTAGACGCTGATAAGCCGGGCGGTATTTTCCGAACGCTCAAGATAACGGCCTAACCAATATAGCCGTTCGGCTGATCGCGATAACACTTTTAACCCCCTGTATTGATGACCCATGTGTCTTTACTGCCGCCGCCTTGCGACGAGTTGACAACTAACGAACCTTTTTTCATCGCCACCCGGGTTAATCCGCCTGCGGTCACGTAGCTGTTCTCACCTTGCAAAATGAACGGACGCAAGTCGATATGACGCGGCTCTAGCCGATTGTCGCATAAAGTCGGACAGGTCGATAACGAAATCGTCGGCTGAGCGATGTAATTACGCGGGTTTTCTTGAATAACGGCTCGAAATAACTCGATTTCTTCGCGAGTGGAATGCGGCCCGACCAGCATTCCGTACCCGCCCGATTCGTTGGCTGGCTTGACGACCAACTCCGGTAAATGCTTGAGCACGTAACTGAGTTGTTCGGGATCGCTGCATAAATAAGTCGGCACATTCGGTAAAACCGGTTCTTCATTAAGATAGTACCGGATCATCTCCGGCACGTAGGCGTATACAACCTTATCGTCGGCGACGCCGGAACCGGGCGCATTAACCAGCGCCACATTGCCTTTTTTCCACGCCCGGATTAATCCGCTGACACCCAGCACCGAATCTTTTCGAAACACTTCCGGATCCAGAAACTTGTCGTCGATTCGCCGGTAAATGACATCAACCCGCTCCAAACCGTTTATTGTGCGCATATAAACGCAATCGTCGGCTTGCACGGTCAGATCGGCGCCTTCCACCAATTCCGCGCCGATCTGTTGCGCTAAAAACGCATGCTCGAAATAAGCCGAGTTGTAAATTCCGGGCGTTAAGACCGCTATACGCGGAATTTCGGCCCGATCCGGCGCAACCGACACCAGCATTTCAAACAAATGCGCGGGATAATCGTCAACCGGTAAAACATCCAAATCCTGCAACAATTCGGGGAAGACTTTCTTGGTAATCACCCGGTTTTCGATCATGTACGACACCCCCGACGGGACTCTTAAATTATCTTCTAGCACATAAAATGCGCCGTCTTGATCCCGGATTAGATCGCTGCCGCAAATATTCGCCCACACACCGAATTTAGGCTGAATTCCGGCGCATTCTTGCAGAAAATTAGCCGAACTTTCGATAATGTAAGCAGGGATTAAACCGTCTTTAATAAACGCTTGTTCGTTGTACATGTCGTCAATAAAGCAGTTCAACGCTTTTAAACGTTGTTTTAAGCCGAGTGCAACCCGCGACCATTCATGATTTTCGATAATGCGAGGAATAATATCGAACGGCCAAGCTCTATCGATATTGCCTTCTTCACTGTAAACCGTGAAAGTAATGCCCATTTCGACGATAGCGAGTTCCGCTGCGGTTTTCCGCAGTTCGAGAGCCCTGCCGCCAAGGTTGTCCAAATGATTGCTTAAGCGTTGGCTGGATGCATACGACTGGACGGCGGCGCTGCGTAATTCGTCGTAAGCAGTGTTAATTTGATAGTTTTGCCACATAGAAACCATAACTTTTCCCTTATAGTATTGACGGGCTGGCTGTCCCGTTCGAGGCCAAAAAAAAGGCGCTAGTCTTGGCAAAAGAGCAGCGCCTTAAAAGGTACAACACACGATGAGAACAACCTTAGAAATATTAAAGCATAGTTCATGCCAGCTTTATATAATCGTTAAAACCCAGTGGTTACGGTGCTTTTTAAAAATTGCGAACTATTGAAACGCGTATTTAAGCACCAATGTTGTGCAATTACCCTGCTTAGAGGTGATCGTAATGGTGCATTATTAAAACTTCTGTACGCTACCTCGTTATGGTCAATATAAACCGGAAGTCATTGACTTAACTATCATATACGTATAATTACAGGCATTAACGGACTGGCCGCCAAATACCGGCTTTGGGCTTTGAGTTCGTGCGCGAATTCGGTTACTTCCTTGTAGCAAGCTTGCCGTTCGTTATCGGTCAATGCTAGCTGGTCTTGGTAAATTAGGAGCATGTATTTCATTTAATTTGCTCCAGCTTAATCATTCTGGAGTTAGCGCTCATAAATACGTTTAATTTCGTTAAGGTTGATTTTCTTCATATTAAGAACAACATCCATCGCCCGTTTGGCTTTTTGAGTATCAGGACCGGCGAGTAATTTAGGCAATACTTCCGGTAGGATTTGCCAGGATACACCGTACTTATCTTTTAACCAGACGTATTGTTGCGCTTGAACATCGCCGCCTTCCGGCAGTTTTTGCCAGTAAAAATCGACTTCATCCTGATTTTTGCAAAGCACCTGATAGGAAATCGCCTCGTTAAAATGAAATACCGGGCCGCCATTGAGCGCGGTGAATGGTTGTCCATCAAGTTCAAATGCGACTGTCATTACCGAGCCAGCCGCCTTTCCGTGGAATTCATGACCCGATTCGGTATAGCGGACGGTATTCTGAATCTTCGAGTTATTAAATATTCCGGTATAAAAAGCCGCTGCTTCTTCAGCCTGATGGTCAAACCATAAACAGAGGGTGATTTTCGGCATATTATTTCTCCGCAAGCGCTTTCAAAGCTGCCAAACTTTCTGCAAACTTGCCGCCGATCATTTTGTCCTGGTTATAAGGAATAAGGCGCACATCAATTTAGGTAAAAAACCTGTGCTTTTACCTCTCATGGTTTGGGTCACTTGGGTTTGCCCTTCGCTTTCGGCTAAGTCGAAAGCGACGGTGCTATAGCCTTCAAACGGCTTAATGAAATGCATGTTGTAACGCATTTTAGTGTTAGGATCGGAAACTGAAATTTCCATTTTGCCTTGACCAATTTCCCGGTTGCCGTTCTAAGCATATTTCGCCCCGATACCGCTGTCAGACCCGCTAAAACCGCGTTCCATGCCTGGATCGACTTTCTGCCAGGCCGACCAAGTCTGGCTTATTCGCAGATTATGGATTATCGGAAATAGTTTTTCGATTGTTACCGATCGCTGGAGTTGAAAATCGTCGGGCTTCCTGGCGACAAAAATCACGAGGCCGGTATCGCCAAGGCGATTAAGATAAAGATAATTTGAGCCATGTGTCTTCCTTTAAAAATCAGTTAAAAAGCATTGTTAACTACGGATGACAAGAGCCTGCAGTTTGTCTAAATTTTGCTCATTTGCCGGTCCGATAATATGGGTAATATTTTTAGCTATTGCTTCGTCGTCAAAGTCTTGCTGCCAATTTAGGCGTGCGCCGCCGTCAATATCATCAATCGTCACGGTTAGTGTGAAATAGGGGTTGCAATCATGCCGAATCACTATCTTTTGCGGTTCGGCAATTTCCTGAAAAATATTTTCGTTCGGGTAGCTTTTGCCATCCAGCTCATGCATCAAATGCCTTAAATATTTCAGGTGGTGATGCCGCAATTTTTCTCTGGCTTTTAAATACTTTCATGATACCTTTCCATCCTGTTTGTTATTATGGCAATTACACGATATTTAGCTACATCGCCTTAATCATCCCAATCATCTGATCGAGCGCCTTGCCCCAGCCCTCTTCGAAACCCATCGACGCATGTTGGTCGCGGCCTGCCTTATCCGCATGTAATACGACGGCTTGGTACAGCGCGCCTTGCGGATGCGGACTTAAAGAAATGATGCCGGTGAACGCGAACGAGCCACAGGAATCTTTCGTTTCCGGCAATTTAGCCGGACGAAAACCGGTCAGAAAGGCGTTCGTCCACACCAGCCGTTGGTTGGGCACAATTTCTAAAAAGCAGCCACTATTCGGAAACTCCTGGCCTTCCGGAGAACACATTACAGTATTGAATTGCCCGCCGGGCTTAAGATCGATTTTGCAGGCTATGGTACGCCACGGCAGCGGACAAAACCATTGCAATAATAAATCCGGCGTTGTCCACGCTTCCCAGATTTTATCCGGCGGTACGTCCACGACGCGCTCAAAGCTGAGATCGAGTTCGGGGTTAAAAACATCGCTTACTGGGTGAATCATGGCTGGTCTCCTACTTATCCGAATAACAGGCTTCGGCCATGCGCCGTTCCATGTCATTTGGATCAACATCTTCGATATGGGTGCCGATATGCCAGCGATGTCCGAAGGGATCGATTATCTGGCCGGTACGGTCGCCCCAAAACTGGTCTTTTACCGGCATCAGTTCTTTTGCACCCGCCTTGATTGCGTCAGCAAAAGTCGCATCGACATCCGGCACATAAATGAATAATGTCACTGGACTGCCGCCCAAAGCCTCCGGCGATTGCGAACCCCAGGCCGGATTTTCTTCCGACAGCATTATCATGGCGTCGCCGATCTTCACTTCGGCATGGCCGATGCTGCCGTCCAGTGCATTTAGCCGCATGCTTTCAACCGCGCCGAAAACTTGCTTATAAAACGCAATGGCTTCGGCAGCGCGGCGGACAATGAGATAAGGCATCAAAGCCGGGCAGCCTTCTGGTAAGGGAATTGCTTTTACAGTCATGTTACTGCTCCTGGTTTTAGGTTAAATTGTATTATCGGTGTTCTTGGCTTATAGTCGATTAGACAACAGCGGATTCGACATGGTCTAAAAATTTTTTAAAGAATTCTATTTTTTGATGGATGGCTGTGCAAGGGTAATACATTGACTCACAGTTCGTCACGTTCGCCTTTCGACATCCGAACCCGCCATTTTTATATTCTCAATCCTCCATACCAGGCTATTGCATTACAATATCCCTACATGAGCAAGCCTTTACCACAGAACTCCAAAACGCCGGGCAGCACCCTAGATAATGCTGCTGTAAAACAGCCGCCGAAAAAACGTTTACCTAAGAAACCGGCGAAAACCGTATCGTCTTCTACCCTGCGTCAACGCTTACTATTTATAACGATTGAGAGCCTAGCTTTGATTGCCGCGACTATTTTCGGCATCGTTACGGTGCTGGGCAACGCTGCGCACTGGTTTTCAGGCACTAGCTTGCTCGGCAGCCTACTGCCTTTTGCCGCCGGTGTGCTGGCCTTGATTCTATCGGCAGCCTTATTTTTAGCGGGATGGTGGAAACTGCGCGGATTGATTAAAATCTATTCCGTAAGTTTAATACCGGCCGGCGCTCTTGCTTTGTTGGGACTGCTGGTTTTAATTACCGGCCAAGATAAATTCAACCAATCGTATAGTCAGTTCCGGACTTTGGTCGGCGGGAAGGCGGAAGCCGGCCGGGTAACGCTTAACCACCAAGTATTTGCCGCTTACCGGCGTTATAACCCGGGTAATTTAAATAAGATGATGCAGAGAGCGGAACCTTATAACGCCGCCATTGCGGAAGCCGCCGACGCATTCGGCATTGACCGGAACTTATTGCAAGGCATTGCCGCCACGGAATCTTCTTTTATGCCGAGAGACAGCAACGACGGCGGTCACGGTTTATTTCAAATTACGGCGGTGCCCAAATCCGTGCTTGCTGAGGCCAAGGCCCATTTGGGCGTCGATAAATTATCTTTATTTCATACCAAACATAATGCTTTCATCGCGGCCGCAACCTTCAAGCATTATTTAGCGGAAATGAAGGACGATGTGTTTCTGGGTTTGCTTGCTTATAATATCGGGCCTTCCAACGGCGGACTCCGGTTTATTATGAAAAAATACGGCGTAACCGACTTTATTACAATACAGCCTTATTTGCAATTATTGCCCCGGGATTATCCCATTAGGGTTTTATCCTATGCTTTAGCTTTCAAACTTTGGCAAAAAGAAGGTAAACTTTTAGCCTATGAAGAAGGCAACAACGCAAAACTGATTCAAAGAATAGGCATTCCCGGATTGCTTTAATATACTGTCTAAATGGGGTGGACCTTTGATTATTCGACTAACTCTGATGCTTTTTACTGGCGCCACTTTATGTTTTATAACGGCGTCGATCCTGAACCTGCTGCTGCTGTCCGCTGTTGCTGAACAATCGGTCAAATTAGGCGTAAGTATTTGGCTTGGTTTGCTGTTGTTTCTTTCCGCCTTAATTGTGCTATGGTTAATAAAGACGGCAGTCGTTGCTGTTAGCCAATTTTTTACCGCGCGCCGCCGTATCGAACGCCGGGTGCTGTTTTATTCCAATCAACTTATCCATGCCGAACGCTCTTTTCATCTAAAGAAAAAACGCTTGCAGTACATCCGTCAACTTCAACGCAAACAACTACAACAAAAAGCGTTCAAAAATTAATAACCAGGCAATGCTGATAAAAACCAAAATCCATCAATTGATAAATTTTGTTTTCGCAGTCAAAGATAAAAACTTAGCCTGGCAAAGCGCTAATCAAACTCAACTACTGAGATTAGCCCATGAACGAACGCTGGCAAAAAAAACATTGGAAGCCGAATTAAGCAAAAAAAGCGCGCAACTGGCGCATGAGTTAGCCTTATTGAAAGCCCGGCACAACGCTGAACTCTACAGGCTTAAAACCCGCAGCAATGAGGACATCAACGATTACCAGCACTATTTAGCATCGCTACGCGAACTCAAAACGGCCATTCAAACCGCCTACGGGCATCTCCCGGATGCACTTACACTAACGATCCATCACCATGCGAAATCGTTGTTGAACCACATGTGGGAAGCCGAAAGCCTGACCGAGAAAATAAACTATGAAAAGCAATTGATAAATTTCATGACCACGGTTTATGAAGAAGCACTCTATTTCCAAACAGAAAACAATCCGGGCAAACTTCCGGAAAACACTTTAAAGCTTATAAGCCAAGATAAATATTAAGATTTCCGGATACAAAGCAGTCCTATTCATTAGGCTGCTCAATTTAATTTTATCTTGAGCGGTCTTACATCTTGAAAATCCATTTGCCATACCCATAATATCGAATTAATCAAAGGAACAATCCTGTTCTAACAGTGTCTTTTGCTAGTGTAAAAGACCGTACGATTGGATTGTTGGCGTTTATTGAAAAAAATACGTACATTTTTTTCACGATATATAAAATCAGCTAATATTGTTGCGTGATATTACTATTTATGCCCTTGCTATCGATGCTTGTGTTTTGATTAAACGAGTGATTTTTCTATGTGAGGTTAATTGAGAATGAAAGAAACTGATAAATCGGCTGTAAAACCGGAATCCGCGAATACCGCCGAAATTGAACACGAAGCCGACGATTTGTTTGAAGACGGCGAGTTCGCCGCGTTGCCCGAAGGCATAGAAAAAGAAACGATACGGCGCGACGCTAGAAGAAAAATAGAAATTTACTGGGAAAAGAAACGCCTCAGAGAGCAATTCGACGACTTCGACGAATCCGAGTTCGGCTTTTGACCTTTAATAAAGAGCTTACCCGCATCATCCATTGCCAAAGTTGAATTGCGAAAACCGGTCATAACGCATTCCTGTTAACCGATTTAAGCAATCCAACTGACCGATAGATTAGCGTAGACTATCGTTTTACTTCAATTTCTTCCCAACCGCCTGTTTCGCTCACTAAGCGTAAATATAGCCGCGAACCGTCATGGAAATATTTATGACCTCCGGTCGTTAACTCGGCCAAACTAGACGCTTTTTGCACAGGCCAGCCCCATAAAGTGACCGAAACCGCCGGATAAGGGTAAGACATGGAAACTCGTATTGGTTTTTGCGCTTTTTCCGATACCACGAAACTTAAATAACCAGGTGTTCCGCCAGGGAAATCTAAAACATAAGGCCGGGCGGCAATTAAATTCGTATTCAATTCGTCCGGATACTCATCGGGGGTAAATAACTTTAAACTAGCCCCGTCGTTACGTTTTATTACGGTCCCCGACAACGTGCCGGGCGAACGCAAAAACATACGGAAATTAACAAAGCTATGCGGACAAACATAACCGTTCCACGGAGCTTTAAAAACACATTCCGGAGTCACCATGACGGGATTTTTCGGCACAATGGACGCCCCTGCGCTGCCGGACACCGAACCGTCTTTGTCCAAAAACGCCGAGAAAGCATCGCCGTTATTTTTTGCCGTCGGATTATGGAAATACACGCGATTCGTATTGACGAAATGATTCCCTTCCGATGAATTCCGGGAGCTTACCCAGAAAGGATTCGGCGCAAGATTGCTTAATCCGCCGGCTTTTCGCTGAGCGTTGGACAAAAAATTAGCAAACAGAGTTGTGCGTACCAACATCGGACCGTCGTAATATTCCAGACCGCGAATCGAATCGCCGGCCGCCCAGAAATGCGGCAATTCCCGCCCGTCCAAACCTTTGGATTCCCAAGTTTCCGGATTGCCTTTGTTTCCAGTTTCGCCCACAACCAGGGAATTTTGAATAATGCCCGTATTCGTATAAAGCGGACCGGCAGTAATATTGGCAAAATAAGCTCCCATCCAATTATCGGCTAGTTTAGCGCCGGTTAAGACAGGTCCGGCAAAACTTCTTATCCAAACGCCTTCCGACCGGTTTTTATAAGCCGTAAAACTTTTAAATACCGGCGTAACCAGCGCAGAATTACTGTCTGCCGGATTACTCCTCGGTTCGTACCATGTAGTGCCGGTGGTCCGGTCGGGACGTTCGCCGCCGTCGACATACAAGCCGCGCGCGCTGTTGGAATGGCTGACATTGGCGTTAAATTCCTTTAGTGGCGTACGCCGTGGCCATATCGCACCGGTTGCCGATAACCCGATCGGGTGTTCGGGAAAACCCAGCCAAAACCCGGTATGATCGGATCCTGCGGCTACATTGTAACGGATTGTATTATTGGGATTGCTGACCCAAAACACGCTTGCCTCGCGATCTGACGCAGTCGGTTTACCGTCTTCCGCACTATGCACCGAAAGCCCGAGGTTACCGGTAACCGTATTACCCTCTTCGATACCGTCTTCCAGGTAAAAACCGTGACCGCGGGTTTCATAGCCGACATTCTGATGCAATAAAACTTGATGCGTTCCATGTATCGACACGAACCGGTTGTAACTATGATGGATGCTCGAATTTCTCAAATATTGTCCCGGCGCCGCGCCGACCATGTGCCAATGTACCGGATAGCGGCCGAGTAAGCCTTCTTGACCCATACGGAAGAACTCGACGTTACTCAATTTGGCGCTACCGCCACGGGTCACGATGAAATGGCCGCCGAAACCGCTAAGCGTCGAACTCGCGTTACCTTGAATTAAGATATTCCGGTTGAATAGCCCGGCTTCCGCGCACTCGGTTAATGACCATACCGGTGAAAACGTCTGCTTTTGACACCAATGATTGTATTTTAAAGGTTGTGCTAAAACCGCCGTAGCGCCCGAAATCCCCTTTATAACCGCTTCTTCGGCATGGTTGGGATGATAATCCGAAGACGCAATGACAATTTTTTCGCCAACCTTCCAATCCACGGCCGCATTCAGTTTGATTTGGCGCGCGCCTTTGGCGGCGGTCTGCGCTAAACGCGTCCAACTGGTCCGATTGCTGCCATGCAAAGCAATAAAGCCGCTATCCAAGGTACCCAAAAATTTAGTCCCTAAATTTTGGATGTTTTCCGTACTATCGGTTCCAGTTAAAGTGATGATGAGCCTGTGCAAGTATGGGGAAACCGCCGTTCCGCACTCCAATCCGCCGCGTACTAAAATCCAGCCGACAGCTATGTTGATATTTTTACCGGCGCAAATAACCTTGCCTAAGATAGTCAGATTATTAAGGTTCACGTCGGTGTCCAGTAACACCGTTTCTCCGGCCGGTATTGTCACGGCGCCTGTTGTGGGATAGGAAGACGACCAAGATTTCGTTACAGCCGCTTCAAGCCAAGGCGAAAAACTCAGCGACACGGCAAAATAAAGCGAACGTAACAGCAGCGGATTAATAAAACGCATACAAACCTCCATTAGGCTCCAGAGGGAATATCAAGCCGGCAATGTTAATTTTAGAAAATTCTTGCAGGCTTAAAATTTAGTTGAAACCTAATCTTAAGCGAGGATACTTACGATGCAATTAAATTGCCTCAATTATGCGAACGAAGTCGCTTTTATGATCTGAATCCGGTTATTGGAATCAACCTTTGCCCCGGGTACGGGTTCGGGCGGGCGATAGGGGTGAAGCTGCAGTAGTTAAAGATTCGAAGCGTTTTTCGATAAATTGGATAATCAATCCGGCAATGTCTTTACCGCTGACATCTTCAATACCGCGCAGACCGGGCGATGAATTGACTTCCATAATGACCGATCCGTGATTGGAACGTAACATATCCACGCCACAGACATTTAAGCCCATGATCTTAGCAGCCCTAACGGCGGTAGAGCGCTCTTCCGGCGTTAAACGGACTAATGACGCCGAGCCGCCGCGATGCAAATTGGATCTGAACTCGCCTTCGCAACCTTGACGTTTCATTGCCGCAACCACTTTATCGCCGACGACAAAACACCGGATATCGCTGCCGCCAGCTTCTTTAATGAATTCTTGCACCATAATATTGGCTTTCAAACCCATAAAAGCCTGAATAACGCTTTCCGCCGCATTATGGGTTTCCGCTAACACTACGCCGATCCCTTGTGTGCCTTGCAATAATTTAATGACCAAAGGCGCGCCGCCTACTTGGGCGACCAAATCGGCAATATCGTCAGGATTGCTGGCGAATCCGGTCACCGGCAAACCGATGCCTTTCCGGGCGAGCAACTGCATCGAGCGCAACTTATCGCGCGCGCGCGAAATGGCCACAGATTCGTTTAACGGCAGCACATTCATCATTTCAAACTGCCGTAGTACCGCCGTGCCGTAAAAAGTGACGGAAGCCCCTATTCTGGGAATTACGGCGTCGAATCCTGTAAGCGCCTCACCCCGGTAATGAATAGAGGGATTATGCGAGGTAATATTCATATAACAGCGCAAAACATCCAGCACCCGGACTTCGTGACCGCGTTCCTCGGCCGCTTTAACCAGTCTTATTGTCGAATATAATTTCGGGTTACGGGATAAAATTGCTATCTTCATGATCGGCCGTCCGGCCAAGCCGCTTAAAATGCGCTTATTCTGTCATGAAATAAGCTAATCCGCATTAACTACCGGTTCGTCCTTTAAATACCGGACTGTCTCGATTAGTTTTTTTGCTTTAAAAGTCATCAAGTGTTGCGATAGCCGTCGATTCGATAAAGATATAATACTACCCCGCGTACTTAAACAGCGTTGGAACCAACCGCTGAATTAGTGTGTAAATTAGCGGCTTATAAACCGGATATATCAATTGAGAGTTATCTTACCGCTTAGCCTAAGACGATAAACTGGCCTGTAAGACTAAGGGTAACGGTAAGTTTATGCCGTTATAGCCCTATGCGAACAGCTACAATCAACGGTTGGTCAAAGTTTAACCTTAGCAGGCGAGGTCAAAAAGATTCGGAATCGATTTACCCGGCAATTAAGCATATTCTGCGAATCTGGAACAGACAAATAATGATCTCATCGTGACGCGGCGCCGGCAACGCCGCAGCCTGGATGCTCGTCATAAAGCACGAAGAAACATAAGCTAACAAAACGGGATTCATTTAATATGTTAAAACGGCTTAAAGCCGCACATGCGTCACATCGACCTGATTCCAGATCGCTTCGATGTCGTCGGCATTCATTTCAGGCCGGCCTTTTTGCAGCCAATCCACCAAAATTTTTGCGGTATTCGGGTAATTGATGAGCACGGCATTGTTATCGTGCAGCCAATGTTCTATGACCTTTGGCTCCAGCTCGTTCATGCTGTGCCCATAACCGAGTTGTTTGATCGCCGCAGCGTTCGAGATTTGCTCCATCTGGGAATGCAAGGGTTTTACGAGAATCTTTTTACCCATTTGCAAAGCTTCGCTCAGTAATTCGAAACCGGCATTACTAATAACGCCGGCGGAATCGAGCAGATCGGCTTGAAAGCCTTCTCTCGATAAAGCCTTGCACATAACATTATTGTAATTGGACGGCAACACATCCGGCGTGTAGATGTGGAACTCGAACTGTTTAAAAGGCTGCAACAAATCGATTACCGTACGGGTATCTTCAAAGGGTAAATACACGATTATTTTCGATGTGTTAAGTTTCTCCGGTTTTTCCTTGAGTTCGATAACCGGCGGCAGAATCGGTTGTCCGAAATGATGCCAATGCAAACCTATGCCCTGTGTTACCGGCGCAAACAATTTCATGACGGTCTCCGCGATGGGATCGCCACCCTCTCTAGGAATTTTATACTGAAAAGCGTACTGATGACCGATGCCGATCACGGGTACGCCGTGCGTTTTAGCCGCCCATGCCGTGACCGGTTCGAAATCGCACAAAACCACATCGTAACCTGTTAAATCGAGCTGGCTGACATCCTTAATAAAGGATATAGGCTTAGCTGTGATTAAAGTATCTAAATAGCTGACTTCGCCCTTATTCACCGAAAAAGTCAGCCCGTGTTTCAAACGATAGCCGTTAAAGATTTCCATGTCGAAATACTTATCGAACTGCCGTCCGGTAAATTGAAAATCGACTTCTATACCTGCTTGATAAAGTTCCTTCGCCATAACCCTGGCGCGGGTGATGTGTCCGTTACCGGTTCCTTGTACACCATAAAATATTCGCATTAATTGATTTGTCCTATACTAAAAAGTGCAATCGAAATACCCATTAAACCGCCCACGGCAGTGTCGGTTGGAAAATGAACGCCCAATGTTACACGCGAAAACCCGATCAACACCGCCCATGCGTAAAGAGGCAATAACAGCGGCGGATAGAAATGACCGGCTAGCGTCGCCATCATAAAAGCGGCCGAAGTATGACCCGAGGGGAAGCTGAATTGATCAGAGGGTGTGACGACGCTTCGAAAATTCTCTAACACCGCTGCCGGACGGTTCCGTTTAAAGCTGTTTTTTAATATAAAATAAAGCGGACGTTCTATAACCAACGCCAGCAATAATGTTTGCAGAACAATGCTCTCGAACCCTTGCCGGTAATAAATGACGGCCATGAACAGGATATATAATTCGCCATCGGCGGTACTCGAAAGGTAACGGCAAAATTTGACAAGCCTGTTACGAAAACGGGTATTAATTAGCCAAAAAAACATAAACACATCGTACTTATGGATAGCATAGAGTATTTTCATTGCGTTCTCCTCAGGATTCATCCTGAAACCATCTAACGGTTACTAAGCTGTTGAAACCAGCTTAATCCGGTTTTATGACAGAAGAATGACGGCTTTTTGAAGATTTTGTGACAACTATTCGTCAGATACCGGCGTAACCACGCTCTCGTCCCGTTAGCGTTAGAAAACATCCTGACCGCATCTTGCGGTTTATGCTTTTTTAATCCGGCCGTTAAGACTTCGCTGTATTAACGCTGAATCAACCAAAGCACAAACGCCGTGACAAGCCCGAAACCGGACGAATCATTAATCTTTGAATAAGGCCGGTCAATAAGCCGTCAATTCCAGCGTTAGCTTGTTTAATTGCCGGTGCGTATCAACGCAACTTTGTATCGCCGTTGCGTTTATGGAGATTCATCTATACTTCTGATCATGTTTCCGGAACTCATACGTCCTATCAAGTCACATAACACTCTGCCGAAGAACGTGTTTTGCTATGATTACGATTGAAAGGCTTTGTCTTAATTGCATGACCGATAAAGGTAACGGCAATACCTGCCGCCATTGCGGTTTCGATGAAAGCAGTCCAGTCCGGCGGCACCACCGTGACCTATTTCTACGACGCAGCCGACCACCTGACCCAAATCCAGCAGGCGGCGGGCACGGGCGGGGCGAACCCGACGGCCGCGCAAACCGTTGGTTTCTTGTACGACACGGCCAACCGCCCAACCACCGTCACCCTGCCCAACGGCATCACGGAAACTTACGGTTACGACAATGCCAGCCAGTTACTCGCCATCGTCTACAAAAAAGCTGACGGCACAACCATCGGTGACTTGGCCCATACTTACAGCCCGGGCGGCAACCTGGCCAGGACGGGATTCCCTGCCGCCCTGCCAGACCAACAATACGACGGCAACAATCGCCTGACCGTGAGCAATGGCATAGCGCAAGCCTACCACAACAACGGTGCCCTGACCAATGACGGCAGCCATACCTACGCCTGGAACAACCGTGACCAGTTGGGCGCTATCACCGGCGCCAACAGCGCCACCTTCACCTACGACGCCTTCGGGCGGCGGCGCAGCGCCAATGTCAACGGGCAAGTGACGGTGTACCTGTACGACAGCTGGAACCCGATCCAGCTCAAGACCAACACGGGCGTGGTGGTCGAGAGCCGTTTGTACGGACCCGGCCTGGATCAAATCTACGCCCGCACCCGGAACGGCGTGACCGAAAGCTTCCTCACCGACGCCCTGGGCTCGGTCGTGGAACTGCGCGACGGGGCGCAGGCCAAGACCGTGGAATACACCTACGACCCCTACGGCGGCATCGGCGCGACGATATCAGCCCTGGCCTAAGGATTGTAGGATTCGAGCGCCGAGTGACCATTGCATTTGCCGTGGATGACGATTGCGTAACGATTTTGCGCTTGTTCTATGGCGGGCAAAATTGGGAACACAAGCTTGCATGAATACATGAAAAAATTTATCTATTTTTTCAAATAGAGACTACCATATTCTCCGTTTCGCCAAAGCCGACGGTGGCTCATAGCAACCAATTTTGAAAGCTCGGCCATAACCGGCCGGACAAAATGATAAAAACCTGCTTAAGAAATTGCATCAGCAGACATTGCCAGCATCCGGAAAGAATTGACTAGCCGGTAGCGGCGAAACCACCTCATCTAAGCCCGTTCGCCGGCAGACCTAGAAATAAGCAGATAGCTTGTTTAAGCATTGCAGTGTGCGTGCAGGCGCAACTTAAGACAACCGGACACCAACGTCGTCGCGGCTAAGCACAAGGTTTTCAGGAATAAGTGATCTTGCATAAGGCCAAGCACGCAACGCCCGCTTAGCCGCTAACCCATTGAAGAAATAGGGGTAGACAACGAATCGAAAAGTCAGTTATAGTACTTTTCGCTATAGCAGGGACGTTAGTAAAAATGTGCTTTTCGTCTTACCCTCGCTGTTCCGGACAGTAAGAGTGAACGAAGGTCTAGGCCTTAAATAGATTAAGAAAACGAATAAAGCTTAGGCGCTATAAAATCGTACAATTCCATAAGACGCCTTTAGCCTATAATTTTTAGCCCATAAGGGACAAAATCAAAGTAACTGGCTTCCGCTGGCGGATGGTTTAAGCCAGCATGCGGGCTAGGGCCGTTAAGGGTAAAGCGGCTATGGCCAGGATTAGAGATTAGTAAGCCGCGTTGGGTTGCCTGCTGTTTAGCAACCCAGCGTTTTCAGCGTCCGGCGGTTAAATTGCCGCCCCATGCTGGGTTATACCCTCTGGGGCACAAGCGGCGCACGGGAATTCGGCTGGAATCTTGGCGTGCTTTGTTTTGTGCGCCTTTTACGCCCTTTGGGTAAACCCAACCGGCTCGGCTAAGGACGGCTTGACCTATTGAGATAAATATAACGTTGATATTTTGCGGGGGGACGGAGATGGCGGAATTCATGGGGCTGTTGGCGGCATCGGGTTTGGGAAGGTTGCCGAAAGCGAATAGCAATCACGCGGTTCAACCGGAACGCAGCGTGCAATGTCCTCCCGAACAGCTTAAAACAGAGGCCATCCTGGAATCTGATCACAACACTGGAGGACAAAACAAGATAAACCGTCCGGTTTCCGGGCGAATATCAGCCGTAGCCCGTATGAAGTGCAACGTAATACGGGAAAACAAAGACACTATTTCCCGGATTCCGCAAGCTCTACTCGCTACCTTAGCGCACGTCACGAGTTTTTTTTGCCTTCTGAGTTTATCATCAGTTTTTGCTGAGGATTTTACTTGGTCTTCCGCTTTACCACCTTACCGTGTTCCAACTGCAAGTGCAGCTTGTGAACAATGGCTAGAATATGTTCAAAATAACGGTGATCGAATGTGTTCTCCTGAATTTACTAGCGATCCCTGTTGTTCAAATTCATATTACTTTGGTTCTACACCTAGTTGTCCTATGGGACAGTTAGACTCAACTAATCCTAATCTTTACTACTGTGGTGGTTATGGCAATATAAATGTAAGAATAATTTCATTTACTACTACATGTCGAACTACAGATGCCAAACCTTCTGGATGTATTAAGACAGGCAGATCTGGTAATGGCTGCAGCGACCCCCGAAAACCTTTGAATCCAGCCACGGGAAGCTGTGAGGAACTGCCCAAGAATACCTCCTGCCCATCAACATCCAACCCAGTGACGGTTGCAGATGGAAATAAGCATTTTGATTTCATCGATATCGCTGGGGAAGGCGCGTCACCCTTGCGTTTCACCCGGCGCTACAACAGTTTGCCGATTTATTATCATCCCAACATGTTCGGCAAACCTGGGAAGAAACGCAACCCCATTGGCAAATATTGGTACCACAACTACCACTACGGGCTCACGGTTTTAACTTCCGAAGTCAAACTCACCCGCAACAATGGCCAGACCTTCAGCTACCGGCCGCCCATCTCCGGTAACTTCTGGCTCAGCGACGCCGACGTCAACTACCGCCTGGAAGAGGTCAAGGACACCGGCGGCGTCCGCACCGGCTGGACAGTCACCACGCCGGATGATACCGTGGAAACCTACAGCGCCATCGGCGATTTGCTCACCATCACCGATCGGACCGGCCTAAAACAAACGCTCGCTTACAGTGCCTGCACTACCGCCGCTAACCCGCCCGACCCCGCCTGTCCGGTCATCACACCCAACCCGGACGCCCCCTTCGACGGCTTGCTCTTGAGCGTCACCGACAACTTCGGCAAGCGCCTCAATTTCAGTTACAACAATCTCGGGCAATTGGTTAAAGTCACCGCACCGGCGCATACCGGCGCATCGGCCAACAGCTTCAACTACGAATACGACGGCAACGGCAACCTCAAAACCGTCCTCTACCCCGACGACACGCCGGATAATTTAAGCAACAACCCCAAAACGATCTACCACTACGGCGGCGATGCCGGCGAAGAAGGCAATGTCTCCGCAACCCCCGAAGCCGGGGTCAGTTACAGCCACGCCCTGACCGGCATCACTGACGAAAACAATGTCCGTTTCGCCACCTACCAATACGACGCCAGCGGCAAGGCGGTCAGCACCGAACATGCCGGTGCGGTGGAAAAGTACGGCTTAACCTATCTGCCCGACGATACCGCGACCACGGGGATCATTGATCCGGTCACGCATATCACCGACCCCTTAAATTCCGTCCGCAGCACCCATTTTACAACCGTTTTAGGTGTGCTCAAGCCGACGGGAACGAATCAGCCCGGCGGTTCCGGTTGCGCCGCCGCCGCCAGTAGCATCGCCTACGACGCCAACGGCAATGCCGCCTCGCGCACCGGTTTCAACAACCACAAGACCTGCTATGCTTATGATCTGACCCGCAACCTAGAAAGCGCGCGGGTCGAAGGCTTAGACGGGACGGCCGATTGCGCCGCAGTGCTAGCCGCCACCGCATTACCGGCATCTCCAGCCAACGCCATCCGCAAAATCAGCACCCAGTGGCATCCGGATTGGCGGTTGCAGGTCCAGGCGGCCGAACCCAACCGGCGGGTGACTTCCGTCTACAACGGCCAGCCCGACCCGGACAACGGCGGCGCTCTTGTTAATTGCGCCCCGGCCGCCGCCCTGGTTGACGGGAAACCCCTTGCCGTTTTGTGCCAGCGCAGCGAATACGCCACCGGCGACGCTACCGGCGTTAAAGGCTTTACCGCCGCCTTAAGCGGTACGCCGCGGGTATGGCGTTACACTTACAACAGCTTGGGCCAGCTGTTGACCGGAGACGGTCCCAGAACCGATGTCAACGACACCACCGCTTACACTTATTACAGTGATGCCGCCGCCGGACATAACCCCGGCGACCTGAACACCCGCACCAACCCGCTCGGCCAAACCACCACCTTCAACAGCTACACCCCCAGCGGCCAGCCGACCAAGATCACCGCCCCCAACGGCGTCATCACCGAACTGGACTATTTCCCCAGGGGCTGGCTCAAAACCCTGACCGTCAAAGACCGCAACGGCAACAATGCCGAAAGCACCGGATATACTTATACGTCAACCGGGCTGCTGGAGACCGTGACCTTGCCGGATTTGAGCAAATTGACCTACCGTTACGACGCCGCCCACCGCCTGACCGGCATCACCGACAGGCTGGGCAATAAAGTCCACTACATTCTCGACGCCAGCGGCAACCGCCAGGAAGAAGAATACCGTGATCCGGCCGGCAATTTAAAGCGCAACATCAGTCGAGTGTACGACGCCTTAAACCGCCTGCAAACCGTCACTGGAGCCGAACAATGAGCCGCCGTCCGCCCTTAGGCCAAACTTACCCGACCCCGTCCCGGTTGACTTGGCCGGGCGTGTTAACCGGCTTTGGGTTATATCTTATTATCGGCGCCAGCCTGCCCGTGCACGCCGACAGCACCACCGGGCAAGTGAGCGACACCGGTTATCACTATGACCCCCAAGGCAACCGCAGCAAGATTATCAGTCCGCTGGACCCCGACCCGGCCAACCCGACGATTGCCACCGACTTGGCTTACGACAGTCTGGATCGCAACATCCAGGTCGTCCAGCCGAAACCCGAAGCCGGCGCCGCCAACCCGGTTATCGGCTTGGCCTACGACCGGCGCGACCAACTGACCCAAGTCACCGATCCGGGCAGCCTCGAAACCGCTTACACAATCAACGGCCTGGGCAACCTGAGCAAGATCGTTAGCCCCGACAGCGGCGTGACCACCCTGTCCGCCTATGACGCCGCCGGCAACCTCAAACAACGCACCGACGCCCGCGGCAAGCTCACCGCCTTTAGCTACGACGCCTTGAACCGGCTCACCGTCATCAATTACGCCACCGGCGCCGACACCGTCTTTACCTACGACGGCGGCCCCGGCGACACCAACCCGGACAACGACGGCAAACTGACCCAAATCAACGACGAAGCCGGGGTGACGGCCTATACCTACGACAGCCGGGGACGGCTGATCAGCAAAACCCAAAACCTGAGCGAACCCGCACCCCAGATCCAAACCGCCTGGACCCAAACCGTAAGCTACGCCTATGGCGCCAGCGGCACAGCATTGGGCAAATTGAAAAGCCTGACCTATCCCAGCGGCAATCAGATTAACTACAGCTACAACAATGCCGGACAAATCAACGCCATTACGCTCAACCCTACCCACGCCAATGGCCTCGGTTCCGACCTCAGTCAGACCGTTAATCTGATCACCCATATTACCTACCAGCCGACCGGAGCATTCTGGACGGCGCGCTGGGGCAACCACAGCGCAGCCGCGCCCAGCACCGTCTACCGCTACAGCAACCTGGACGGGCGGATTTGGCAATACAACCTGGGCCACGCCAGCCAAGGCGGTTTGGTCCGCACCGTTTTATACGACCCGGCCGGCCGCGCCACCGCCTTCAACCACAGCGGCACCGGCGCCGGCAGTTTCGCCCCGGTCAACTTCGACCAGGATTTCAGCTACGACAACCTCGACCGCCTAATCGCCTATACCATCGGCGCGGGCGCACCACATAGCTTCGACTACGACCGCAACGGCAACCGGACCTTTACCGATACCTATCAACACTTCCTCGACGAAGACATCAACCATGTGCTGCTCAGTAACCGGCTGATGGGCACCGAAGGCCCGGCCCCCGCCAAAACCAACCAATACGACGCGGCCGGCAACCTGACCGGCGACGGCATTTTTACCTACACCTACAACGACCGCGGGCGCTTGCACAGCGTGACCCGCAAAGCCAATGCCGTAACCACTGCCTACGCCTACAACGGACTCGACCAGCGCGTCCTGAAAAC
>DLHW01000001.1:0-31459 GCA_002483425.1 Methylococcaceae bacterium UBA7658
CAAAAATAGCGGCACTATCAATTGTTCAACCTCTTTGCGTAGCTTTAACAATTCGGCTGATTCCGCCAAGTTCTTGGTGACCACTTTCGCGCCAGATGAGGTGAAGAACTCCGTTCCGCCCTCGACCAGCGGCCCCATCGCGCTTAATGAAATCCCTAAGCTGTCCGCCGCCTGCTGGCGGATGTAGCCTTTTTCATTGACCCGCTTTGCCGCATCCCGTTTGAATTCCAATGTGAATTTAGGGTTGGGGCGCTTTATTTTATTATTCATGCTCACCTCCGATGACATGGTAAATCTGTCTCTAGAAGTGTCTTTTTTTATTAAACCATTTCACATTATGCTGGAACGCCAACGGCAAGGGATCGCTGTCGCAAAAGAGAACGGCAAATACAAAGGCCGGAAATCATTGAAGACAAGAGGTTGCGAAAAGTGCAGGCGCTCATCGATGGGGGTAAAAGCGTTAGCAAAGCAGTGGCGAGGTAGGTATCGGAAGACGTACTTATTCCAAGCCACTTGAAGAAGGCAGGATATAGCTCTGGTTTTTCCTGTTGCCTTTTTTAGAAATTTTATACAACTTCTAACTGACCTCATCACGAGGAAAGGCAATACTTTTAGAGTTTATATTTAATATATATAACAATTGGTTAAATTCTTTTCTGCGAAAAAAACCGGAAATCGGCCAACCCTCATGACGACACTCTCGAACACGGCTTCCCTGCGTTTACTAGACGGTAATCTGGAGAACTCTTCAAAAAAGGATTTGGTTTGTAATAAATTCGCCTATTGCCAAGGAAGCTGTAGCCGCCGGACTTGGCGCGTTTAGGACATGGATCGCATTGTCCCTGTGCAATAGGTGAAAATCGTTGACTAATTCACCCGAGTTTTTCATAGCTTGGGCGCGTACGCCGGAATGACCAGGTACTAAATCTTGTGCTCGAATATCGGGTACTAACCGTTGTAGCGCCTTGCAAAAACGGTCCTTGCTGAGCGACTGAACGAATTCCGATAACGCCATACCTGGAAATTTCCCGAGAAACCGCCAAAACCCCGGAAATGAAAAGACATCGGCTAAATCTTTGATATCGATATCGGTTAAGCGATACCCTTCGCGGGCAAATGCCAGCACCGCATTCGGACCCGCTTCAACGCCACCCTGTATCATCCGAGTAAAATGGACGCCTAGAAACGGAAATTGCGGATTCGGCACGGGATAAATTAAATTCTTTACTAGATGTTGGGCTGCCGGTGTTAACTGATAATATTCGCCGCGAAACGGGACAATTTTGACATCGCGTTTTTCTCCGGCGAGTTCTGCAACGCGGTCGCATTGCAAACCCGCGCAATTTATCAAATAATCCGCCGTGAATTCGGCTGTTGCCGTCCTCGCTAGCCATTGGCCGTTTGTACCACGAAGATTGATCAATTCCGCACCGGTTTCAACACGTCCGCCGCGTTCTTGAATAATAGTTTCAAGCCGGTCGCAAACCTGCCGGTAATCGACAATGCCCTCTTCCGGAACATGGGCCGCCGCTATCGCATTGACATGAGGTTCGATTTTACGAATATCATCTTTACCGATTTTTCTTAGCCCTTGCAAACCATTAGCGGCTCCGCGGCGAAGCAATTCATCCAACCGGGGCAATTCGTCGGAAGTTACCGCCACTACCAATTTTCCGCATATTTCATGCGGAATATTTTCGGACCGGCAAAACTGGGTCATTTGTTTAATGCCCGCTACCGCTAATTTAGCTTTGGCCGAACCGGGCGCATAGTAAAGCCCTGCATGCAAAACCCCGCTATTATGCGTACTTTGGTGCATCCCGGTAGCGCTTTCTTTTTCCAATAAGGTGACTTTTACCGTAGGCTGCCGCTCCAAAATCCGGTAAGCGGTAGCCAAACCTACCAGTCCGCCACCAATAATAAGAAATGATTTGGATCTTTTCATCGTTTACTGTTTCACGTCTTTATTAAATTACAATTCGCACCGCCGGGATCTTGGGTTATTCACCAGCGGCAGTGAGTATAACGGCTAAACCCGTTCATACTAATATTTTTATGGCGGAGTTTGTGAGTTAAAATGAACTTCATAAGATATAAAAGAACTACCCAAACCCGTGACAACAACTTGAGGTATTAAAATAGCATGTTTATAAATCGTTTGTTTTTCGTGCTACTCATGATTTCATTACTATCCGCTTGTGCGGATTTTTCCGGACGGCAGCCGCCGGCTCCGGTTTTTGGAGACACTTACGGAAACAATGTCCATAAACGATACCCGCAGTTTCCAAACGAGCAGCCTTCGCCACCGCCGCCGGTAATTGAAACCAAACCGCTCGGAGGCTTGGGTAAAGCGCCCGATATGATCGAAATTAAACCAGAATTTCCGCTTCCTGCGGAGAATCCGCCTATCCAGCCGGAAACAGAACACAATAGCTCGCCGGAGGACGCATCCGCCGATCCCGCTCTAAACGAACAGCCTTCCGAAGACCCAGAAGCGCAGGAAACCGAAGCAGTAATCCCGCAAGCTCCACCATTGCCCGATTTCCCCAAAGAACCGGAAACACTGCAACCGTTAGAAACCTTTGCACCCCAGTCCCCTGCCGTCGGTTCCTTGTTGATGGCCGCCAATGAAAACAGCCAAAGCGGTAATGCGGATTCCGCCATATCCTCTATCGAGCGAGCAATCCGTATCGAACCGAGAAATGCAACCTTATATTACAAACTAGCCGTGTTGCGGTTAAAACAGTCCAAACCCCGGTTAGCCGAGGATCTGGCAAGAAAAGCCGCTTTATTGGCGGTCAACGATAACACTTTAAAAAAACATAGTTGGCTTCTAATAGCAAATGCCAGAGAATTGCAAAATAATAAGGACGGCGCCAAACAGGCAAAAGCGGAAGCCGGTAAATACTGAAATATAAGCCGTTTATTGGCGGATAGATTAAAACTTTGGAACTTAGCCAATACCTAATAGTCCCACCGCCATGAAATTTAACCTTTACCATCGTATTATCGTTTTGTCCTTAGCGCTGTTGCCTGTTGTACAAAAGGCCGAATCCGCCGCTAAAATCGATTTACCCGATATGGGCGATTCGTCCGGCACAATCATTACCCCTGCCGAAGAAAAGGCATTAGGCGAAGCCTTCTTCCGAAGTCTTCATTCGCAAGTCGCCGTAAACCAAGATCCCGAGATCCAAGAATATATTCAGTCTATCGGTCAAAAATTAGTGGCCAGCAGCGACGGTCCCGGGTTACCGTTCCATTTTTTTGTAGTGATGGAGAACGACATAAACGCTTTCGCTGGACCGGGCGGCTACATTGGCGTTAATTCAGGCTTGATTACCATGACGGAAGCCGAAAGCGAATTAGCATCGGTTTTAGGGCATGAAATCGCGCACGTCACCCAAAGGCATTTGTACCGTGCGGCCGAAGCCGCCGGGCGTTTGTCGATACCTACCATGGCGGCAACCTTGGCTGCTATCTTACTGGGGACGCAAGCGCCGGCTTTGGGACAAGCCGCTATTATGGCAATCATGGGCAGCAGCGTACAATTCCAGATCGATTTTACACGCGAAAACGAGATGGAAGCCGACCGGGTCGGTATGCAAACTTTGCAAGAAGCGAAGTATGATCCCCGCAGTATGCCGGCGTTTTTCGAACGCTTGCAACAATCCAGCCGTTATTACGGCAAGGATGTCCCGGAATTCTTGCGAACTCACCCGGTAACGGCGTCTCGTATTTCGGACACCCGCGGCCGCGCTGAGACTTATCCTTATAAGCAATATACAGACTCTCTGGGTTATCAATTGATTAAAGGAAAGCTGCGGGTACTTAACAGTAAAGACGATGCCGGAACCGCTAAATATTTTCAAGCCAAACTAACCCAGGGAACGAACGAACAAAGAACGGTCGCACAATACGGCATCGGTTTAACAGCGCTTAAAATGCAAAAATACCAAGAAGCCGAAACGATTTTTCAGCGCTTATCTAAAGAATACCCATCGCAGCCGCACTACGCGACTGCGCTTGCAAGAACCGCACTCGAAGCCAAAAACTATCCAACAGCTTTAGCACGCTACCAGAAACTTACGGATCTATTTCCCAATAATGAGGCCATTAAATTCGAATACATCACTGCCTTAGTTCGCTCAGGAGATGCCGCTAAAGCAAAACTGATACTCTCGGCGGTATCTGCAAAGACTCAAAATCTTCCGGTTTATTATGAACTGCTTGCTCAAGTTTACAGCGATTTAAAACAACCGGCCGAATCGCATCGCTACCTGGCAGAGTATTATTATTCGATGGGACAAATCCACGATGCGATCTTTCAGATCCGGTTAGCACGTCAGTCTAAAGGTCAGAATCCGCATCTCTCCGCTATCCTCAGAGAAAGGCAAGATTACTTTTTGAGGGAACAAATTGAAGCCCGGCGGAATCAATAATCCTGACATCATCCTGAACCCAAGCTTAACGAAAATATTTCTAGGTCTTATTGTTATTCTTCAAACAATCTTCAATCGGCTTAAAGACGTTTGTAACAAAATGATTTAAAAGCTAAATTATATTTGCGAATATTTTTTATAAAAAAGCGCTTTTTTTATTGGACAAAGGTAATTTTTTAGATATAGAATACGTCCAGCTTTTCGGAGCGGTACCGGTCTAAGCATCGGTATAGAGGGGGACATAGCCTTAATGGCTATTGATGTATAACAATAATAAAAAAGTAATTCTGCTTGAGTTGAGTTGTACAGGCGGCACGTACGTACAGCCAAACAATAACAATAATAAAAACTCAACATGCCCGCTTTATGCGGGCTTTTTATTGTCTGTCGTTTTTGTAAGAGGCTTCCCTGCCGAAAAAACCTTACATACTCAATCTCATGCCAATCCATCCGGCACGTGGCGCGCCAGGCGAGACGAAACGATTATCTTGAAACGCATCGCCTAATACTTCGGTTGGATTGCCGTATAAACCGAACGAATTGTAGTGCACATCGAAAAGGTTATCGACTTTACCGAATACCGAGAAATGATCGGTAATTTTATATTCCGCCGTAGCATTGAATAACCAATAGCCCGATAGATTGGGCGTAATATTCGCCTCATCGCCTCTGAAGGCACGATTTCCGCTATAAGTACCGTTAATGCCCAACGATACTTTCTGCCATAAATCAACGCCTAGCGAGGCTTTAAAGATATGCTCTGGTATCCCCGGAATTCGAGCGCCACGGCCTACGCGTACGCGCTCCTCTTCGTCTAACGGACTTTGAATATCGAAACCGTCGAGATAACGCGCATTCAGATAAGTATAATTAGCCGAAAAATGCCAATCGTCGATACTACTGAATAACTGCGGGTAATTAACCGCCGCCGCCGCTTCCACGCCGTGACGCCGGGTTTGCCCGACATTACTGAAAAAACCTTCACTGACGCTATCGCCGCCGCGATTGAAAATAATATCGTCGTCATTGACGGTATGAAAATAGCCGATATTCCATTTCATATCGCCTTTGCTCATCAGCTTATTCAAATCCCCCCGGAAACCGCCTTCGAAGGTGCGGGCAACCACCTGTTTCAGCGGCGGATCGGATAAAAACGCATTCGGCAAACGGCACGGATCTCCGGGGTCGGCGCAACTTAGCTCCATTGGTGTCGGCACCCGCGAAGATTCGCTATAGTTGCCGTAAACGTTAAGATTATCCCTAATCTGGTAGGTCAACCCGCCCGCCGGATTGAATCGGTCGAAAGTATGTTTACCGCTGAGTTTATCCTCATCCGTCACATATTGATTGGCCATGACAATATCGACATGGTTGAAACGCCCGGAAAATGTTGCAGTAAGTTTATCGGTAAGCGAAAAACTATCCGTTAAAAACAATGCCCAAGTTTCAGTCGTAGTGTTCAGCCGGACTCTATTTTCTTTCGTCAAAATCCCGCTACCGGCCGTCCCTCGATCTTCCGTCAAACGCGCTAATTCAGTATCGGAACCGAAATGAACATCGGCGTAATCGTAATTCGCGCCAACGATAAGATTATTCTCGTGTCCGAAAAAGTCTTGATTGAATGCCGCTTGCACAGTACCGCCGCGGCTACGCATTTGGGTGGCGCTGGTGTTATTCGTTGCACCTTCGACATTGTCATCGGCAACGATAGCATTCCCATTGAGATCTTGAGCAAACTCCCCTGCTTCATTACATATAAGCAACGATTCATCTACTGCCGTTAATGGATCATCGGCGCAGCTATCAAAGTCGCTATCGTCTCCGTTAAAGGTACGGATCCGGTTTTGCCGGAAATAAGCATTACCGCTGAGTTGAATAGCGTCAGTCAGATCGTAATTGCCTTCCAATTCGGAAAAAAACATGCGGGTAATCGTTTGATCCGGGTGCGTGAACACATCTTTTCGATTAATCGCTTGCAGTTGCACGGGAACCGCGCCATTGCCTTTTAGCTTGTTATCGTTGCCGCCTAGGGTCAAATCTAAAGACCCTCTGTCGCCCCGCCAACTCAATGTACCGAACGCTTGATCGGCCTTACTAGGTGAAAATGCGCGCCAGCCTTCTTCCTCGAAATGATGCAAATCCAAAAAATAACCCCAAGCGCCGTTATTCCAGCCTGTCGTCAATTCTTCCGAGTGCCGGTCCCAAGAACCGCCGTAGACTTCAATTTGATGTCCGGGCGCGGAAAAACCGGTTTTAGTCTTAACCGAAATGGCTCCGCCCAAAGCATTCAAGCCGTACACCGGATTGGAACCGGGATATAAGGTCATATTATCGATAGCGCCTTGGGGAATTAAATCCCAATTGACGCTATCGCCGAACGGCTCGTTAAAACGAACACCGTTGACGTAAGTCGCCAAGCCCTGCGGCAAACCCAACAAAGGCGATGCAACAAAGCCGCGGTAATAAATATCCGGTTGCAAGGGATTATTTTGCGCTTCGTTGACGCTCGCGCTGCCCAAATAACGATTGATATAGTCGGACAACGAAATCGTTTGCGCTTTTTTGAGCTGATCGGCATCAACCGATTGTACATTAGCAGCTATTTTGTCGATTGAAACACCGCTGCCTTGTAACGGCGTAACGCCGACGACCTGTACCTCTTCTAATTCAAGTGCTTCCTCCGCCATAACTCCGGCGCTCAACACAAAAAGGCAAAAAATCTGCCCGTATTTTTTTGAGATCATACGGTTATTTTTATTGTAAAGCGCAACATCCTAGTCAAAAACAAACTTAATAACCAGCAATCCGGGTAAAAAAGGAAATTTTCCTAAAAAAATCGAATTAGTTTAATTATGAACAATGTTTTTATCGCTCCTCGATATTAATCGGTTTCCGGACTCCTATACCACCAGGAACTCTCGCATCATGCCCATATCCTCATGCTCCAGATTGTGGCAATGGAACATAAACAAGCCTTTAAAGTCATGAAACGGTTTGACAATCCGCACGGTCTCACCCGGCATGACCAATACAGTATCCTTAAGCCCGCTGTTGATAAAACCTTGGTTGACGGTGCTATAATCGCTCTGCCGAGAGGAATCGACGCTACGGCTAATCACCTGATATTGCTGACCGTGCAAATGGATAGGGTGCGCCATCGACATCATTCCGCCCATTCCCATGCGTCCACCCATGCCCATTCCTCCCATTCCGTGCCCGCCGGCATGTTCGTGGGAAATCTCCATCAACTGGATAGTATTGACCGGGATGCGTTCCCTGTCTTGAATATCGTTATAGGCGTAAGTCCGTCCATTGAGCAGCATTTGCATGTGGCCTTCGGTAATCGTGATCGGCACCGGTTTGCCTGGGTTGTTAACGTCGTCGGCGGTGTAAGGCTTATACTTCGACAAAGTTGCCGGAAGTTTCGGGCTGTCGCTCACCTTTTTGCTAATACGCGCAGTGAATAAAGCATAATCGCTGCCCATCGGCAAGCCGTAATGACTGCCGCTCATCATCCCCATGCCCATGCGCGGCAACACGCCACTGAACGGCAGGCTGCGCATGACCAGTTCCGAACCGATGGCCCGCCCGCTGAAATCCATCCAGACATCGACCCGCTCGCCCGGAGCCAACATGACGTAGGGTTTGTTTTCCGGTTCGCTCAATAACCCGCCGTCAACGCCGAGCACGGTTATCGGAGTACCGTCGTCCCAGGCCAGCTTATAAATCCTGGCCGTGGAGCCGTTTAAAAACCTTAACCGGTAAGCCCGTGTCGCCACGTCCACTTGCAATTCCGGTTGACCGTTGACCAGAATCCTGTTGCCGTAAAATCCGAACATGTTTTCGTGCATGTTGGGGAAATAAATCAACTGGTTCTTAGTGTCAAACAGTTTGTCTTGGATCACGACCGGCAGCTCGTATTCTCCGGACGGCAGCTCCAGCGCGGTTTCTTCCTCGTCATTGATTATCATCCCGCCAGCTAAGCCGTAATAAACCTGCCTTGCCGTCGCCTCATGCGGATGAGGGTGGTAAATCGCCATGCAGGCGCGATTGACAATCTCGAACTCGTAGACGAAGGTTTGGCCTTTCCCGATAGCGTACACCGGGTGACCGTCCACCTCAGCCGGGACGTGCAGGCCGTGCCAATGGGTGATGGTGTCTTCGGAGAGTAAATTACGCAGATGTATCCGCACTTTTTGACCTTTTTGCAGCCTTATCACGGGGCCGAGAAAAGAATTGGGAATATCCGCGATGGTATTTTCCGGGCCGGCCAAAAGCTTGGCGGAATATTTTTGCACCCAAGTCTTTTGTCCCGCCAAGACAGGAATTTCAACCTCCTGGCATAGTAATTCGAACTCAACATCCGGTTTGAAATTGGCGGACGCCTTCCGGGGAGGCAATTCGGGCATTCCGTGCATACCTTCCATTCCTTTGGCTACCGGCAGCCAGGACGGCATGCTGGCGAAGCTTAATAAACCGAATGCAGTTTGTTTCAAAAAACGGCGGCGCGACTGGATTTTCGATGTGTACATAAAAACCTCTCTTAAAGCAGATAATGTCATCCCTGCTCAATCTTTTATTATTCTCCAAAAAAATAGGGCCGCTCATTTAAAAAATCGAATTTCAAATGCGCCAGCCCATTAGAGGATGTCATGTCATGTGACGGTTTTTATTATTTCACTTTTTGTAAAAATGGTTTTGATATGAATCAAAAAAAACTGTAATAAAATCCCGCTTTGTTTTAAAGCGGTTATAGTACGACTCGAATAGCGATGTTTACCGGTAAGTTGAAGACTTGGTAAGAAGAATAACCGAACACCAGCCAATGAACTTTTAGTACCGGTAAAACTCCTACCCAACGCAATGATCGATTCATTGCCTCTTTTTTATTTTCCATAAGGTGATACCAATGAAACACGTCTACCGAACGATGACAGCAATCTGTTTATTCTCATTTATGACCACCCTATGTAACGCCGAGGACATTCAACATGTAGCACCGCCGGTAACGCAATCCCAACCCAAATCAAAAGACACGGGTATGCAGCATGACATGGGTGGTATGGGCATGGGAATGCATCAAGGTATGGGGATGAACCACAACATGGGCGGCGGCATGGGGATGGGCATGCACCACGGCATGGGCGGGATGATGGGAGCCATGATGATGGGGATGAGCGACGAAGACAAAGACAAGCACATGCGTTCCATGCAAGATCACATGTTAAAAATGCATGATCTATCCAGCCGCATCCTGGCGGAAAAAGACTCGGCCAAGAAAGAACAACTGAAAAACGAGCAATTGCAATTAATGAAAGCCCATCATGCCGAAATGATGGCGCGCCATCAAGCGCAACCCGCTACGGCAGCCCCAGCGGCAAACAAATAAATTCGACAAATAACTTGAGTTTACGCGCAAAGCCGTTTACGGGCTTTGCGCGATGTTGAATTTAAATATTAACCGGACCGATGTTAGCTCGAAAATCACATCCCGAAAAAACTGCGGTACGACCTCACTACAGCTACCACAGCCAGCATTAAAAATATAATCCCTCCTATTTTGTGCAAGAGTTCCAGGGGGATTTTTTGCAGCAATTTGCGGCCCGCCAAAACACCTAAAGCCGAGGTCGTCCCCAACGCAATCGTAGCCCCCAGCCATACCCCCGCAGGACTGCTTGTGCTGCTAAGCGCAACGACCGCAAGCTGGGTCTTATCGCCGAATTCGGCGACAGTAATCAATAAGAAAGTGGTAAAAAATATCCCGTGCCCGCTTTTTTCCTTGAATTCCTCGTGCGGATCTTCAACCCGCGTCCGCAACGCCTGGACTCCGAAAACGAGAAACAGCAAAGCCACCATTGCCGCAATAACATATTCCGGCAGCCATCCAGCGATAGCTTTACCGAACGCCACCGCCAAGGCATTCAACAAAGCAAAAGCCGCAATTGCGCCCAATATCACCGGTACAGGACGGTGTTTGGAAGCCAGCGTCATGCAAACCAATTGGCTTTTATCGCCCATTTCAGCCGCCAGGATCAAAGCGAAACTAGTCGCGGCAGCCGCCAAAACCGCTTGGATTTCGGCGAAAGAAATACCCGTAAAATACCGGTTTAGTCCGGCAAAAAAGGCTTGGAACGATTCTTCCGCCGGTAACGAAGCCAAGAATGTCTCGATCGAAGCCCTCAGCTTATCCATGCCTTATAAAATCCTCTTAAACTAACTTAATGCATTATCGACAACCATCATGACGATAAAGCCGACCATCAATGAATAAGTAGCATAACGCGAGCGGCCTTTCGAATGGGTTTCGGGAATAATTTCCTCGCTTATGACGAATAACATAGCCCCCGCGGCAAAACCCATCGCAATAGGTAAGACCGACTGAAACAACGTGACCATCGTAATCCCGAGCAGACCGCCGACCGGCTCGACCAATCCCGTCGCCGTCGCAACGATGACCGCGCGCCATCGGTTATAGCCTAAACTCACCAATGGCAGTGCGACCGCCAGCCCTTCCGGGATGTTTTGCAAGGCGATGGCAATCGCCAGCACCAAACCGTTCTTCATGTCGCCGGAACCGAAACTCACCCCCACCGACATCCCTTCAGGAAAATTATGGATGGTAATGGCGATCACAAACAGCCAGATTTTCCGGTATGAATTGATATGCGGGTCGACAACGGCGTCGAAATGCGGGTGTGGCAATTGATGGTCTGCGTAATGCAGGAAAAAAGCGCCCAACAACATCCCCCCCGAAACGATATAAATTCCGTAACCCGGCCACAGCGCATTCCCGGAATCGATGCCCGGCACCAGCAATGAAAATGCGGTGGCCGCCAGCATAACGCCTGCCGCCGCGCCCAACAGACTGCTGAACAAATTATTTGATATATTCTTAAAAAACAGCACCGGCAATGCGCCTATGCCGGTCGCCAACCCTGCCAGGATGCTAGCTAAAAACCCGATAACGACAACTCTGCCGAAAATCAGGTATAAACCGCCGAAGATTAGCAATTGCGAAAATAAAAATAAACCCGCAATACTCAACCAGCGTTGCAACGGCGGCAGCGCCATCAACGCAATATAATGCTTATTGGCTTGCAGCTTTTGAACCTGCGCTTCGAAATAATTTTGAAGTTTTGCAAAATTTTTAGTGACGAATGACATGCGATTTGCCCGTACGAACCCAAGGTTAAAATTAGCGTCAAAATAGGTTGTTATCGAACATTTTGCAAGCAACCTTTTAATTGCCGGCTTGATCTTGATCAACTTTGTATAAAGTAGCCGCAATAGTTCACGGCAACGCAGACCAAGACCTTCAACTAACACCGCACTTGTGGCCTTTAGGTTGCAATGGCATTTCGTTACCCCCGCCAAATAATATCGGCAGTCCGAAATCGTAAGACTTCCGCGCTTGTAATCTTTTATGCCTCCATCCTATAACCACCGCCTTAACCCTACCATCTAAAGGCGAGGGATTTAGATCCCCTCTTAGGAATTTTAACTAAACCTAAAAGCAATTAAACAGAATTATCGACACCTCATTCTTGAGGGGCTAACTTGAACAATAGGCTTTTAATAAAATCGATCTTGCTCTCCGTATTTTCGAATGTCTTGATAAATCTTAACTTATCCGCCCCGTCGAATTTATACACCGATGCTTCTTTTTGAATTAAGTTGATTAAGGCTTCGGTATTGATGACCGGCACACCCTTAAAGACGATACGCCCTCCACCCGCATTGGCGTCGATTTTTTTGACGCCCAATTTTGCCGCCTGTTGTTTCAATTCAGTAACGCCGAATAAAGTTTTAACCGCGTCCGGCAACAAACCGAATCGGTCGATCATTTCGACTTGCAGTTCATGTAAATCTTCCGTCGTCTCGGTGTTGGCGATCCGCTTGTAGAGCACAAGGCGCGCGTGGATGTCGGGCAGATAGTCTTCGGGAATCAACGCCGCCGCTTGCAGATCGACTTCCGGTCCGGTATCCATAGGCGCTTCCAGTTCCGGTATTTTTCCAGATTTCAGCGCTTCCACCGCACGCTCCAGCAATTCGGTATACAAGGTGAATCCGATTTCTTGGATTTGCCCGCTTTGTTCGTCGCCTAAGAGTTCGCCCGCCCCCCGGATTTCCATGTCGTGCGAGGACAACATGAAACCAGCGCCCAAATCGCCAGATTTTTCAATAGCTTCCAAACGTTTGACGGCATCCTTGCTCATCAGTGCTTTCGGCGGCACAACAAAATAGGCGTAAGCCCTATGGTGCGACCGTCCCACCCTGCCCCGTAACTGATGCAATTGCGCCAGCCCCAACTTGTCGGCGCGGTCGATGATAATAGTATTAGCGCTAGGGATGTCGATGCCGCTTTCGATAATCGTGGAGCAGAGCAGCAAGTTAAAACGCTGGTGGTAGAAACCCATCATGATGTGTTCCAGTTCGCGTTCCGCCATCTGCCCGTGCGCAATGGCGATACGCGCTTCCGGCACGAGTTTTTCCAAGTCCTCCGCCATTTTGCCCATGGATTTTACATCGTTGTGCAGGAAAAACACCTGGCCGCCGCGCTTAAGCTCGCGCTGGCAAGCTTCTTTAATTTGGGCGTCTACCCATTCGCCGATAAAAGTCTTGATGGCGTGGCGGTTTGGCGGCGGACTGGCAATGATACTGATATCGCGCAAGCCGGACAAAGCCATGTTAAGCGTCCGGGGTATCGGCGTGGCGGTCAAGGTTAGCATGTCCAGAGTATGGCGCAACTTTTTGAAATGCTCCTTTTGGGTCACCCCGAAACGGTGTTCTTCGTCGATAATCACCAAGCCCAACGCCTTATATTTTAATTCCTTGGATAACAACTTATGGGTGCCGATGACAATATCGACCTGACCCTGTTCCAGGGATTTGGTGATCTCTTTTTGCTGTTTGGGGGTAACAAAGCGCGATATCACTTCGACTCGGACCGGCCAATCAGCGAAACGGTCGCGGAAGTTCTGGAAATGCTGGTTGGCCAATAAGGTCGTCGGCACCAGCACCGCTACCTGTTTGCCGCTTTGCACCGCAATAAACGCCGCGCGCATGGCGACTTCGGTCTTACCGAAACCGACATCGCCGCAAACAACGCGATCCATCGGCTGCGGATTCGCCATGTCTTCCAGAATAGCTTCGATGGCGGTCTGCTGATCGGGCGTTTCCTCAAACGGGAAGGCGTCGGCGAAAGCTTGGTATTCACCGTCTTGCATCGAAAAAGCATGGCCTTTTTGCGCCAGACGCTTAGCCTGGATTTCCAGTAATTCCGCAGCCACATCCCGGATTCGGGCAATCGCCTTTTTCTTGGCTTTAGTCCATTGATCGCCTCCCAACTTATGCAGGGGCGCATTTTCCGGACTGACGCCGGTATAACGTCCGATCACATGCAAGGACGATACCGGCACATACAGCTTATCGCCGTGGGCGTATTCCAAGGCCAGAAATTCGGACGGAATCCCGCCGACCGTAATAGTATGTAACCCCAAATACCGTCCAACGCCGTGTTCCTGATGCACCACCGGTGAACCGGCGGTCAATTCATTCAGGTTGTTGACGATGTTTTCCAGTTCGCGGGCCGCCGAGCGCCGCCGCCTGCGCCTTTGCTGAATTTTTTCGCCCGACAGCAAGTTTTCGGTGACGATGGCGAGCGGCGGATTATCCAGCCATAGTCCGTGATCCATCGGTGCCACGGTAATAGCGGGCGAAATCTCGCCTGCTAAAAACGCCTGCCAGCCATCCACAGGCTTTATCGCAACTTTGTGCTGGCGTAACCGCTGGATCAATGCTTCCCGGCGGCCTGCGGATTCGGCAATGAACAGGATTTTTCCGGTGAATCCTTTAACAAATTGCTGCAACCGTAACGCTGGCTCAGCCAATTTTGCGTCGATGGTAAGATCCGGCAACGTATTGAAATGAAAAGAAACGCTATTTGCCGTCGCTTGGTCATCTAGCGCGATCCGAGCAAAATTCGACAGCCTATCCGTCAATTCCTCCGCCGTCAAAAACAATCTTTCCGGCGACAGCAACGGACGGTCGACATCGTATTTGCGCTGCTGGTACCGGTCTTCGGCTTCCGTATAAAAAGCTCGGGCGACTTGCGAAACAGAAGGTGACGTCATCAGCACTGCCGAATCGGATAAATAATCAAATAAAGCCGCGGTCTGCTCCACAAATAACGGCAGATAATATTCGATCCCGCCGGGCGTCATGCCTTTACTGACATCGGCATAGAGCACGTTTTTGGGCGACGTTTCGGGAAAACACTCCCTGAACGCTTGGCGGAAATGTTTTATCGACTCGTCCGTAAACGGGAACTCGCGGGCCGGAAATAGCTGGATTTCATTGCATTTGTCCAAAGACCGCTGACTTTCCGGGTCGAAAGTACGGATGGATTCGATCTCTTCGTCGAAAAGTTCAATGCGATATGGCGTCTTACTGCCCATCGGGAATAAATCAACAATCGATCCCCTGACAGCAAACTCGCCATGCTGGTACACTTGCGGCACACACTGGTAACCCACGCTTTCCAACTTTATCCGATTGAGTTCCAGGTTGAAATCTTCACCCGCTTTTACTACAAAACTGTTTGCGAGCACATGTTCCCTCGGCGCCAGCCGATGCATCAAGGTCGTCACCGAAACGACCAGCGCGCCGCGCTTTACCTGCGGCAATAACGCCAAGGTCTTCAGCCGTTCGGAAACAATTTCGGGCAGCGGCGAGAACACGTCGTACGGTAAGGTTTCCCAATCGGGGAAATGCAGGATGGGATGTTTGCCGCCCAAAAAGAACGCTAACTCGTGTTCCAAGCGCAACGCCGTTTGGTTATCAGGCGTAACCGCCACAAACAGGCGGTTTTCGTTTTGGATAGCCGATGCCAAGGCCAAGGCGTCGCCGCAACCGCTTAGTCCGGTCCAGTTGATCGTTTGAGTTTTTAATTGAGGAGTTTGAGGTGTGAGCATTGGGTGGTCGGGCGTGCCCTTGCGGACAATGATAAGATTTTCTAACTGTCAAACCGGAACGGTATAATAACGCTTTATTTTATTTAATCCGCTTAGATTTGTCTTTTGCGGCGCCGGAATTGACCCGCAGTTACTGAACATGTTCCCTTCAATCCTCTCATAAGCAACAACAAATCCTACTTTAAATAATACTCAGGAATACAAAGGCTAATAAACTATTTTATTGATTATTCCATAGTATTTAAGAGACATCCTCATGCTAAGAGCATCCCCGCAATACCTGAGCGAAAGTTATTTAATCAAAAAATCCGTTTTTTCCAACCAATAATACGGAAACCGCTAGCCGTACGTTCGGCTATGAGACTTTATCTACTCATTTTTTGTAATAAAAAACCCGGCTGTTTTACAACAACCGGGTTCCTTATTTACGCTACAACAACATTGTTGCGAGCGATTAGGGTTACATCATGCCGCCCATACCGCCCATACCGCCCATACCGCCCATATCGGGACCATGGTTGTGTTTCTCATCGCTCGGCGCTTCGGCAACCATCACTTCCGTGGTCAGCATCAAGCCGGCAACGGAAGCCGCATTTTGCAACGCAGTGCGGGTTACTTTCGCAGGATCCAAAATACCCATTTGGATCATATCGCCATATTCGCCGGTTTGCGCGTTATAGCCAAAGTTGCCGCTGCCTTTTTGCACTTCGTTGAATACCACTGATGGCTCATCGCCTGCATTGGCTACGATTTGGCGTAACGGCTCTTCCATCGCGCGCCGAAGAATGTTAACACCGACGGTTTGATCGTGGTTAGCGCCTTGCATATCTTTGATAGCCGCCAGTGCGCGTACCAAAGCGGTACCGCCGCCAGCAACAACGCCTTCTTCAACCGCAGCACGGGTTGAATGCAATGCATCTTCAACGCGGGCCTTCTTTTCTTTCATTTCGATTTCAGTGGCCGCACCCACTTTAATCACCGCAACACCGCCAGCCAATTTAGCCAAACGTTCTTGCAGTTTTTCTTTGTCGTAGTCGGAAGTGGCTTCATCGATTTGCGCACGGATTTGGGTCACGCGGCCTTTGATTTGCTCGTCTTTGCCAGCACCGTCGATAATCGTGGTATTTTCTTTAGTGATCTGGATTTTTTTCGCAGTACCCAATTGTGAAAGTTCCGCTTTTTCCAAGCTCAGGCCGACTTCTTCCGCGATGACGGTGCCGCCGGTCAATACGGCGATGTCTTCCAGCATGGCTTTACGGCGGTCGCCGAAACCAGGGGCTTTCACCGCTGCGACTTTAACGATACCGCGGATGGTGTTGACTACTAAAGTCGCCAGCGCTTCGCCCTCAACGTCTTCCGCCACGATCAACAACGGACGGCCGGATTTTGCCACGCCTTCCAAGATCGGCAACATTTCGCGAATGTTGGAGATTTTCTTTTCGTAGATCAAGATCAACGGATCGTCGAGTTCGACGCTCATGTTGTCTTGTTTATTGATGAAGTAAGGTGACAAATAGCCACGGTCGAATTGCATACCTTCAACTACGTCTAAGGAGTTGTCCAAACCTGACCCTTCTTCCACGGTAATCACGCCTTCTTTACCGACTTTTTCCATCGCTTCGGCAATGATTTGCCCGACCGATTCGTCGGAGTTGGCTGAGATGGTGCCGACTTGGGCAATGGCTTTGTTGTCCGCACAAGGCGCCGCCGATTTCACGATGGCGTCAACGGCTTTTGTTACAGCCGAATCAATACCGCGTTTCAAGTCCATTGGGTTCATGCCGGCGGCGACCGCTTTCAAACCTTCGTTGACGATGGCTTGCGCCAATACGGTCGCGGTGGTGGTGCCGTCACCGGCTACATCTGAAGTCTTAGAAGCGACTTCTTTTACCATTTGCGCACCCATGTTTTCGAATTTGTCTTTCAATTCGATTTCTTTCGCTACGGAAACACCGTCCTTAGTAATGGTCGGAGCGCCGAAGCTTTTGTCTAAAATTGCATTGCGGCCTTTAGGACCCAAGGTTACTTTTACCGCATTCGCCAAAATATTGACGCCGCGCGCCATACGGGTACGAGCGTCATCACCAAAAAATACGTCTTTTGCTGCCATTGTTAATTTCCTGTTTAATTGTGTTAATACGTATGAAGAGATCCGGTTGGATTAATCTAAAATCGCCATGATGTCTTCTTCGCGCATCACGATAAGTTCTTCGCCGTCGATTTTAACTTCGTTACCGGCGTATTTTCCGAACAGCACTTTATCGCCGACTTTAACTTCAAGCGCGCGCACCTGGCCGTTATCAAGCGGTTTGCCGTTACCGGCCGCCAATACTTTGCCTTGGCTGGGTTTTTCCGCCGCCGAGCCTGGCAACACAATCCCGCCGGCGGTGGTGGTTTCTTCTTCTACTCGTTTTACGATTACTCTGTCGTGTAACGGACGTATGTTCATCTATTTCTCCTAGGTTTAAGAATGAGGGTTAAAATCGTTATTAGCACTCGCTAGTAATGAGTGCTAATAATAATGACCTTTTGCAGTCTGTCAAGTTCTTTGGCATTATCACCGGATAATCCTATTAATCTGATAATTTATGAATGACGACCAATTGCTTCGTTACAGCCGCCAGCTCATGCTGCCGCAATGCGACATCGCCGGACAGCAAAAACTGCTTGCCGCCCGGATTCTTATCGTTGGCGCGGGCGGCTTAGGCTCCCCCGCCGCCATGTATCTCGCCGCAAGCGGAATCGGTCATATTACAATTTACGATAACGATGTCGTGGACTTATCCAATTTACAAAGACAGATTGCTCATGACACTACTGATGTGGGGATTGCTAAAGTAATTTCAACCCGTAATACGCTTCACCGGTTAAATCCGGACGTTGAAGTCGACGCCGTCAAACAATGTTTGTCCGGGAGCGAACTGGAACAGGCGGTGGAAAAGGCGGATGTTGTACTCGATTGCAGCGACAATTTTTCGACCCGTTTTGCGATCAACCGGGCTTGTGTGGCTTTCCAAAAGCCGTTGGTATCGGGCGCGGCGATCCGTTTTGAAGGTCAAGTATCGGTCTACACGCCGGGACGCAACAACAGTCCTTGCTACAATTGTTTGTACAAAAACGAAGGCGACGAAAACTTAACTTGCACAACCAATGGCGTTATAGCACCTATCACAGGAATTATCGGCAGTATTCAAGCGTTAGAAACCATGAAACTGATCATCGGAATGGGGGAAGTGCTATCGGGCCGATTGTTATTAATCGACGGATTATTGATGACCATCAGGACCATGCGATTCAACAAAAACCCGCAGTGTCCGGTGTGCAATTAAGCGTTTTTCCAGCGGTCTATTTCGGTAACTGTGTGGTAAAAAACCTGCCCAAAATCCTCGGCACCCCGAATTCTCTCATTTTGCCGATACAAAATTGCCGCATCTGCTCGACAGCGAAATCAGAATAGGTAAATGCCCCGCTCTGATAACAAAGACTACAATATTGAGTACTTTTGAACCATCGTTATTGAACCCGCCTCCCGTTGGATTTACCTTCATCGGCAATCCCCCGCTTTGGCAAACTCAACTTTAACTGTACTACCCAGCCTTATGAAATTTAAACACCCAAGCGCCCTCAAGTATTAAGCGCAAGAAAATGCTTGTGCACTTCGGCATACGCAGCATTCATTACCTTAAAGACCACAGATCTCTTCTCGATACACCGTCGAAAATAAAGCGCCTGATCGATAGACATGCCAATCAAGCGGGATAATCGACGCTTTTAAACGGCGCTACGACGGTTTCTGAGCTTTATTTTTCAGCAGCGAAATTAATTTTTCGGCAAGATCGTTAATTTTTGACGGACTATCTCCATGAGGTTCGGTATCGCCGAAAGGTTGACCATTTTTTTGGGTATATTGATAAATAAAATAACCTAAAGGCGCAAACGCGGCCGCGCCGATTAGTAACATTGCAATAAAAATTTCGATAACAGTACCCATCATATGCCTCCTGATTGTTTAATTTTTAATCGTTAAAAAACATCTTTAAACGGCTCGATGATACTCTTTTCAAAGAAAAAATAAAGCGGAGTGTAGCGGGCAAAACGCGAATGTAAGACTGAAGTAATTAAACCTGTCCCAAAAGTCGAGATGGGGGTTGAATCGGTACCTTTCAACATTGTTTTTGCACTTTGTAAACTTAATAGCAACCGGATCGGATGCTTATTCCTTGCCTGATTCTCACAAAAACATGATTAACTCACCTTCGCGGGCACTCAGAAGAATCAAATAGCTGTAGTGAGGTCAAAAATTCTTAAGTTATTGATATTTCGTTTTAGATGCGTAAGGTAAGTTATTAAATAACCTTGGAAAACTTTTGTTGTTTGCAGGACAAATATTTATCGAACACCATGCAAGTATTGCGGATTAGTAAGCGTCCCGCCGGATTGACCTGAATACTTGCCGAGTCAACCTTAACCAAACCGTCTGTTTGCATAGCACCAAGCGCAATCATTTCTTCGGCAAAGTAATGTTTAAAATCAATCTTGTGATTTTGCTCGATACGGCTGAAATCTAAATGAAAATGGCAAATCAGCTGGTTAATCACATCCCGGCGGATTTTATCGTCCTCGTCCAGTTCGAAGCCTTTGAATACCGGTAATTGATTCCTGCTGAGTATTTCCTCGTATTCGTTTAGGTTTTTTACATTCTGGATATATGCGCCGCCGACTCGGCCGATGGAGGTAATCCCCAAGCCGACCAGATCACAGTCCGAATGGGTGGAGTAGCCTTGAAAGTTGCGGTACAAGTGGCCTTTGCGCTGGGCGACGGCCAGTTCGTCGTCCGGTTTGGCGAAGTGATCCATGCCAATATAAACATAACCTGCGGCGGTCAGTTTGTCGCCGACCATTTGCAAAATCGCCAGTTTGGCATCGGCGGAAGGTAGTTCGGTTTCGTTGATTTGCCGCTGGGTTTTAAAACGCTCTGGCAGGTGGGCGTAATTGAACACCGAGAAGCGGTCGGGCGCGACATCAATCAGTTTATCCAGTGTCGCCGCAAAGCTGGCGAGCGTTTGTTTGGGCAGGCCGTAGATCAAATCGACATTGGTGGAACGGAAGCCCTCCCCGCAAGCGGCTTTAAGCACGGCAAAGGTCTGGGTTTCGCTTTGCAGGCGGTTGACCGCTTTTTGCACGGTATGATCGAAATCCTGTACGCCTAGACTGATGCGGTTGAAGCCCAGTCTCCGCAATTGTTCGATGGTGTGAAGGTTGGTTTCGCGGGGATCGACTTCGATGGAATATTCGCCGCTATCATCATTCTTCAGGGCGAAATGCTCTCTTGTTGCCGTCATCAATGCCTGCATTTGCGCGTAGTTGAGAAATGTGGGCGTACCGCCGCCCCAATGCAGTTGGTTGACGACTCGGGTTTTGTCGAACAAGTCGCCCTGCAAAACGATTTCCTTGATCAGGTTGGCGAGATAAGGCTCGGCATGTTGCCGGTTTTTGGTGACAATTTTGTTGCAAGCGCAATAAAAACAGACCGTATCGCAAAATGGGATATGGAAATACAACGACAGTGGCCCGCCCTTGGCATTGGATTCGGCGATGTGCTGGCGGTAATGCGCTTCGGTAAAGCCTTCGTGCAGTTCCAGGGCGGTGGGATAGGAAGTATAGCGCGGACCGGCTTTATCGTATTTATCGATTAAAGCGCGGTCGAATTGGAGTGTTTGATCCATCGGGCAATCGAGTTTAAATCAGTTGCCATTATTCTACCTTATAATCGTTCTTCGCAATGGCAACGCCACTGACTTTAATACAAGCTTAATAGCCTCGGAACCTCCGAAATAGTTGATTCTATACTTAGATCGGCAACCGAATCCTATTCGAAATCAATGATTTACTGTTCCCTAACGCTGTCAATGACAATTAAACCTTATAACGCTCTTCTAAAACCGTCATTATTTAACATTTTTCCAATGGATTTGTTTACAGTTCGCACCGTTCGTTTTCTTTAATCTTTGAACCGTACTCTAAATCAATCGGGAACGGCGAGCTTCCTTAATTATCGATTGTTAGTGCAGCCCTAGGGCAAATCTTACATTGTCCGGGGAGAATCAATTTAACTATTAACTGATTTGAAAATTATGTTTCTATGAGGACAAGATTATGAATACTTCAAATATTATATTACTGACGGGACTGCTAGCGGGCATTAACGGGGTTTATGCCGAAGGCCCCGTTGCGGGCGTCGTTTCAGAAGCTGAATCCTTGGGTTCCGGCGACGCTAGGATGGCGGCGGATGCTAAAACGATCTCAAGTTATTGGACGCCGGCAAGATTAGCGGCGGCAAAACCGATGCCAACGCCACTGGTTCCTGTAAGCGCGGCATCGTTGTCGTTCCGTCCGGTTGCACAAGAAAGCTTGGAAGCAGCAGATCCAGGTTATACGCCAGGCTGCCGACCGAATGCTAAAAACTGCGATACCGCGCCCCGTAAGTTAGCGCTTGAAAACGGAGCATCAACTTCTTCCGAGGCGTTTGGGGATTTAATTCAGCCGCTGCACGGCGCGAAGCCGGTCAATCCTAAAGATGGGCCTTACGGTCCTTTCCAAAGATGGCGCGAAGCTGAATTAATTACAGCTTACCCTAAATCGGCGGTGGGAAAATTATTCTTTACGCTAGGCGGCAGAAACTGGGTATGCTCCGCTTCCGTCGTCGGTAGAAGCACTTTAATTACAGCGGGTCATTGCAACTCGGACGGCGCCGGACGTTTTGCGACTAACCGTTTGTTCTGCCCAAGCTACAAGGACGGCGTAAATCCGCTCCGGGGTTGCTGGTCTGTCGTGACCAGCGCAGTATCCAACCAATGGCATACTTCAGGCGATCCCGATTACGACTACTCCTGTTTAGTCACCGCAACGACCGGCACTGTTCTGGGGAACAAAATCGGAAATGTAACAGGCACCCTAGGCCGGGCGTGGAATTTCGGACCAAGCCAAGCGGTGCGGACATTCGGATACCCAGCCGCGGCTCCGTTTACCGGGGGTACTTTGCAAACAACCGCTTCAACCGAATGGTATACGCATGATTTTACGGTAGGCGGACAAATCTCAAAAATTATCGGTAGCGATTTAACCGGCGGCTCCAGCGGCGGGCCGTGGATCGTCGGCTGGACGGGCGGATTAGCCGAAGCGGCCGACACGGACGGTTCGCTATCGACCGATCCCGGTTCGAATTGGGTAAACGGCGTCAACAGCCACAAACGCTGCGTAACGAATTGCAACGCGCCCACAATGACCTCCGGCGTATTCTGGCAAGAAATGACCTCGCCGCCGTTCAGAAATACTACCGGAGATGTCAATGAATCGGAAGATGTGATCGGGTTGTGCTTAGCGAATCCGAATAACAATCCTTAAGTAGAAAGTGGTGATCTTGCCTGTTTTTTTCAGACACTTGGCTAACAGAGTAAATCTAACCTCGAGGTCAACAATGAAAACTAAGAAAGAAGAAAAAACGGGCACGGCCTGCCTGTGAGAGATATATGAGGCAGATTAAAGAACAAGCGTTAGAGTGCGCTGCTCGGGATGGTAGAGACTACCTTGTATGACTGGCGGGTAAAACGCAGGCAAACAAAACCAAGCCCCTTGAAGACCAAAATCGCCAGCAAGCTGAAATGGCAAGTCTTAAGCGTGAAAACGCCCGGCTGGAGGAGGAAGTGGCCTTCCTACTTGTGCCCTTTTGGGTAAAAAAGGCGGCGGCGTACTTCGCGAAGTCGCCAAAGTCGACTGCATGGATGCAAGAGGTAGAGCAACGCAGGAGTAGTTGTGGAGAAGTACGCCGCGATCAAAGCCAATGAAATGCACTTTTCAGTGAGCAGGATGTGCTGCTTGTTGTTGGTTTCCCGTAGCGGTTATTACGCCTGGAAACACAGACCACCTTCAGTTAGGGAGCAATCGAACCGGTTGCTAAAAATTGAGATCAAGCGGGGTTTGACAATACCCGCAGGGCACAAGTGAAAAAGGCCGGTCTGGCGCATCCATAATTGCCCGTTGGCTGTAAGACGAAGGCAAACAAGCTGGTCGCCACCGTATAGCCAGAATCATGAAGGACAATGGCTGGCCGGCGAAGGCGGCCAAAAAATATCTCGATGCCCCTTGAGGGTGCAAGGCGACCACCCACAGCAAGCACTCATTGCCAGTAGCCCCTAGCTTATTAGAATAGGATTTTAATGCAGACAAACCTGACCGAAAGCGGGCATCGGATATCACCACTCTCTGGACGGAAGAAGGCTAGCTGCTTGTGCCCAGAGGGTATGAGCAAGAAGGGCGACTGTTATGATAACGCCGCAATGGTAAAGTTGGAGCCATAGCTTCAAGGTCAGCAGTGCATGGCGAACGGTTTTTGACCCGTTCAGAAGCCAAGCGCCTAGCGTTCGAATACATTGAGATGTATTATTTATGCCCTTGAGTACAATCGCAAACGGCTTCATTCAAGATTAGGCTATTCTTAGCCCAAGCAAGCGGCCTTAACTTAGCGCGACAGAGACACCCCAGCTGTCTATCCATAGACCCTACTCGCGTTTTATAACCTAAAGATCACAAGTGTCCAAAAAGGGGCATAAAACGAGTTGCGCAATGACTCGACTCGATTTTGTCATGCTTTACAATTCCACTCCGCAAACCACGCCACGTGGAATCGCCCAGCCCAGCCCTATCGCTTCTGGGGATTACTCGGCTCCTGCCTCGCAGCGAACCATTGCGCCGAACTGTCTTGGGGCTGTCATGCCCTCGTTTACAAGCCTTTGAAGAACAAGGGACTGACAAGGTTGAGGGTTGTACTCGTTGCCTTCATCGTCACGCAATGCCATGATAAACATGGTGGCGCAAAACCCGGCATTTGCTATCTTTCTCGTAATAGCCGGTACAGCAATATCAAACTAATTGCATCCACTGCAACGACGGTTATTTTTGTCGCGCCGGTGTCACAAACTGCAAGCTCGTAACGTGCGAAAAGCCGTCATGTTTGAATCGGCTAAGGGTTTTTTTGGGTTTAGTTTGGAATTTAGCCGTTGTCTTGGCTAAAGTGGGCGGGTTGTTTGGATCATTACGCCATCTCATTGAGCAAAATAATGCAGAAGCGCGCCTTCGCCTTACTGTGGTTATGTTGCGTCAACTCGACAGGGGCAATCTTACTGAAATGCTTGTAAATCAATGGGTTTTATGGTGGGTCGCATGCGATTCGAACGCATGACCATCGCATTAAAAGAGCTGTTTTAAATTTTATCTTATTGTTTTTAATATAAATTAATTAATAACCTTCACGTTGCTTTGTATATTTGTGCATATCATTGCGCATACGTATTACCCAACTTTTACCCAGAATGACCTAAGCAAAAAATTGAACGCTCTGACCCCAAACTCTAGGTTTAGAAGCCTGCCACCAACAGCAGATTTCATGTTAAACACTAGGCTGCCGTTCAGGACAACAAAACTATTCTGTGAATGGATTCAATAGACGAGCTCCCGTATTCCTAAAATCGTCCACATTTCTGGTTACAACCGTCAGGTCGTAAATTAATGCAGTAGCAGCAATCAATTTATCAAGGGCGTGGTTCGAGTCCGGCACGCGCAACTTTCCCCACAGCATTGCAATTTCCCCATCAATACCAAGAATATGATCTTGATATTGAATCATTAAGGCATTAAGCCAGTTTTCTAACACTTGACCTTGGTCACGATCGCCACGATGAAAAATAAGGTCAACCCCACGTCGCAATTCTCCCAGGGTTACCACCGATAGATAGGTTAGGTCGCCAGTTCGAATAATCTGTTGAAAAAATCGCTGAACGCCAGGATTGGCCTTTTTATTTTTTCGAATTTCACTGATAACGTTCGTTTTTAATGGTGCTTATTGCCCTCAAAAAAGCTACCAAAATTTATTTGAATGAAGTTGGCATGATCTTTAAAAGCTACTGCGGCAACCCGCAACATTTGATCTTCAAGTATCAACCGCCAGCGTTGAAACAGATCGTCAGAATTATGGGCTGGCCCAAATATCGAAAAAGTATTTTTGATTCCAAGTTGAATCATTCCCCTTTGATTAGCGATTATTTAAGATGCTGTTTAATTGTTCTTGTTCTCTTTGTCTTGCTTCATATTCTTCAGATTCCTCTATAGCTTCATCAACTTCATCCATCATAGTGCCAAAGGCTTCGGTATTCTGAAAACCACCGGACGGATAGAAACAGTCTGACTTGCCCGATGTGTGGTCGTCATAGCAAAGGCTATAGAGTTTATAGCCTTGCGACGATTGTGAAAAATCAGCGGCAAAGGGAATCGTATGCGTTTGGCCTTGCCGTACAAAACTAAATTCTCCACTGACGGTATAGACGCCATTTTTGAAGCCCCTTTCTAGTGTGTGTGCGCTGTTGGGTACATACTTATCCATAAACCACGCGGTTGTCCAATACCTAAAGCCGTTTTCCACTTCCGCATTCGTAAAATCTGCATTGGGCTTGTCCCCAGAATTTTCAGTAGTCTTATTGTGTTTTCGGGATTTTTTGGCAGGTTTTTGAGTTGACGCAACTTTTATTAATTCATGTTGAGCATCTGGAAGATTAATCACACGATCTTCAATTGGTTTTTGTGGTGGGACTTCTACTTGGGTTTCACGTAATACTGCTGCCTGATCCTTCGATGGAATGTCAGCCCCTAAGCGGGTCAAACAGTTTTTGGCGGACTGGTTGCCCTGCTGGGCTGAGAGGCGATAGAGAGAAATGGCTTGTTCCAGGTTGCGAGGGGCATCAATACCCGCTTCATATTTGAAACCCAGCTCGTACTGGGCTTGTGCATTTCCTGAATCTGCGGATTTCTGCAATTGCCCTAGGTTATTGCCCGCACATCCTGCTAACAAAAGTAAAAGCAAGGTAATAAGCCAGGCTATATCGGTTGATTTAATCGATTTCATCGTTTCTCCGGTTGGATTAGCTAAGAAAATTTTGATTGTGTCATCAGGTTTCCCTTCTCTCTAAGGCTGTAGAAACCTAATCCGGAACTGTTGGCAAATCGCCCATATCGCCGCACCAATCCGCCGCCAGCAAGCCATCACGCACATAGCGGTGGAATGTCGAATATGGCCAGTCCTTTACCTGCTTAACGTAGCCATGTTTCAGCGGGTTAACATGGATGTAGTCGATATGCTTGGCATAGTCCAACTCTGTCGTAATGGTATGCTCCCAATACCGACGCTGCCATATCCCCCGCTCGGATCGTTTGCGGCGGGTTGCCGATAGCCGTTCGGTGCGGGGTAAGCCTTTTGAGAACAGCAACTTTATCAATCGCCACCGTACCGGATAATCGTCGGTATCGGGCGGCAAGGTCATCACGCAATGCAGATGATCCGGTAACACCACCCAGGCATCGATGTGGAACGGGTATAACCGTTTCACCCGACGAACCGAATCGCGCAACAGGTCGATATGGTCGGTCAGCAGTGTCCGTTGCCGCTCCAGCAAATTCACGGTGAAGAAATAACAGCCACCCGCGACAAAATTCCGCCGATAATTAGGAATAGCGGCCTCCCCATAAAATCAAAACATCAACAAATCGGTTTGGCGTAGGGCGGTTTCGCGCGAGCAAACCGCCATGCCAAACAATCGCCAGAGCCGATAAGCTTACCAAAAAAAGCTTGGAAAAGGTTGGTGGACAAACAACCTTGTAGGCTCCGTTTATGGTGGATTGCCTCACGGCGAATCCACCGTACATCGCATAATTTTTAACCGCCGTACGGTCGTTTGCGGAGCAAAAATGCAAAGCGATCCGAAAACGCGCTGAGTCATTGTACAACCAGTTTTATGCCCCTTGTCGGGTATAAATCAAGAGTTGCAGGACGACTTGGCATTTGACAATTAATTGCCGGTAAATATGGCTAAGGATATTTGTTAAAATGACTGACCAATATAGGGGTGCTTTATATAATAAAGTTTACATATACAGTTTTGTTAATTTAATCATTAGGAAGTTTTGTTTTTAGTGATGATGCCATGACAATCAGCACCCAGCCCCTAAAACTAATATCAACACTCAGTGAAAACGCAATAAACCACATGGATGTTGGCCAATTAATCCACACCATGATTCCGAGTATAATCGACACCAACCCCGTTACCCGGTTTGATATAGGGTTGGGTATTTCTGCGAAAGATAAAAGAACATTCCGGTATATGCCCTGCGTGAGCAGGTAACCAACAACCAAAAGATTAACATTGTTAGCAGTCGCATTGTTACTAAAAAACACAAGAAACCCAACGACGATATCTAATATGCCACCTTGCATGTTAAAGAGATAACCTTGTGCAGTTTCAGAAGCTAAACCATCGATGCAACGGAAGACCCCAACCAAAAGGACAACAATACCTATAACAGGAAACCAGGAAGCATACACGCCAAACATGTGCACATTCGGTGATGAAAGACTTAATGCGGCAATTACGACACCGAGAAAGATCATGGCACTTCCCAGGATGGTGTACCATCGTGGATTCGCCGTAAATTGGATTAATTCGGAAGTTATTTTTGATTTCATTCTTCAAAAAATTATTATTACTTCATTAAATATGAATTCAATCAAAAAATGCTATTGAACCCTTAGACAAGGTTACGCCTATGAGTTTTGATGACCTCTGTCTCATATAGTTCACCCAAAGAATCGGGGACTGAATATTATTTTTGCCGAACCACAATTGCTTACGCTTGAAGATTGCTTTTTGCTTTGGCGCTAAATCGCCCTATCAGGCGCAGCATAAAATGAAGCCCAGCATGTTATGAAACTAAATGTTGGATATGCAGTCACATGTTAATGATAAGTAAAATCAATAGGGTAGTGATTGGGTTTTGTTTGCGGCAATCATTGGCCTGTTGGCTAGGTGGGATTAATCTTCTGGCTGGGTCAAGCAGAAGCCATTCCGCCGACTGGAGAAGCGACAGCCAACGCTTTGGCTTGACGATGCACCATGCGTCTCAAGCGATAACCTGAGAGGAGCTACCATGCAAAATGTCACTACAATCGAAAAATTGCTGAACGATGAATTGTCGGCAACAGAAACTTATCAAAAGGCCTTGGAGGAATTGAATTTTCCTGGTGGGCAATTTACGTCAAACTCTTTAAAACCGATGTTTGGCGACCATAAAGAGGCAGTTTCCATGTTACAAGATCAAATCGTTAAGTTGGGCGGAACCCCGCATAAAAGTGCATGTTCTTGGGGTACGTGGCCTCGGATAATATTTGAGGATGCCAGCTTGTTTGGTAAGCGCTCTGCAATAAAGGTACTGCTTGCCGGAGAAAAAGCCGGGGAAGCAGGCTATGTCGAAGCATTAAAGAATTCCACCTTATCTTCAGATATTCGCACATTGATTGAAATGAAGCTGTTGCCTACCCAACAATCCCATATCCGCTCCCTAGACCGGGTCTTGGAAGCAATACCTGCTTAGGGTTACACTCGTTTTTAGTTCCCCTTCGTAATGTTACTCCGCTAGGAAAGGGTCTAGTTTGTATCTTGAATCAACCGGTAAGATGGGTGGGCTGCTATTGTACCCATCTTACCAATTATTGTTTATTTGCTTACAGCTCTGTTTTTTCAATTGGGTTGTGTTATTTGGCGATTCGGCGACTGTTGTGCTTTAGCAGTTTTTGAATGCCAAAATAATCGTAACAGCATATAAATCACCCTTCAGGCGCAACTTAGCGTATATTGGATAACTTCCTGCCGAATGTAAGGCAATCAATTAGCCCTGATAAAGGCGACATAAAATACTTATGCGCTTAACAGGGCAATAAGGCTGGTTAATTTCGTAACCTACGAGACGGCCAGCATCTTCATTCCAAAAATGCCGCCTTATTTATCTTTTTTAAGCCGGGTCAAAGCGGCCTTATTTGCTGATGAATCAACGTGTACTGCTAGTTGGTGCAGGTCACTAGCCGTCAACCAACAGAATCAGGAGGCGTGATGGTTTCATTCCCACGGCTTGAATGCTGGAACGATATGACAAAAATGGCAACCGTCGTGGCGGAAGTCGATAAAAAAAGGGTGCTTTGCCGAATATCGTCCGAGAGTTTAAAGCTTAAATTTGGAGCTTCGGATGATAAGCTCATGCAGTCGGTCGTTCAGCATCGTGTGGTTATAGAAGCGGCCGCAAAAAGGCTGATTGAACGTGATGTCTACGAAGAAGACGGTTCCGTTTTGATTAAAACTTCCGATCTGTAGTGGAATTTAGCATTGTATTTGCTTCGATATGGGCCGGTAGCAGCAAGGGACGGTGACTTTCAATCACCGCTTGCTGGCTGCAGTGCTTATTCTTTAGCTTCTTTCTTGGTTTTTTTCGCCGCTTTCTTTTCTTTCGGATTTAAGGCGGGTTTTTTCTTATTTTCTTTATTACTTCTTTGTTCTTTGCTCATGGTCGTGTTCCAGAAGTTGGTGGGGGGAATTTAATGCCGGTAGCTTGGCGATCCAAAATATACACAATCACCGATAACCCATGATCAGCATACGCCCTTGCTAGATAAAGAACAACTTAATGCCGGAAAATGTCGATATATAAAAACTATGCCCACCTCCCCAAAAATTATTGAGCAAACAAAAAAATGGATAGCCGATGTGGTCGTGGCCTGTCATTTCTGCCCCTTTGCCGCCCAGGTTATCAAAGAGCAAAAAGTTCATTATGCGGTAACAACCGAAATCGCAGTTGCAAGCTGCTTGAACGCTTTCATAGACGAGCTGGCCCGGCTGGATGACGATAACACGATAGAAACCACTTTCCTGATTTTTCCCGAGGTATTCGCGGAATTCGATGACTTTCTCGATTTTGTGGCGCTTGCCGAACAACGGTTAAAGCAAAAAAGATACCGCGGCATTTACCAGTTAGCCAGCTTTCACCCCTTATACCGATTTGCCGATGCCACGGATAACGATGCCGCCAATTATACCAACCGCTCGCTCTACCCGATGCTGCATTTGTTGCGTGAAGCCGGCATTGACAAGGCGTTGGCACAGTATAAAAACCCGGAAAACATACCGGCAAGCAATATCGCTTTGGCTAGGGGCAAAGGCCTAGCCGCCATGAACAAATTGAGGGAGTCCTGCTTTTAGGCGTGGTTGACGGCCTCCGCAGTCTTTCTCAATCGCACCCAATAACACATTTTTACCTGCTGAATAGATTTCAAATTATCACTGGCCTATCGCGCATTAATTTTTGAAAACAGTTTTTCATTCAGCCACTACCCAAGAGGCACAGAATGAAGGCGCTCATCAATACCATCTTAAGCCGCTCATTGCCTGGGCAAATTAAGCTTAAGAAAAGCAATAGTTTTCGAAACCAGGCAAAAGAAAAGCCGCCATTAAGGGCGGAGTTGTTCAGCGCCGAGCAAATGGAACGCCACGGCATCACGCTGGCGGCATCGCACAACTTGTCCAACCGGCACTTACCCGATCAGCTTTTAAAACGACTGTCTGAAAATGAAGGCGTACTGGTTGAATGTAGCCGAGTGTTGACGCAATCGATTGCCACCCATAACCGAATCTCACCCGCCGGCGAGTGGCTGCTCGATAACTTTTATTTAATTGACGAGCAGATCCGCACCGCCAAGCGGCATTTGCCCAAAGGTTATAGCCGCGAACTGCCGCGCCTGTCGAATAGCCCTTCCGTAGGCTTGCCGCGTGTTTACGATATTGCCCTGGAAGCCGTCGCCCACGGCGATGGCCGGATAGACCCGGAAGGCCTTAGCCGTTTCGTGACGGCATACCAAACGGTCACGCCGCTTAAGTTGGGCGAATTGTGGGCCATCCCCATCATGCTGCGCTTGGCGTTGATCGAGAACCTTCGGCGGATTTCCATCCGCATCGCCGCTGGCAAAATCGACCAAGACCTTGCCGATTCCTGGGCAAGCCAAATGGTTGTGACTGCCGAACAGGAACCCAAAAGCCTGATACTGGTTGTCGCCGACATGGCACGTTCAAAACCACCGATGACGACCCAGTTTGTATCCGAGTTTAGCCGCCATTTACA
>DLHW01000001.1:31468-47988 GCA_002483425.1 Methylococcaceae bacterium UBA7658
GCGGAATCGAACCAGACCATCGAACAATTAGTCCACATGGAAAATCAGCAACAAGCTGCCGACCAGGTTTCTATCGGCAATAGCATCGGTAGTTTACGTGTGCTGGGCGCAATGGACTGGCAAACGTTTGTTGAATCGGTCAGCCTTGTTGAACAGACCTTATGCCAAGATCCGGCTGGTGCTTATGCTTTGATGGATTTTACCACCCGTGACCGTTATCGGCATGTCGTGGAAAAGATCGCCAAGTACAGCCAGCAATCCGAACAATTCATTGCCAAACTTGCCCTCCAATTGGCACAAGTGTCGCTTACGAGAGAGGGGCGCGAACAACGCAGTTCCCACATCGGCTTTTACCTTATCGACGAAGGCTTGCCTGCATTAGAAAAAATGGCGGAGATGCGCTTACCGGTGGGTGAAGTATTGCAAAAACCGATGGCCAGATTCCCTTTATTTTGCTTCCTGACTGCAATCGCCCTATTTACAGTCGGTATCACCAGTTACTTAACAATGGTGGCATATTCAGAAGGCATGAGGAACGGGCACTTGGCATTGTTAATTTGCCTTTCATTTATTGCTGCCAGCCAACTCTCCGTAGCTATGGTGAACTGGCTGGTGACCTTATTTGCCATCCCTTATACCTTGCCGCGCATGGATTTTTCGCTGGCAATCCCTGCACAACAGCGCACCTTGGTCGTCGTGCCCACCCTGCTTACCAGCGCACACAACATAGAGGATCTGATCGAAGCGCTGGAAGTACGCTTTCTCGCCAATCGGGACGACAACCTGCATTTCGGCCTGTTAACCGATTTCCTCGATGCCCCTGAAGAGACGACGAATGCGGACAACCTTCTGTTACAGTTGGCGGCGGCAGGCATCAAGCAACTGAATGAAAAATACCCCAACGCCGTAGGCGATAGCTTCTTCCTTTTCCACCGTCCAAGACTATGGAATCCGCATGACCGGATTTGGATGGGCTATGAACGTAAACGCGGCAAACTTGCCGACCTGAATGCCTTGTTGCGCAGCGGTGAAGCCAAGCATTTTTCCCTTATCGTCGGCGACATTAACAACCTGACCGACATCAAGTACGTTATCACCCTGGATACCGACACCCAACTGCCACGCGATGCCGCACGGCAATTGATCGGGGCGATGGCGCATCCCTTGAACAGGGCTTGCTACGACAAACAACAGCACCGTGTTGTCGATGGTTACGGTATTTTGCAACCGCGCGTCTGCGCCAGCCTTGCCGGTTTGGGTTCGACACGCTATGCCCAACTCTATGGCGGTGAACAAGGCATTGATCCCTACACTCGTGCGGTCTCGGATGTGTACCAGGATGCCTTCCATGAAGGCTCTTTCATCGGCAAAGGTATTTATGATGTCGATGCCTTTGAGTGTGCGCTCAACGGTTGTTTTCAGGAAAACCGTATCCTGAGCCACGACCTGTTGGAAGGCTGCTACGCACGGTCTGGCTTGCTGAGCGATGTCCAGTTATATGAAGCCTATCCCGCCCATTATGCCGACGATGTCAACCGTCGGCACCGTTGGATTCGCGGCGATTGGCAGTTATCAGGATGGCTGTTGCCCAGTGTGCTTGGATTGGATGGCTGCAGGCAGATAAATAGGCTTTCAGGATTGTCGCGATGGAAACTCTTCGACAACCTCCGGCGTAGCCTCACGGCTCCGGCAATGGCGCTGATCGTGCTGGCAGGCTGGACGGCCTGGCCCTTACCGTGGTTTTGGAGCATATCCGTCATTGCAATCTTATTGGTTCCTGTATTAAGTGCCACGTTGGTTAACCTGATAAGGAAACCGCCAGACCTGTTGCTGAGGCAACACATCATTTCAGAAATCCATGCAACGGCCAAAGGTTTAACCCAAGCACTATTAACGCTTAGCTTTCTGCCTTATGAAGCTTACTTCAGCATGGATGCGATCTTTCGTACGCTCTGGCGGATGCTGGTCAGCCATAAGCGTTTGCTGGAATGGAAACCGTCAAGCGAGGTTAATCGGACTAACCGCAACGACCTAAGCACCTCCTTTCGGTTGATGTGGATCGCCCCGGTGATCGCTCTGGGCATAACTATCATTCTGGTACTGACTAGGCCAGAAGTACTGGCTACCGCCGCGCCGATTCTATTGTTATGGTTAGCGTCCCCCGCCATTGCCTGGTGGATCAGCCTGCCAACCGCCCAGCGCGAAGCAAAACTGACGACAGGGCAAACCTTATTCCTTAGGCTTATCGCACGCAAAACCTGGGCTTACTTTGAGACCTTCGTCGGGCCGGAGGATCATTGGCTGCCGCCGGATAACTTCCAGGAATACCGCAGTGTCGGCGTGGCGCATCGAACATCGCCCACCAATATGGGGCTAGGGCTGTTGGCGAACCTATCCGCTTACGACTTTGGTTATATCCCCAACGGCATCCTGCTGGAACGAACACACAACACGCTGGGTACGATGGCGGGCTTGGAAAAATACCAGGGGCATTTCTACAACTGGTACGACACCAAAACCCAGCAACCCTTGCCACCCTTGTATATCTCCACCGTGGACAGCGGCAACCTAGCGGGGCATTTGTTGACCTTGCGCCAGGGCTTGCTTGAGCTGCCCGACCGCCCGGTATTGGCTGTACTGTGTTTTGATGGGCTGCACGATACGTTGGCAATCGTCATAGCTGCAAATGGCGGCATTACGCCGCCCTTGCTCATAGCATTCCAAACCGAACTCGAATTTGCCGTCAACAATAGACCGATTACACTTTTAACGGCATCACGCTTTCTTGAAAGGTTGACGTTAATTGCGGACTCGTATACCAATAGCGTTGAGGACATTGCGGGCGAACCCAGGGAATGGGGGTATGCCCTTACAGGGCAAAGCCGTGCCGTCCTGAATGAGTTGCGGCAATTAACCCCGTGGATAACACTTGCTGCCGTACCGAAAGGGCTTGAAAATTTTCCTGAACTATACGCCATCCCAACGCTACGGGAACTGGCAACTTTTGAACTAAGGTTACTGCCAGCTATCGACCAACAGCTAAGTGAGAACAAAATACCGGAGCAACAGGATTGGTTAAACCAACTCAGGCCACTTATCCAAGAAGCCAGCATTCGCGCACAATATAGGCTCAAGCTAATTGAAGCGTTGGCACTCCAGGCTGACCAGATGGCGAATATGGAGTTCGGTTTTCTGTTCGATAAGACGCGCCGCTTGCTGGCAATCGGGTTCAATGTTGCCGAGCGCCAACGTGATTCCGGCTTTTACGATTTACTGGCTTCGGAAGCAAGGTTAGGCGCTTTCGTTGCCATTGCCCAAAGGCAAATTCCCCAGGAAAGTTGGTTTGCCTTAGGGCGGTTGCTGGTGACCAGCGAGGGTAAGGCGACGCTGCTGTCGTGGAGCGGCTCCATGTTCGAATACTTGATGCCGCTGCTGGTCATGCCGACTTATCAGAATACCTTGATCGACCAAACGCTAAGGACGGTGGTTCAGCGTCAAATCGATTACGGCAAGCAGCGCGGTGTGGCGTGGGGCATTTCGGAATCCGGCTTTAACACCGTCGACATCCAGTTCAACTACCAGTACCGCGCCTTTGGCGTGCCCGGACTTGGGCTGAAACGGGGACTTGCCGAAGATTTGGTGATTGCGCCTTATGCGTCCGTGCTCGGCTTGATGGTCGCACCAGAGGAAGCCTGCCTTAACCTGCAACGCCTCGCCACGGAAGGCTTGCTGGGACAATTCGGCTTCTATGAAGCGGTCGACCATACCCCGTCACGGCAACGCCGGGGCGAATCGAATACAGTGATCCAATCCTACATGGCGCACCACCAGGGCATGAGCCTGTTGTCCTTGGCTTATGTGTTGTTGGATCGGCCCATGCAGCGGCGGTTTTCGTCGAACCCCTTATTTCAGGCGACGATTTTATTGCTCCAGGAACGCATTCCCAAAGCTTCCCCTTTCTATGTGCAAGCCGCCGAAGTCGCCGATGTGTTGAAATCCGACAGCGAACTGCAAAGCCAAATCAGGGTTATCAGCAATCCCAACACGCCGTTGCCGGAGGTGCAATTGTTGTCAAACGGCAGATACCATGTCATGGTAACCAATTCCGGCGGCGGTTACAGCCGCTGGAAAGATCTTGCCGTCACGCGCTGGCGCGAAGACAGCACCTGCGACCACTGGGGCACTTTCTGCTATATCCGCGAATTGGCGACAGGTGCGTACTGGTCAACCGCCCATCAACCCACACTCAAACGCTCCGAACATTACGAAGCGATCTTCTCCGAAGGACGGGCGGAATTTCGCCGCCGCGACCACGACTTCGACAGCCATACCGATATTGTCGTGTCGCCTGAAGATGATATTGAAATGCGCCGCATCCGCATCACCAACCGAGCCAAGACAAGTAGGACTATCGAGGTCACCAGCTATTCGGAAGTGGTTATCGCCTCGCCTGCGTCGGATAACCTACATCCGGCATTCAGCAACCTGTTTGTGCAGACTGAAATCATCGACCAACACCAGGCGATCCTGTGTTCCCGGAGACCGCGTGCGCTGAACGAAGCCACACCGTGGCTGTTCCAATTGATGGCTGTGCATGAAAACGACTCCGGCGGCGTATCGTATGAGACCGACCGCGCGCAATTCATTGGCCGTGGCAACGATCTTGCCGCACCGGATGCCATGTCCGCTACCGGAAGCCTGTCGAATAGCGCAGGCGCGGTACTCGACCCGATTGCCGCCATCCGCCATCGGATTACCTTAAAACCGGAAGCATCGGTCATCATCGACCTGGTGATCGGCATCAGCGATACCCGTGCAGCCAGCTTGGCACTGGTGGAGAAATACCATGACCGGCGGCTTGCTGACCGGGTTTTCGACCTGGCCTGGACGCATAGCCAAATCGTGCTTCGGCAGCTCAATGCCAGCGAAGCCGAAGCCCAACTTTATGGGCGGCTGGCAAGTGCGGTTATCTACAACCACTCGGTATTGCGCGCCGATGCCGGCGTTATCATCAATAACCGTCGCGGGCAATCGGGGCTGTGGGCTTATGCGATTTCCGGTGACCTGCCGATTGTGCTGCTGCAAATCAATAAATTAAGCAATATCGAATTGGTGCGGCAATTGGTCAAAGCCCATGCCTATTGGCGCTTAAAAGGTCTGGCGGTAGACCTTGTCATCTGGAATGAAGACCGAGACGGTTATCGGCACAGCTTGCAGGAACAAATCCTGGGGCTGATTGCTTCGGGCATTGAAGCCAATTTGCTGGACCGTCCGGGCGGTATCTTTGTGCGGCAGGCGGACCAAATCGCCAGCGAAGACCGCATCCTGATCCAATCAGTCGCCCGGGCAATACTCACCGACAGCCGGGGAACACTGGCTGAACAAATGAACCGCAACGTTGTGGCGGCAGACAGGATTCCCCGCTTTAGGCCCAGCCAAAGCCAAGTTAAACCCGATATTACTACCTTGCTGCCGCGTAAAGACCTGATCCTATTTAACGGCCTTGGCGGGTTCACCGCCGATGGACATGAATACGTGATTACACCTGGGCCCGGCCAAATGACACCCGCCCCTTGGGTGAATGTGATCGCCAATCCGGTTTTCGGCACCCTCATCTCCGAGAATGGCTCATCCTACACCTGGGGTGAAAACGCCCATGAATTCCGGCTGACCCCTTGGCACAACGATGCGGTCAGCGATGCCAGCGGGGAAGCCCTTTATCTGCGCGATGAAGACAGCGGCCATCATTGGTCGCCGACACCCCTACCTAGCCCCGGTACGGGCGGTTACATTAGTCGGCACGGCTTCGGTTATAGCGTGTTCGAACATAACGAAGATGGCATTTATAGCGAATTGATCGTGTATGTCGCGTTGGATGCTTCAGTCAAGTTTTCGGCATTAAGAATCCGTAACCAATCGGGTCGTGCCCGGCGACTGTCCGCCACCGGCTATGTCGAATGGGTACTGGGGGATCTTCGCCCAAAAACCGCACCGCATATCGTTACCGATTGCGCTATGCCAGGCGGCGCGTTATTCGCGTCCAACCCTTACAACAGCGATTTTTCAGACCGGGTGGCGTTCTTCGATGTCGATGATACCAGCCGCACCCTCAGCGCCGACCGCGCCGAATTCATAGGACGTAACGGCAGCCTGCGAAGCCCTGCCGCAATGAACCGCTCTTTCCTGTCCGGCAAGTTCGGCGCAACCGTGGATCCTTGCTCGGCGTTGCAGGTTAAATTTGAACTGGCCTCAGGCCAAGAGCGTGAAATAGTGTTCAAGTTGGGCCTGGGGCGGGACATTAACGATGCCAACGCCTTAGTCCAGCGCTTTCGTGGTTCCGTCGCCGCACTCGATGCACTTAGGCAGGTTCAGCGCTACTGGGTTGAAACATTGGGTGCGGTGCAGGTGGAAACGCCTGATCCCAGCATCAATATGCTGGCCAATGGCTGGTTATTGTACCAGACCTTATCCTGCCGTTTATGGGGGCGCAGCGGGTACTACCAATCCGGTGGCGCATTCGGTTTCCGTGACCAACTGCAAGACGTGATGGCACTGGTGCATACCGAACCCCACAGGGTGCGCGAACAACTCCTGTTATGTGCCGAACATCAGTTTAGCGAAGGCGATGTTCAACATTGGTGGCATCCGCCGTCTGGCCGTGGCGTTCGGACTCATTGCTCGGACGATTTTCTTTGGTTGCCGTTGGTCACCTGTCGCTACCTAAAGGTTACCGGCGACTCAGCTATCTTAGAAGAACTTTCCCCGTTTTTGACGGGGCGGCTTGTCAATGCCGATGAAGACTCTTATTACGATCTGCCCAACCGATCTGAAGAGGTTGCAAGCCTTTACCAGCATTGTGTTAGAGCCATCCTGAGAAGTTTACGGTTCGGTGAACACGGTCTGCCCCTGATGGGCACGGGCGATTGGAATGACGGCATGAACCTGGTCGGAATGGGCGGTAAAGGTGAAAGCGTCTGGTTAGGTTTTTTCCTTTGCGAAGTACTGGATCAATTTGCTGAACTTGCCCGTTCACACGGAGACTTACCCTTCGCCGAACGCTGCCAAGCCGAGCGTTTACAAATTAGCCAGAACATTGAACAACATGGCTGGGACGGCGCATGGTATCGCCGTGCTTATTTCGACGATGGCACGCCGTTAGGATCTATGGGTAACACAGAGTGCCGAATAGACTCCATCGCCCAAAGTTGGTCTGTGCTCTCTAAGGTCGGGTCGCCCGAACGCACAGCGCAAGCCATGAAAGCACTCAATGAACATCTGGTCAAACGCGAACACGGCTTGATCCAATTATTGGCTCCGCCATTCAATACCTCAGGCCTAGACCCAGGCTATATCAAGGGCTATGTCCCCGGTGTGCGGGAGAACGGCGGGCAATACACCCATGCCGCCATTTGGGCGACGATGGCCTTCGCGCAGCATGGCGACAGCAAAAAGGCATGGGAACTGATGAACTTGATAAACCCGGTAAACCACGCAATAACACCGGCAGACATTGCCATCTACAAGGTAGAACCTTACGTGGTTGCCGCCGATGTCTACGCGGTCGCACCGCACACTGGCCGGGGCGGATGGTCTTGGTACACCGGCTCTGCTGGCTGGATGTACCGGCTTATCACCGAATCGCTATTAGGCCTTCATCGCGAGGGCAATACCTTGACCATAAAACCATGTCTCCCTGACGATTGGCCGGAATTCAAGATACGTTACCGATACCATGACACCTTCTACCATATCACCATAACGCAGTCAGACCCTGTTGAAACAGTCCCAAGCCTTACCCTGGATGGCACCGTACAGCAGGGACAAGTCATTCCTCTGGTAGATGATCGTAGAGAGCATATTATTGAAATAATTGTTCGGCAACGATGAATATTCATTGTTCCCTTCAAAAAATCTATCAAAAATACTTTCCCGTTTGTTCCGCACTGGAAGATGCTTTGGAAAAACTGTCAATATGGCCATGCAGTAAGAATGAGAACCAGTTACCGTTCACCTGAAACCGATCAACTAAGATACTGATGTTCTGCTTACGCCAACTCCCATAGTGAGTACCGAACAGTCTTTAATGTCGGGTCATGGCCGATCTTCCCAAAGTGGTTGAAATGAGCCACAGTCTCCTTTGGAGAAACATATAACAATATGTTTTTATTGTACATTTATTTTTTTGTTGATCCTTTGCCTTTTCATATAAAATGATGTATAAACACATATACACAAATTATTAGAGTTTTATGGCAACAACACGTTGGAATCTAGCTGTCTCCACCGAAACTGATCACTCCCTTCGGATGTTTCTGGCCAGTCAAGGAGGCGGCAAAAAGGGTGATTTATCACGTTTTATTGAAGAGGCCGTTCGGGCGCATATTCTGGAACTGACCGCCGAACAAGCCAAGGCTGAAAATGCTGCGGTTAATGAAAAGGCATTGGGATCAATAATTGACGAAGCACTCCAGTGGGCTCGTAAGCGCTGATGCGGGTTGTCCTAGACACCAATATCTTATTTAGCGCATTAATTTCCCCCCACGGTTTTCCAGATAAGATTTATCGGGCATGGCGATCAGCTCGCTTTGAGGTTGTGACATCGGATGAACAGCTTGAGGAGATACGCCGAGCAAGCCGATACCCTAAATTTAAGGACATCCTTCAACCGACTAGAGTAGGCACGATGGTCAATAATCTTCAACGTGCCATCGTCCTAGAGCGGCTCAATATCGAAATTGAAGCGGATGATCCTGATGACGCTTTTTTGCTTGCTATAGCTATTGCAGGTGATGCCGATTATCTTGTAACTGGTGACCACCGTTCAGGATTGTTACAACGCCAAAACATTGGCAGAACCCGCATTGTTAATCCCGCGGAATTTTGCGCCGAAGTGCTATAAGCAGAATTTGTCCTCTACATAAAAACATTGAAATTTAGATTCTCCATACCAGCCGTTCAAAAAATTCATTTTTTCATTTTAATGAATGTGACAGTCCGACCCAAAGCGGTAACTTGGGAATTTATACAATTTTGATTCGCCAACCCAAATGAGACATTCATTTTGCATTAAAATTTTTTCAATGAGCCACTTGGAATCCAAAAAAACTATATCGATTTTCTTCAAGTAATCAGAGGACCAATCATCAATAACCTCGCTAATGCCTTAATTTTGTGCATCAATGCACCAAACTAAGGCATTCAAAGCCTGGTTATCAACATCAATATGTTAAATTATGGAAGATACAGTACTTTTCTATAGCTAATGTAGTGGCTTATTTATTGCTTATCTTTAGCAACACTAACAACAATAAATTAAGACTATTAGCCAAAACATTTCCACAAGCCGTCGCGACTATAACACCTGGGTGGCCGATGAGACCATGGAGGACTATGCGCTGCGTTATGCGCCGAAGTCATTCCGAAAATGGTCTGAATTTGAAGTTGCGAATACGGCCTTCGGCTCTACATCGTTCCTTGTGCTGGAAGCGATTGGCGGCTTTTTAACGATCAATTATGGCTTTACCAACGCGGTCTGGGCAATTTTGGCGGTCGGGATTGTCATTTTTATCACCGGGCTGCCAGTGAGCTATTACGCCGCCCGTTATCACATCGACATTGATTTGCTCACGCGTAGCGCGGGCTTCGGTTATATCGGCTCAACGGTGACATCGCTGATTTATGCCTCGTTCACCTTTACTTTGTTCGCGCTGGAAGCCTCGATCATGTCGCTGGCGCTCGAATTATATTTCCAGATCCCGCTGGCGTTTGCCCATGTCATCAGCGCGTTGATCGTAATTCCGTTAGTTACCTTCGGCATTACCACTATCAGCCGGATGCAACTCTGGACGCAGCCGATTTGGCTGGTGTTGCTGATTGTCCCCTACATCGGCGTAGTTATTCGCGAACCGGAAGCCTTGTTGACAGCGCAAGCTTATCTGGGAATTGCCCAAAGTGGGCAAGGCTTTGACTGGCTGTTGTTCGGCTCGGCCAGCACGGTGGCGTTTTCGATGGTCGCCCAAATCGGGGAGCAGGTCGATTTTCTCAGGTTTATGCCGGATTTGACCCGAGCAAACCGTTGGCGTTGGTGGTGTGCTACCTTGATAGCAGGACCGGGCTGGGTTGTGTTTGGCGTGTGTCGGCAATTGGGCGGCGCCTTCTTGGCGCATCTGGCCATCAGGCACGGCATTCCGGCGATCCACGCCCATGAGCCCACGCAGATGTATCTGATCGCTTTCGAGGGCATTTTTGGGGACGGCAAAATAGCCCTGGCAGTCACGACGCTGTTTGTTGTGATTTCTCAGGTCAAAATCAATGTCACCAACGCCTATGCCGGCTCATTGGCCTGGTCGAATTTTTTTTCGCGGGTGACGCACAGCCACCCTGGGCGAGTTATCTGGCTGTTCTTCAATGTTTCGATTGCCTTACTATTGATGGAGTTTGGCGTGTTCAGTGCGCTGGAAAAAGTGCTCGGACTGTTTTCCAATGTTTCAATCGCCTGGATCAGCGCTGTTGCCGCCGACTTGTTGATCAATAAGCCGTTAGGCTTAAGCCCGAAGCGGGTAGAGTTTAAACGCGCTTATCTGCCTGATTTAAACCCGGCCGGCACGCTGGCGACCTTATGTGCTTCGATAATATCCATAGCAGCTTATTTAGGCTGGTTCGGGCTTTATGCTAAAGCCTTTTCTGCCATTATTTCCCTGGTGCTGGCCTTTGTCTTGGTGCCATTGTTTGCGCTTTGGTACGGACGGAAACGCTACCTGACACGCAGCCATATTTTGCAACAAGGACAATGCCAGTGCAGTATTTGCGTCAATCAGTTTGAGCAGGAAGACATGGCATATTGTCCGTATTATGGCGGCAATATCTGTTCTTTATGCTGTAGCCTCGATTCCAACTGCATGGATGCTTGCAAACCCGGCTTTCGGCTGGAAGATTACCTGCTCAAGCTAGCGCAGTTTTGCCCTCCTAAAAGCTGGGCGATCAATCAAAAACTACGGTTAATCCGCTATTTTTTTCTGTTTGTTTTTCTTGCGCTGTTAAGCAGCTTGTTCGTCGGAATTATTTACTATCAGGATTTACTGGCCGCGCAGCACAACCCGCTCTCATTCCATATCTTACAGAATAACTTCATCAAAATTTATACCTCCTTGCTGGTTTTTATTGGCTTGTGTACTTGGTGGTTGATTTTGAATGACGAAAGCCGCCGGGTGGCACGCGAGGAAATCAACAAGCAAACCGAACGCCTGCTCATGGAAGTGGAGGAACATAAAATAACCGATGCAAAACTAAAAGAAGCCACTAAAGCCGCTGATAGGGCTAATATCGCCAAAAGCCGTTTTTTAAGCAATATGAGCCATGAAATCCGCACGCCGTTGAACAGCATTATCGGTTATGCCTACATTTTGCAGAACGATCCGGCGATTCCACAGCATCGGCGGCAAGCGGTTAACATTCTAAAACGCAGCGGCGAACATCTATCCTCGTTAATTGAAGATATTCTGGATATTGCCCGTATCGAAGCCTGCAAGTTCGAGTTCAATCGGGACATTATCGACTTTCCCCATTTCATTGATCACCTGCAAGACGTGTTCAAACCGCAGGCCGATGTCAAAGGCTTGGCTTTTCGCTGTCAACTCAACAACACCTTGCCTAAACGTATTCGCGCCGATGAAAAGCGGGTCGGCCAAATTTTAATGAACCTGTTGGGGAACGCCATTAAATTTACCAACCAAGGTGAAGTGCTGTTCGGCATCAGTTACAGTTGCGGCGTGGCAACGTTCCAGATAAAAGATACCGGGCATGGCATCGACGAGCAACAACTGGAAAACATCTTCCAGCCCTTTACCCAACTGGCGCAGGAAAGCATCATTCCGGGCAGCGGACTAGGGTTGACAATCAGCAAAATCCTCACGGAATTGATGGGCGGCGAGCTGTCTGTTTGTAGTAGAGTGGGCGAGGGTTCTACCTTTACCGTCAAATTGTATTTGGCTAACGCAGGCGATGCCCAGGAACCGGTTCGGCAACAAGCCATTACCGGTTACGAAGGCGGTCAACGTGCGATTCTTTGTGTCGATGATCAGGTTGACCATCGGCAGTTGATCAGAGCCGTGCTAGAACCTCTTAATTTTGCCGTCTACGAAGCAGACAACCTGCAAACCTGCTTACACACATTAGCCCAGCAACGGGTTGATTTAATGCTGCTCGACTTGAGTATGCCGGAAATTGACGGCTTTCAAATTGCCCAACATTTGCGGCAGACTCATCACCGCCAGCCAATTATTGTTCTCAGTGCCAATGCCTATGCTGCCGAGCGGGTCAACGCCATCAATGCCGGTTGCAACGATTTTTTAGTGAAACCGCTTCAGGTGCCGGAGTTGCTCAATAAGCTTAAAATACAGTTGGATTTGACCTGGACCTACCATCATGAACCCGAAAACATCAACGAAATCATGCCTGAAACGATGTATCAATTGCCGGAGACCGTATTGAAAGCATTGAATTCATTTATCCAAATTGGCGATTTAATCGGTTTGAACGGCTATCTTGAAGACGTCTCTCGTGATTATCCAAATCACATCCCTTACCTCCAAAAGCTGCAATCCCTCAGTGCCGGTTTTCGTTTGGCCGATCTGAGGAAAATGATCAGCAATACAACAACATTGGAGGTCAATTAACATCTCATGGCTACTGTCTTTGAGCCAATCGTTATGATTATCGACGACACCCCGGATAATCTGGCGCTGTTGTCCGACACGCTTTCGGAAGCGGGTTATAGGGTGCTAGTGGCGACCGACGGGGTTTCGGCATTGGAGCAAATTCTCTACCTGCGCCCCGACATTATCTTGCTGGATGTGATGATGCCCGGCGTTGACGGTTTTGAAACGTGCAAGCGACTAAAAGCGGATCCAACGACGGCAGCCATTCCGGTTTTATTTATGACCGCGTTAGGGGAGATTGATAATTTACTGCGCGGTTTCAATGAGGGGGCGGTAGATTATATTGTCAAACCGATCAGGCCACCCGAAGTGTTGGTAAGGGTGGAGTCGCACCTTAAGCAAGCCTTTAATTTCCGGCGGGCGGAATCAGCGCTGAACAATAGCCCGTTTGCCGTTATGACCGCAAACAAATTTGGCAACATTAGCTGGCTGCCCGAATCGGGTAAAAACTGGTTGGCTGATTATATGAAGTTGTCTGGAGCACGCTATCCGGTGCAAGTCGGTGCTGAGTTGCCTCCGCCTTTGTCGCGTTGGCTGCAACACCCGCCGCTTTCGGGAGACAGGGAAGAATCAGCTAATTTCAACGCCACTTATCAGGGCATACAGTTTTCCGTCAAACGTTCGGTTTGCCAGCATACGGGCGAGTTCCTGCTGCTCATGGAAAAACATTCTAAAGAATGGGATCTGGAGTCAATCAGAACTTCATTGAGCCTGACCTTCCGCGAAGCCGAAATATTGATGTGGATCTCGCGGGGCAAAACCAACAAGGAAATGGGCTTGATCCTTGACACCAGCCCGCGCACCATCAATAAACATTTGGAACATATCTTTGAAAAACTCGGCGTTGCCACCCGCGCTGCTGCTGTGTCTGTGGCGATGCAAAAAACGGGAAAGCTCATAACCGAAATAGACTGAGCTAGGTATTCCCTACATCAGGTTTTGATCTATTTACGTTCATGACCGAACTTGAAGGTAATGGGATTGCCTTGGTTGTGGATGATATAAACCTTGCGGCCTTCTTTCGTAATTTCTTTGGTGACGGGTGTAGGTTCTTGCCCGCTTTGTGTTTTCGGGGCTGGGGCTGTAGGCGACTCTGCCGGAGCATCTGCCGGTTGTGGTGCTTTAGGCTCGCTAATCGGTTTTTCTTGCTCAATACGAATTTCCGGCATCCAGCTATTCCCGCCAGTTTTTACGGAATTTTCAGGCTTTTTAGCCGGCCAGTTCACTTCTTTCAGTAGGTTGAAACAGACCGTACTGACGTGGTCGGCCAACTCTTTCAGGTTTGGGTTCGGCCCGATCACTGCACTATCGTTAAATCCCATGTTGAGTTCCGCGCTACGTTCCGGTTGGTTGACTGCGTTTAATCGGCAACTGATAGGCAGCACATCCGCTTTTTGAAAATCGACCGCACGTGGGTCGGAATTGCCCATGCTAAAAGAAAAACCTGTCGGCGTACTGCCATGTTCAGGCGTTCCGATTAAAACTGTGATGGTGTGGCTAATTGGCATAGCAGCTTCGGGAGCGATGGGATAAGCCCAATCCGCCAAATTTTTACCGGCTTGCTGCTTGATGGCATCGGCTTGCAAAGCGGGGTTATCAGTTTTTACGGATATTTCGATAGCGTTTGTGTTGCTCAAATCCAGCGGCAGGGAAGATTTAACCTGGGGCGAACTGCAGGCGGTCAATCCACAAATCGTGGAGATAATGAGGGATAAGCGACCACCGTGTAACTTCATTTGAACCCTTTTCCTATACGTTGAGCTTTTGCCGTTAAGCATACAAGCAAATCGGTTATTTCCCAATACGTCATTTAACTGATGAGTCATTTGACGCATTGTGCAAACATTGCCAAAAGCAAAATAATCCCCCCGAAGCCAGAACGGCTGTGGGCATCCGGTTTATCGGTTGCCTTTCCAAGTTAAAAATTTGCCAAGGGGATTGTGATGAAAATACGTTTTAAATCGGGTGGCTTATTAAAGCTGCCGAGGCTACCAGCTCTTATGCTGGCCGTCGCCTCTTCAATCAGTTATGCGCCGGTCACACAGGCGGGCGCGACTTTTAAAATCGACGACACCAAATGGGTGAGTGTTGGCGCAGGGTTACGAACCAGCTTTCAGTCAGCGGAAGACTCAGCCGGTACGCCGGGCAACAGCCAGTGGAGTAACGATTTCGCCCTAGATAACATCCGTTTATACCTGAACGCGCAAATCCACAAGTACATCAAACTGGAATTCAATACCGACTGCCAAACCTGTAGCAATGGCGGCGAAATGCGGATTCTGGATGCCATCGGCAAGATTGAATATAACCCCTACATCAATCTGTGGATGGGACGGATGCTGGTGCCTGCCGAACGTCGGGAAATGAACGGGCCGTTTTACAGCGCGATTTATAACATCTTTGCCAGCGGCACGCCGTTTGAACCCGCAGATTATAACCTTACTATCAAATCCGACGGCACGTCCGCCGGTTCCTTCGGTCGGGACGACGGCGCGACTTTTTGGGGTGCGGCGTTTGATGGCCGTTTGCAATATGCTTTCGGTTTCTTTCGTGGTCTGCGCGGCGGAGCGAACGTGGATGACAATATCCTGTACGCGCAACGCGTGGCTTATAACTTTTGGGAAGTCGAAAAAAATCCGGGCTATTACACCTCCGGCACTTATTACGGTAAAGGCGGGGATATTTTGACCGTCGCTGTTTCCAATCAGTACCAGGAAGATGGTGCGGGTACGAATTTCGATCCCGGCAATTTCCGGGGTACCACCGCCGATGTCTTACTGGAGAAAGTCCTGCCGAATGACGGAGTCATCACTTTCAACGGCGAGTACAAAAACTACGGCATAAGCAACGGCTACAGTCAGGCCACCCGTGATACCACTTATAAAACTCCCGCTGAAGGCTTCTCTATGTTCGAAGGAAACGCCTACGATTTCAGCGGCATGTACTTGTTTCCGAGCAAAGTCTGGATCGGCCAGTTCCAGCCTTACGTGCGCTATACCAACGTAGCCCCTAGTACCAGTTCCAACCGCGAAGCCTATGAAGGCGGTGTCAATTACATCATCGACGGGCATAACGCCAAAGTATCTTTAAGCTGGACGTATGGCGATTTGCTTACCAAAGGCTTGAATTACACCTCCAGCGCATCGGGCGACCACATCAACGCCATCAAACTGGGCTTCCAGTTGCAAATCTAAGTTTTCACCACTCAATCAGGACTATTGATATGAAGAAATTTTCACAGAAATTAAAGGCGTTTACGCTGGCTTTAACATTAACCTCGCTCAGCTTGAGTGCAGCCAATGTGCAAGCTGAAGAGACCATCAAAGTCGGCGTTTTACATTCTTTGTCCGGCACGATGGCGATTAGCGAGACCACGCTGAAAGACACCATGCTCATGTTAATCGACGAGCAGAACAAAAAAGGCGGCNNCCGGCTTCCAACTGGCCGTTGTTTGCGGAAAAAGCGCGCGAACTGTTGACCAAAGATAAAGTCGCGGCAGTATTTGGTTGCTGGACTTCCGTTTCGCGGAAATCGGTATTGCCTGTGTTTGAAGAGCTGAACGGCTTGCTGTTCTACCCAGTGCAATACGAAGGTGAAGAGTCGTCCAAAAACGTCTTTTACACCGGTGCTGCGCCGAATCAACAAGCGATTCCTGCCGTCGATTATTTGATGAATGATTTGAAGGTTAAGCGCTGGGTGTTGGCGGGTACCGACTATGTCTATCCACGTACCACCAACAAAATCCTCGAGGCATATTTAAAAGCCAAAGGCGTGGCCAAAAAAGACATCATGATCAACTACACG
>DLHW01000061.1 GCA_002483425.1 Methylococcaceae bacterium UBA7658
TGGGCCGCCCGGCCTATTTTACTGGCGACCGATCCCCTAGGCCTGCGTTTGGGTACTTTTATCAGCGCATTAGCGTTGTTTTTTCCCAGTCTGGCCTTGCTCGGCATGATAGGGCCTTTTGCCATTAAATTAGCAACCTCGCAATTAGACGGCGTTGGATCCACCGTCGGCTCGATCTACGCCGTCAGCACAGTAGGCAGCGTTGCCGGAACATTGCTGCTGGGTTTTTTTCTGTTTCCTTGGGTTGGCTCGCGCCAAATCCTGATAAGTTTAGGTATCGTACTGTTTATCCTTGCCATTACAGTCGCTCTCTATGAACAAAAAACGTTGGGTAAAACCTTCGCTGTGTTGCCTTGTACGTTGTTAGCGATGGCCGGGTTATGCTTGATTCCTAAGATCGTCGGCGCCGGTCATGTCCCGTCCGGCAGTCTTTTCAATGTGCTTTCCGAACGGGAAAGCTTGTACGGTTTTGTCAGAGTCATCGAACAAAACAACAAAAACCTGCGCTTTTTAACTTCCGATGCCTCTATGATCGGCGCTGCTAATATTTCGGACGGCGCTAACCGCCTAACCTACCAAGATATCGTCAGCCTGATCCCTGCGCTTAAACCGTCGATAAAAAAAGCTTTACTGATCGGTCAAGGTGCCGGCCACATGGCGATGACTTTGCGGGATAAATACGGCATTGTCACCGATACTCTGGAAATCGACCCCGCCGTCGCTCAGGCGGCAACAGAATATTTCGGTTTTAAGCCGAACGGCAAAGCCATCGTAGGCGACGCCCGTTACGAAATAAGGCATTTGACCGGACCTTACGATCTGATTATTCACGACTGCTTTACAGGAGGTTCGGAACCGGCCCATTTATTAACGGTGGAAACTTTGCAAGAATTGCATCGTTTATTAGCGCCGCAAGGCATTATGGCGCTTAATTTTGTCGCATTCGGCCAAGGCGAGGGGCAACAAGCCCTCGCATCGGTGGCCAAAACAATTGGAGAAGTGTTTCCGCAGCAAGCCTTATTCATCTCCGAACCGGGTGATGATTTTAACGATTTTATTTTCCTGGCTAGCGGCCAGCCGATTGACCTCACAAGTCCAACACTCAACCCGGTGCAAGCCGCTTGGCTAAATAAACGCAAATTTACCGTCAATTCCAAGAACGGCATTATCTTGACCGATAACCTGAATCCTTTGGAGCATTTGCAAATCCGTAAATCGGAAAATTACCGGCATGTTTTAGTCGAATGGTTCGGAAATGATTTATTAGTGCGTTAAAACAAAGCTTTATCGGAACCGCGCTAAACCTTTAAAAATATTGCTAGACTTCGCAACCGGATAGTTATTTAATATTTGCATTAAATTAATAATATAACTTAATGTAATTTATAACTTATTGGTATCGGCCGCAAACCTTAGCGAGGCGATTCCAGTATCGATTACGAGGATATCACGATGAAACATTTTCGTCTTGTTATTACAGTAACAGCTTGTTTTTTTCTTGTTGGTTTCAAAAAACCAGTGCAAGAGTACGGCCTTGCCAATAAAAAATCAGCACCTATCCAAAAAAATTTACCACCAAAACCTTTGGATTTAAATGTTTCATTAAGCAATCTCAGTTTTGAAAACGCTTCTGAAAAGTTATCGTCCGTACAAAGCGGTTTGCTCGATGAAATACCCAACGAAAACCCGTCCAAAACCCGTGCGTTGGAACTGCGAGGCCGAGTCATTGTGACGCAAGAACAAGAAACCGAAAAAACGAACTCTGCCGATGGCGCTGGGATCCTGATCAATCTCAGACACTAAAAAATAAAGCTGCCAATGAATTTAACCGGCTCTCACTTGGCCAGCTAGCTAATTAATTGGACTGCTTCGTTTCTTAAGGTGTCTCTTTAACCCCGCCGGAAGATATAAGCGCACTAAGCGCTTAACTCAATCAAAATTTTTAAAATAATGGCGGTGGACCATTAGAGGAAAAAAAAGGGAGGCAAGCCTCCCTTTTCCGAAAAAATGCTAGTGCTTAAGCTAAGGCTTTTTTGCGGCGTGAACTGCCAACTAAACCCATTAAAGCCGAACCGAACAACCAAACGGCTGCAGGTACAGGCACAGCGTTGGCTTTGAAGCTAATGACGTCGATATCATCGCTAAGACCGGCGATTTCAAATGTCAATTTTTGACCTGCTAAAAATGCCAAGTTAAAAATTTTATCGGCTGTATCTTGTACAAAAGATTTTACTTGCACACCGTCAACAAAAACATTCAATGAAAATGTCGGCTCGTTACCTTCAATTCTGAAGGTTGCAGTTCCGTTTGCATCCGATTTAAAAAACCAAGAGTGGTTAAAGCTGCTGGTTACCAGCGCTGCATCGGCCACTGCATCGGTACCGAATTGGTTGTTAGCATTTGCTGAGTTTGTTAAAAAGAATGTTGCCGCATTTACTTGAAATGATAAAGCAAATAAAGCAAAGCTTAAAACGACTAATAATTTTTTCATAAGTCTCTCCAAATTTAAATAACAAGTTTTAAAAATATAATTTGCAACACAGCCATCTTCATTGGTAAAGACCTGTAGCTTTCCGACCCTACCTCACGATAGGTGTAGCCCTGCGGAATAATTTAAAAATGCTTATTCCGCCTCCCTTTAAAACTCCCTGATATAAAGCTTATCCCTTTTATGGTTAAGTATTTAACTTGGTAATAGATTAAACATTCGCAACTCCGTTGAATATACGTAACATTACTTATTCCCAAATTACCCGGCAACTCCAAATCATGCTTGCGGTCACGTCCCTTAACGATTACTTCCATAATCCCTCGTACCGGTTTGCTAAAATTGTTAGCATCCCTGCTAACTATTATTTGTAGTTATCGCTTATTTTTTCCTTAACACTGGATCAAATAGTTGAATCCATCGTTTTAATATCCTTATCCTGACCTCTCCTGTTTTCCTGAATCCTAGGAATGTCTCGCGCCTTCCGTTGCGTCCGGATTTTCGGTACAAAAACCTCTTAGAAGCTATCATCTCAATCCGCATCTTCCTGAATTAACGCCTTAGCTTCCGTTTGCCGTAGCTAATTCCTAGGATGGGGGATACTTTACTTTTAATATCTAATTTAAAAAATACGTATAAATACCTACTTAGCCGTCCATTTTTAAAATAGCTTTATTCAAAGAATCAGACTCTTTTTTCAGCTTAATTTAAGTATTAGCCGATCATTTGGGGTAGTATCGAAGAATACTTACCCGGCCCATTGGGTTATTTAATCAATGCTAGAGTTTTCATTGTCAATCGCTATACTGTTGTAATTTCGTATTGAATTGAGGAATACCGGATGAACGCATTAAGTCATAAAACCGTTGAATTCATTGTTCAACCTAAACAAATGCTCATAGACGGGCGCTGGGAACATGCCGTCTCGGGCAAAACTTTTCCAGTGCTCAACCCGGCTACCGGCGAGGTCATCGCGCACGCCGCCGAAGGCGATAAGGCCGACATCGATAAGGCCGTTAAAGCCGCACGCCGGGCGTTAGAAAACAAAGCCTGGACCGGCATGACGCCTTCCGACCGCGGCAAACTGGTCTGGCGCATCGGCAATTTAATTCTTAAATACGCCGATGAACTGGCCGAACTGGAAGCGCTCGACAACGGTAAGCCGTTAACCGTCGCCAAAGCCGCCGACGTGGCGCTTTCCGCCGATATGTTCCATTACATGGCTGGGTGGGCAACTAAACTCGAAGGCCGAACAATCCCCATATCATCGTCGAAAGGCCAATTCCACTCCTATACCCGGCTTGAGCCAGTGGGTGTAGTTGGTCAAATTATTCCGTGGAATTTTCCGTTATTGATGGCAGCCTGGAAGCTGGCGCCAGCCTTAACCACGGGTTGCACAATCGTACTCAAAGTCGCCGAAGAAACGCCATTATCGGCTCTGCGTCTCGGCGAAATCTTGTTAGAAGCCGGAGTACCGGACGGCGTGGTTAATATCGTAACCGGTTTCGGCGAAACCGCAGGCGCCGCCTTGGCGGCGCATCCGGATGTCGATAAGGTAGCCTTCACCGGTTCGACCGACGTCGGCCGCTTGATCGTGCAAGCGTCGGCGGGCAATCTAAAAAAAGTATCTTTGGAATTGGGTGGCAAATCGCCCAATATCATCTTGAAAGACGCCGATTTGGACATCGCCATTCCGGGCGCTGCTAACGCGATCTTTTTCAATCATGGTCAATGCTGCAATGCCGGTTCGCGGCTTTATGTCGAGCAGGCGATCTTCGATGAAGTAGCCGAGGGCGTTGCCGGAATTGCGAATAAAATCAAATTGGGTAACGGTTTGGACCCGCAAACCGAAATGGGTCCTTTGGTCTCCAATATTCAACTCGACCGGGTTAGCGGCTATTTGGAGTCCGGTTACAGCCAAGGCGCTAAAGCTATTTGCGGCGGTAAAAAACGGGACGGCGCGGGCTATTTCGTGGAGCCGACTGTACTTATAAACGCCAATCAGCAAATGAAAGTAGTGCAGGAAGAAATTTTCGGACCGGTCGTCGTCGCCATGCCGTTTAAAACCGTGAACGAGAACCTTATCCAACAAGCCAACGATACCATTTACGGACTTGCTGCCGGAGTTTGGACCCAGGACATCAGCAAAGCGCATCAAATCGCCAATCAATTGAAAGCCGGAACGGTCTGGATCAATTGCTACAACATATTCGACGCCGCCCTGCCCTTCGGCGGTTATAAACAATCCGGCTGGGGCCGGGAAATGGGTGAAGCCGTACTAAAAAATTATATTGAAACCAAAGCAGTAACGATTAAATACAGTTGAATTGTTTAGATTTAAACCCTAATTCCGATGAAATCGGTTAAATTAAACAGCAAAATATGATCGGTCTCATTAAGCCTGAAACATCAGGAATTAATGTCTAATCCAATTCTTTTTCTTATCCATCAACCCATGTTAACGAGCATTTCATTATTGCTGTGCAGCAATGTTTTTATGACCTTCGCTTGGTACGCCCATTTAAAAGAACTGCACAGCAAACCCTGGTTCATAGCGGCTTTGATCAGTTGGGGTATTGCCTTATTCGAATATTTGTTACAAGTACCGGCCAACCGGATCGGTTATACGGCGCTAAGTGCCGGATAATTAAAAATCATGCAGGCAATTTTTACCTTATCTATTTTCGTACCGTTCTCGGTTTTCTACTTGCACGAACCGTTAAAACTGGATTATTTATGAGCCGGACTCTGTTTGTTTTTGGCTGTGTATTTTATGTTCAGGGAAAAGCTGTAGATCACTTCTGTAACGCAACGTCCGAAAAATACTGAAGACGTCCGGATGAAATTCACACTATCCGAAAACGTATTCAACCCTTGCCATAGCATTATTGATTCGGCCTTATGAGGTTTTAATTCCCGTTCGCCTTGAGATTCGAAAGGATTTTGTACTTCGATTACTCAGCACTTATAACCTAAAGGTCACAAGCGCCTTTCGGGTACGAACGGTTCAAACATTAAAGGGCCGAATCAATAAGCAACGGCTAAAAGGGACTTGTTTATCCAGGACACGGCTATTATCCAAAACAAAAAAAGCCCAGCGAGTTCCCCCGCTGGGCCAAGGTCATTAAACCTATACCAACTAATTCGGATCCCTGAAGTCGTCGGCTTCAGACCGGAACGGCGTGATAGTGGTATCCAGCGCATTCAATAGTTTTAACAAGTTTTGCCGTTGCGTTGCGTTCAACTGCGTCGCAATCGTCCCAGCACCAAGCTTATGTGTTTCGAACACGTCATTGAGGGTCGGGGCCGAGCCATCGTGGAAATACGGCGCGTGGTAGCGGACATCCAACAATGAAGGCACGTTAAACCCGGCCCCACCGGCAGAAATCGTGCCGGAAGCCGCGCCCTGGCCTCGGATTTCCAGTGGGTTGGCTGCCGAAAATGTCCCTATGTCTTCCAGATAGTCCAAAGTCTTGCCGTTGAATGCCAACGACTTAATTTGGCCGCCCGGCAAGACGGTCAGGCCAGGATCGCTGGCATTGGTCGTCCCTGCCGCCAGCAAAGTAGGGTTGTCACGGTAGAGGATTTGGCTCTTAGTCCATTTCGCCCCGCCGTGGCAACCCGCACAGTTTTGGATGAAAACAGTCCTGGTTGCTGCATCCAAGGTTTGCGTTGGCTGGTTGAATGGACGGATAGTCTGGATCCACAAGGTTTCCAAATCCAAGGCTTCGCTTGCGCCTTGGGTGATACCGTGGTCAAACACATTGGGGTTGACAGGCGTACCAGCAAAACCTGTGCCGCCCTGAACGGCAATCGAGTTGGCATTGAAGTCGGTGTTGCTGCCACGAACCGCACTCCAGTTCAGGATGCGCGTGTCATGCGCCCCTGCACGTTTGGAGTAGGTCGAATCCAACGGGATAGTTTGGCGTGGGCCGGCCGCGAACATCCATGTGACCCCGTCCGCCAAGCCGGCCGGATGGCAAGAGGCGCAAGAACTCCAAGCGTTGTCCGATTGCTTGCCCCGGAATTTCAGCGGGTCAACCGACCTGATGGCGACTTTGGTCAAGCCATTGTCGGGGACACCCAAAGCCGTGTGGAACACCAGCTTACCCATCAAGACATTGTGCTCAAAGCTGCCAATATTCGGCAAATGAGAAGATTCTACGTCACGCACAATGACCGAATTTCCCGCCAAGTCCAGGACTGAAACCGAACGCCCAACCGAATTGTTGGTATAGGCCCGGGCACCGTTACCGCTGACCACTATCCCGGTCGGAATATGTCCAGTTTGGAAGCGGACGACATCGGCAGGCGCGCCAATGTCGAGCTTGTCGGCGTTCAAGGTTGCGGCAATGACGTAGTTGCCGCCACGGCTCACCAAGTAGTATTTGGTGCCGCCGAGATTGGCGTCAATGGCCACGATGTCGTTGCCAAACAACCTTCCCAGGCTTGTGGTGGGAGAGGCAGGTTGTGGTTCAGCGGCAATTTGTTTGTTCAAATTGACAGTGGCCGCCTTGATTTCCTTCAAAGTAGCTACGTCAATCTCATGCACCAAGGCCTGGACATTGACATTGAACTTTACAGGCGGCTCGGGGGCGGCCCCAATGCTAGGAACAAACACCCGGTTGCCCCTGATTAACAAGGTGTGCAACTGGTTAGGGAATGCGCCTTGCGGGTCGCTGACAATAGCCGGATCACCTGCTGTACCCGTAACTTTCGGGCAAAAAATTGTGCTATGCAACACACTGCCAGCCGCGATAGTGTTGGGACAAAATGCGCTACGGTCAGCCGTGAAGCCTGAATCTAACAACGGTGACAAGAACAACGGTTTTACGATGGCACCGAAACCAAAGGGAAACACCCGAACGATACCGCGTTTGCCGTCGTCAAATGGTTCACCCTCGACAACCGCCGCCGGATTCAACGCCGCTTGGAAATCGCTCACGAAAATAAACTCGTCGGTATCGACCGCATTGCCGTTGTCGGTGATCGCGACCGCATAAGGGCGTACAAAACCAGTCAACGTTTTGCCAACCGTGTTGGTAATAGTGTCGATAATCGAGACAGTATTTGAGGTGTGGTTGGCCACATACAACACGTTCCCCGTCGGGGTTAAAGCGCAACCCCTCGGCTCAACGCCTACGGCAATCTTGGTCAGCACCGTCAAATTAGCGAGGTTGATGACATAGACAAAGCCTGCCTTGCTTGTGCCGTCGGCTGACACAACCGTCACATAAGCCCTGGTATTATCAGCTTTTACTGCAACACAATGGGGTTCAAAACCCACCTTGATTTCCTGTAATTTCTTAAGCGCAGTGGTTGCACTGCCAGTCGGGTTGACCGCAAAAACAGTCACCGAACCGCTGTCTTCATTGACGTTGATGAGCCGTGTTCCATTTTGGTACAGCGCAATATTAGTGGAACGGCTTGGTGCGGCCTCGGTCAACGTGTTGCAAACAAGCAACGCCGATGCCGCTAATTTGGCAAAAATAGCACCGCATCGCCGCAATTTTTTAGCGTTAATGATGGTGTTCATATCAATTAATCCTCCTCCGAATAACTCGGACATAAATTTTAGAATGAGACCTTTTTCATCTGCCTCTCCCGCTACTCGAAAACAAGTTCACTTGTACACTGTGATTAAATAAATCCATGATTTATAAATAAATAACGGAAAGATAGCAGGTCATGAAGAAAGCTTCACCTTGCCTTACTAAGGCGAGATCAAACAGGTTGTTGGGCGTAACAAAAACCCTCACCAACAATCAATTCAAATAAAGTCAATTGGTTGAAGATAGAACGTAATTTTCATGTTTCTCTCCTTATATTGAAAGAATATTGCGGCAATCGGGTTGCCTCTGATTAAAGTTAGTCAATTCCGGCGCAAATACCGGAACTTCCCCGCTGCAGGGAAAGCACACAGCTAAACCCTTCGTCCATAAAGGGCTAAGCGGCTTATCCCCTTGTTGGTACTTTCTTGTGAAGCTGAAAAAAGTTCAAATTAATTTTAACTTCTTGCGGATTAAAGCAAACTGGACAACTAAAATAGATGATTGCCGTCACCGTACCCCATTTTTTGCTTTGGATACGCCACGACACTTATCACATATAAATAAAAAAATCAATATAATTGTTAGAATATATCTAGATATCTCAGATTTATTGTTTTTTTAAAGCGTTGGTTTTTGCAGACAAAGCACACATGCTCAAGCACTTTACTTCGATTTTGGATAACTCCTAAATAAGCTAACCAATTTTGTTTTACCCATGCTTAAAAATGCGTTGAGCCGTCGAGGCCAAGCGTCACGGCAGTTAGTTTCGCTAATCAAAAAATAGCCGAACCGGTAAAGACAGTAAATACAGAGTTATTTGTGCGAGCGATAGCTGCTTTTTCCGCAGCACTCAATATCGGATCAAACGGTAGTGACGGGCATTGAATCTACAACGCCGGGCAAGAATACTATTCGATCGCGTTGCGCTGCTCGGGCTGGATGCGGACAGCGGCAGGCTTTCGCTACTTCACAACTATCGGCATTGCTCCATGCGTCGTAATGAAACTATCGGGACGAATAAGCAATTGAGGTGTTAACGCGGCACTCTGTCCAGCATGGCAAGTCCGGCAATTAATATAAACGTCGCCAGCACCATAAAATGAGGACCGAAAAACCACAGTAAGATGGGGAGACTGAAAAAAAATGCGCGTGTTCCGAAAGTATAGTAGCTGCCCGCCCGGTTTAAATAAGCGCAAGTTTGTTGATGCAAACCCTCGCCGTTTTTTAAATTAATCATATAGCCGGCGTGATTGTAAAAGCGTATCGCCATTGAAAAACAAAAAAAAGCGGCAAAAAAATCCAGCAGCAACAGACCCAATTTGATTTGCCACAGCACTGTAGAAAAAACGTAGGCTTGTCCGAAAGGATGCCAGCTAAGCGCCCATTGTCCTATTTTTTCGCTAAGGTTCAGCGCGCCTATAATGAGTAAAATGGAGGTTGACGCCATGAAATTGGCAGCCATCACCGAGTTACGCAAGGTTTGCACGGCAAGTATTTCCATATTGGCGGTATTCATCACCATTTCAACCCAGCGTTCCCTAACCTTTACATTCAACACATGTACGCTAGACTCCGGTGCGCGACGTGTGCGCCTTATCAAGTAAAGGTAATAAATCAGCAGCAATAGGCCGCTGATTAAAAAGACAAGGAAATCGATCTGCATACAGCCGGATAATTCGGAAGGTTATTAGGATTTTGTATCATCATCTCAATTTTTTGTAACCGCTAATGAATTTTTCTTAACAATAGTTCGATAGTTACAATTAAACAAACGGAAGTTTACAAAGCGCCGGTAAAAAGAGCTGAATTTCTTTTACTTCAATGTTGTCATAACCAACATTCGTTGATCTGTGACTTGGTAAACCGTGAAAAAACTTGTCCCGGGATTTTCTTGATTTAACGCAAATTTCATTCAATTTCTTAACGATTCTGGTTAGACTTAACATTAAACATTGTATGATTGTTTTTTGAAGGCAAACAATAGCAACATGAGCGAGCACTATATTTATTCATTCCAAAAAGGCGACGGCAAAAATAAAAAATTACTGGGCGGCAAAGGCGCCAACCTTTGTGAGATGACCCAAATAGGGCTTAACGTGCCTCCTGGTTTCGTGATTACCACTAAAACGTGCCTGGACTATCTGGAAAACCGCCAATTGCCTAGCGGCTTACTGGAAGATGTAAAAACCCACATAGCGGAAGTCGAAACGTTGACCGGCAGAACCTTCGGCGATAGCCGGCATCCGCTACTGGTCTCGGTGCGCTCCGGTTCGGCTATTTCCATGCCCGGTATGATGGATACCATCCTAAATCTCGGATTGAACGCGCAAACTCTGACCGGTTTGATCGAACAAACCGGCAATCCGCGCTTTGCTTACGATGCCTACCGCCGGTTTATCCAGTTATTCGGCAAGGTAGCGCTGGGCATCCACGATGAAAAATTCGATTGCCATTTCAACGCCGTTAAGCAGCAGGCCGGAATCAAAGCCGATGTCGCCTTGGAAACCGGACATCTCCGCCAGATTAGCGAACTGTTTTTACAAGTCGTCCACGATGAAACCGGCAGACCGTTCCCGGAAAACGTGTATGAACAGCTCGAATTAGCGATTAAAGCCGTCTTCGATTCCTGGATGGGTAAACGCGCCGCCGATTACCGCCGCGAATTCCATATTACGCTGGATATGGCGAACGGCACGGCGGCCAATATCGTCGCCATGGTATTCGGCAACATGGGTAACGACTGCGCGACCGGCGTCGGTTTTACCCGCAATCCCGGCACCGGCGCGAACGAAATGTACGGCGAATATCTGGTAAACGCGCAAGGCGAAGATGTAGTCGCAGGTATCCGCACCCCTAAACCAGTCTACGAATTGGCACAGGAAATGCCTGAGCTATATCAACAATTGGTGGATTTGCGGAACAAGCTGGAAGCCCATTACCGCGAAGTCCAAGATTATGAATACACGATTGAACGCGGCAAACTGTATTGCTTGCAAACCCGTAACGGTAAAATGAATGCGACGGCAATGGTGCGCACATCCGTCGAAATGGTCGCCGAAGGGTTGATCGGCAAAGAAAAGGCGTTGTTACGCATTAATCCAGAATTACTGGAGCAATTATTACACCCGCAACTCGATTCCCAACATAAAGCCCGCCCCGTTGCGCAAGGTTTGCCCGCTTCGCCCGGCGCGGCGTCAGGTAAATGCGTATTCGACGCCGATACCGCGGAATTGATGGGACGTTCCGGCGAGCCGGTCATTTTATTGCGGGAAGAGACCAAACCGGAAGATATTCACGGTTTTTTTGCCGCGCAAGGCGTCCTGACCAGCCGCGGCGGTAAAACCTCCCACGCCGCCGTCGTCGCCCGCGGCATGGGTAAAGCCTGCATCGCGGGCGCGGAAGAAATCAAAATTGACGTACGCGCACGGGAAGCCGTCATCGGCGATTTGCACATCCGCGAAGGCGACATTATCACCATTGACGGCAGCACAGGTTTGATCTATCTAGGAAAAATTCCAACAATCGAGACTTCTTTCTCCGAAGAATTAAATACCTTACTCGGCTGGGCGGACGAATACGCCGATTTGAAAGTTCACGCAAACGTCGATACGCCGGAGCGCGCCCGTCTGGCGGTCAGCTACGGCGCAACCGGTATCGGCCTGTGCCGCACCGAACGGATGTTTAATGCCTCGGATCGACTGCCGTTAGTGATCGATATGATTTTGGCAAGCACTAAGGAAGAGCGGCAACTCGCCTTGGAAAAATTATTTCCTATCCAACGCGAAGATTTCAGGCAATTGTTCGAAGCAATGTCGCCCTATCCGGTTACCGTTCGCTTGCTCGACCCACCCATGCATGAATTTTTACCGAGCGAACATCAGCTTGAAGACGAGATTGAATCGTTGTACACATACAAGGTGATGATTCACGGCCAGCGGGTAACGCTGGATACCTTGGGCGGACAAACCGATCTACCGGAGCCGTTTAACTTGTTGAACGAGGAAATCATCAACAAAGCCATTGCAAAAAAAGAGCTGATGTTGAAAAAAGTACGGGAATTGTACGAGGTGAACCCCATGCTGGGGCACCGTGGTGTGCGTCTCGGGATGTCGTACCCGGAAATCTACCAGATGCAAATCCGCTCGATTCTTGAGGCGGCGGCGCTGTGCGCCAAAAAGCGGATACCGATTTTGCCGGAAATCATGGTGCCGCAAGTGATCACATTAAAGGAGTTGACTAAGGTTAAATCTTATGTCGATCAGATTCGGCAAGAAGTCGAACAGCAATACGGTATTAGCCTTGAATTCAAGTTCGGCACAATGATTGAAACCGTACGGGCCTGCACCCGCGCCGGAGAATTGGCGGAAGTCGCCGAGTTTTTCTCTTTCGGCACCAACGACCTCACCCAAGCGACATTTTCGTTCTCACGGGAAGATGCGGAAAACAAATTCCTGCCGCTGTACAACAAAACCGGCTTACTGGAAGACAATCCGTTCGAGGTGCTGGACGCCAAAGGTGTGGGACAACTGATGAAGATGACCGCCGAAGCGGGTCATCTGAACCGTCCCGGCATCAAAATCGGCATCTGCGGCGAACAAGGCGGGCATCCGGAATCAATCCGCTTTTGCCACCATATCAAATTGGATTATGTATCCTGCTCCGCGCCCAGAATTCCGATAGCCCGGCTGGCGGTTGCCCAAGCCAAGTTGCTGGAAACCGATTATGACGTCATCTAAGCCTGCTATTCGCCGTATAGAGCTAAGAATCCCTATCTTTCAACTTTAGCTTTTTACCTCGAACTAAATTCAAAAAACAGAAATTCGTACATGTGTTGAGTTTTTGGAGAAATAGTATGACGGGCTTATGAAAAGTGCTAAAGATCAGGGATGATTGTAGATGCTATTTTTGACTATGTCGTGAATCATCACCAATTCGATCTAGTTAGCTTTGATAAACTAAAAACCATACTTGATATAATCTTTGAAATGGCGTGTCCTGTGGCAACTGATGACAACCGAAGCCATCGTTTGTTTGAATACTTAAAATTACGTATAGAAAGCGCTCATGATCAATCAAAGTAATAACAAGCGCGGATTCGGACTATAAACGCAACTAAACAGTTTATTTCCCGGTTACTACCGTTTTAGCACAGAAGAACCCTGCCAGCCTGCTTTCTAAGGTTAAGAGGTCTCTAATGTATAATACTGTTCATTTTTTTGATTTTGTAATGCTCAACCAAGAACAACTTCGGCAACTTTCCCGGCAATTGCCGTTATGTCTCAACCAAGACCGCCATGCCTGTAAACGTCAACTGGATCGTTTATGGAGTGAATGGCAAAAAAACCAAAACCCCGACGGACAGTTAGCATCATTAACGGCAAGAATCGAGAGTTCGGTCGCAAAACGAAACAAGCGGCTGGCGAGCATTCCGCCGTTGGATTTTCCCGATTTGCCGGTCACTGGCAGGAAGGATGAAATTGCCGGGTTGATTAAAAACCATCAAGTGGTCGTGGTGTGCGGAGAGACCGGCTCCGGGAAGACCACGCAATTACCGAAAATTTGCCTTTCGCTTGGACGCGGCGCAGCGGGTTTTATCGGTCATACCCAACCGCGCCGGATCGCCGCCCGCACCGTGGCCGACCGGATTGCCGAGGAACTGGGTGAACCTTTGGGAAAATCGGTCGGTTATAAAATCCGTTTTAACGATAAGACTCATGCCGATTCCTTAATCAAGCTGATGACCGACGGTATTCTATTGGCGGAATCGCAGAACGATCCTTATCTTAGCCAGTACGATACGATCATTATCGACGAGGCGCACGAGCGCAGCCTTAATATCGATTTCCTGTTGGGTTACCTGAAATGGCTGCTGCCGAAACGGCCGGATTTAAAGCTAATTATCACCTCGGCGACTATCGATACCGAGCGCTTTTCCACACATTTCAACAATGCACCGATTATCGAAGTATCCGGACGTACTTATCCAGTGGACATCCGTTACCGGCCTATCGTGCAGGAAGATGAAGACGATGAAACGACCGACGATTTGCAAAATGCGATTTTGGATGCGGTGGACGAACTGTACCGGGACTTGCGTGGCGACATCCTGATTTTTCTGAGCGGAGAACGGGAAATCCGGGAAACAACCGATTCCCTCAAAAAACATCGCCCAACACAATATGAGATTTTACCTTTATATTCCAAATTGAGCGTTAACGAACAGGAACGCGTGTTTAATCCCAAAGGCGGCAAAATCCGCATCGTGCTGGCAACCAACGTGGCGGAAACCTCGCTGACCGTACCCGGTATTCGTTGCGTGATAGACTCCGGTCACGCTCGCATCAGCCGCTACAGCCATCGCAGCAAAATTCAACGGCTGCCTATCGAACGAATTTCGCAATCCAGCGCCAACCAACGTGCCGGACGCTGCGGCAGGGTGGCGGAAGGTATTTGTATCCGTCTGTATTCGCACGACGATTATCTGGCAAGGCCGGAATTTACCGAGCCGGAAATCCTGCGCACGAATTTGTCGGCGGTCATGTTGCAGATGATGACGTTGAACTTGGGCGACATAGAGGACTTCCCGTTTATCGAACCGCCCGACGAAAAAATGATCCGCGATGGCAAAACCGTCCTGCATGAAGTCAATGCCCTAGATAAACAGGGTAAATTGACTGAAGTCGGCAAACAACTTGCCAAATTTCCGGCCGACCCTAAATTGGCGCGGATGTTGATCGCCGCCGCGCACGAACATTGTTTGACCGAAGCCGCCATCATCGTGTCGGCGTTGAGTGTACAAGACCCGCGCGAAAAGCCCGCCGATAAAATGCAACAAGCCGACGCTAAACATGCGGTGTTCCGTCATCCCGAATCGGATTTTTTGACGCTTTTAAATCTTTGGAATACCTTTGAAGGACATAAAAAACATCTGTCCAATAGCAAGTTACGGAAATATTGCACGGAGAATTTCCTGTCTTACTTAAGGATGCGCGAGTGGCACGACATCCACAGCCAGATCATGCAAGTCCTCAAGGGCGACCTAAAGTTTCACCCCAATACCGGCGATGCGGGTTACGAAAAAATACATAGAGCGTTGCTCACCGGACTGTTATCGAATATCGGTTTCCGGCACGACCCTTACGAATATTTGGGCGCAAGAGGGCTTAAATTCTTTATTTTCCCCGGTTCCGGTTTGCATAAAGTCAAGCCGAAATGGATCATGGCGGCGGAGCAAGTAGAAACCTCTAAAGTTTATGCGCGCACGGTCGCCATGATCGAGCCGGAATGGATCGAAGCCTGTGCCGGACATTTGGTGAAACATAATTATTACGATCCGCATTGGGAAAAGAAAGCCGGGCGGTGCGGTGTGTACCAACGTACGTTGCTGTATGGACTTACTCTTCAAGCCGGACGTAAAATCCCGTATGAAAATATCGACCCGAAAGCGGCGCGGGAGATGTTCATTCAGTCAGCGTTAGTCAGCCACGAATACCACAGCAATGCACCGTTTTTCGTCAATAACCAGAAATTGCTGGAGGAAGTCGGCTACATCCAGCATAAAGGCCGCCGGGTCGATCTGGTGGAAGACGAACTTTGGCTGTATTCGTTCTACGACCAGAAACTGCCGCCCGAAGTCGTCAACGGCATTACCCTGGATCAATGGCGGAAAAAAGTTGAACGTGATAATCCCAAGTTCCTTTTTTTAAGCAAAGAAGATTTGACCAGGGAAAAAGACCATACGGTCAACGAGTGGGATTATCCCGACCATAAAAAAATTGGTAATTTAACCATCGTCTTGCAATACCGCTTTGAACCTGGTCACGACGAAGATGGCGTGACTGCTATTGTGCCGGTGCATCAATTAAACCAGCTCACGCAGCCGCCTTTCGACTGGCTGGTGCCAGGCTTGCTGGAAGAAAAATGCGTTGCTTTAATCAAAGGTTTGCCCAAGCCGGTCAGAAAACATTTCGTACCGGTACCGGAAACCGTCAAGCAATGCCTGGAAATCGAGCCGGATTTCAAGGGTTATCTCCAAGAGTGGCTAAGCAACCGTTTGCGTAAACTGACCGGCGAAGCGGTACCATTGAACTCGTGGGACATACAAACGATACCCGATCATTTGCGGATGAATTTCAGGGTGATCGACGAGCAAGGCAAGCTTTTGGATTATGGCCGGGACTTAAAAAAGCTTCAGGAAAAATATGCGATTAAGGCGGGAAAGAGTTTCGACCAGATCGCCGCCGACGAACTCAATTATACCGGCTGCATCCAGTGGGCGTTCGACGACTTGCCGGAGACTTACGCGTTTACGCAGAACGGTCAATCTTTCATCGGTTATCCAGCCATCGTGGATGAAGGCAATGCCGTTGGGGTACGCATTTTCGATACCAGTACCAAAGCCGAAAGCGCACACCGCGACGGCTTAGTCCGGCTGCTGCAATTGCAGCTTCGGAAAGAATGCACTTATCTGTTGAAAGCTATTTCGCAATCGGCGGCGCTGGAATTGGCTTATAGCCGTTTGCCCCCGCATCCGGTATTAAAATCCCCGCAAGAAACTGGCGGTAAAACGAATCCGTCATACAAAAACGATCTTCTACATGCAGTTCTCTTGCATTTATTTGTTGAAGGTAAAACGATCAGAANNAGGATGTATTCGATCAATATTTGAAAGAAAACAAAGCGCAACTGATAACGGTTGCCAGCGAGACCAATAAAACGGCGTTGGAGATCTTGATGGCATACGGCGAGATTAAAACAGCGCTCAACCGGTTGAACAACCAAGATTCTCGATTAAAAGACATTAACGAGCAGTTAGATGTTCTAATTTACGCCGGTTTTATACGCAATACGCCGGTGCAACAACTCAAAGCAGTACCCCGCTATTTGAAAGCGATTGCATATCGTTTGGAAAAACCCGGCAACGATGGGCAAAAAATCATGGAGATCAGCCGTTACGCCACCCGGTTTTGGAAAGATGTTGAAAAAAAGGCTCATAAAGAATTATTGCTGCCCGAGTTGGATCCTTTCCGTTGGGCGCTGGAAGAGTTCCGGGTATCCCTTTTTGCGCAGCATTTAAAAACAGCGTATCCCATATCCGCTAAGCGTTTGGATAAGGCTTGGGACGAACGCGGATAAAAAAGCCGTTTTTTAGCCTCCTTGTAAGCTTATAATTACAAAAAATTAAGCGATTCAAAATTATTTGTGCACAGAAAGAATCAATAAGTTAGGAATGTTTTCTAAAGCGCCTTAAATTATTCGATGAGATTATTTAAAAACTTGATTTTAAAGTATAAAATAGTTTTGTCTCGTTTATAGACAATCTAAGTAAAGTCCAGTAAAAACGGCTATTAAGGGTGTAAAAGAACACATTTTCCACAGAGTTATCCACAAATTTTGTGTATAACTGTGAAGAAGTTCACATTTTTAATAACTTACCCTTATCAACAAAAAAGTCTTATTCCCAGGGCTAATTTAAACCCATTCGTCGTATCTCAAAAAATGTATTTAGCGAAACACCGGATGTAACGATGTATAATTTGCCTATTAATTCCCAGAGCAACCTGTGTTTAAGTTAAGACTATTTCATCCATGGTTCCAAAAGTACGCCTATTACGCGCTTAAGTTAGAATCGAAATAACTGCTTACCGTTCGTCATTACGCCCATTGGGTATACGGCATGTCGAAGCTCTTGATCACGACTTCCGTAAGTTCACTCGGTGAACCTTAAGCCAACTCTGTAATAATTTTATTTTTTGGATTCTACTCAGTCTTAACCAATCGACCCTTATTTATGGCAATCAATTTCGAATTCATCGGATTTGCAGCAGCGGCTTTAACCACGAGTTCTTTTCTTCCCCAAGCTGTAATGACCATCAAAACCAGGGACACGTCGTCGCTATCACTCGGTATGTATAGCTTATTTACCCTAGGCGTGGTGTGCTGGTTAATTTACGGTATTTATCTTGCCAACTATGCCATTATTCTTGCAAATGCAATAACCTTATTGCTAGCTTCATGCATACTTTCAGTTAAAATCTACAACCACTTTACTAAAAAAACTTAAGCAGCGCTTTGCATAACCGGCTCCGACAAAGCTTTTCTAATAAATCTTCGAGTATTTTGAGCGGCTTTTCAAACGCTAACCGATTACAGAGACCCTATCTTAATGACCAATAAAGTTACTTTAACTCAGTTTATCATCGAGCAACAGAGAGAAGAGTTCCCCGGAACATCCGGCTCCTTCACTTCGTTGTTAAACGACATCGCTACAGCCTGCAAAAAAATATCGCATTATGTTAACCGGGGCGAACTGATCGGCGTACTAGGTAACGCGCACTCGGAAAATATCCAAGGCGAGGTTCAAAAAAAATTGGACATCATCACCAACGAGATCATGATTAACGCCCTCAACTGGACAGGCCACCTCGCCGGTATGGCCTCGGAAGAGATGGACGATGTCATTAAAATCCCAAATCATTACCCCAAAGGAAAATATTTGGTCGCTTTCGATCCTCTGGACGGTTCGTCGAATATCGATGTCAACCTCGCGGTAGGCACTATATTTTCTATTTTGCGGACACGCGAAGGCGTCGATCCTGATTTACAGGATTTTTTAAGAAAAGGCGTTGAACAAGTTTGCGCAGGGTTTGTTTTGTACGGGCCATCCACCATGATGGTGCTGACGACGGGACACGGCGTCAACGCCTTCACTCTTGACCAGGATATCGGCGAATTCATCCTTACGCACAGAAATATGCGGATTCCCGAGGAAACCGCCGAATTCGCCATCAACATGACCAATCAGCGATTTTGGGAACCGCCGGTTCAGCGTTATATCGAAGAATGCTTGCAGGGCAAGGAAGGTCCGCGTGACAAAAACTTCAACATGCGCTGGATTGCCTCCTTGGTTGCCGAAGTTTACCGTATTTTAACGCGCGGCGGCATTTTTATGTATCCGCTGGATTCGCGCAATCCTAACAAACCGGCAAAGTTAAGATTGATGTACGAAGCCAACCCGATGGCGTTTATCGTCGAGCAAGCGGGCGGATTATGCTCGACCGGACGGGAGCGGATAATGGATATTAAACCGGTTGACATTCATCAACGGGTACCTTTGATTTTGGGATCGAAACAAGAGGTGGAACGGGTCGTTGCCTATCATTCGCAAAATTAAAATCGCGCTTAAAACACGGCAACAAACCTCGTTCCACTTTCGTGCTTTAGAGAAACTTATTTCCCTGAGTTCTGACGGATAAAACTTCTGATTTCGGGATTGCTGATTCGGGTATAAACACCATAAAGGTTAGGATCGGCGCAATTGCCGACACCCCAGGAAACGATACCGTTTTGCACACCGGTTCGTCCGCCCGGTAAATAGCCGAATAAGGGACCGCCGCTATCGCCGGAACAGCTGTCTTTACCGCCTGCTACAAACCCTGCGCAAATCATCCGGGCACTAACTCCACCGCCCACAGCTGTATTACAAACCGAATTCCTAACGACGGGAACATCTACTTGCCGCAGGTCGAGACTAGGAACGGAGCCGTCCCCCTGCGTGGCGCCCCAGCCGATGGTGCGAACCAGTGTGCCTGGCTTCGCTAAACCGGTAATACATTCCAAGCCCGCACAGGCTTCAGGCAACAAAACCAAGTTTTTGCTATCGTTAAGGGCAACAGCACTGGCCAAAGTAAAGATGGCGACATCGTAATCGAATGTGCTTCCATTGTATTTCGGATGCCTTATCCTAGCGCTCACATTGATCAATTGGCCTGGATCGATAGTCCTGTTATTAGTTCCTATCCGGATATGAATAGGAACACCAGTCGCCAAACAATGTCCGGCGGTTAGTACTCTCGTGGGACTGAGAAGAGTGCCGCCGCAAAATTGGAAATTGTCCGAATTCCGTTCAATCGCCACCACGAACGGGTAAGCATGGTTCGGCGCAATGGTACCGCCTACAATTCTAGGCGTTACCTCTGCGCCGAAGGCTGAAGCCGCCGCCATCAGTAAAACGGTTAACGCTGTAAAGCTTGATAATTTCTTGGTCGTCATACTTTTTCTCCACCGTTAAAATTTAAGATACGAGGTTTTATCATACTAAAACAATCGCAGATTAACTTAAAACTAAGCTAATTTCTGGGTATTAATACACTATTTTTTTTAAAAAACTATGTTAATCACCTAATCAATTAGTTTTGACCGACATATCCAGTTTTAATTCTTTAGCTGTTTGAGCTTTCAACATTTCGATTAAATCGGTCGCCGCACTGCCCGGCGCATTGCCGTGAACTCCCATCTGGATGTCGGGCACCCATTTTTGTTTTTCGATCGCTTCGGCATAACGCATATGCACTGTTTTCCACGCCTCCAATTTAGCGGTTAACGCACCGTCGGCGCTCATCACTAACTTTTTATATTCGCCGTCGCCTTCCCCGCGCAGAATTTGCTCTTCCTTATAAGCTACCGCGGCCAGCCGTTTTTGCTCTGCTTCCAGTTTGGCTTGCTCTGCTACGAGAACCCCTTGCATGGCTTTGGTCACTGCGACTTCCTTTTCTTTTTCAGCATCGACCACGGCCTGAATTTTTTCTTGTTCTTTGGCGTATTTATCGACCATCACATTTTTCTTGCCTTGTTCCTCGGCGGTCAGCGCTTCTTGCCGGGCTCGTTCGGCATCCGCCTTTGCGGTGATAATACCCATTGTCGCTTCCCGTTTACGGGAAATTTGATCGAGCGTTTTTTGCTCGAAATCCCAGTCTGTGATTTGAAACCCGCTCACCACAATACCGTAATTTTTAAAATCGCTGGCATGGTGCAAAGGCTGAGCGTCATTGCCGTATTTTATAACCGGCACGTTCCGAACGACCCGTTCTTTGGTGTCTTTCTGTTCTTCGACAATCGATTTGAGTTCGGTAAAAAATTTCCCTTGGGCGATCTGCTCTTCCGCCCATTGCGTAAAAATGCCGCGTTTTTCGGCATAGGATTCTTCCGATGTCATCAAGCCCGCGGTTAAATTCATCGATTCTTCGCTGACCGTTTTGATAAGTTTATGAGATACGGCGTCATTCGAACGGAAATCCTTATGCAACCTGATCATCTGCTCTTCATTGTTGGGACAAGCAAAGCGGGCTTTGCCGAATACCTTGCCCGTACCGCCGTCTTGATAGCGCACGGCAATGCCGGTAAAGTTAAGACTGGACTGGGTTACGGCATCGTCCTTATCGAAGTCGAAAGTAATCACATCCTTATAAACTTCGGTCGAACCGAAACCCTTAAAGTAAATCCCCGGCGTAAACTTAACCAGTAAAGTTCCGGTCGGAAATTGTATTACGGTGCGTTCGCCCGCATCGTTAATGCCGAAGTTCAACTTCAAAAGCACTAATAAGACTAGCAAACCGCCCAAGTAGTAAAGGTATCTCAAATTAAATTGAGGCACGGTAAATCTTACATTCGGGTTGCCCGATTTATTAATGAGATCTTCTAAGCCCATGCGTATTTACCTAATCAAGACGAAAGTTTTCATTGTGGAACCGTTATCCGCTGACGGCAAGTAAATAATGCTTAAAAACCCGGCTCCTTTGCCGTAAACATTGAATAGATTGACACTAGTCGGCTCGAAACTCCTTTGTTGGCCAAGAATTAAAGAAATATAAGCGCGCTTGGATGCCGCACCAGCATCGACCAGCCGCCTCTATTTTTGTTTAACCAGCCACGCGCCTCGACGGTTTTCCCGCGATAAGTTACAATATCCGGAAATAATGTGAGCCATTTTTTTTCGATTCGCGCCTGGATTGAACCGGGAAAACTCAAGTAAACATATTTCCTGCTACTGCGAATATCTATTACTGTTCCGGTTATACGCAGCCAACCGGAATGGCTTTCCTTGCCAATCTTTTCGACTGGAATGGCAGTATAGTCAGGTTCCCGCCAAATCCCGCGCCGGGCCAATTCGGCTTTAGCACCCGCCTCGGTCAATTGCGCCGAATACAGCAAATTAGGCGGATAAATATTGACCGCCGCCAAGCCCAATTCCACCAATTGCAAATTAATGTGTTCATTATTTTCATTGAACACATGGGCTAAGGTTCGCTTATATTTATCGGTTTGTTCAACATCGGTCACCAGCCTAACTTTTTGGTTTTGAAGTTTTGCGGCCAACCAGCGTTTAGCCGCTTCGCCACCGGCTTCCGTTGCCTGGCTTCGATGTTTTACTTCCGGCGTGTTGACGCCTAACAACCGTATTTTACGGCCGCCTTCCAGCCTGACCGTATCGCCGTCGTAGACTCTATCGACCTTGAAAAAAGCATAACCCGGTTTAACTTGGATTTTTTTGCTGTTTTCGTGGGTGCGATCCGTATAATGATTACCGCCACCGGCGTCTAACCAGCGGTATACATCCGCTGCCCCTGTTACGGTAAATCCGCACAACAATAGCCCTAGCGTAATTCCGCTAACGTGTTTATAGCGCTTTAATTGCATTTTTTGCCAGCTATAATTTTTCTGCTTAATTCTTTCATCCGGATCATCTTCGAAAACTTAATCTCATGCTGACCATCATTCAACGGGTAACTACCGCTAAAGTTACGGTAAATAATTGTATTATAGGCGAAATTGATAAAGGCATCATGGCTTTGGTCGCCGTCGAAAAAGACGATACAGAAAGAACCGCAGGCCGCCTTTTAGAGCGGATTTTGAATTACCGGATATTTCCCGATACCGACGGCAAGATGAATTTAAGTTTGCGTGATATTCAAGGTGGTTTATTGCTGGTGCCGCAATTCACCTTGGCGGCCAATACCGATAAAGGCAACCGCCCCAGTTTTGCCTCCGCCGCGCCGCCGGAACACGGATTGACTTTGTTTAACTATTTTCAATTGCTAGCAAAAGCAACCTACCCTTCCGTGCAATTCGGCGAATTCGGCGCTGATATGAAGGTGTCGTTAGTCAACGACGGACCGGTAACGTTTACGCTTAAAGTGTCTGCAAATTCCGCCAGTTAACCGATATAAAACGAACATCGTGATCCAGTTTAGCCTCAATAAAGACCATCTTAAGGCTAGGATTTTTATATAATTCAACTTATAGCCAGTTAATCATACACACCGGCAACTTGGATTTGCTGATTTAAAGTCGGCTTTAAGCCGGGTTCGTAAAAAACGACGGTTTTTACTTGTAACCTTGCGGATTTTTGACTTGCCAATTCCAGGTGTCGGCCACCATGTCCGTCAAAGTTTTTTCAGTTTTCCAGTCCAATTCTTTTAAAGCTAAGGATGGATCGGCGAAATATTCGGGCAAGTCTCCTGCTCGTCTCGACGCTATCTGGTAATTAACCTTGCGGCCGGTGACTTGCTCGAAGGTACGGATGATTTCCAGCACACTATAGCCTTTGCCAGTCCCTAAGTTATAAGCCCGGCAACCGCCCGCATTGAATGGTTCGCCTTGCAATGCTTCAATGGCTTTGACATGACCTTTTACTAAGTCGACAACATGGATGTAGTCTCTAACACCGGTACCGTCGGGCGTCGAATAATCGTCGCCGAAGACGGAAAGCTGCGGTAATTTACCGATAGCTACTTGGGTAATATAAGGCATTAAATTATTCGGAATGCCGTTAGGGTCTTCCCCGATCAACCCGCTTTCATGCGCGCCGATAGGATTGAAATAGCGCAGCAAGGCAATTTTCCAGGGCGATGCAGCCTGTTTATCAGCGTCCGCCGCCGATAAATCCCTGAGTATGTCTTCAATCATAGCTTTGGTGCGACCGTAAGGATTAACCGCGCCTATGGGCAAATCTTCAGTGTATTGAACATGCGGATTAGCCCCGTACACCGTAGCGGAGGAACTGAACACCAGTTTTTTGACGTTTGCGGCCGTCATCGCGTCTAGCAATACCATTGTGCCGTAGACATTATTATGATAGTACGTCAGCGGCTCGGCGCAAGATTCACCCACGGCTTTCAATCCAGCGAAGTGCATCACAGCAGACACGGACTCTTTGGCAAAAATCGCCGCCAAGGCATTCCGGTCGCGAATATCGGCATGATAAAAGCTCAGCGGTCGACCGACGATTTTTTGGATCCGGTTGATGGCTTCGAATTTACTGTTTTCAAGATTATCGACGACAACAACCATGTAACCTGCTTGCAGTAATTCCACACAAGCGTGACTGCCGATATAACCCGCGCCTCCCGTCACCAAAACGGTTTTCGTCATGATAATCTCAAGTTAATCAAGAATTTTGAGTTTTACGAGATGGACTCTGCGGGTATCCGCCCGAATGACTTCGAACCGCATGTTATCGACGGTTAAATTTTCGCCTTTCTTAGGCATGTGCTCTAATTGGCTGACGATGAAACCGCCTACGGTGTCGTACTCGTCCGTTGCCAAGCGAGTAGCGAAATAATCATCGAATTCTTCTATCGGCGTGAGAGCTTTAATCATGAATTCTTTCTCGTTCCGGCGAAAGATAAAGCCTTCATCTTCCTGCTCGTCATGTTCGTCCTCGATATCGCCGACGATCTGCTCCAAGACATCTTCAATCGACACTAAACCCGCGGTTTGACCGTACTCATCGACCACAATGGCCATGTGGTTACCATTGGTGCGCAATTCTTTCAGCAATACTTTCAAACGCTTACTCTCCGGCACCACATACGCGGGCCGCATGATGTCTTTGACTAATAGCTTGCTGTTTTTACAGACATGCGACAGCAAATCCTTAGCTAACAGAATCCCGACGACCTTACTGCGGTCGCCGGCAATGACGGGATACCGCGAATGGTTGAATTCAGTCACCAGCGGCAAAATGGTATCGAGTTCCGCATCGTTCGGCACCACCACCATCTGCACACGGGGAATCATAATGTCCCTCACTTGCATCTGGTTAACCTGCAAAACCCCCTCGATCATGGTCAGGGCGTCGGTATCCAATAAGCGGTTCGCGCGCGCTTCCCGGAGTATTTCGAGTAAATCTTCCAAATCTTGCGGTTCGCCGGAAAATAATTGGCTAATCCGGTCTATCCAACGTTTCCGGGTACTACTGGGAGGTTTGTCGTCGCTCATGGCTGGGTGATCTCAAGATAAGGATTACTGATATTGAACTGTTGTAAGATATTAATTTCTTTAGCTTCCATTACACGGGCTTCGTCGCCGCCGCTATGATCGTAGCCAAGCAAATGCAGCACACCATGCACAATGATATGCGCCCAATGATGCGCTAATAATTTGCCTTGCGCCAGCGCTTCTTGCTCTAGCACCGGCGCGCAAATCACTAAATCACCTAATAAATTGAGATCGATGCCGTCCGGCACATCCGCAGGAAAACTCAGTATGTTGGTTGGGCCGTTTTTATGCCGGTATTGCCGGTTAAGTTGCGCGCTTTCGTCCTGATCGACGATACGCACAACAATTTCAGAATCTTGCGGATAATCTTGTAGCGCCGCATCAATCCAGTTTTGGATTTGCCGTTCATCCGGTTGTCCTTGCGACTGATAAACGGCTTGAATCTCAACTAGATTCATAGCGTAGTCTGGCTTTTCTTTTCGTAGGCCTCGTAAGCATTTACGATCCTTTGCACCAAGGGATGGCGCACCACGTCGCGGGACGTAAAAAACGTAAAACTAATGCCCTCGACATGTTTTAAAACTTCCAGGACATGACGCAAGCCCGACATTTTCTCCGACGGTAAATCGATTTGAGTGACGTCGCCGGTTACGACCGCCGTCGAACCGAAACCGACTCGGGTTAAAAACATCTTGATTTGTTCTATGGTCGTGTTTTGCGCTTCGTCCAAAATAATAAAAGCATCGTTTAACGTCCGTCCGCGCATAAAGGCCAAAGGCGCAACTTCTATAATACCCTTGTCGATCATTTTTTCAACCCGTTCCAAGCCCAGCATGTCATATAAGGCATCGTATAACGGGCGAAGATAAGGATCGACCTTTTGGGCCATATCGCCCGGTAAGAAACCCAGTTTTTCTCCGGCTTCAACCGCGGGCCGAACCAAAATAATCTTGCGCACTTTTTCATTCTGCAAGGCGTCAACGGCGCAAGCGACCGCAAGAAATGTTTTTCCGGTTCCTGCCGGACCGACGCCGAAGTTAATATCGTGCAAAACGATTTTTTTAAGATACTCTTGCTGATTCTTACCGCGGCCTTTGATAAGGCCGTACTTAGTTTTGATGCTGACCGGCGGAGGTTCTTCGGTCAGTTTAGGGTCTAACAAATCGTCGATCGTGGAATCTTGCATTGCCAAATGGATAAGCTCGGAAGTTAATTGCTCTTTTTCGGTGCTTTCGAATAATTTTTGCATTACCGCACACGCCGCTTTAACCGGATGTTCCTGTCCGGTCACTTTAAACAGGTTACCGCGATTAGCAATTTCGACTTGAAGGCGGTGTTCGATTTGCCTTAAGTGGGTATCTAAATGTCCGCAAAAATTTGAAAGCCTGGCATTATCTGCCGGTGTCAAGGATAGTTCTTTCGATATCATGAATTAGGCATAAGCCGCAATCTTATCAACAGACGTTTCAACGAGCCGTCCTCTTAACGAATTAGGCAAGGCTTCGGTGATCAGCACATCGGCAAACTGTCCGGATAACCTGGGGTGTCCGATAAAATTAACCACACGGTTATTCTCGGTTCTGCCTTGCATTTGCAGTTGATTCTTTTTGGATTGGCCTTCGACCAATATGGTCTGAACGGTGCCGACCATCTTTTGCGAAAGCGCCGCCGCCATGTCATTGATACGATGCTGAAAGCGCTCCAGACGCTGTTTTTTGACCGCCAACGGCACATCGTCGGGTAATTCGGCGGCAGGGGTGCCGGGCCGGGCGCTGTAAATAAAGCTAAAGGAATGATCGAAACCGATTTCATCGATAAATGTCATCGTTTCCTCAAACTCGCGCTCGGTTTCGCCTGGAAAACCGATGATGAAATCCGAGGACAGACTGATATTCGGTCGTACCTCACGTAGCTTACGGATGGTTTCGACATAATCGGCTCGGGTATGTCCGCGTTTCATCATTTTCAGAATAAGGTCGCTGCCGCTTTGCACCGGTAAATGCAGGTGATCGACCAATTGAGGGATTTCGGCAAATGCTTCAATCAAATTATCGGTAAACTCAACTGGATGCGACGTAGTAAAACGGATTCGATCAATACCTTCCACAGCGGCGACATAATGCAGCAACAAGGCGAAATCGGCGATATCGCCGTCTTCCATCTCGCCGCGGTAGGCATTGACATTCTGTCCTAACAAATTGATTTCCCTAACACCTTGCATAGCTAGCGCAGAAATTTCGGCAAGTACGTCGGTTAATGGCCTGCTAATCTCTTCGCCCCTGGTATAAGGCACCACACAGAATGTGCAATATTTGCTGCAACCTTCCATCACCGATACGAAAGCTTTCGGGCCTTCCGCCTTCGGCTCCGGCAGCGCATCGAATTTTTCAATTTCAGGAAACGAAATATCGACGACAGGTTTACGCTGGCTGCGCGCTTCGTCTAATAATTGCGGCAAACGATGTAAGGTTTGCGGGCCGAAGACGATATCGACATAAGGCGCCCGCTTTTGGATTGCGGCGCCTTCTTGACTAGCCACGCAACCGCCGACGCCGATGATCACCTCAGGCCGCTTGGCTTTGATCATTCGCCATTGTCCGAGCGCGGAAAATACTTTTTCTTGAGCTTTTTCTCGTATAGAACAGGTATTTAATAACAACACATCTGCTTGTTTCGGATCATTAATCAATTCAAAACCATGCGAGGCGTGCAAGACATCCCGCATCTTGTCAGAATCGTATTCATTCATCTGACAGCCGTTCGTCTGAATGTATAATTTGTGGGTCATCGAGCTGTTACTAATCCTCTTGTATGATCAAGTTTTATTTTGAAAAAATTGAGGGTAATTATAACCCGAATACAAAATAAGCAGAAAAAATCAAAGCGGGGGATTAACATCCAGTATTATTGATACTACATCAAGATTTTCAACTTAAAGCATTGCTCCTTCTCACCTCCTAATGACATTGTAAATCTATCTCTAGAAGTGTCTTGTTTTATTAAACTATTTCAAAAACGATTGATGATGTACCGTAAAAACAATGTGCTTAAAATCATAAGTATTAAAAATTTATTGACCTTAGAACTAAATCATGGAAGATAGACCGAAACCTTATAATCTCTTGTTAGACGTCTGTGGATAACCATAACCAAAGAATGTAATGTGAGATAACTTCTTTGGGCAATACCCTAATCTAAGGATGATTTTTTTATTGGTATAGTGGCCCACTCGAGATATTCGTAATGGATGGTAACCCGCAATTTTCAAAAATGGGTGCATCCATATCTTCTCTACTACCACCTGCTTTACGAAGGAGGATACATATGAACAAGGTAAGAGGAAGAATAGTAATCAAGGAAAGCGGTGCCGGAATTCCCGACTTGCTAATTGTCATCTATGACTGTGATCCAAAGGCGATACCAAAGGAACTATTTGGTAGCGCACCAATGGAGCTGAGCGCCGACATTTGGCAAAAGCTACGGGCAGATCGGCTTGGCTCTGTTCTTTCCAATCAAGACGGCGGTTTCGAGCTGGAATATGAGGATGAGCAATTTCGAGTCCGAAACGACGAAAATCGCCCCAACCTCCTTCTTTTCGTTGTTGGCTCCGAAGATTCAAGTACAGATAACACGCCGAAGGTACTGTACGTCTCGGCTGTGAGACAAAATGCCGGCCGGATCGAGACGTATTTGGTACGACTTTCGGCGATGCAGTATAGACAGGCCGGAATCTCAATGACCGGATTGGCCTTAAGCCAGGCGGAAGTGTTGGCGAACACGAATCTAATAGCGAAAATGAAAAAGATCGCTGTCGAACGGCAGAAACAGGAAGAAGAGCAAGATATGCGGCCGTTTTCGGTACGCCACAGGGAACGACAAGCGAAATTCGCTCAGGAACAAAAAAAAGCCGGTATCACAACAAAGCCTCCGCTTAGTTTTGAACTCTCAGTCCCCATCCATTCATCTAAAGGACCCCAAGCGCTGGCAAGAGCAACCATTGCCCTTGGCAAGCAAAAAGACAGCTTTATCTACAAGCGAGACGCAGATGTTGCACCAATCGAGCTTACTTTTAAAGGCATAGAGTATGCTAAAAGAGAGAAAGCATCCGCAAAAGGGCAGCGTTTCCTTGTGGATGAAGAAAATAAGAGCTTTATCCTGCAGTTGCCATCATCGCCAAGTCATCTGGAATTATCAGAATCAAGGCCAAGCGAGTTGTACCAGTTCTACACAGAGCGTCGTAGCTTACAAAACAAAGCTGAGGCAAATGGTCACGAGCCTACGGTACCGGCAACAGGAACCAAGGATCTGCTGCCTGACAATTGAATGGGTGAATTAAGATAGCTATTAAAATATCTAGGGGGATAAATCATGAGTGCGGATCTGAAAGAATTTACAGATGACTTAAGCAAGGTCAAGTTGTTTGCCAATCCCGAAGAACTGGCCACACGCCCCCTTGACAACGTAGCTTTCTATGATTTTGCGTTTCATAATTATCTGTTTAATCCGGAGGATGGATTCAGTCTACTTAATTTATCTAAACAAGCAATCGAGTTCATAACTGAACTTGAAAATCAAAATGGACTTTCCCATGAAGAATCCAACCTTATTGCACATATTCTTGAGTTATTCGAGAACGCTGTTTATAAAGAAATTGCACGAAAATATTCAGGAATAACTGTTGATCAGCTCGGTGGCGTTTTTCGGGAGATATATTTCTACGCCGCTTCGAGAAGAATAATTATCATAATAAATGCATCAAAAGATATTGAGAATGCTGGTGGTGACGATAATGACATCTCGGCTATATTTAGAAAATCAACAGCAAATGCCCTTGATTGGGAGGCTAACCTTACATCGGAACGCTTTGGAGATATTCTTTCTAATGGAATAGAAGGAGATGCGATGCTGTTTTCCTTAGGTCATCTTTATGTTCCCGTTGAGTTCACGAACAATCAATATAAGTTTGATATCTTCCCTGTAAACTCTATTAATATCGGACTAAGACTATTATATCGCCAGGAATGGAAGCCGCTTGGTAGTCAACCCGGCGAGATTGTGCGCACCATTCCGCTTGGGCCGGGTCAGAAGGATCGCGTCACCATCAAGATTGTGCGTCGACAAAAACGAACGAGCACGCTAGAAACGCAAACAGAGAGCGAAACAACTACCGAGTCTACCGATAGCGCAAAAGATTCCAGTGAAATTGTTAACGAAGCTAAAGAGACCTCGAACTGGAACGAGACCTTAGAGATAGGTGGAAGTTTTCTTGGAATTAGCGCTGATTCCACTACAACTTTTGGTGGTTCTTCAGAGCAACAATCTAAGAATACCGCGTCCCACTTAAGCGAAACCATGCGTAAGACGTCGAGCAAGCTTCGCCGTCAGACGAAAGTGGTTGTCAGTACTGAATCGGAGGTGTCGTTCGAACAGGAGAACTACTCAGAAATTATTAATCCCAACAATGAAATCGCCATTACTTATGAATATCACAAATTGCAGCAACAATACGAGGTGTTTACCTATTTAGCTGAGGTTCAGTCCGTAATCTATGTGGCGGAAGAAGTGCCCGCTCCTTTAGAAGTTAACGAAGACTGGGTCCGCAAACATGACTGGATTCTCGCGAAGGTACTCAAAGATGAGTCTCATCGGGCTACGCTGAACGAATTAATTCAGGATGCTGATGAGGAAAGCCCGAGTGACGCTCCTTTTTTGGCGATGCATACAGCTGCTTATGATAATTTCGCAAAGTTTGATCAAGGCGCCGCGCAGGGTCAACAAGGGCTTTCCATCCCCGACATCTATGGTGAACCTCAACGGATATACCAACAGCACTTGCGTGACAACGTAGCGCGTAAGCGTGCAAATGTTATTCGCGAACGCAAACGGAATCGTTTGTATCAGCACTTTCGAGACAATATCTTATACTACTGCCGTGCCATTTGGATTCACGAGGATTCAGATCAACGACTATTGCGCTATAAGAAGGAGGGGCGACGTGTGCCAGTCGAATGGCAAGCTCCATTAATCTCCGCTGTAGGACAGCCAAGGCAATTCACTCCCACCGGTGTCACAGCACCTTTAGGGGATGTGATCGATCCAACCGGTCCTATTGGCTATTCTGGCAACTATGCCGTATTTCTCCTTCGGCCACGACCAAGGGTTGAAGCAAAGACCGGTTCACTGATTGGTAGGCTTGGAAACAAATTAGTCCTGTATTCGCTCGAAGATGTTCTCGCAGATATGAGGGATCGATATCACAACGGCGATGGTGTGCTTGAAGACCCAGCGCTGACGGCTTTCCACAATGAAGCTATAAATCTGCAGCAAAAAAAGCCAGAGAAGTTTAATGCTCCGACGGATAATGAAATCGTCGATATTTTGTCCTACATACCAAGGCTCGGTAGAAAAATCCTAAACGGGCAAACAAACAGGGTCGTCGGCTACGAGCCCGACGCTTTGGAGACGTTGCCAATAAGCACCGATGATTACGGTGAGTATTTGTACCGGAAGAATGGCACCCGGCGTTTTCTGGTTGATTCAAACAATCTCTACCTGAATATCCGCGTTAGCGAGGGCGCAGCCCTTGAATCATTTAAGCGGGCACATCGGTACATCGACGTTCTAAAAGAGTACGAAAACTATCTCGCAGTCGGCCATAAAAATACACGGCGGGTCCGCAATCTTGATGCTCCAAGCATGTTCGATCCGGACATTGAGAAGGCGGTCATCGTCGGAAGCGGCGTAACAGCAACCCAGACCGCAATGAGCGAGGGACTCCTCGGATCAGGCACCGCGGCCGGTAGTGGCGCTCCCAACACAGGTGGCGCAAACGAGGGCAGTGCCGACAGCAGCGTTCCGGGTTAATTGCTCACAGCCAAACGCTCGCGTCGCGCGGAGACCGGATTGCTGATTACTGTTCTTGCAAAACGCTTTCCCACATTTAGTGAGGCAGAATGTGCGACGCTCAGTGAACTCGAGCACCAGTCACCCGCACAACTTCAGCGCGAACGTGAATCTATTCACGCCTTGCTTCTTGCGCCAGACTTGAATGGTTTCGAGCGTCAGGAGTTGGTCGCCGTTCTAACATACATCGATGAACTCGTAAAACGCAGCGCGAACGTACCTAGCAATCAGACCTTTCTCGCAGAACGCGGGGCACGTGAGTTTGAAAACACCGTCATCCGCGTCGCGACGTTGCGCCGCGATCGCGGAGTCTCGACAGGCAAGCTTACCGCACTGAAATCTCCTGAGACACAGAGCCGCGCAATCGCCCACAATCCGTTGACCGTCGCGAACGAAGTAGCTCGTATATTGCAGGGAACACTGGGGATGCCGCTCGGCCGTCTCGGGCCTCAGGGTGTGGTCGTACAATTAATCCTGCCGCAAATCCGGCCCCTCACGGATACCGAGCTTCTCGAGATGACCGCAAAGCTCCTTGAGCGGCACCCGCGTGAGGTGCCACTGCTTATCGAATTGATGAATCATCCGGATTTTCGCGCCTATGTTCTCGGACGGCGGCCGTTCTATGACTTCGTTGTGAAGCATTGGGAACTTTCCGCCGTCGACGTGATTAGCTTCCTAGGCGGTGTCGGTTTCGGAATCGTAACAGATATGGTGGAGACGGCCAGGTTCTTCATAGAGATGACTCGTATCGCCGCACACCCTCAGCAGATTGTAATCGAGCTGATACCACTTGCGGCACGCGGCCGCATGCATGAAGCGGCGGAGTTGCTAAAGGGGCAAATTGCCATAGTCGTTGAGGCCATCCGCGCAATATGGCACTTTCTTGGCCAGATCACGCAGTGGCCCGATATGGCGAGCGCCGCTTTGCAGGCAAAAGTGCAGGAATTCAACGAACACCTTTCCAGATTTGAGTTCTTTGATGCCGGTAAAATGATCGGACCGATAATTGGGCTTATAGTGACACTCACCGTCGCCGCATTACGTAGTGGGGTACGACTGGGTAAGGCGCTTTTCGAAGCGCTGCCAAACTTGCGGTTCACGCAACTCGCACATACGCTCGATGTCGTTCGCATGCGCAAAATCCTTGAAGCGTTCCGCGACACGCTGACAACGCGCGCACGCGCTCTCGCCGCCCAAGTCGACCGTGGCGCACAGAAGGCGGCGGAGAACATCATCGAAGCTTTCATTCCTGGGGTGGGTACTTTCGGGCTCGGGATCGGGCCGGAGGAAGCGTTCGTATATGTAACTTCGGCAAGCGGCGGGGCGATTCGGCGTGCCGTCGTCACGGATTTCCTGGATCACGCGCGTGGGCTTGTTGCGATGACAGTGAAGCTCGGGGACGAGACCTTCGCAGAGTTAATCGGCGGAATTGAAGAGCTGTTCGATGTGCAAAAGCTCCTGAAACGCAAAGGACCCAGCCGCAGTGAGTTGCATGCAATTGAAGCTGCAGAGCTTGAAGTTGCAGAGCTTAAAAAAATTTACGAACGTATTGCTGACGTCACTCGCTATACGAAGGAAGAACTTAACTTGATCGTTCGTTATCTCGCTAGTCTTGAGCAAAAATTTCCTAAGCTCAAGGACTTCAAGCTGCGGCCGATTCGGAGGCCGAAAGGCGGGAGTGAACCAATCTGGTTCGAGCGTATGCACATGGATCAGAGTGAATTCGGATTCGGAGGCCGTTGGCCAGATTCGAAGAGCCCGCCGGGTCGAATCGACTTCCAGCTTGACGGGTTAATGATGGATGGCTCAATCGGCGAGGCGAAATTCTCCGCGCTCGATCCGCGGGACTACGATTCTTTTCGCAGATCCATAGAAATCGACGAGGTTCCGACCGCCACACGCAGTTCCTTCGAACTCGAGCCGGGTCTGCTCGATGAGATTGCCGAGGAAGTCCCCAATCTCGACCCACGCATTCGGCAAAATACCAGGTGGCTTGCAGATCGGATGGGAGATATGGCCAATCAGTTCGACCGCCTAAAGCAAATTGCGGAGGCGGCGAGCTTACCGGGTGTGGAAATCGCGGCAAACACCGAAGAACTTGGGAAACTGATCGAAGCACTGCTAAGACAACGCTATGGCGACCGCCATTTCTTCACGATCATCACGCCGTCGCGGTGAAAGGATGGTATATCCAATGGGATTATTAGCCCAGCACGATTGAATTATAACAATGGTGCGAAAATTCTATTAAGCAAAAGGGCGAATGACAACCTGTTTATGAAGTTTGCGTCCGGGGAAACACGAAAACTGTATGTTGATGGCCGCTTTGAGTACTACGAAAAAATTGGTTATTTGGCGTAAAG
>DLHW01000053.1:0-36600 GCA_002483425.1 Methylococcaceae bacterium UBA7658
CTGGAACTGACAGTTAAACCGGTTGATGATAATCAAGGCCCTAAAGCTAATGATGATGGCCCTATAACAACTACACCAAATTCATCTACAACGGGTAATGTTTTAGATAACGATAATGATCCTGATAATGATGATTTATTTGTAACTCAATTTACAATTGATGGTGTGCCAGGAATATTTGCTGCCGGTACTACGGCTGTTATTCCTGGAGTAGGAACAATAGTAATCAATAAAGACGGTAGCTTTATTTTTACACCAAACAACGGCTATGCCGGGCCTGTTCCTAATGTTACATACACTGTATCCGACGGCGCTAAAACAGATACAGCAACATTAAGTTTCAGTCCTGTGCCTTCTGTTCCAAATGAAATCGGTTCTTTGATACTGCTGTCTAATCCGACACCACCATTATTTCCGTCATCAACAAATGATAGTTATTGGCTATCGCCTTTTAGAGAGCCGAATTTAAATTGGAACAGTTCTAGTATTTATCATCCATCTCAATTGAGTCAGTACGGTACTGTTCTCGATTATGATTTATATTTGACAGGCTCGCTGAAAAACCAAGTTGTATTAGAAATGGAATACTATTCATTTTCGATACCACCAGGTACATTCCGGCATACCAATCCTAACGAACAATTGGAGTATGACGCGACTACGCTTGACGGTTCGCCATTGCCGAGTTGGTTACATTTTGACCCTAAGCAACTGAAATTTTCAGGTGTGCCTCCCAAAGGTTCTCACAATACTGAAGTTAAAATTACTGCTAAAGATCACTACGGGAAAAAAGCGTTTGCCACTTTTAAGGTCATTGTTAACAGAGAAGAAGACGATTCAGACAATATAGAAATCAAACTAAAAACAGGTCAGCTCAATAACAATCAACCTGTCATGCTAAATGATTTAGCCGGACAGCAAACAATGATGGTTAGCAAGCTGGGCTTTAGCGAACAATTAAATAATGCCGGTAGACTTAACCGTTTAATGGAAAGCCGTGCATTATTGGATAGTTTAAAGCAGATTTAAATATGAGAAGTTATGGAGTATTTCGCATTCTAGCTTGATAATCCGCGCTTTATGAATAAGCTATTATTTAAGAATTGATTTTAAGCTTGTAAAAATAGTCTTCTGAATGAATTGCCAAAATTAATCTATACATTTATTTAATTTTAATATGAATCAAAACGAAAAAAGCAGTAATACAGTCTGGCATCACGCTACCGTCACCCGAAAGCGAAGAGAAGAGAAAAATAATCATAAATCGGTAGTTCTTTGGTTTACCGGATTATCGGGAGCCGGTAAGTCCACGCTTGCTCATGCCGTTGAAGAACAATTGTTTCAATATGGCTATACTACTTTTGTATTGGATGGCGACAATATCCGTCATGGACTATGCGGCGATTTGAGCTTTAGCGAAGAAGATAGAAAAGAAAATATACGTCGTATCAGTGAAACAGCCAAGCTAATGTTAGAAGCGGGTGTTATAACGCTTACCGCTTTTATTTCTCCGTTTAGAGCGGAACGAGCTATGGCGAGAAGTCTGATGCCGCACGGTGATTTTATTGAGATACATTGTTATTGCCCTTTGTCGGTTTGCGAGCAAAGAGATGTTAAAGGGCTGTATAAAAAGGCCCGTAAGGGTGAAATAAAAGACTTTACAGGAATTTCTTCTCCTTACGAAGAGCCTGAAAACCCAGAGCTTCGAATTGATACCAGCGCCTTTCCCCTTCAAGAAAGCGTACAAAAAGTAATTGCTTTATTACGTCAGCGTAATATTTTGCCGTCAGCCCCTGTGGAGCAAAAAGATGCATTATGATGTGTTTAATGGCGATGCTGACGGTATTTGCGCCCTCATTCAACTCCGTTTGGATAAACCCGTTAATTCAACTTTAGTGACAGGTATAAAGCGGGATATTCAATTGCTGGATAAAGTGACGGTCAGTCCGGGCGATAGTTTGACAGTGTTGGATATTTCCTTTGAAAAGAATAGCCAGAGGGTTAAGGAGATTTTAAGCATAGGCGTATCAATATTCTATGTTGACCATCATCTGCCGGGCGATATTCCAGATCATCCGCAGTTGCAAACATTAATCGACACCGATAATGCAATTTGTACCAGTCTGCTTGTGAACCAGCATTTAAATAACAAATATCCGTTCTGGGCTATCACAGCGGCTTTCGGCGATAATTTAAATCAAAGCGCGGAAGTGTTAGCGGCTAAGGTTTCAATTAGCGGCGATAAGCTCGAGTCGTTAAAAAACTTAGGTATTTATATCAATTATAACGGTTACGGCAGTAGTATCGATGATTTGCATTTCGCACCCGATATGTTGTATCGAGAAATGATGAAGTATGAAACACCATTCGATTTTATCTCGGGTAATCGGATAGCCTTTGAAAAACTGGAAAACGGTTATAAGCAGGATATGACTAGCGCGGAGAGCATTAAACCAGAATTTGAAAGCGATGCCGCCGGTGTTTATCTTCTTCCCGATGCGGCCTGGTCAAGGCGGGTTAGCGGTGTTTACGGTAATCATTTAGCTAATTTAAATCCAAAAAAAGCCCATGCGGTGCTTTCGGTCAACAAAGATGGAGGTTACTTAATTAGCGTTAGGGCGCCTTTGAATAATAAGGTTGGTGCGGATGAGTTCTGTTCCCAATTTGCTACGGGCGGCGGTAGGAAGTCGGCCGCTGGAATTAATCACTTGCCTAAAGATGAACTTAGTGCATTCATCGATAAATTTAATAAGTTCTATTCCGCGCGGGTTTTGCGAGCTTAACAAATTATTTGAAATTGCAAATGTATTTCTGGTATTCAAATATTGCAACAGAAGCAGTTAATAATTGCGTTGAACAGAAAATTTAGCTAAAGCGAGTAAAGCTTGTTTGTACTCGCTTTCAGGTATGCTATCCAAGGCATTGATGGCTTTTTGAGCCTCTTCGTTCGCTCGTTCTTCAGTGTATTCAATCGCTTTGCTGCTTTTAACTATCGCATAGACAGCATTGAATGCGTCGCGGTCTCCGTTTTTAATAGAGTTGATTATTATCTCCGCTTCGTTTGAATTGCTATTTTGTATTGCGTATATAAGAGGTAGGGTCGGTTTACCTTCGGCCAGGTCGTCTCCAAGATTTTTACCTAATTCTTCTTGGTTGGCTTTATAGTCTAAAGCATCGTCGATCAATTGAAATGCTATACCTAAGTGCAGACCGTATTTTGCCAAGCTTTCTTCAGTGTCGATATTGGTTTTTGATACGACGGCAGCCAGCCGGGTTGCAGCGCTGAAAAGAATTGCAGTTTTCCTAGAAATAACTTCTAAATAGTTGTCCTCAGTGGTTTCAGGATTGTTACAATTTAACAATTGAAGTACTTCGCCTTCCGCAATTGCAGTAGTTGTTTTAGAAAGTATCTCCATGACACGCATGATATTTGTGCTCACCATCATCTCGAAAGCGCTTGAATAGAGATAATCTCCGACGAGCACGGTGGCTGCATTACCCCATACCGCATTAGCGGATTGCTTACCCCGTCTTAAATCAGACTCATCGACAACATCGTCATGTAAGAGTGTTGCTGTGTGGATAAATTCTATAACAGCGGCAAGTAATAAATGGTTTGAGTCAATCCGGCCTAACGCTTTAGCGGACAATAACATCAGCATAGGACGTAATCTTTTGCCGCCGTTATTAACGATATAGTGACCCATCTGATTAATGAGCACAACGTCTGAGCTTAACTGCTTAATAATGAGATTATCAACGGCTTTGGCTTCATTTGCTGTCAATCGTTTGATAGATTCGAAGTCAACGGGGGGTGGCGTGCTGTTTAAATTAGATACCATTATGTCGATAGGGGCAGATAAAACTTAATTATATATTCAAGAAAACAAGCCATTATACTGAATGCCTATGGAATAGCCCAGTCAAATTCAGTCTTCTTGCTGGTGGTTTTTGTATTTTCATAATCTTGTTATAGATTATTTTATAAATATTGATTTGACGTAGGTGCATTTTAAAAATATAATTACAGGTTAATTTCAGTTAAATAATGCTTTGTGGAGTTGCAACCGATGTATGCGGTCATTCAAACAGGTGGTAAACAGTACCGCGTTGAGGAAGGTACTTACTTAAAGGTGGAAAAGCTTGAGCTTGGCGCTGGCGATAGCGTGGAGTTCGATAAAGTGCTGATGTTTCAATCCGGTGACGCGGTAAAAGTTGGTGTGCCTTATATCGAAGGCGCTAAAGTGACTGCGAAGGTATTGTCCCAAGGCAGGCACGACAAAGTCAAAATCATTAAATTCAGAAGACGAAAGCACCACATGAAGCACATGGGTCATCGTCAATTTTATACAGAAGTCCAGATTACTGGCATTTCCGCTTAAAGGGGGAAGTTAAGATGGCTCACAAAAAAGCAGGGGGCAGCACCCGTAACGGACGCGACTCAAATGCGAAAAGATTGGGTGTTAAGCGTTATGGTGGCGAAATCGTTTCGGCAGGTAATATTATTGTCCGTCAACGCGGTACCCATTTTCATCCAGGCGCCAATGTCGGCTTAGGTAAAGATCATACCTTGTTTGCTACGATTGACGGACAAGTTATTTTTGAAGTCAAAGGCCCCAATAGCCGTAAATTTGTCAGTATTGTAGCTGCATAGGTTTTCTCCTGTTGCCGACGGCAACGCTTTGTTTAAGTAAAAGCTCCGCGCGTAAAGTGCGGGGCTTTTTTTGTTTTTGACGGTTAAAAATGCCCGCACTAATTTGCTATGAAGTTTGTCGATGAAGTAGTTGTCCGGGTCGAAGCCGGGGATGGAGGAAATGGCGCCGTTGGATTCCGCCGTGAAAAATACATCCCGATGGGTGGGCCTGATGGCGGCGATGGCGGCGACGGCGGTAGCGTTTATCTCATTGCCGCCGAGAACCTGAACACGTTGGCCGACTTCCGTTTCCATACTGTACACAGGGCGGAGCGCGGACAAAACGGTATGGCCCGGAATTGTACTGGCAGAAAAGGCGAAGATTGCTATGTCTCAGTCCCTTTAGGAACCTTGGTGTCCGACGCCGATACGGGCGAATTGATAGGCGATTTGACTCAAATAGGGGAAACCTTGCTGGTCGCCAAGGGCGGTTTTCATGGCTTAGGCAATACCCGCTTTAAGAGCAGCATCAATAGGGCGCCGCAAAAAGCCAGTAAGGGCACTCCGGGCGAACATCGGATGTTGAACCTTGAGTTAACCTTAATTGCCGACATTGGTCTGTTGGGGATGCCCAATGCCGGGAAATCCAGTTTGATTAGGGCGGTTTCGTCCGCAACGCCTAAAGTCGCCGATTATCCATTTACCACATTGCATCCAAATCTTGGCGTGGTCAGAGTTGACGATCAGCGAAGTTTCGTGATTGCCGACATTCCCGGCGTGATAGAAGGCGCGGCTGAAGGCGCAGGTTTAGGTTTGCAATTTTTGAAGCATTTGTCGAGAACCCGGTTGCTGCTTCATGTTATCGATATAAAGCCTTATGAAAGTTTAGACACACCGGCGGATTCGGCGAAAAAAATTGTTCGTGAGCTTGAAAAGTGGAGCGATGAGTTAGCTAAAAAGCCGCGCTGGCTGGTGCTGAATAAAATCGACAGGACACAGGCAGACGAGGAGAATTCATTGTGTAATGCAATTGTCAAAGACTTGAGATGGAAAGGTCCTGTTTTTAAAATTTCTGCCATCAACGGTAAAGGCACGGACGAGCTCATGTTTGCCATTATGAGCTACTTGGAAACGCAGCAACGGAAAGACAGTGAACAGAGTTGATTTTGCAAACGTTAATCGAGTTGTAATCAAGATCGGCAGTTCTTTGCTAACGCAAGGGGGGCAGGGGCTGCATCAGGAAGCAATCAGAGCTTGGGTTAGCCAAATGGCAGGGTTAAAACAGCGGTCGGTTGATGTGGTATTGGTGTCGTCGGGTTCGGTTGCCGAAGGCGTAAGCCGTTTAAAGTTGAAGGCTAGGCCCAAAACGTTACATGAATTACAAGCCGCAGCCGCGGTTGGGCAAATGGGTCTGGTGCGTGTGTTCGATGATAATTTTCAACATCATGGTCTGCATGCTGCCCAAGTTCTACTGACTCATGATGACCTCTCGGATAGACAGCGTTATCTTAATGCTCGAAGCACCTTGTTAACGTTGTTGAAATTCGGTGTAGTGCCCGTCATTAATGAAAACGATACGGTTGCTACGGAAGAAATCCGGTTTGGCGATAACGATACTCTAGCGGCGTTGGTTGCGAATTTGGTTGAGGCCGAACTGCTGATCATTTTGACCGATCAAATGGGTTTGTATACGGGCGATCCAAGCATTTATCCCGATGCCGAATTGATTCCGCAAATCAGCGTCAACGATAACAGACTGGAAAAAATGGCGGGCGAAAGCCGAAGCGGGTTAGGGCGGGGCGGAATGTACACCAAAGTAAGAGCGGCCCGGCTGGCAGCGAGGTCCGGTGCGGCAACCGTGATTGTTTCGGGGCGGCTAGAGAGCGTTATTGAAAAAGTAATTGCCGGTATGGAGGTTGGCACACATTTCTTGCCAGATATCGAGCCTTTAGCGGCTAGAAAGCGCTGGCTGGCGGGTCAGTTGCAAGTCAAGGGCAAATTAGTCCTGGATGCGGGAGCGGTAAAAGTGCTGAGAAGCGATGGCAAAAGTTTATTGGCTGTCGGTGTGAAATCGGTTTCGGGCCGGTTTGAGCGCGGCGAACTTGTTTCCTGTTTCGATGAAAGCGGTATTGAGATTGCCAGAGGACTTATCAATTACGGCAACTCAGATGCGGAATTGATTGCCGGTAAAAGCAGTTCGGAGTTCGAAAAAATCCTGGGTTATGCGGATGATTCCGAGATGATACACCGGGATAATATCGTTTTAATTTAATAATTGAGGTTGCCTTAATGTTTTAAGGCACAAAAAAGCCGCTGAAAAAAGCGGCTTTACTTAGTACGTGCGTGTTATTGTTTAGCCGAGTGCTTTTACTTTTGCATGCAGTCTGCTCTTGCTGCGAGAGGCTTTGTTTGAATGGATAAGGCCTTTGTTGACTGCTGAGTCGATGATAGGCATGGCTGTTTTAAAAGCGGCTTGAGCTTTTTCTTTGTCGCCTGCATTGACGGCGGCAATCACTTTTTTAATGAAGGTGCGCAAATTGCTGCGTTGTCCTGCATTGCGAATACGACTCTGTTCGGCTTGTTTCGCGCGTTTTTTAGCTTGTGCTGTATTAGCCATGTTATTTCTTTTTTGCAAAATAAGTTATCAGACCGCGCATTATCTTCATAAATGGTATCATTGTCAAATTTTTAACGGATTTTGCATCTAGGATTACTGAGGTGAGTAAACGGCTTTTAAAAGCGACTGCCGTTGTTGGTAGTATGACATTCATCTCCCGGATTTTAGGGTTTATTCGAGATATGCTAATCGCTCGCGTATTTGGCGTGGATTTGGCGACCGACGCTTTTTTTGTAGCGTTCAAGATACCTAATTTATTACGTCGGCTGTTTTCCGAAGGCGCCTTATCCCATGCTTTGGTGCCAGCCATGACGAACAACTCCGGACAGGGCGGCATTAATGCCCTAAGAGAGTTTATTAGCAAGACATCCGGAACATTGGCTGCTTGGTCTCTCATGTTTACGTTAGCTGGTATTGTTTTGGCGCCTGCCCTGATTCTTATACTAGCGCCCGGATTCGCTTTACAAGACGAGCGATATGATTTGGCAGTTGCTTTATTGCGAATACTTTCACCTTATGGATTTTTTATAATAATGACGGCGTATGCCGGGGCCATTCTCAATACGCAGGGCCACTTTGCAATTCCGGCCGTGACCCCTGTAATACTCAATATTTGCATGATTGCCGGGGCTTTTTGGTTAGCGCCGGCGCTGTCTGTTCCAATAACAGCACTGGCATGGGCTGTTTGTTGCGCGGGCTTGTTGCAGCTATTCTTTCAAATGCCAAGCCTTATGCGGTTGGGCCTGCTGCCCAGGCCAAAGATTCGATTCAGAGACGCCGAAGTCATCAAATTAAACAAACTTTTACTGCCGGCAATATTCAGCGCTTCGATTACACAGATCAATTTATTATTCGATACCTTAGTTGCCTCGTTTCTTACCAGCGGCAGTGTATCGTGGTTGTATTATTCCGAGCGGTTAGTCGATTTCCCGCTGGGAATACTGGGTATGGCGTTGGCAACCGTCGTTTTGCCCAAGCTCGCAAAACATCATGCCGAAGACGATTCCGAAGGTTTTTCCGCGACTTTGGATTGGGGCTTGCGTTTAGTTTTGTTGCTGGGATTGCCGGCAACCGTTGGGTTATATGTACTTGCAGAACCGGTGTTGTCGACGCTTTTTCAATATAACGAATTTACCGCAAGCGATGTATTCCAGGCCGGGCAAAGTCTGAAAGCTTATGCGGTAGGATTGTTAGGTTATCTTGCGGTTAAAATTCTGGTGCCGGGGTTTTCCTCGCGGCTGGATTTAAATACCCCTGTTCGTTTCGGTATTTACGCTATGGGGGTTAGTCTGGCTTTGAATATACTGGTTGTTCCATTAGCTCATGCCGGATTGGCGCTTGCAACCTCATTAGGCGCTTTATTCAATGCTGCTTTACTTTTACATAACCTCCTCCGGAACAAGATTTATCAGCCAAGGCAAGGGTGGGCTCTATTTTTGTTTCGGGTGTCTTTAGCCAGTGTGTTGATGGCGGCCTGGCTTTGTTATTATGTCGATAATAGTTGGTGGCAGCAGTGGGATTCGATGACAAGAGCCATTAACTTAGTTAAGTGGATAGGTATTGGCTGTTTTGTTTATTTAACCGCCTTGATATTTTCGGGTTTGAGACTAAGGCATTTGGCGGCGACAAATGATAGAATCGGCAGCTTTTGATTTGACAAGTTATTCATGCGTTTAATCATAGGGATACCGCGCCAGCCTTGTTTCCATAACGGATGCGTTCTAACGATAGGGAATTTTGACGGAGTGCATTTGGGCCATAAGGCCGTGGTGCAGAAATTGGCCGAACGAGGCAAGCAATTATCATTGCCAGCGGTTGTTATGATTTTCGAACCGCAACCCTTGGAATTTTTTCTGGGCGATAATGCGCCGCCGCGCCTGGCCAGGTTACGCGAGAAGGTTGATCAACTCCGGAAACTGCCCGTTGATGATTTGATCATTGTGCGATTTAATAAACAACTAGCAGACTATGAACCGGCGGCATTTGTCGATCAGATCTTAGTTAAAAGTTTGAATATTAAGCATCTGGTGATCGGCGATGATTTTCGGTTCGGTAAAGCCCGGCAAGGCGACTTTACCTTACTCAAGGAGAAAGCTGAAAACTGGGGGTTCGAGGTTGAAGATACCGGATCTTTATTAGTCGACGGGGAACGGGTCAGTAGTACTTTAATAAGACAAGCGTTAGGCCGGGATGATTTGATAGCAGCAAAAAATCTGCTGGGTTACGATTATTCGATTTGCGGTCGGGTTATTCATGGCGATAAGCGCGGCAGGATGATAGGTTATCCGACTGCCAATGTAAGAATGCTTAGGAAGACCGCGCCAGTGAACGGTGTTTTTGCTGTAACGGTGACAGGAGTCGGCGAGTCGGAAATCGCCGGGGTAGCCAACGTTGGGGTGCGGCCTACTGTCGATGGCGGCAATAAGATGATCTTGGAAGTTTATTTATTTAACTTCGATCACGACATTTACGGACGTAAGATTACCGTGCATTTTAAAAAGAAGATCAGGCCGGAACGCCGTTTCCAGTCGGTTGAAGAGCTTCGGACTCAAATAATAAATGATGTGGCGGACGCTAAAAGTGTTTTCGCCGCACCGATAATTGTAGACAATGGATGATAACTTTGGATTATAAAAGCACACTTAATTTACCGAACACGGCGTTTCCCATGAAGGGCAATCTGGCCCAGCGTGAACCCGAACGCTTAAAACACTGGCAAGAACTTGATTTGTATCAAGCAATCAGGTTGGAAATGCAGGGTCGGCCTAAATTTATTTTACACGACGGTCCGCCTTACGCCAACGGCGAAATTCATATCGGTCACGCGGTCAATAAAGTGCTGAAAGACATTATCATTAAATCCAAAACGTTAAGCGGATTCGATGCGCCTTATGTTCCCGGTTGGGATTGCCACGGCTTGCCGATAGAACTGCAAGTCGAAAAAAAAGTCGGCAAAGCCGGTACTAAAGTCGCTCCGGATGCATTTCGTAAAGCCTGCCGGGAATACGCCGGCAAACAAGTGGCTATCCAAAAAGAAGCGTTTATTCGTTTGGGTATATTAGGCGGCTGGGATAAGCCTTATCTGACGATGGATTTTGGCTTTGAAGCCGGTATTGTGCGTACTTTAGGCGCTATCGCCCAAAAAGGCCATATCATAAAAGGCGCGAAACCGGTGCATTGGTGCACCGATTGCGGTTCGGCTTTGGCGGAGGCCGAGGTCGAATACGAAGACAAGCGTTCGCCTGCAATCGACGTCCGGTTTCAGGTTGTAGACGAAACGGGTTTTCTGGCGGCTTGTCATCATGTGCCTGCGCATGATGGGCAAGGACCAGTATCGGTCGTCATTTGGACGACCACGCCTTGGACATTGCCCGCCAATCAAGCGGTTGCGCTGAATCCGGATCTGGAATACGCCGTCGTTCAGTGCGTTAAAGAAGGAAAGCAGGAACGCTTAGTGCTCGCGGAAGCCTTACTCAAGGATGCTATGGCGCGCTACGAAATCGAGCACTATCAAGTCGTCGCCTACTGCAAGGGCAGCGCATTGGAACATCAATTATTGCACCATCCGTTCTACGATAGACAAGTTCCGGTCATTTTAGGCGATCATGTTACTACCGACGCCGGTACGGGGGCTGTTCATACCGCGCCCGGGCACGGTCAAGACGACTATGCGGCAGGTCTAAAATACAATTTGCCGGTGGATAATCCCGTAGGCGCGGACGGTGTTTTTCTCCCGAAGACTGAATTTTTTGCGGGACAGCACGTGTTTAATGCAAACACCCAGGTGCTGGAAGTTTTACAAAACAACGGTAAATTACTGCATAATCAGGCGATTCTTCATAGTTACCCGCATTGCTGGCGGCATAAGACGCCCATCATTTTCAGAGCGACGCCGCAATGGTTTATTTCCATGACTCAAAACGGCTTGCGCGAACAAGCGCTTAATGAAATTAAACGCGTCGAATGGATACCGGATTGGGGGCAGGCGCGCATCGAAAGCATGCTGGAAGGCCGCCCGGACTGGTGTATTTCCCGGCAGCGCACTTGGGGCGTTCCAATTGCATTCTTTGCCGATAAGGAAACCGGCGAATTGCATCCGCGTACCGGCGAGCTGATCGAGCACGTCGCCAAGCGCATTGAGGAAAAAGGCATCGACGCCTGGTTTGAATTGGATGCGAAAGAACTTCTGGGCGATGAAGCCGGACGTTATCAGAAAATGACCGATACTTTGGATGTTTGGTTTGATTCCGGCGTAACCCATGCTTGCGTCCTGGATAAAAATGCGGAGCTGCATTTCCCCGCCGATTTGTATCTGGAAGGCTCGGATCAACACCGCGGCTGGTTTCAGTCGTCACTGTTGGCGTCGGTTGCTAAAAATGGCGTTGCGCCTTATAAGGCTGTATTAACCCACGGTTTTACGGTCGACGCCGAGGGCAAAAAAATGTCCAAATCCAAGGGCAATGTGGTTGCGCCGCAGTCCGTAGTGAAGAATTTGGGCGCCGATGTCTTGCGATTATGGGTAGCGTCCACCGATTACCGGGGCGAGATGTCGGTATCAAACGAAATTTTAAGCCGGACATCCGACAGTTATCGCAAGTTGCGTAATACCGCTCGTTTTATCTTAGCAAACTTGGACGATTTCGATCCCGCGAAAGATAAAATGGCTGTTCAAGATCTTGTGGCTTTAGATCGTTGGGTACTGGATCGGGCTTATCAACTGCAGGAAGAGCTAATCGCGCATTACGATGCGTATCAATTTCAGCAAGTGATTCAAAAGATTCACCATTTCTGTGCTTTCGATCTTAGCAGCTTTTACTTAGATGTCACTAAAGACCGGCAATATACCTGTAAAGCCAAGGGGACAGCGCGGCGGTCGACTCAAACCGCCCTGTATCACGTGTTGGAAGCCTTGGTGCGCTGGCTGGCGCCCATCCTTAGTTATACCGCCGATGAAATCTGGTCTTATATGCCGGGCAATCGCAGTACGTCGATATTTTTGGAAACTTGGTATGAAGGATTGCAGCCTTTAGATCGCGATACAGACATGAACCGTGAATTTTGGCGGCAAATTATGGCGGTCCGGCCGACTGTCAGTAAAGAGCTTGAAAAAAGTAGAACCAAGGGAGAAATCGGAGCTTCATTGAATGCAGAAATCGAGCTTTACTGCAACGAAGCGTATTTTACTTTGCTAAATCGCTTGGATAATGAGTTGCATTTCCTATTGATTACATCAAATGCGTCCGTCGTTGCCGAGCAATTCAGTCCGGACGATGCGATTCAAACCGATCTTGAAGGGCTTAAATTAAAAGTGATCGTATCGGAGCATCAAAAGTGCGTCCGCTGCTGGCATCAGCGTTACGATGTCGGCGAACATGCGGATCATCCCGAATTGTGCGGACGGTGCGTTGAAAATGTCGATGGCGACGGCGAGCAACGCCGGTATGCGTGAGTCCGGTATGTTGAAATGGTTGTGGTTGTCATTGTTGGCCATCGTCTTGGATCAGGTCAGCAAACTGGCGATAGCCGGGAACATGCAGTTGCACGAATCGATCCCGTTGCTGCCGTATTTCAATTTGACTTATGTCCATAATACCGGCGCGGCGTTCAGTTTTTTAAGCGAAGCGGGCGGCTGGCAGCGCTGGTTTTTCGCGGCGCTGGCTGTAATGATCAGCGTCATTTTGTCGCTGTGGCTGGCGCGTTTGCAAAAACATGAAACGCTGTTGGCAGTGGCGTTAGCGTTGGTATTAGGCGGCGCGGTCGGAAATCTGATTGATCGCTTGCTATACGGTTACGTCATCGACTTCCTGGATGTCTTTTACGGTGCCTGGCATTGGCCGGCCTTCAATGTCGCCGATTCGGCCATTACCTTGGGCGTCGCGCTGCTGCTTGCCGAATCGTGGGGCTTCGGCGGAAAACCTAAAGACGGTGTTAACTGACGGTATTAATTTGGAGCGTTAGAGGCATCCGGCTCGATTAATTAAGGGGTGATCGATAAAAATTTCGCCGGTTATTTGCTAAGGTTTGAATTCAAACACGGAAAAGCTGCGGTCTTGACCGGATTCTTGCGGCACTACGCCATGGGTTTGAGATGATGTCGCCTTCTCTGCCCTATTTTACCGGCGTCATCTCGGGGTGGTCAAAGGAAAATTAGACGTTAGGGTTTAATAGACGGCAGCCCTGGCGCAAATACCCGAGTTGTACGATTTGAAGGCATCACAATTAGCTAATGCATGTTGGGTATTTAAGCATAAGAATTGTCAGTTGTATTGAACGGTGCATCACTGATTAAAGTCGGGCAATTATTTCCAAGCTCCAGTTTATTATGATCTGTTTCAGTATTATAGATTGGCATATCACATTTCAAGCGGTCCCTAAAATCGCGATAGACAGGATAGCCCTCGGTGTAAGGAAAATTTTTTATCGTATTTGAATCTTTCTATGGGATTTTGCAATAAGCCGGCGACGAACACACCATTCCGAGCATTTCGGGTATGGCTATCGTCAAGCCTTAAGTCTGGCAAAATTAACTTTACAATCTTAAAAACAAATAGGAGTTCAATAAAATGTTTTCAAAAAATCTACTCTCGCTGCAATATCTGCTTTTGCTTTATTGTCTTGCTTGGCAACGACTGCAAGCGCAGGTCAAGTATTGACTTGTGAAAAAAGAAATGCGCCACAAAGATCAAAGTTGTCAGTTGAAGTTGAAGATTTGAAAGCAGGCGCGCTGTTCTCTGCGACTGTTTCTTCAGGCAGCAATTCAGCAACATCTGCGTCAAGCGCAGCTAATGCACTGGGTGTCGTTGAGTTTGATTTCGATAGTAGACCAAGAGATATTTTGGCAGGCGCTAATCCTGTTGCGAGCAATTTTATAGTTGGCGGCACAGCTTCAGTCGTCATGTTTTGCGATTAATGCCGAATTTTCATTCTCTTAATTTGGCGCACATAGCTAAATTGAGCGCTAGAACATATTCAGAAGCAAGTAAAGTGGTTATACGCTTTATTTTCAGAGGTTTCTTTAGCAATATAACAATGTTAACATCACTGTTTAGGTTTTAGGTTTTAGGTTTTAGGTTTTAGGTTTTAGGTTTTAGGTTTTAGGTTTGGTGTTTGAAGACTGAGATTTCATTTTTTAAATTGCTTTAAAGGAGAGATTAATGAAGTATCCTAAAATAATTGGGTTCGTATTGTCTGCGTTAGTATTCACTTTTCAAGTTAACGCGGAAACCATCGATGGGGCGGGTTCGAATTTTGGCAGCCCGGGGGCCGTAGGGACACAGGCAAAAGTCTGTGTCAAAATCGTCTTTATTAAGCGGAACTCGGGTACTTTGATCACCGGTTTAACCACGGCAAAAATCAAGCCGTTCCGGGCTGTCGAAACCAGTTTCAATCCGGTAACAGGCACTGAAGTTACGAAGAATTTTCCGTTTACCTTTAGTTTAGCGGCATCGGCGGCTCCGGTTCAGGCGGGCTTATACGATTTCTGTTTGACGCCCAAAGGTGTCGGCGTGGTTTGGCAGGCGCCGCCTAATCTTCAACATCATTATGTTATTGAGTCCGTTGTTTTAGGGACGGTTGCCGCCGATAACGGCGTTTTTATCGTGCAGTTGAATTGACCCGGATTTGGAGGGTCTTTTAAAACACGCAGCACCGGATTTTGTTCGATTCCAAATAAGTATACGGCGTTCCCTGCCAGTTTAAGTTTTTTCGAGCCGGAGCGCGATAACGGCTAGAGAATAGAACAGTGATTCAATTCTCTAGCCTGTCGAAAGGCGGTGTGTGTTTCATCAGTTCAACACGCACGGGTCAAACATTAAAAGATCAAATCAATAGAAAAGAATATTGCTTAACCTGCTATTTTTTTCCATACAAACTGTTCGCGCCGAAGACCATTTGATGCGGACGGCCTAGTTTTTCTTTAGCGAAATCCAAAGCGATTTTTTCTTTTAACTCCTTGCCGTTCCAGTCGTAAGCCTTAAAGAATTGTTCGTTATCATTGCCTTTTTTATCCCAGTTGGCGAGCAGGGACGAGGTGTAGTAAAGCCGTTTGCCGTCCCAACTCGAAGACACCATGTTGACTTGCGCACCGATTTTATGTTCGTAGACTTGTTTCGGTTTGAACGGATCGCTGATGTCGAACAGGCGGGTCATACCATCCATGAAGGTGTTTGCCCAAAGAAAGTTGTCGTCGCTGGATATCGAAATATCGACCGGCAAGGGAATCTTGCTGGGATCGCCGATGTCGGCGACATCCTTAGCTTGCCATTCGCCTTTCGGATCTTTGTAAAGCAGCCAGATTTTCGAGGTTAAAGCGGTGCTGGTGAAGCAATAATCGTGCTTTTCATCCCATGCGCAACGGATTTCCAGCGGCGCGCCCGGCACGTCGAATACTTTTTTCGGCTGCTTGGTGTGCAAATCCCATTGCACTACCGTATTGCCGAAACGTTTCATCGCTTCGGGGTCGGCGAGCATTTTGCCGAAATCCATCATGTAGTTCGACCAGCCGGTAAAGGACGAAGTCAGCATGACATTGTGACGCGGCATCACGCGCAGGTCGTAACCGTATCCGTCGGCTAACTTGCCGGTTTTCACCGCGCCGCCTAAGTCGCTGTCGGTAGGCATCCAATGCGTGTCGATGAATTTGCCGTCGTTCGTATATTCCACTAAGCCGGTGCGTCCGCCGTGATCTTTGTTGTTGGATAAGCCGGTCATTATCATCCGTCCGGGTAAAGCGTATGTGGTGTGCGGACCCACCACGCCACCGCTCTTGCCGACGAAGTCGGTAATCGTATTAGTTAACGCGGGTTTGGACGGATCGGTGTGAATGTCGAAGATAAAGATTTTGCTGGTGTCCAACCCCGCCGCCCAAAGATAGTGCCGGTCGTCGGTGACGCCGGAATGATGGGCTTCGTTGCGTCCACCGACCGATAGTTGATTGACGGCTTTGCCGTAAGTCTTGGACTTCGGATTAACGTCGACAGTGACCAGTTTATCTTGCTCGTCGCCGAGGCCCTCAACGCCTAAAGTCCAAATGTAGACATAATCTTCCTGCCCGGTGATTTTAGGCGCATAAGGCGAAACACAAGTTTCATCGGCTATCGCCGAAGTTGAGAGTCCGGCAAACATGGCGGTCGATAATGCCGCCGAACAGAAATTCTTTAGCTTGTGTAGCCGTTTTTTCGCGGTTGTATTCATGTTTTTTCCTCTCTAAATTTTGATGTTGTTATAGTTATCTTAAGATTGAATCTTGTTAATCGGCGGTTTCCAGTGCGCCGGATGGACATTCCCTGACTACACTTTCGATGTCTTTTGCGTTTGCTTTAGACAAGTCGACGACAAATTCGCCGTTTTCGACTTTAAAAACATCGGGCAGCGATTTGACGCAAACACCGGCATGACAGCATTTCGATGCATCCCATTTGACTTCCATTGCACACCTCCTTCGAGTGAATAAACGGCGGACGGCTAACCTTCCGCCGTGGTTGGATCGATCATGGTCTTGATCCGGGAAATTTTGTTAACCGGAAATCCGCCTTGTTCGGCGTGTTCCCGCACCGTTACCTCGTCAGGTGCTATGTAAACGCAATACACCTTGTCGTCGGTCACGTAGCTTTCCAGCCATTGGATTTTTGGCCCCATTCTGCTCAAGATACCGCAGGATTTTTGCGAGATGCCTTGCAATTGCCCGGTAGTTAGGGCGCCAGCGCCGGGAATTTCTCGTTCGATTATATATTTGGGCATAACTTTGTTCTCCTTAAGTAATATCAAATACGACCAGTCGTCTTAATATTTACAGATCATAGCTTAAAACTTTTATTTAGTAAACCATATCGACGATAATTTAATAGTTCGTTCGAGAGATTTAACCTTATATGCAGTTTAATTCGATTTGTTTGTTAATATCCATCTTGGTTAGCTATGACCATTCCATCCTGTTAATCGAGAGTTTAAATATATGGCTAAATCGACAATAACGTATTGGAATCCGTTACAGCCGGAAGCGCAAAATCTATGGTCGCCGATACCGGGTTTGGAAGAAATGGCGGAAGAGTTGACGTTAAGTATTGATCCGGTTTCCGGCGAATATACGCGGTTAACCCGTTTTTTTCCCGGCGCCGATACGGCGGCTTTCGGCGGCAAAAGCCATCTTTACCCGGAAGAGATATTTATTGTCAGCGGACGGCTGTACGACCAAGCGTTCAATCATTGGCTGGAAACCGGCGCTTACGCCAGCCGTCCGCCCGGTGAAGTACACGGCCCGTTCCGGACGGATGAAGGCTGCGTAGTTTTGGAAATATCATTTCCCAATTGTTTAGACAATCCTGTCTCCGCGAAATAAGTCGTAGAGAGTCCAAAACTCATGCTCGCTTCAGTTTTAGGTTTGAGTTCAACATACCGAAGAAACCCGCAACGCCTGCAAACCGGCGAAATCATAACTATTTTTGGCTAAACAAGGCGCTGTTTCCTTCGGTTTCACTTTATAGACAAAATTGAACCGGGCGGTGTGGTAATTAATCTCGCCTTTGCCTGCAAAATTAAGCTTCATTTTTTGTAATTCGGCGGCACGGTATGCGGCCAAGGGCTTTGTTTGCTCGTCGCGTTGCCGTATTGCCGCTTTGGTCTCCAACATAGGCTGGTACAGCGGGCTATGGGCGATGTCTTCCGCTTTTTTTTGCACATGTGCTATGAAAGCGTCGTAATCATTCGGGAAAATGTCATCGATATAGCCTAGCTTTTTGGCTTTTTGGGTGCCGAGCGGGATGGCCTTTTGGGTTAATTCCAAGGCTTTCAACGGACCGACCCTTTTCGGTAGCGAATAAGTCCAGTATTCCGAACCGTACAATCCCATCAAACGGTAATGCGGATTGAATACAACGCCTTGCCGCGCCCAAACCTTATCGGCAGCCAAAATAGCCATCGCGCCGCCCGCGCCGCAGCCGCCCCAAACGGCGGAAACGGTGATTTTGGTGTCCGTAGTCAATACGGCCAACACAAAATCATTGATGGCGTTAATATTTTCCCAGGATTCTTGGCTCGGGTTTTTTGCCGCTTCGATTATGTTCAGATGAATCCCATTGGACCAAAACTCGCGCCCGCCCATCAGCACCAGTACTTTGGTGGGGCGCTGCAAGGCTAACCGGTAAGATTCCAACAAGCGTTGACATTGCCGGGTGCTCATGGCTCCGTTATGGAAATCGAAGTGTAAATAACCCACTTGGTTGATTTCTTCATAGTGAATTTCCTTGAATGTGACTTCGTCGTCCATGTACAAAGAATCAATCGGCAATTCGGGAATGCCGTCGAGGCAACGGGCTAATACCATCGCTGCCGGTAACTTGATAGCCGAAGGTTTGTCCTGTCCGGTCAAACGCTTGTATAACGAGTTCTCCGCGCTAATTTTTTGTTTTAGATGGGTTATCCAAACTAAACCATCGGTAGCCATGCGTAAAATAGCGCCGTTCCGTTGCCCGATGATGCTGCCCGGAAGCGAATTAGCGAATATATTCTGCCAAAATAAACTGATTTTTTCTTCGTGTGCGCCGTAGAGATAGTATTCGCGATTATTGATGCAATCCAATACGCCCGGAAAGCTATCGGCGGCATTGATTTTTTTAATTATATCGGCCACGGTATCGCTGGCCCAGTCTATTTTTCGATCCGTTTGCCGCATGAGCGGACGTAATCGACCGCGCACGCCTTCTTTTGAATAATCCAGCGGTTCGGGATGGAACGATTGACTTTCGAACCGTTCGACGGCGGTCAAAATGGCTTTGACGGCGGCGTTGGTTACTTCGTGCCGGTACAGGCTCGCTTTGTTACCTTGCCTTATGACGAATGTTTCGGCCGCCCAAATATCCCCGGCATCCATTTCTTCTACCGCCTGCAATACGGTGACGCCCCATTCCTGTTCTTCGTTCATGATGGCCCAGTCTAGCGACGAAGGACCGCGGTCGCCCACGATGCCGGGATGAACGATCAGGCAAGTATGGCGGCGCCAGATGTCCTCCGGTACTTTTTCTTTCAAAAACGGGCAGATAATCAGATCGGGCTGAAAATACAGCACGTTACGGCGGATGGTGTCCGCGCTAAGCGCCAAGCTAACCGAAATGTCATGGCCTAATGTTTCCAGTTCGACCTGGGTGCGCTGGCTTAAGCCGTTATAAGCCGAGCATAATAATAAAATACGCATGAAGCTCTCTCCTTTTTTAGATTTAAGGGGTCTATATCCGTTGATTTAACCGCCTTCGCCGATATTTTCCCAAATATACAAAGGCGACCGTTTTGTATCTTGCTCATGGGCTTGCATAACCGGTATCAGGTAGTTTGAGCCAAGGCTCAATTGTTCGATGTGTTGCGAGACCCGAGCGGTTGCCGCTTCCTGCAAAGCCGTCAACGTACTGATTTGGATACCGTATTCTTTTATCTGTTTTAATAAAATCTGAATGTCTTGAGTTAGTGTTTTCACGATCTGTTCTCCTAATGTTAGTGGTAAACGTTATTTCTCCCAAAGACGTAAAAGGTTCTCTGCAAAATAAAATAATCGTCTGGACAAATATGCTGACATATTTTTTTGTAAGTAAAACATATGCTTATTAATAAGTTTTGGGTGCAGGCGTAAGTTCAAAAAACTATTTTCCGCAACACGTGAATGAAGACAGTAACATCCTTCCGTCACGTACTTAGATGTATGTAGGGATAGGATTTATTTCCTATCCCTAGCGACCTTTAACGCAATTCGGTATTTCTCAAAGGGTTATTAAATGAATTTCTAACTTCAAAGTTGCCGCGTATTCCTGTTGCACTGGAGGTGACCATTTTGCAAGCATGCGTACCATTATTCACAAGTGTTCCGGCGACAACGCAAGTTGCGCCCGGATTTAGCGGGGTGACGCAATTATTGAAAGTAACGGTTGTTATCGGCGCTCCGGTTGCTTCCGAAAAGATTTGCGCGGAATTGACTGTAACTGGCTGGTTGCTCGAGTTAAAGAGATAACAAGCCGCTAACGCTTGGTTAGTACCTCCGTAGATATTACCGCTTGCAAGCGTAGCGGCGTGAATAGAGATGCTTGCGCTGAATAGAGCCAAGACTGTGCATAATTTAATAATTTTCATGATATTTTCTCCAAAATTGAAAAAACTAAATACATAAAGGTAAGGTGGTTGCGTTCGAAGTTTCGAATCCCAACGGCTACTGGTTTTGTGCTCATTTAGAATGGGCTTGTCAACAAACGCGGGTTAATGAACTTTTAAATTCTGTGTTGGGAATTGAATTTATTCTCAACACAGAAAATTGCATCCTTGCTTAACGTCTCCGGCAATAGATGGGCAATGTATTGCCAAAACAACCGCTGGACCCAAAGGTAGGCACCACATTACTGTTAGCATCTAACTTCCAATAATTATGGCGATAACCGCCGACACTGGAACAGTCATTATCCTCTGGTGATTGGGTGTCCTTAATGAACATGAATCCGCCGTAGTTCATGGCTGTCATCGGGAAGTCGCTGTTAACAAAAATAGGTTGCTTATTGTAGATACGCGCTCCGCCATTCCAGCCGGTGACGGCTACAGGAAGCGGTTCTTTAGTAGTGAATGCTATGCCATACTCGAAAGTAACCGGTGAAAAATTAGGAAGCTCAAGCGTTGTCGAACTAATTTGACCGATTGTGCCGCAAGCAGTCCAAGGACCGGCAAAAGCATTACTTGTCATCAGTGTGAATAAGGTAAAGAAAAAACTCAGGATTTTCGATTTCATGATAATTCTCCAAAAAATAACAATATGAAATTAACGATAGTTCTTGCTTACTAATCGTTTTAACAGATCACCTGATCTGTTGGGACACATGATGACGAAAATCGGTTTGGTGCTGAATATTGCAGTAGGCATAGGCTTTTAGGGCTGAAAGAGGCTTAAAGCCAGACCGGTAGGGTTAAATTGGCATGGCTTGCTATAACTCTTTTGGGGTATAACCTGAACAAAATGTATAGCGGCAAACGGCCATAGCCCGGTTTTTTTGCCAATTATGCCAAAAGAGATAGGCTGCCGGGCCAGTTGCGGGAAAGAGGGCTTGGCTATTAACCTATTCTCGGGCTAATGCGCTGAAGGCCGAGCCAATTTGACTTGATGAGTTACCTAGCAATAACCCGATTTAAACTGTACGGCATTATTTTCTTTTTCATTCGCCAAAGGGTGTTAACGATGCAAACCTTGGAGCAAACTTACCGGCAAGATATTGAAGCCGAACGCCTGTGGTCGATTACTTACCTAGGCAGTTCAGTTATTTTTCCCATGCTGCCTTTCTCGCTGCTGATCGTGTCGGGTCTTTGGCGCAATGAGGCGCACGAGCAATTAATCGGTTGGTTCTTGGCCTTCAATGCGATCAATTTGGCGAAGTGGAAATCGTTAGTCTTTTATCACCAACACAAGCAAGCCTTGCTCGAGAATGTAAGAAAATTCAAGGCAATCATACTGTGTTTGGGGAGCTTGACCGGTTTAATTTGGGGGGCATGTATCGTGTTGTTCATGGATTTGGACGACTCCGCTAATGTCTTGATCATTTGCCTCCCAGGCATCATTCAAGTGACCGGTGCTATGGTTAGCTGGTATGCTTTTTTGCCGGCGGTGTTGGCGATTACCTTCCCGCCTTGTTTTGCCTTGATCCACGCTTTCCTAGAGCAGGGCGGCTTTGAATATATTCTCATGGCGTTGTTTGTCGCTTTTCTGCCAGTATTGAACTATGCGTATTCGTTACGGTTATTGAAAATGGTCAACCATTCTCTCTACTTGAGTTTTGAAAACGCCGCGTTGCGGCGGGAATCGGAAGAAAAATCGGTTTTATTGGAAACCGCCCTGGAAAACATGGGCCAGGGTATCAGCATGTCGGATAAGGAAGACCGGTTACGGATGTGGAACAAGCAATTTACCAAGCTGTTAGGAACGGTAGGCGAGCGGGTACAGGCTAATGCGAACCTCAAGTCTATTCTCAACGCGGCCAATCCGCCGTTGCCGATCAACGCAAAGGGAGATACCGAATATCACCTGCCGGACGGGCAAGTCTATGAAATCCGCCAAACCGAATTAAGTCACGGCGGCCGTGTTATCACGTATACCGACATCAGCAATTTGATAAAGCGTGAGCAGGCGCTGGAAAAAGCCCGTAAGGAAGCCGAGCAGGCCAACGTTGCGAAAACCCGTTTTTTGGCCTCGGCGAGCCACGATTTACGCCAGCCCATTCATGCTTTGGGTCTTTTCTTCGCGGAATTATCTGACCGGGTACGCACCAGCGAAACGGCGTTGCTGATTAGTCAAATCGAAGATTCCATCGCTGCCATCAATTCCATGTTAAATTCTTTGCTGGATGTTTCAAAACTGGATGCAGGCATCATCAAACCTAACCTGGGTGTTTACCCATTGTCCGATATGTTTGCCAGCTTGAATGCCGAACTGCAACCGTTAGCCCAGGAAAATAATAACAAGCTTCGATTCCGTCCGGCTAAACTGAGCGTCGAGACCGATGTAACCATGCTCGAACGGATGTTGCGCAATTTAATCGGCAATGCCTTGCGCTATACCGAGAACGGCGGCGTTCTGGTGGGTATCCGCAAAAGAGGGGATAACGTAGAAATCCAAATCATCGATACTGGACGCGGCATTCCCCAAGACCAGTTGGAAGAAGTGTTCGTCGAATTCCACCAATTGTACAATCCGGCCCGGGATCGCCGGCAGGGGCTAGGACTGGGTTTGGCTATCGTCAAACGCTTGGCTTCGTTATTAAAACACCCGCTTAAGGTTAAATCGACCGTGGGGAAGGGTTCATGTTTTTCAATTTTATTACCGGCGTCGCCGGTGCGATTGAGCGCAAAGCAAACGCACCAACCCGATTATCCGGCCACTGTTTCCAGCCAGTTGTTGTCCGGTCGCACTATCTTAATAGTAGACGACGATATTGGGGTGCTTGAAAGCATGTGCGGCTTGTTGTCGCATTGGGGCTGCCGGGTGATTGCCGCTAAAACCCCTTTGGAGGCTATCGACAAGCTGAATTGTTGCGAACTGCCGCTGGATCTTCTCATCACGGATTACCGGTTATCGGACAATGTGTCTGGTATCGATGTAGCGCGTAATTTACAAAACCGGTTAAGTCATCCGGCGGGTGTTTTGATCATAACCGGCGATACCGGGCCGGAACGGTTGCGGGAAGCCGAAGCCAGCGGTTTTCCGTTGCTGCATAAGCCGGTGCAGCCGGCTAAGTTGAGAAGCACCCTGCAACACTTAATCAGTAAACAAGCCAAGAATATGGCTTAAACCGGATTAAGATGTCGCTTGAGAAGCTTGTTGATAGTTGTCGATTAAGCCCAGTTTAGAGGCTTGGATAGCGGCTTCCGTCCGGTTGCGAGCGCCCAGCGTGCGCAAAATAGCCGCCACATGAAGTTTAATGGTGCCCTCAGCAACGTTTAACGTCCGCGCTATCGACTTGTTGGGCAAGCCCTGGGTCATCAGCTCGAGCACTTCGATTTGTCGCGATGTTAACGGCGATGACGTACATTGTTCGTTAACTGAATGGGCTGAAGAAATTAACGGCGTACTTACTTTTCCCATAAGCCGGGGCGGCACATAAACATCGCCTTGTAAGATAATTCTCAATGCGGTCAGCATTTCATGGCTGCTGCACGATTTTGGAATATAGCCGATTGCCCCTTTTTCAAGAGCGCGCGTGACATGCGAGGCATTTTCGGAGCCGGATAATAAAACAATCGGTAATGTGGGGGCTAGTTCGCGTAATTCCGGTAGCGCCGTTAAGCCGTCCATGCCGGGAAGGTCTATATCCAGCAATACTAAATCGAGATTACGCGACCTGGATACCAATTGCGCGGCTTCCTCCACATTGTTGGCTTCTAATATGAAAACGGAGCTGTCGAGCTGATTCAGAACGTGAAAGAGAGCTTCCCTAAATAATGTGTGGTCATCCACCAATAATATGTGCATAGCGAGCCTCCTTTTTATTATTTTGAGGGACCGGAAAACTGAAAAAAGGCGGTTCCCGGCTTAATTTTGACTTCTATTTCGAGTTAGCTTGAATGTTAGTTGTTATTAATCCTAATGTCTTGGTAATTTTTCACTAAATCCAGAGCCGAAGATCAGAGCTTACTTTCATGATCCGGTTGGTTTGAGTTTCGCTTGACTATCGTTTTTAGATTGTAGCGGCAGTGCGACTGTTCGCCTTAACAATCACCGGACCTTGAAGTAATCATCCAGTAAGTCGTGACAGCATTGTTTCAACGGTTCGGAAGATTGTTCGATTTTCATTCGCAAAAGCGCGCCCTGCCAAGCATTAGTTAATAAAGCGGCCATATTTTCAGCTGGTTTATCGATTCGGACCGTACCTTCGTTTTGGGCTTTTTTTAAACCCGCCGCCAACAAACGCTGGTAGCGATGAACGGCTGTTTGCAGCGACTTTTGGCACGCTTCGCTGGTGCCGCCGATTTCGCCCATTAAATTGCCCAGAAGGCAGCCGCCCTTGAATCCGGCATTTTCCAATGCCGTAATCAGTTCGCCGAAGTAGTTTTTTAGCGCGCTTAAGCCATCGAGTTCAGGATTTTGCAGGTGCTTATCGAGCTGAATTATGAAAGGTTCGATGTAATGCTGAATGACTTCGGCGGCATAATTTTCCTTACTGGAAAAATAGTTATAGAACGAACCTTTAGGAATCTTCACCGCATCGAGTATCTCTTTTAGTCCTGTACCGTGATAGCCCTGTTCCATCAAAAGCTGCACACCTTGAGACAGTAGATTTTCTTTGTTAAGTTGTTTAATCGCAGTTGCCATAAAACAATAATACGACCGGTTGTCTTAAGTTGTCAATAACGGGTGGAATTCTTTATAGAGTGTGAATACTCCTATCGGTTATGAATTCTCGTCTAAGACGATGCTCACCTCTTTGTCAGCAACCTAGTGATTTTTTACGGCTTATGAATTCTTGTGACGGTTAGGAAATCAACAAAACCTTGACTTTAAAGTTCCCTAAAGTATCATTATCCGCTCCATTTGCTATTAATTTAATAGCAATTTCTAAAAACAAATTATAGGTAGGACAGATATGGGGTTCATCTTAGATTTAACTGAAACATTGAAAACACCAGCCGGTGTCGTGGGTCTTATTGTGGTAGTCGGTGCAGTAGTTATGCTGGTTAAATGGGTTTTCGCGCCACACCCAGACGACGAACCGAAATAAGTTTATAGATTTTCTTTTAAGGCCGCTATCGATTCGATCGAATCGATAGCGGCCTTAGTTTTTTGTGGCGTCTGCATTTTTTAGTTTGTTTCAAAATATCCCCGCAGTGTTTCTCTGTTTCGGATTCTGGAATGTATCAATTTATTTACAACAAAATTTTCCAGCTGCTTTCCAAGCAAGCGCCTGCGACAGGCATAGGTTTGTTTCGCTGTCTCTACGGGTTAGTAACCCTGCAGGAAATCTTTTTTCTGAATTATTTCGACCATTTAATCTTCGATCCAATTCCGTTTATTGACGTCGAGTTTCCGGCAATACCGCTTTTTCTCGGACTTTGGTTAGTGATTGCGGTTTTCGTTACAATCGGTTACCGCTATCGGTTTGCGATGACCGCGAACTATTTATTTTGGCTTGTATTTGTCAATTTTACCGCCATGCAACGGGATTTCGACGGCGGCTTCGACACCTTTATGATTGGCGCGGGATTTTTTCTGTTATTTATGCCCGGCGACCGGGCTTTTTCAATAGACTGCTTAAGGTACAAGTTAAGCAATCCATTTGTTCATTACAGCGCTTACCCGCCTCAAACCATTTCTGCGCTAGCTTACCAATTGCCCGTATTTATCTGCCTGGGTTGGCTTTACTTTGATTCCGATGTGCATAAACTGTTCGCCGAACAATGGCGTAACGGTCTGGGTCAATGGTTACCTGCTACTCAGCCTTATTACGTGTCGGCTCTCGATATGTCGCCATTGCTCAACATAGAATGGTTACAAAAAACCGCCGGTTACACGATCATGGTGTTTCAGGCGACGTTTATGTTTTTGTTCGCGCACCGGTGTTTGCGAGTTGTTTACTTAGTGATAGGGATAGGTCTGCACTTAGGTATTACCCTTACCCTGAATATTTATCCGTTTGGTATGGGGATGCTTTGTTTCTATACATTACTGGTGCCGTTTAGTTGGTGGCGGACAATAGGTTCCGGGCTTAAGTCTAGCCGTCCGGCGCTAACCGTTTTTTACGATAAACAGTGTCCTTTATGTAACCGGACGGTTTTGACGCTCAATCACTTCGACCTGTTTAACCGGGTGGATTTCAAAAATGCGCAAGATTACGCCTTTAACAATCCGGTTTTAGCAGCAATCGGCATGGACACTTTATTGACCGATTTATACGCCCTGGACGGTCGGAACAGGATTTATTACGGTGTCGATACCTACCGGCGCATACTGATCAAAATGGGCTATTTGGCGCCCTTTGGGATCATTTTGGGATTGCCGGGTATCAAGCAGTGGGCGGATAAAAAATACCGGTCAATCGCCGATTCACGGATAAGGATTGCTTGTGATTCGGATTGTCTGGTTGTTACGCCTTTGGCGGACAACACGCTCTATCACCGGATTTTCGAGCGCTATGGCGGGCAAAAACCGAAAACGTTGGCGAGAAAACTGGCGAAGATCATGGTTGCGCTGATTGTGTTGCAATTGAACGCCACAATTCATTACGGAATCTTCTACCGGTTACCCATCGCTTACGAAAAGATGGCGATTAGCCAGCCGGTTTCCCAGGCCAGTAACGCCTTACTCATGGTGTCTTCGACTTTTTTCGGCATTACCCCCCATGCCTTATATTTGCACGATCATTTTGAGGGTTACGACCGTATCTTGGCTATCACCTACCTCGATGCTAAAGGAAATGAGCGCTGGTTGCCGTTTGTCAACGAACAAGGCCGTTTGCTCGCCCCGAATTGGGGAAGAGTTCATTCGATGTGGGCGAATATTGCCGTTACGCCTAACATAAATAATGTGCGGTTAAAAAAATTTATTATGAAAGTAACGGCTTTTTGGGGACAAAAAATAGGGTTGGATTTAGAAAATACGGTTTTTAATATCAAGATGAAAAAAATTGATTCTCCCGTTCGTTGGGTGCCCGATCAATTACATAAAAACTTTGCATCTGAATGGGTTAGCATTGGTTCGGTGTACTGGCGTCATAAAGAAATCAGTTATGATTTGCCGGTGGATCTCAATTCTTTGTGATTAGACGTAAACGATAAGGTTTTAAAATATTGCATCCCTTTTCCAGTCATGATATAAATTCACCGTGCTTCTAAGGCGCACACTAAAATAAAAAATTCAAACCCATTGGAGGATAATTTTATGAAAAAAGTTATATCACTTGTAGCTGTCGCTTTAATGATCGTTGGCTTAACAGGCTGCATGGATCCTCAAGACGGTACAAAACAAAGACCAGCAGAGTCAACCAGCATTGGCTTCTAAGGATCTTTAAGTCCGTAAAAAACCCAGCCTTAGTGCTGGGTTTTTTTATTTTTAAGAGGTTAGATTTTTAACAAACTCGACGCTGACCTCACTGGAAGATAGCCGTAAACGCTTTATTCATTATGAATTTCTTCATATAAAGCGCGAAACTCATTGGTTAATTTGTGATTCGGAACAAAATGAATGAGCGGGCGTGCTGCGGAATGCGATTCCCGGACTTTTATGGACGGCGAAATCATAGCGCCAAAGACTGGCAGGCCCTCTGCGATCAAGGCTTCAACCATTTGCTGAGGTAAATTAGCTTGCTTTTGGAATTGGTTGACGATGATACCTTCAACTTCCAACTTTTGATTATGGTCGGCTTTGACTTCGGCGATTGTTTGCATCAAAGTGTAAAGCGCTTCCCGTGAAAAACTATCGCAATCGAAGGGGATTAAGCACTTATCGGAAGCAATCAGAGCAGACTGGCTATAAAAATTAAGGACCGGCGGGGTGTCGAGATAAATATCGTCGAATTCTTGCAGTTCGTCCAGCGCATCTCTTAATTTTAATATTTTCATTCGCGATTCCAGTCTGGTTTGGAGCGGTTCTAAATCCGGATGCGAAGGAATAGTATACAAATTAGGGAAAGGGGTCTCGTGAATAGCGCTTTTAAGTCCGGCATGATTGCCGCTGCCGAATAAGGACAAACTCAGGCAGTCTTTAAAAAAGCTGGCGATGGTTCGATCGCTATCGGTAATTTTTTTTCCTAAGAGATATTGGGTGGAATTACCTTGAATGTCTAAGTCGATAACTAACGTCTTTTTACCCTCAACGGCGTTGATGGCGGCCAAGTTACATGTAATAGTCGATTTTCCGACGCCGCCTTTCTGGTTAAAGATGACTCTACGCATATTATTTCCCCCGTTAAATCAAATAGATGAAATGGCAATTATAGGGCTAATGGCGGTAATATCAAATTCGCGTGAAGGATTTCGCATGACAAGCAGGACATTCAGGAATTTGGCTGGGTTCTTTGAAAGCAATTTCTTTGCCGCAACCGTCGCAAGTAAAAGTGCCGGGTAAAGTGACGGTTCCGCTTTCGTATTTATGGTGCTTGGCTTCTTCACCCAGTCTAGCTAACTCGATACGGGTTTTATCAGCTATGCTCAAGAACGCATCCAGTGCGAAATTTTCGAGTAGTTTAATATCGAATTTAAACCATTCGGAAAGCGAGTTCTTGTCTTTCTTGTCAGGTAAACCGTGAGCCGCGCTTTCTATATCCCGTTTTAGCGCATCGGAAATGATTTCGATTTCGTCTAAAGTCAGATCGCTCACTTTACTGATTTTATCCTTAGCGATTTCCAAGGCGTCCGCCATTGAATGAAGCGTGTCGTCCATCGTTAAATAGAGTTGCTCCATCAACTCGGAGTAAGTGCTGGCATGTTTATTTTTGTCCATGTTTTTGTTCCTCGAAAATGACACTTTAGATTTACCGTTGGGTACGGTATTCTAACGCTTTTGATTGACGATAGACGATAAGGATGCAGGAAATTTATCAACCGCTTGACATAGAGCAAAAAGTACAAAATCTTTGGGCGGAATCGGGAACATTTACAGCGGTCGAAAATTTGTCCGCTGAAAAATATTATTGCCTCTCGATGTTTCCTTATCCTAGCGGTAAATTGCACATGGGGCATGTGCGCAATTACACCATCGGCGATGTCATCAGCCGTTACCAGCGCATGTTGGGCAAGAATGTTATGCAACCGATGGGTTGGGATGCGTTCGGGCTGCCTGCCGAAAACGCTGCGATGCAACACGGCGTACATCCGGCGGACTGGACCTACAGCAATATCGGTTACATGCGCGACCAGCTCAAGCGCTTAGGCTTCGGTTATGACTGGGATCGGGAAATCGCCACTTGCGATCCGGACTATTACAAGTGGGAGCAATGGTTTTTCCTGAAACTGCTCGAAAAAGGCTTGGCTTACAAGAAAACGGCTCCGGTCAACTGGTGTCCGCACGACATGACTGTTCTCGCCAATGAGCAGGTTATCGACGGCTGTTGCTGGCGCTGCGACACCAAAGTCGAACGTAAGGAAATCGCGCAATGGTTTTTGAAGATTACCGCTTATGCCGATGAGTTATTGCAGGATTTGGATAAACTCGACGGCTGGCCGGAGCAAGTCAAGACCATGCAAGCCAATTGGATCGGCAAAAGTTACGGTGTACGTTTTGCCTTCCCTTATCAATTGAACGGCAAGGACAAACTGCTTTGGGTGTATACCACCCGCGCCGACACCATCATGGGGGTCACGTTTTGCGCGGTTGCCGCCGCGCATCCGTTAGCCATCCATGCCGCAAAAACCAATCCAGCACTCGCCGAATTCCTGAAAGAATGCGAACAAAGCGGCACCGCCGAAGCCGACATGGCGACGATGGAAAAGAAGGGCATGCCGACAGGAATAAGTGTTACCCATCCGCTTACGGGCGAACAAATCCCCGTTTGGGTCGGCAACTATGTCTTGATGAGTTACGGTGAAGGCGCGGTCATGGCCGTGCCCGCACATGACGAGCGGGATTTTTATTTCGCCAATAAATATGGTTTGCCGATAGTGCAAGTGCTGGATGCCGGTAACGGCGGTTTAGCCGAAGGCGAAACCGCTTTCGACAATCGAAACTGGCAAACGTGGTACGCCTCCAAAGAAGACCGGATGACATTGGTAAACAGCGGCAAATACGACGGCTTAAGCCATAAGGCCGCCGTCGATGCTATCGCTGTCGACCTGAAAGCTAAAGATTTGGGCGACAAACAAGTACAATTCCGGTTGCGCGATTGGGGTGTAAGCCGTCAGCGCTACTGGGGGGCGCCGATTCCGGTTATTTATTGCGACGACTGCGGTACCGTCCCCGTACCGGAACAAGATTTGCCGGTCACCTTGCCGAAAGACGTGGTGCTGGACGGTTCGCAATCGCCGTTAGTGGCGCATCCAACGTTTTCCAAATGCGGTTGCCCCAAATGCGGGAAACCGGCGCGGCGCGAGACCGATACTTTCGATACTTTTATGGAATCTTCTTGGTATTTCGCCCGCTTCGCTTGTAACAAGGCGGAAACCATGCTTGACGAAAAGGTTAATTATTGGCTGCCGGTCGATCATTACATCGGCGGTATCGAACACGCTATCCTGCACTTGCTCTATTCCCGCTTTTACACCAAATTATTACGGGATGAAGGCTTGGTAAGCTGCGACGAACCGTTCAAGAAATTGCTGACCCAAGGCATGGTGTTGAAAGACGGCAGCAAAATGTCGAAATCCAAAGGCAACACCGTCGATCCGCAAAGTTTGATCGATCAATATGGTGCGGATACCGTGCGGTTGTTCATTATGTTTGCCGCGCCGCCCGAACAATCTCTGGAATGGTCGGACAGTGGCGTGGAAGGTGCGTCCCGGTTTTTAAAACGGTTATGGAAACAGGTCTACAGTCACGTTTCAAGCGGAGAAGCGTGGCAGGTTGTCGATAAGACTTTGATGACGGCAGAGCAAAAAGCTGTCAGAAGGCAATTGCATCAGACGATCCAAAAAGTCAGCTATGACATGGGTGTCCGCACTATCTATAACACGGCGATTGCCGCGAATATGGAATTATTGAATACGCTGTCCCGTTTTGAAGACGACAGCGCCAACGGTAAAACCATCCGGCAGGAAGCCCTGGAAGCCATCGTGTTGATGCTGTCGCCGATTGTGCCTCATATATGCCATCAACTATGGCTGGATTTAGGGCATAGCGAAGCGGTAGTCAACATGGCTTGGCCTCAATTCGATGAGGCTGCTCTGGCGCAGGATACGATTGAATTCGTTTTGCAAGTAAACGGCAAATTACGCGGTAAGATGTCCGTACCGGTTTCGGCGTCTAATGCGGAAATCGAACAAGCCGCGCTTGCGGACGAGGCTATCGTTAAATTCATCGGCGATAAACCCGTGAAGAAAGCGATTATTGTGCCCAATAAGCTAGTCAACCTCGTAATTTGAGGTATCCGTTGATGCATCGTTCTAAGGTTGTAATCATTTTGATTTTAGCGGCGCTCTTAACTGCTTGCGGTTATCATCTCCGTGGCGCTTACGATCTGCCTAAAGCGATGAAAAATGTTTATATCCAGGGCGGATCGTCGGCTTTTCGCGACCAATTCAATGCGATGTTGAAATCGTCCGCCGGTAAACTGGCCGAGACGCCGGATAAGGCCGACGTTATTGTTAGAGTGTACCGGGACGAAGTCGAACGGCGGGTATTGTCGTTAAGCGAAAGAGGCCGTTCGAACGATATTGAATTGGCCGGGCATTTGGAATATGAAATCCTTGACTCAAAAAAGGGCGTTTTGGTAGCTCGAGAGCCGGTTGATTTCCGGCGCGAGTATTTCAACGACCAGCAAGATGTTATCGCTAAAGACAACGAAGAAACGGTCATCCGGAAAGAAATGTACCAGCAAGTGGTGAGGACGGTTATCAACCGGGGCAGGGCGGCCTTTGAAACGGCTGGCAAGCAGTAAATGCAGGTTAATCCGCAACAGTTGACCGGACTTTTGCAAAAAACTTTGTATCCGGTTTATCTTGTTACAGGAGACGAGCCGCAACAGTCGGGCGAGTCCGCCGATTTAATCAGAACAAGGGCAAAAACGGGCGGGTATACGTCTCGGGAAATATTCTTCGCGGATAAACAGTTCGATTGGAAACAATTGAGTATTGCCAGCGATACCTTATCGATTTTTGCCGATAAAAAAATAATCGATATCAAACTCACCGGAACGTTAGGCGCGGATGGGGCAAAAGCACTGAAAGATTATTGCTGGCGCTTGCCGGAAGATACCTTATTACTGCTGACGGCTGGAAAAATAACCAGGGAAGCTCAAAAATCGGCTTGGTTTCAAGCGATCGATAAGGTAGGCTGCATTATTCAAGTATGGCCGTTGACCGGGCAGGATTTGTTTAACTGGATTCAAGACCGGATGAAACTGCGGGGAATGATTCCTGAGCCTGAGGCAGTTAAGTTATTGGCCTTCCGGGTGGAAGGTAATTTATTAGCCGCCGCTCAGGAAGTCGAAAAACTTTTTGTACTGTACGGCTCCGGCAAATTGAGTAAACAACAAATCATCGATGTGGTGGCGGATAGCTCGCGTTACGATGTATTTAAATTAGTGGAATCGGCCTTAGCGGCGCAGACGGCGAAGGTATTAAAAATTTTATCATCCTTAAACGACGAAGGGATTGCTCCCGCCATCGTACTTTGGGCGTTGGTGCGGGAAGCTAGGCTCTTGATTCATTATAAGGCAGCTCAGGGCCAAAGCGAGAAAGAACGCATTTTGAAAAATAACGGTGTCTGGGGCGAACGGAAGCACTTGATTGAAACGTCGTCGAAACGACTAACCAGTGCTCGATTAAATCATATTCTAGTTTTAGGCGCGCAAGCCGACCGGCAAATAAAAGGCCGGCAAGAAGGCGAGCCTTGGCAAACCTTGTCGGATATTGGGCTCGATTTGAGCGGAACGCCCGTGTTTCTTGAGGCTGGATAGTGGCTCGGATTTTTCGATAAATAATGCGTTCAAGTTTTCGCCGTCGAAACAGAACCGGTCCACATTTTTTAACGTAACATTTAAAGCCATGCCGGTATGCCGTCAGACTCCCTCAGACTAATCGCTATCGATAAGATGCGCGGTTTGGTGATCGTGTTGATGGCGTTAGATCATACCCGNNCCGGGATTATTTTTCGAACGCAATGTTCAGTCCGACCGACCTAAGTCAGACGAACGCCGCTTATTTTTTAACGCGTTGGATTACCCATTTATGCGCGCCTACGTTTGTATTTCTGGCCGGAACGTCGGCGTTTTTATCCGCTCAACGTCGGCACTACAGCCGCCGGCAGTTATCGTTCTATCTAATCCGGCGCGGCATCATTTTAATCTTGCTAGAACTAACCGTTATTCGTTTCGGGTGGACGTTTAATTGGGATGTCAGTTACGGTATAGCTCAGGTGGTCTGGGCCTTGGGTTGGGCTATGCTGGTCTTGGCCGGTATTAGTTTTCTGCCGCGCCGTTTGATTGTTGCAACGGCTATCAGCCTTATCGCCGGACATAATTTATTCGATGCTGTACAACCGGACGCGTTCGGCAATCTGGCTTGGATTTGGACGATTTTACATGTGCCGGGAAACATCGAATACTTGCCTGGGTATTCGATCTATATGCTTTACCCGTTGATACCCTGGATAGGCATCATGGCTTTAGGTTACTCATGCGGGCCGTTGTTGTTACAGTCTTTATCTGTTAGACAACGGTGTTTTCTGTGGCTGGGGGTAGCGGCGCTAATCGTCTTTATAGTGCTCAGGTTATCGAATCTATACGGCGACCCGCAGCCGTGGTCCTTCCAGAATAGTATGATTGTGACGGTCTTTTCGATCTTAAAATGCGAAAAATACCCGCCCTCGTTGCTGTACGCCTTAATGACGCTGGGTATTATGTTCTTGTGTTTAGCGCTGTTTGAAAGTCAGAAACAAAACAGTCGAATAAGTCATATCTTGTTAACTTTCGGGAAGGCGCCGTTATTATTCTACATAGTTCACATCTATTTAATCCACGGTTTAGCTTACGCCGTTACCCTCCTCAGGAAACTACCAACTGATTGGCTGGTGAGCGGCACTGTCGGCAAACCGTTTCCGGAAGTGCCGTCCCCAATTTACGGCTTCGATTTAACGGTAGTTTACGGAATCTGGTTATTGGTATTGGCGGCGCTGTACCCAATGTGTGAGATTGTAAACAGACGGAAAGTCGATAGTACACGGATTTCAGGGACTCCCCTCTAGCGACTTTTTAAGCTTCAAAAGGTTCTAGGCTGACATTGACCAAGATCCTCAAGGGGTCAGATAGGATTGATTTATCGTTGATCAAAGCTTATTTTCAATCGAGTCTGCCCCTTTGATACTTTGATATACCATGAAAAGTCTTTGAAATGGTGCTAACGGTCATTGCGGACAGTCAAAGTTCAAAAAAACAGCCTCTCAAAATTGATAAGTGGCTCTACATGGGCGGTCAGACCACACCAAGGTTATTTTGATAGTCACTTGCGATTGTTTATAGAGATGGTAGCTACACGCTGCGAATCAGAATAGATCGTTTAGCGTTTTTCAGAATGCTTCACCAAAATTCATTATTCATGTAAGCAGTCTCACTGTCTGACAGGTAGACTTTTAATCGTAGTCTCGTTGAAGTGCAGTGTAATCGAGGAGTTTGGATACACCAATTTACCTATTTTATTCTCGTTGCATCGGGGCTAATCGTTTATACGATCGAAGATTACAACAAAATTAAGGAGATTATTATGAAAAACCAAATGTTGAAAAGTATAAAAGAGATGTCGATTATGAATGATAGCTCACTCAAGAATCTGATCGGTATACCTGAACGTCCGCCCAAATTTTTGAGGCATATCTTGTTAGGCTGTACTCTACCGTTGTCGCTCGTCTTACTTCCTCATTCGGCGCTAGGTCATAACCCAGTACGAGGCTCTCAAACGCAAAACTCGATAGTGCTGGATCCCTTCAGCTTATACACAACGTTAGCACAGGTGACGATCAACGTCCCGAATGGTATCGATCCAACGCATAACTGTGCCGTCATTGCCAGCGCGAATGTCTTTAATAACACGGGAATCGATAACGGATCACTCACAGAAGACAGCAGTGTGCATCGGTACCACTTTGGCATAGGATTGGATTTCATCGCAATCGATCCGTCGTCGCTACGAGTGGTCGAACGAAGGAACCAAGCCGATGTGAATGATCCTGACAGATGGCCCGTATCCACCAACCGTACCTTTTCGTTAAGTCCGGGCAATCATACTTTCTACTTCCTAGGCGGACCGGAGACGGATCTTGGAGAAAGTCCAGCGATTACTGTCAATCGCCGGGCGCTTTCAGTGATTTGTTCCCATGATACCGGGGCATGATTTATTGTATCGTTCCCATGCTCCAGCGTGGGAATGCAACTACGGACGCTCCAGCATCACGCCTCACCAAACTCAATCTCCACCAAACCAGTTCCATAGGACGTGTTGAACAAAGTGAAGCGCATCGTTCGCGATTGATACCCACGGGCACAAGTGCGCTTCCTGCCTCGGCGCATTCTAAAAAGACACAATTCGCAAGGACTTACTTCAACAACCCCTGCAACAACCCATTCAGCTTATGCACAAACGCCGATGGGTCTTCCAGTTGGCCACCTTCGCTGAGAATGGCTTGGTCGAACAGGATATGGGTCAAATCGGCGAAACGTTCGTCGTCTTGTTCTACTTTCAAACGCGCCACCAAGGCATGGTTGGGGTTGAGTTCAAAAATTGGCTTTTTGCCCATGCCGAAGCCCATTCCTTGCCCAGCATCTTTCATGATGCGTTCCATATTGAGGCTCATACCATAGACATCGGCTACCAGGCAAGAAGGAGAATCGGTCAAGCGTTGGCTTAGCTTGACTTCGCTGACCTTATCGCCCAATACCTCTTTGATTTGCTTGATAACGGATTCGAAATCCTTGCTGGCTTCTTCCAGTTCTTTTTTAGCTTCTTCGTCTTCCGGCGTTTTTAAATCCAGGTCGCCTTTGGCAACGGATTGTAAATGTTTGCCGTCGAATTCGTCCATGTGTGAAATCAGCCACTCGTCGATACGGTCGGACAATAACAGGACTTCGATGCCTTTTTTCCGGAAGATTTCCAGATGCGGACTGTTTTTCGCAGCAGCGAAACTTTCAGCAGTCACGTAATAAATCTTGTCCTGGCCTTCCTGCATCCGGCTGACGTAATCTTCCAACGTCACGTCTTGCTTATC
>DLHW01000053.1:36617-75504 GCA_002483425.1 Methylococcaceae bacterium UBA7658
TCTTCAATCGGGCCTTCTTTTAATACTTGGCCGAATTCCGCCCAAAACTTTTCGTATTTTTCCGGTTCGTTCTTTGCGACGCCTTCCAACATGCCCAATACTTTTTTCACCGCGCCGGATTTGATGGTGCTCAATTGCTTGCTTTGCTGCAAGATTTCGCGCGATACGTTCAAAGGCAATGAACCGGCATCGACGATACCACGAATAAAACGTAAATAACGCGGCATGAGTTGTTCCGCATCATCCATGATGAAGATTTTACGGACATACAATTTTACACCGTGCTTGGTGTTTCTATCCCATAGATCGAACGGCGCACGGGACGGTACATAAAGCAATAAGGTAAATTCGTTGGTGCCTTCAACTTTGCTATGCACATGGACGAGCGGCTCCTGCCAATCGTGCGAGACGTGCTTGTAGAATTCGTTGTAATCTTCGTCTTTAATGTCCTGACGCGCTTTCGTCCACAATGCCGACGCACTGTTAATGGTCTCATCTTCGGGTGCTGGCGGCGTAATTTCCTTAGCTTCAGCTTCCTCGCCTTCTTTTTCTTCCTCATCATAGGAAGGCATGACTTCTTTGGTCATGATAATCGGGATGGAAATATGGTCGGAGAATTTCCGCACGATGCCGCGCAAACGGTAGCTGTCCAAGAATTCGCTTTCGGATTCTTTCAGATGGAGAACAATTTCGGTTCCGCGCTGTTCTTTGGTGACGGTTTCAAGCGTGTATTCACCCTCGCCGGTCGATTCCCAACGTGCGGCTTCATCTTTTCCGGCACCTGCTTTCCGCGTCGTCAAGGTGACTTTATCGGCGACGATAAATGATGAATAGAAGCCGACGCCGAATTGCCCGATTAATTCGCTATCTTTTGCTTGTTCGCCGGTCAATTTCTCGAAAAATTGTTTGGTTCCGGATTTGGCGATCGTTCCAATATGCTCTTGTACTTCTTCGCGGCTCATACCGATACCGTTGTCGGTAATGGTGATGGTGTGCGCGTCTTTATCGAAAGCCAGACGTATCTTCAATTCGCTGTCGCCTTCGTACAAGCCGTCATTCGATAAGGCTTCGAACCGTAACTTATCGGCGGCATCGGAAGCGTTCGAAATCAGCTCCCGTAGAAATATTTCCTTGTTACTGTACAAGGAGTGAATCATCAAATGTAAGAGATGTTTAACTTCGGTTTCAAAACCAAGGGTTTGCTTTTTTGCTTCGACAGTCATTAGTGTTGTTCCTAAAGGATGGTTAAATCGAACTGAGCCTTATATAAGGGCAAGTTTAATTTTTTCAAGCCTCTAAATAAAAACAGTCCGGACATATTACTGGCCGCAATACCGGTTTCTCAAACAAACTACGGCTTTGCGATGTTTAAGGCTGCGGTTTGATCGCAAAGACAAAAGCGAACTTAGATCAAATTTAAGAATGCATAAAAAATCGATTGATATACGAATGAGAATCATTATTATATAATCAACCTTTAGCAGAGCTTTGAGACATGAAAAAAGAATTAGTCCGTATCGCTATCCCGGCCAATATACTGGCATCGTTAATAGAACACGGTTTTATCCATGCGGCGGATTTTAAATGTCTCGATACTGATTCCAAAAAAACGGTATGGCGGCTTTTTCTTTCCGCCGTGAAATTAAGTTAAATGAAAGCCGGTGCCGAGATGAGTGTCATTACCAATGATGATAACGCCGATGACCTATTATTAATGTCGATCGAATGTCTGCAACAACAGTACCGCATTTCCCCGCAACCGTGCTTAGCGTTAAGGATTTCCCGGCAATACCGCTTATTGGCTGAGCGTAACGGCAATCCGCAACGAGACGAGCTCCTTACTAACGCGGCGATTTGGCTGGATTATTCTGGTTAACAAAATAATCATCCTGCAACCTTAAAAAACCGGCTGAAAGACGCCATTCAACTCCAGATAAATACCATTTTATTTTGATTAAAACCCGGACAGTCAAGGCATAACCGGTCGGTCTTTGAGTCCTTTTATTGTGAACTGACTCTCAAAAGAAATCAGGTTTAATCAAAATAAAATGGTAGCGGCCTATACTGACAACCTCACAAAATTAAATCTTTTAGAGACTCCTACTACAACTATCGCCGGTTTTTTCACCGATTTTCGGATGACTAGCGTTTTTTAAACGATGAGTATTGTATGAACAAAACTTCTAGCTTGAATCGGCCCTCGGCATCGACCGAGCGGACGAAACACTCCGCAATTCAATTTACGATAGCGATTGTTTCAATTATGGCTTTAGCCAGCCCAAATACGGCTAGCGCGGGCGGCGTTGTGGGTAACGGTGCTAGTGCAAGCTGTAATCAAGCCGCATTAATCGACGCGTTGTCCGGCGGCGGGACTGTTTCTTTCAATTGCGGAAGCCAGCCAAAAACAATACCGGTCACCGCCGAGCTGACTATTTCGCAGGATACGGTCATCGACGGCGGCAATCTTATTACACTTGACGGCGGCAACTCGACCAGGCTGTTTATTATAAAACCGGAAATCCGCTTTACCGTTAATAATCTAACGTTAGCAAACGGTTACACGACGGCTCAAGGCGGCGCAATACATAGCGGCATGTTCCAAAATACGGTTTTAACGATTAACCACTGCACGTTTAATCATAACGTCTCTAGCCAGCCCAACGAAGCCGGAGGAGGAGCTATCTATAGCGGCGCCGGTTATCTCACTATCACCAATTCGGTGTTTTCTAATAACGAAGCCAGCATGGGCGGAGCGATCAGGATTTTGCACAGTAATTTGACCGTTACGAATACCATGTTTAGCCATAATAAGGCGGTTGATCCGGACCGGGGCAACGGCGGGGCCATTGTCATTGACGGCGCAAAATACGACGACGGGAAAATCATCATTCGTAAAAGCAAATTTTTGGCTAATAGCGCTACCGCATTCGGCGGCGCTTTATTCAATAACATTTATAACAATAATTCGACTACGATTACCGATAGTGTGTTTACCGGTAACGCCGTCGGCGGCGTCACGAAAGGTCAAGGCGGCGCGATTTGGAGCAACGGCGACCCGACATCAGGCGATCAATGGACGATTTACGCCAATAATACAACTTTGACTATCGTCAACACGACCGTCTCGGACAATATTTCGGGTCAGCAAGGCGGCGGCATTTGGATAGCCCGGCATCCTAAAGGCTCCGTCATCAGCCGCAGTACGTTTTCGGGCAATACCGCGCTCAACAGTATGGGCGGGGGGCTTGTGCAAGGCGGAACCGGTAAATTAACCATTATCAATAGTACCTTCTCGAACAACCAAGGCAAGGGAACCTATTCCATGGGCGCCGGCATTTACATCGCGGATACCGCGAAAGCCGCGATTACCAACACGACGATTACTGGCAATACCGCTCAATGGCAGGCGGGCGGTATTTTCGGAGGCACTAATGTCACACTCAAAAACACCATTCTTGCCGGGAATATCGCTTTAAACGGGGGACATGCCTGGGATATCAAACATAATTGTTTCGAGTCCATGCGGAACGGGGGCAACAATCTGCAATTTCCCAACCCGAAGGATCCGCCGTGCGCGACGGGAATGTTGCTGGCCGATCCTAAACTGGGACCGCTTGCCAATAACGGCGGTTTAACGCAAACACACGCCATTCTGCCAGGTAGCGCCGCTAGTCAAAACGGTTCCGGCTGTCCGGCAACCGACCAGCGCGGCGCAAAACGGCCTAATCCGGCCGGAACGTCATGCGATACCGGCGCATTTGAAGCGGTATTTTATTGATTCAACCTTAAGGCTAATCATTTTAGAAGACCTTACCGTCGATTCGCCGGTAAGGTCTTAATCGACCGGCTATATTGACCTCTGCTTAAGCTTACCACCATTTCGCCATTGGTCCTGGCTCGCGTAACACGTTACTTTGGCAATGAATTTCACCGATACCGCCATGCGCTTGGATATAATCCTCGACCCAAAACACCGATAACCCTGCCGATTTAAACGCCGATGCGATGGTTTGCTCGAAAATATCCTTACCGCCGATCAACGGACCGTGTTGTTTAGCGACAGCGACCGACCGCTTACCTAAGACCACTAAATTCGCGGCATCGGGGGTTAAGGTAGCGAAACTTCGTTGATTGAAATACACCGGCTCGAATAAGACCGGAACCCGGATAATTTCAGACTCTTGAAGTCCGGTTTCCGATTTAAGTTTGTTTAATACGCCCGCAATTTTAGCTTGCGCTACGTGTTGCGCTCGCGCCAGCTTCGGATCGTTGACAACATCGGCAACGGTGCGTTGCACGAATTCGATTGGCAGCCCTGCTTCCCAACGCTGCAATTTCGACAGAAAACGGGTCGCTCCGTAGCCTTGGTTATAACTTTCGGTCATTAACCGCCACCCTAAGGCGGGATCGGCCAGCACCAGCTTCCAGCCGCGCGGGGTGCCGGCGGGCACGAAGGCGACCAGTTCATCGATGTGCCCCACGGCAAGCCAAGCGGTATCGATAAATAAAGGCTTCTGCAAGCCTTGATCGGTCAATAACCTGACAAACGAGCGATCCGGGTAACGCTCCCGGAGTTCGAGTTCATCGCCGCCCGGCAAACCGGAGTCGATAATACCGCCGCCCACCCGCATCCAAGCTTGCCCTTGGCCGTATAATATTCTGCCGAGCGGGTACGTTTTGCCGTTATAGGAATAAGGCGGAATCGTCCCGAAATTGCCCGTCGAATTTAATGAATCGTCGCCGTTTTTCGGTGAAAATTGAGCACTATCGAACCATTGCTCCACAATGCCGGTATCTGGATTTAATACCTCCTGCAAAGGTCCTTTAGCGCCGAAGCGTTGCGGTTGCGCCGACCTCAACGCAATATGCATGACTTGAAACTTACCGTTCGGCTTTGGCATGGCGGCATACGCCAGCTCGAACATATCTTGTACCCAAGGATCTTCGAAGGTAGCTAAATCCGCGATTCGCGGTGTTGGCGATGCTGACCGGGCGGCGGAAACGAATTCGTCGTGGAAGGCCTTATAAGCACTGCCTAACAACCCTAACTTTTGGCGGGCCGCAAGTGTGCGTTCGAACCCGCTTGCATTTGAACCGGCCGCCTCGAGTATGGAGCGATAGCCGAATAGTGCTTGTTCCGGCGCTTTTGTCAATGTTGAATCCACCCGCCCAATAAATCCGGCAGCCGCCGCCAGTTCATCTTGTCCCCACGGCATTCCAGGCAAATACCATTTTTTAGCCGGCAGTAAGTCGGATTGTAAGATCAAGGGCGCCACATGAAATTGCACCCTTTCCGTTGCCGCTGCTTGCCCGTCCGAGACTTTAGCGATCACATCGATACGTCCGTCCCAAATTCGTTTATCGCGCACCACATCCAATGCTTCCAGGCGTAAATTCACACCTTTCCTAAGCGTGTTTGCGGTAAACCGCTTATTGGGTAAAAGCTGACGCCATGCGCCGTTTTGTTCAAAGAACAAGCGCGCTTTGACTTGGGCGGCGGGCGCGATTTTAATCTCGGCAATTGCCCCGTTAGGTGCCTCGGGCCAAGGCATGAGGCGTAATGGCGCTAAGTCGGCAAAATCTTGACTGCCGTTAATCTGGTTATCCGTAGAATCGTTACAGGTTGCAACGCTGATCTGCTCAAGCGGAACAGTGTTATTACACCGGCCGGCGTCATCGTCCACATTCGGCAAGACGATAGCGCCGCGTTTGAAGGTCCACATCGACTGGCCTGCTTTATCGTCAAAGATAACCGAGTCCGGACCGGCATGAACGATACCGTCCCGGTTGACGTCCGCGCGCAAGTCGGCTTGCAATAAAGGCCGCTTAACCGGCGCGGAGAAAACGGCCGACGCCGCTACCAGAAGCGATAGTGTAGTAATTATGTTAAGACCGGCGACTAACGAAACCTTACGTTTACTAGCCGTAGCGCCTTCATGGATAACAAGTAAATGTGTAATCTTTTGCATCGTTTGCCCGATTGAAAATGATCCGAAACCAAGATTAAAGTTAGTGTAGTCTACGATAACAGTTTCTTTATGAACGAATTGTTAACACAGCCGTATGATTTAGATAGGAATCCGGTCTTATGAAGTTTAATTTCCGGTTCCATGTTGCGTCCTTAAGGCTATAAATACTCTTCGGGTATTGAATTTGTCAAAAGGCGCTCTTGCCAGGACGTACTCAATATTAAATATCAAAGGGCCGGATCGATAATAGGATTACTGGAACTGCGCCAAAACCCGGTATTGATTAACACATGGGAACTAAATTTTCGACAAATTGTTGTGTGCATTTTTCCCAGGTGTAAGCCAATGCATAACGCCGGCAATCTTCCGGCTTTAACGATAAGGCTGACAGCGCGGCGCTTTGCAGATCGTTACTTAATTTCCCCACGCGATCATTTAAAATAATATCTTTAGGGCCTGGCACCGGAAAAGCAGCGATTGGGACGCCCGACGCTAAGGCTTCCAATAAGACAACGCCGAAGGTGTCGGTTTTACTTGGAAATACAAACACATCCGCCGCACCCATATAACGCGCCAGATTTTCACCGTGTTGATAACCCGCAAAACGGACTTCCGGGTATTTTTCCGATAAGGTCTGACGTACCGGGCCGTCGCCGACGACATATTTCGTGCCCGGCAACGCCAATTGCAAAAAAGCCTCGATATTTTTCTCCACCGCGACCCGCCCGGCATACATAAACACCGGACGATTATCTTGAATATACGATTTATCTCTGGGTTTAAACAGGCCAGTATCGACCCCGCGCGACCAACGCGCTAAATTGCGGTAACCTTTTTGCCGTAAGATGTGTTCAAAAGACGGCGTTGCAACCATTATCCTGGCGCTTTCGCCGTGAAACCAGTGCAGGTAAGCTTCGCTAATTCGCTTGGGAAAACCCGTGCGAAGTTTAAAATACTCGGGAAATTGGCTGAGATATGATGTGGTGTAGCGGTAACCGTAATTGCGGCAGTAACGCCGCGCCGCAAAACCGATGCAACCTTCCGTTACAAAATGAATAGCATCCGGTTTAAAGCCCCGGATAATGGTTCTTAAATTCGGGCCGCACAAAAACGCCATTTCGACATCGGGATAACCCGGCCATGGATAGGTCTTAAAACGGTCGGGGGTAATCAACTCGACGTCATGGCCCAGCCGCTGTAAACTGGCGTATGTATTCGTCACCGTAGTCACCACGCCGTTGATTTGCGGCCGCCAAGCATCGCTGATTAGCGCAATTCTCAAGTTCGTCCCCTTTTATTTGAATTGAAAAGAATGCTATTTCAAGGCTTTTTCCCACTTACTAATGACCGCGGAAGCCACACTGTTACCCAACACATTCGTCGCGCTTCTGCCCATGTCCAAGATCTGGTCGATACCGAGCAGTAATAATAAACCGGCTTCGGGAATATGAAACATTGATAAGGTAGCGGCGATCACAATGAGGGATGCTCGCGGTACGCCCNNACGCCCGCCACACCTTTGCTCGTGAACAATAATATCAGTAACATTAAAATCTGGTCGGCGAGTGCCATTTCTATACCGTAAGCTTGCGCAATAAACAGCACGGCAAAGGTCATATACATCATGCTGCCGTCGAGGTTGAATGAATATCCCAAGGGCAGCACTAATCCGCAGACTTTTTCATCGCAACCGAAACGTTCCAACTGTTGCAACAATTTCGGATAAGCGCTTTCGCTGCTGGCGGTGCCGAAAGCTAGCAGCATCGGTTCGCGAATATGGCTGATAAGCGAGAACAGCTTGCGGCCTAAAATACAGTAAGCCACGCAACTTATTAAAATACTTAGCAGAAATAAACCCAAATAGAATTCGCCGATAAATTTACCGTAAGTTATCAATACACCGATTCCTTGTTGCGCAATAACGGACGCCATAGCCGAAAACACGGCAACCGGCGCGTAATGCATGACATAAGACGTAACTTTCAGCATGATGTGGGTTAGCGAATCCAGCAATTTAATCATCGGATGCGCTATATCTTCCAAGGAAGCGCTAGCTAAGCCGAAGAAAACCGCAAACACGACAATTTGTAAAATCTCATTATTTGCCATCGCTTCGACCACGCTTTTGGGAAAAATATGGGCGACAAAGGTATTGAGCGCGGGCTTTGTTTCGGGTAAACCGGTTTTAGCGCCGATATCCGGTACTGGTATGTGGAGAGTACTGCCCGGTTCTAACAGATTAACCAGCAACATACCCAGTGTTAAACTGAGTAAGGAAGCAGAAAAAAACCATATTAACGCCTTAAGACCGATACGACCTACGGTATGGCTATCGCCCATTTTTGCCATGCCGACGACCAAGGTGGAAAACACCAAAGGCGCTATAATCATCTTAACTAAGCGTAGAAAAATATCGCTCAGGACTGAAAATACATTAATAATCCTTGTTAAATCATGATCCGGTCTGATTGTTTCCGGACCGTTGAACAAGAGGTACAGTATTTCTCCAGCCGCTATCCCCAATAGGAGTCCAAGTACCACATATTGCGTTTGACGATTGGGTTTACGGATCTGCGGGTGAATTGTCATCGTGATGACCTCGTGCTCATATAGTATATTTAAGTTTAATAGCCGGTAAAATTTTAACAATCCGAATAGCCGTATTCTGTATTGCTAACCCCGGCTATTAAGAAAGATGTTAAAATTTAATAAAAAAGAACTCTAATTATGCAACTCTCGATTACAGCGCTCGGAAACCACAATTCTCACTTTATAGCGGAAATCCTGCCCCTTATCCGCGATTGCAAATGTAATGTCCTCGAAATAAGGTCCTCCCGGCTAGGGCAGTCCACCGGCAGCTATTTGCTTATCCAAGGCAATTGGAACCAAATCGCTAAAGTTGAAAGCGCGCTAGAATCGCTGCAAAAAAGGCTAGAAATTAAACTTCTTACTCTGCGCACCGAGGCTAAAGAGCGAGGCAGGGAGTGCGTACCCTATACATTGGAAACGATTTCCCTCGATAAAGAAAATATCATTGAGTCGATTACGTCATTTTTAATGGATCATAACATTGAAATCGAGGAGATCACCGGCAGTTCGTACCAAGCGCCTTACGCGTTATCTCCCGTATTTTCCTCGAAATTCGTCATTCTCGTCCCGCCGCAAATTCATTTGTTATCTTTACGCGAAGAATTTTTGGATTTCTGCGATCATTTAAATGTGGACGCTATTCTCGAACCGATTAAACGATAGGTAAACCCATGACTGAAGTCTCTATTGGCCAAACTATACCGGATTTCTCCGCGTCAGCGACAGGCGATAAAACCATCAAGCTCAGCGATTATCGCGGCAATTATCTTGTGTTGTATTTCTATCCGAAGGACAGCACCCCAGGATGTACGCAAGAGGGTCAGGATTTCCGGGATAATATCGAACACTTTGATCGCTTGAATACCGTTATCTTGGGCGTATCCAGGGATAGTATAAAATCCCACGAAAATTTCAAATGTAAGCAAGCGTTTCCATTCAACCTTATTTCAGATAACGGCGAGACCTTATGCCGGCTATTCGATGTCATCAAAATGAAGAGTATGTACGGCAAACAAGTTCAAGGTATCGAACGCAGTACTTTTCTCATCGATCCCAACGGCGTATTGATCCATGAATGGCGTAAAGTAAGCGTCAAAGGACATTGCGCCGCCGTGCTGGAAGTGATTAAGTCACTACCTGGCTAATCGGACGGTTCGGATTATTTTTGAAGATCAATATATTCGATGTGAAACTATAGTGATTAAGTTATCTTCCTCCGGCAATTCGGCGGTAGCGCAAATCTCTGCATACACCTCTACTCAAGCTCGAAAATTGTAAATGCTATCAATAACTTCACAACCTAACGAGCCAACTATTACCTTTATCCGAAAGCCTATTTGCACTCAAATTACACCGTAAATTTAATGATAAGATTGGTTTTTTTAACTTAAGGAATATTCAGTTAAAACCTTTTGGTAAATTTTAGGCGAATTGTTGGCAATCGATTTCATTTGTACTGTTCCGAGCCTGAGAAAAAAATTACTAAGGTTATCTAAATAGTTTCAGAAACAGTTTTTTCAAACCTTCCTTATTATCCGGTTCATCGATTCAGGCCGATTCGAGTCGAAGTAAACATTAAATTTACACATAACTTACAAACCAAAAATCCGAACAGCTCTTAGTAGCCGTAATCGATCAGGTTTTGTAATGATTTTTTTACTATTTTGGAGATTTAACATGAACGCTATTATCAAAACATTGAGTGCTTTTTTCGTTGTACTGTTGTTCTCGGTTTCAGAACTTAGTTTTGCCGCTCAGCCCACTATTCTCGGTGACTGGACGCTGAATTACGACTGGGGCTGCGACGGCTCTTACTCAAGTACTACGATTAATTTAAACAGCAACAAATCTTTCTCTACCTCCGAGGGTCTCAGCGGGAAATGGGTTTTAGTTGCGGGTATGTTGATGTTTCAATTCGATACTCTAACTACCACCTATAGCGGTACCCGCGCCAGCCGCTCCGTAACCGGGATAAGTTCTACTTTCGGTAGTTTAAACGGCTGTTTTTCCATGTCGCAAAGTGAACCGTTAACGCTAAGCGAATCGGTCAAGCAAGAAGTTAGAAATGCGTCAGGACAATAATTAGGAATGATTGGCTCTAAGGCGGGAGTCAAAAATTGTGCTAAATAATGGATAAAATAATACCGGATAATGCTTTGTTATTCCGGACAATTGGATTATGCGATTCCGGCTGTTACTGTTCAAAATTCTGATGAACAGTAGCCGGAATTGTTCGAGGTCTTGAGCGTAAAAGCCTTTCAACATGGGTTATTCAGCTAGCATAAAATTTTACAAAGCAACACTTACCTGATAAACCGGCAAGCCAAACCGTTAACCTTGGGAGATCAATGCTCGGTTTCCGCCAAAATCATATCGTCGCCGCCGAAATTTCCCGCCTTGGTGGTGCCTAGTTTAATCATTAAGCGCACTTCGTTTCTGGAATCGGCGGAGTTCAACGCATCTTCGTAACTGATTTTACCGGACATATAAAGGTCGTAGAGCGCCTGGTCGAAAGTTTGCATACCTTGCTCCCTAGAATCCTTCATCAATTCTTTTAGTTTGGTAATTTCGCCTTTACGGATATAGTCCTTCGCCAACGGCGTATTCAGTAAAATCTCAACGGCGGGATAACGGCCTTTGCCGTCGGCGCGTTTGATCAATTGTTGCGCCACAATACCCTTCAAATTCAATGATAAATCCATGTGCAACTGCTCATGCATCTCGTCGGGAAAGAAATGCAGAACTCTGTCCAATGCCTGATTAGCGTTATTAGCGTGCAAAGTCGATAAACACAAATGCCCGGTTTCGGCAAAAGTGATCGCATTTTGCATGGTCTCCCGGGTTCTAATTTCACCGATCAGAATAACATCGGGCGCTTGACGCAAAGTATTTTTAAGCGCGACTTCGTACGATTCGGTATCGATACCCACTTCGCGCTGGGTAACGATACAGCCCAAATGCGGATGCTGAAACTCGATAGGGTCTTCAATGGTGATAATGTGACCGCTGCTGTTCTGATTGCGATGCTTAATTAAAGCCGCCAGCGAAGTCGACTTACCCGTACCGGTTGCGCCGACGAAGATAATTAAGCCGCGTTTTTCCATGATCAAATCTTTCAAGATAAGCGGCAAGTGCAAATCTTCAGCATCGGGAATTTGATTTTCAATACGCCGCAGCACCATACCGGCGGCGTCGCGTTGAGTAAACGCGCTTACCCGGAACCGGCCGAGATTCGGAAATCCGATCGCAAATTGGCATTCCTTGGTATTTTCGAATTCGTTCTTCTGGCGTTGATCCATGATACTGGTGACAACCATTAACGATTGTTCGGCCGATAACACGGTTTTCGATATCTCGACCATGCTCCCGTCAACTTTCATACTAGGCGCGCGGCCCGCAGTAATAAATAAATCTGACGCCCGCCGTTTTACCATCAACTCTAAAATGGCCTTGAAATCCATCGCTACTCTCCGGTTAACGGAACATGTCTTTGTTTACGGCCTTACTCATCGCCATCTTGGAATGAATAATACCTTGGTCGACCATTTCTTTCAGGTTTTGATCCAACGTTTGCATACCTTCCTTACGCCCGGTTTGGATAGCGGAATACATTTGCGCCACTTTGGCCTCCCGGATCAAGTTTCTGATCGCCGGTGTTCCAACCATGATTTCATGCGCCGCGACCCGGCCCCCGCCGGTTTTTTTCAATAAGGTTTGCGAAATCACCGCTTGCAACGATTCCGACAGCATGGAGCGGATCATATCTTTTTCGGCGGCGGGAAAGACGTCGATAATACGGTCGATGGTTTTTGCCGCCGAAGTGGTATGCAATGTACCGAAAACCAAGTGACCGGTTTCCGCAGCGGTTAACGCCAAACGGATTGTTTCCAAGTCCCGCATCTCGCCGACTAGGATGATGTCGGGGTCTTCCCGCAGAGCCGAACGGAGCGCTTCGTTGAAACCGTGAGTATCGCGATGCACTTCGCGCTGGTTGATTAAACTTTTCTGGCTTTCATGCACGAACTCGATCGGATCTTCGACGGTCAGGATATGGGCGTAATCGTTGGTATTGATGTGATTGATCATCGCCGCCAACGTTGTCGATTTACCGGAACCGGTGGGTCCGGTAACCAGAATCAAGCCGCGCGATTTGGTGGTCAATTCGGCAAAAAACTTGGGCGCTTTGAGTTCTTCCAACGACAATACCTTGGACGGAATGGTTCTAAATACGCCCGCCGCGCCGCGCTCCTGATTGAACGCATTGACCCGGAACCGGGCTACTCCGGGCAATTCAAAGGAAAAGTCGGTTTCCAGAAACTCTTCATAGTCCCGGCGCTGCTTGTCGTTCATGATATCGTAAATCAACGCATGCACTTCTTTATGTTCCAGCGAAGGGATGTTGATACGCCGGATATCGCCGTCGACACGTATCATAGGCGGCAATCCTGCCGATAAATGTAAATCCGAAGCGTTGTTTTTAACAGAAAAAGCGAGCAGTTCGGCAATATCCACTATTTACTCCTGGAACGAAAAGGAAAGATATAAAATATCCAATAACAATAGTTCAAGTCTTCGCTTTTTAAAAGCGATAATGTTCAATAAATCAACCAGCCCGATCGTGTTTAAGTGCAATGACCATCGCCGAAAAAATCCAAAACGTCCGGACTCTGATAAATCGATATAGCCATAGCTGCAACCGTAATCCGGACACCGTACTGCTGCTGGCCGTCAGCAAAACGAAACCGCCTGCCGATATAGCCGCGGCTTATCAAGCGGGCTTGCGTCATTTCGGCGAAAATTATTGCCAAGAAGCGCTGAATAAACAACGCCGGTTGGGTGCTTACGCCATCACATGGCATTTCATCGGACCTATTCAATCCAATAAAACCAAACTGATCGCGCAACATTTTCATTGGGTGCATAGCGTTGACAGTTTACGGATAGCGCAACGGTTGAGCGACCAAAGACCTGGACACTTACCGCCGTTAAATATTTGTCTGCAAGTTAACATCAGTGGCGAAGACAGCAAATCCGGCATTCCGTTACCGGCATTGCCAGAGATGGCGGAAGAAATTTCACAACTCCCGCAATTAAATTTGCGTGGCGTCATGGCTATTCCCGCGCCGCAGCACGATTACGAACAGCAACGCCTACCTTACCGGGAACTTGTAAGAGCCGTCCATGCCCTGAAATGCCCTAGCCTGAGTACCTATTCTTTCGGCATGTCGGACGATCTAAAAGCCGCCATCGTTGAAGGCGCTACCATCGTTCGCATTGGCTCGGCATTATTCGGCAGCAGGACTTAGCTTAATTAAGGGAAATTGGCAGGGCTTGCGGACGGTTGTGTCATAACAAAACGGTATCGCAATCCTCGTTTTCCATCGCTGATTACCCCGAAAACGAAGTTTGCACTTTACCGCGCCGCCTATAGACGGATTATAAAGCCGGGAAAAACATCAACTTCGCAAACACCGCCGTAGGTATACGTAAAACCGGGGTTAATGCTTACCGGGTTCGAGCTTAACGCCGCGCCGTTCATAAGTCACGTAAGTTTGCAAGGCGATCATTTTGGGATCGTCGGCCGCTAGCGGTTGACCTTCAAGCGGGTTTTTGAGGCACCAATTAATCATTTCCCACAGTGGAGCGACTTTACCTAATTGCTTTTGAAACTTTGGATAAGTTTCCGGGTGCGTATTGGCGGCGTTCGGATGACATTGAGCGCAAACAACCCCGTTATTACCCAATTTCGGGCTAGTCCATAATTGGCGGCCTTCGGTAACGACCGCCATGAATTGTTGTTGCCAACGGTTGACATCGGCATCGGTGAATTCATCGGCTCTCAGATTTCCAGCAAATAACAACGGGATTAATCCCAGAATGGCAGCCCATAGTTTGATTTGAAAAACAGATTGATGGATAGGCATAAATGGTCTCCTGTCGATTGGCCGTATCGATTAGTAGTGATTTTGCGGCGGGATGCGTTGAGATTCGCCGGCATAAACGGAATCCTCGGGACGCTTATTGGTGTTAAAACGCACAACTCTACCGTTATTATTGTATAAAGTGTAATTCAAATCGACTCTACCGGTAGCGACATTAATAAACTGCCAGCCGGTGGCGTCGCGTTCGAAAAACGGATCGGCCCGGTTCATGGGTACAGTCAATTTCGGTAAATACTGCTCGGCTTGTGCGTAGGATTGGGGATAAGGCCAAGGCCAAGCGGTCGCCATCACGGAATTAAAACTGATACTACCGATTTGGTTATACTGGATTTGATGGACATGACCGTAAATCACCGATGCCTGCTTGAACGGTTTTAACAATGCTTGAATTTCATCGGCGTCTTCCGTCCAAAAATTCCAGCCTTTGTAAATCTTTTGCAAGGGCGAATGGGAAAATACGACTACAGGGGTCGATTTAGCCACTTTGGCCAAATCGTTCTTTAGCCATTTACGCTGCTCCTCACCCACCATAAACGGCGAACCGTTAGGATTGTCGAGTCCGGCCATTTCGTGCATTCGTTGTTCGGCGGTCGGCCAACGTTTGAACGTCCAATCGTCGTAGGTTTTAATGCTATTCAAAACCACGAAATGGACGCCCTTATGATCGAAACTATAAAATTGGGGACCGAATAGTTTTTCCCAATATTCGCCGAGATCGAGATAGTAATCGTGCTCGCCCATGACGTGATAGACTTTTCCGCTCAAGCCCGACAGCATCTCGGCACCGTGATCCAATTCCGCTTTCGTGCCCAATTGCGCCAAATCGCCTCCGAAAACCACGAAGTCTGGTTTCGGGGTCAGTAAATTGGTTTCCGCCACTGCGCGTATCAGACCGCGATCCCAATTTCTGACGAATTGCGCGCCTTTGATGTGTTGAATATGGGAGTCGGAAATATAAGCAAACGTAAAATTCTCACCGGTTCCGGCAAAGGCCAGTTCAACCAAACTGACCGGTAAGGTACTGCCTAAAGCCAAAGCGCCGGATGTTTTTATGAAATTCCGGCGGCTACGATTGATCGTGTTCATGGTTGGTCTCCCTGAGCCGTTGGCCCGGCGGTTTGCGTTTGATCTTTCGAGCCGGTTAACGCTTTCATAAAAGCAACTAAATCGTCCATTTGCGCATCGGTTAAATTTAACGGACGAATGCCCCCATCCAGAAAGTCGTTAACTCGTTCGTCCGGCTTACTGGCTCCGCCGTTGTTGTAATGCGCCATTACTTCTTGCAACGTTTTCAAACTGCCGTCGTGCATATAGGGGGCCGTCAAGTCAATGTCACGCAAGGTTGGCGTTTTAAATGCGCCGACTTGGCTTAACTCATTCGTCACTGCAAAACGGCCTAACTCGGACGATTTTTTATCCGTCAGCACCGTCACATCTACATTAGCGCCTGTCGCTTTTGCAGCTAAATAAGCTTCGGCGAGTTTCGGCACATCCTGCTGGATTGCATTGATACCGATCCCGATGTTATGAAATTGACCGTCGGTAAAAAGCGCATGGTCTTGTTCGATGGAGTGACAGGAAACGCAACGTCCTTGGCCTAGGAAAAGGCTTAAGCCGCGGATTTGCGCAACAGTCATCGCATCGTACTGACGCCTGAAATAGTACCGGTCGAACGCGGAATTTCCAGAAAGCACGGTTCGTTCAAAACTGGCTATGGCTTTAGCGACGTAATCGATAGTCACCTTATCCGGGGATAGCCCGAACGCCGATTGAAAACCGGTTTGATAATCGGGATCGGTGCGGATAATCTGCAAAATAGGGTCATAACTAGTCAGACCATGTTCGACCGGATTAATTAGGGGTTGTTTAGATTGGCTCTCCAAATCAGGTTCGCGGCCGTCCCAAAATTGCCGTTTGTTGAAAGCGGCGTTGATGACGGTCGGAGCGTTCCGGGTGCCGGGTTGCCCCTTATTACCGAACGACACCGGCAGCCCATCGGTAAAAGCTTGTTTTTCATTGTGACATTTGCTGCAACTGACCGTACCGTCGATTGAGTACCGCTGATCGTTAAAGAGTTTTTTCCCTAACTCGATTTTAGCCGCGCTTTGAGGATTATCGGAAGGTACCGGCACATCGGGCAGTCCCAGTAAATTAATCGATGTGGCTAACGTCGAAGGTTCTGTCTTTACCGGAGGGAGCGGGTTTTGATCTGTTTTTCTCGCGGCCTCGACTCCGCCGGCAATACTCAATGTTATCCAAAGCATGATTGAGATAAACCGCATGATTAACCTCCTTCTGTTACCGGAAATAACGCTTTAAACTTAATTTACCCGGACTTTCGGTTTTAAGCAAGACCGGTTTTTCTTAAGGTGCCCGGTTAACAATACCTTCGATTTGGTCATAAACAACGGCAAGAATTTGCATGTTTCGATCATTTTGGCCTAAAGTGGAGCTTGCCGGGTGCTCTCCTGAAGGCAATCGAAAGACATGAGCGGAATTAATTTGTTGTGACGATCTTAATGGTACCTTGAGACGGCAACATTGCTTTTATGCTGTTGTCACGGTCTACTCACTGAATCCGGCGTCATTGATGATCGAAAAATAAGTAATATTACCTATAGACACTTGGGAATGTTTTGTTAACAATGCAAGTATAGAAAGTTTTTAAATCGCGACGGACGGACGGGGTAAGCTAGGTGGTTAATGGCGATCAATGTCAGGGAGATAATAATTTTCTTTAAGTGACGGCGTCTCGAACAGCAAATTAGGTCTAATGTATGGAGGGCCGCTTAGCCGCTTATCGAATTCAGGCGTGTAAATGCAACAATATTGCGCTAATGGCTTAAGAGTTTTCGATTTAAACGGACTGTCAAGGTAGAGGTAAAAATGCGCTTTTTTAGAATGTTAGGCTATGCAGTATTGAGCGTTGTCACACTCTTTCCGTTGCCGGGAAGACCGGAACAACCTTCAAAGTCAAGCACGGCCCAATTTTCGCCGATATGGCGGGATCAAAGGTTAACTGTCGTCGCAGAAAACGTTGCAATCGCCGAAGTCATGAAGTCGATTTCCGGTAAAACCGGCCTCGAAATAAAAGGCGTTGAGTTTCTAAAAGGCAACGTACACGCTCAATTTTCGAACCTGCCGTTAGCCATTGCGCTTAAAGAATTATTGCCGTCGGCAAATTATCTGCTGCAAGAACCGGCTGGCCCCGGCAAACTCCATCCTATATTAACCGTACTCTCGTTCTCTGGAACGGATTTGGCGAAAGCCACCCAATCTTCGGCCCTAAAAAAGACCGGCGGTCCTATCGGCATTCCTGCGTCGGCCGGTTATGTATCTAAAGAATACCGTAAATTGTACGGTTATGCCGCGGAAGGTAATCTAACGGCGCTCCAGGATGCAGTCGATAACGGCGGTAGTGCCGAACAAGCTATTGCCGCTCAATTATTGGTGCAAAAAGACCCAGCTTTGGCTTCTGAAATTGCTGCGGAAAATATAAAAAGCCAGGATTCCAATAAGCGTCTGACCTCAATTCAGGCGCTCAGCGACATCGATAATCTCACTTCAACAAACGCGCTTGGGACCGCATTGGAAGATCCCGACTTCAGTGTTAGAAGTGCGGCAGTCATGGGACTGCACAACCAAACATCCAAAACAGCGGTTACCTATTTGACGCAAGCTTTGCAAGACGAAGACGCCTCAATCCGGTTATTAGCATTGGACTTACTGGCGGAAAAAGGAACCGATGGAATTGCCGGTATTAACGAAGCAATGGTCAGCACCGACCAGCAGCTTAAGGAACACGCTCAGGCGTTATTAAAACAAATTAACCCTGACGAATCACATTAACGCTCACAACATAGCCTAACAGGCATAAGGATGTCCTTATGAAAAGATGTAAATCAAATCTAACAAAGAATTATCTAACTCCTTTACCGGTAGCCATTGGATTACTTATTAGCTGTTTGAATCCAATGACGGGTTTTTCCGCGGGGCCTGCGCCAAGGTTAGCTCCGGGGTTCGCCAACGATACCACAGCCGATAAGGTGCTAGGTCAACTGGATTTTGTCCATAACGCCAAAAACTTCATTGACGGGCGCGGTCTCAGCATGGACCAAACCGGCGATATTGCTATCGATAAAAGCGTAACGCCCAACCGCGTTTACGCGACCGACCGGGTTAATCACCGGGTGTTGGGCTGGAACAATATTACCGCTTTTACAACTCATGCCGAAGCTAATATCGTCATCGGTCAACCCGATTTCACTTCGAATGTAGCCAATAACGGCGGCATCTCGGAAAAAAGCTTGAATTTTCCAACCGGAGTCGCGGTAGATAGTACCGGCAACCTTTATATTGCCGATACGAACAACCATCGCGTGTTATATTACAAAGCGCCTTTCACCGGCGATAAAGCAGCCGACGATGTTATCGGTCAATTCGGTAGTTTTAACACAGCGTCTTGTAACGGTTTCGGTTTGAATGAAAACTCTTTATGTACGCCTGTCAGAGTAGCGCTCGACGCCGCCGGTAATCTATATGTCAGCGATCAATCGAACCACAGGGTATTAGTATACAGAACCCCTCAAAAAGTAACGGCGATTCCGGGTTCCGGCGACCAAACCGCTGACCGGGTGTTCGGACAATTCGGCGGTTTCGGCACGAACACTTGTAATAATGCGGGAATAAGCGCTAACAGCTTATGCACTCCGGTCGGGATAGCTCTCGATTCGGCAGGTAACTTATACATTGCCGATTTCAGTAACCACAGGGTGCTCGAATACAATACGCCGTTAACCACCAATACCACCGCGGACAAAGTCTACGGGCAGTTGAATTTGTTTACGACTGGAGTGTGTAACAACGGCGGTATTAACAACAAATCGTTATGTAACCCGATATCGGTCGCGGTAGCGCCTGACGGCGCGGTATATATTTCCGAACGGGCCAATAACCGGGTATTAGGCTTTCCGATTACCGGAACAACGATAGCCAATAAAGTGCTCGGACAATTTTCAAGCTTTAATACTAACACTTGCAATAACAACGGCGGCGGCAGTACGACCCCGGTCAACTCTAAAAGCTTATGTACTCCCGACGGTTTAGCGCTTGACACTGCAACTAGCCCGGATAGCCCGAACTTGTATGTCAGCGACGCCTTCAATCATCGTATTCTGCAATACAAACCCTCCGCCACGTCGGTCACCATTCCGGCATTAATCATCAAGAACGGTCAAGCGGCGCAGGGCGTCTTAGGGCAATCGTTATTGACTACCGGTTTTCCAAATGCGCTGGACGGACGCGGCTTTGCTTTTTCCGACAATAATGGCGGCACGATTGCCATCGACAAAAGCGCTACGCCAGACCGTGTCTATGTCGCCGACATTTCGAATCACCGTGTGTTGGGCTGGAACGATATAGCGGCCTTTAATACCCACGCGCCAGCTAACATTGTAATCGGCCAGCCTAACTTCTTCTCAAACACGCCGAATAATGGCGGTATCTCGTCGTCAAGCCTTAACTTTCCTCGCGGCTTAAGCGTTGACAGCGCGGGCAACCTCTATGTTGCGGACCAAAACAACCATCGTATTTTGGAATACAACACACCTTTCACCAGCGGCGTAGTTGCGGATAGAGTGTTCGGTCAATCGGGCAGTTTCGCTACCGGAATATGTAATCAATCCGGTCTAAACGCCAATAGTTTATGTACGCCTGTCGGTTTGGCCGTCGATAGCACGAATAATTTGTATGTCGCCGATTTTAGCAATCACCGTGTTTTGAAATTCAACGGTCCGTTAGCTAATCAAACCGCCGATAAAGTTTATGGTCAAACCAATAGCTTTACGACACAAACCTGCAATTTGGGCGGCGTAACCAGTAACAGCTTGTGTAATCCGCATGGCGTAGCTGTTGATGCGACCGGCAATGTTTATATTGCCGACCACTTTAATAGCCGTGTGTTGGAGTTTAACGCGCTGCCGGCAACCGATACCACTGCGGATAAAGTCTTTGGTCAGAGCAATAACTTTACCACAAACCTTTGCAACGGCGGGGGTATAACAGCCGATGGTTTATGCCGTCCGCGGTTTGTTGCGGTAAACAGCTTAGGACATGTATTTGTCTCGGATACCGATAACCACCGCGTATTGAAGTATTTAAGCCCGTTAACCACCAATAGGACGGCAGACCGGGTATTCGGTCAAAGCAATATAATGACCTTAAACGGATGTAAAACTTTAAGCCCTAATTCGTTGTGTTTTCCCGATGGATTAAACGTCGATGGCGCTAATAGTCTATATACCGTCGATGCAAATAGTAACCGTGTGTTGAATTATTTAATTCCCTAAAAAGGGATTTTTAAATAATCAGTCCCTTATGTCGTTGATCAAAAAAAATCAACAATAAATTTCTGGGCTTCGCGATATGAAGCCCAGAAGACATAAAATTCTACTCAGGAAACTTTGAATAAGACCGGTGTACTGGATAATAATCCAGCTTATTTTGATAAAAAGACAGAAGTAATGAGGCTTCCGTCTTTTTATAAAATCCAATGTGACGGCTTCAATCCTTGTTAATAGCCTTCTAGGGGCAAATCTAAACTTACGCGCTCAGTTGCAATAAACCCATCATAGCGACCAAAGCCCAAACGATATTCAGCCATAATAACGGACGCGCGCCCTTATGTTTTGCGTTGGCAATCATACATAAAGCGCCGCTTAAATTCATCAGGTGATACGTTGCCGAGTTTGCTTCAAATTGCCTCAGCGTTAAGAACAGGTATGCGCTTACAATCAAAATAAAACCTACCCACCCGATAGACTCCATGCGTTTATCGATATTGGGTTTGGACTGTGTCAAGACGATGCAACCATTTCCGGAGGCGTGCTCGGCCTATTTTGAGGATTGGCTTTGCACATAGAAAGTTGAATATTTTTGAGCCTGCCTTTTAAGGTTTAATCCGTTCATGTTGAGCGCGTTGAAGACAGTAAGCCTTTCAATAGATTCATACCCGGGGCAGCAACGACCTTTATGGTTACTGAACGAACGGGAGTTAAAACCTCATAAGACCGGATCAATAAGAAGAGCTATTGACAACTTGCCAGCACTTTCGCGACCGTTTCGCCCATTTGCGCTGGGGTTGGACAAATCGTGACTCCGCACTCTTTTAACATGGCGACTTTTTCCGCTGCACCTTCACCAGCTGAGGAAATAATCGCCCCGGCATGGCCCATGCGACGGCCTTGCGGCGCAGTGAGACCGGCTATGTAGGCGACAACCGGTTTTTTCATATTATTTTTAGCGTAAATACCGGCTTCAACTTCTTGCGGCCCGCCGATTTCGCCGATCATCATAATAACTTTGGTGTCCGGATCTTGCTCGAACTTTTCCAGGATCACCTGATGCGCGCTACCGTTAATCGGGTCGCCACCGATACCGACCGAGGTACTCACGCCGATGCCTAATGCCTTCATTTGCGAAGCCGCTTCGTAGCCCAAAGTACCGGAACGCCCGACGATACCGACATTGCCGGGCATGTAAATATGACCGGGCATGATACCCAACATGCATTTACCGGGGCTGATCGTTCCGGCGCAATTTGGACCGGTCAATACCATCCTCTTTTTCGGCGGAAAGCGGAGTAGAAAATTTTTCACCGTCATCATGTCTTGCGTCGGAATACCGTCGGTAATGGCGACGCAATATTTAATGCCCGCATCCGCCGCTTCCATAATCGAATCGGCGGCAAACGCAGGCGGCACGAAGACGATACTGGCGTCGGCCCCGGTCGCTTGCACGGCTTCTTGGACGGTATTGAAAACCGGAAGCCCCAAATGCTTTTGCCCACCTTTGCCGGGCGTTACGCCGCCGACGACTTTCGAGCCGTACTTCATCATGTCTTCGGCATGGAAAGTGCCGATTTTGCCGGTAAAACCTTGAACGATAATGCGGGTATTTTCGTTGATTAAAATTGCCACTTAGCAGCCTCCTCTTACAACAGCTTCATTCCGTGCTTTTACTGCTTTTTCCGCCGCTTCCGCCAAGGTTTCCGCGGTGATGATCGGCAAGCCGCTTTCCGCGATAATGCGGCGGCCTTCTTCCACGTTTGTGCCGGACAACCTGACGATAAGAGGTATTTTCATATCGAGTTTCTGCACTGCGTGAACTACGCCTTCGGCAATCCAGTCGCAACGGTTGATACCGGCGAAAATATTGACCAGCATGGCTTTTACGTTGCTATCGGCCAATACCAAACGGAAGGCTTTTTCGGTGCGCTCAGGTGATGCGCCGCCGCCGACATCCAAAAAATTCGCCGGTTCCCCGCCCGCGAGCTTAATCATATCCATCGTCGCCATTGCAAGACCGGCGCCGTTAATCATGCAACCGATATCACCATCCAACCCGACATAGCTCAAGCCGCGGTCGGCAGCCGCCATTTCACGGGGGTCTTCCTGGGATTTGTCGCGCAGTTCGGAAACCTTGGGCTGACGGAACAACGCGTTATCGTCAAATCCCATCTTGGCATCCAACGCCAGCAATTCGTTATTGTTTGTCACCACGAGCGGATTAATTTCCAGCATACTGCAATCGAGTTCTCGCAACGCCCGGTAACAACCGCGAATGGTTTTAACGGCATGGCTGATTATTTCGGCATCCAACCCTAAAGCAAACGCCATTTGCCGGGCTTGGTAATCCTGTAAACCTACCGCTGGTTCGATATGGATTTTAGTGATGGCATCGGGATTGGTTGTTGCCAATTCTTCAATATCCATCCCACCTTGAGACGACCCAATCATCACGATCCGTTCAGCGCTACGGTCTACCAGAAAAGAAAAATAGAGTTCTTTAGCGATTTCCGTCCCGGCTTCGACATATAAACGGCCACACACTTTTCCTGCCGGCCCGGTTTGATGGGTAATCAGCCGCTTACCTAATAACTGTTCCGCTGCCGCTTCGACCTCATCGTGAGTCTTGCAAATTTTGATGCCGCCCGCCTTGCCGCGTGCGCCGGAATGAATTTGCGCCTTTACCGCCCAGACATGGCCGCCGATTTCGCGAGCGCGTTGAATGGCATCTTCGGGGCTATAAGCCAATCCGCCTTCGGCGATTTTTACGCCGTAATGGCTTAATATTTCTTTTGCTTGATACTCATGAATATCCACGGCATCTCCCTTGTATATATTGGTAATTATCTGGTTTTTGCTGCGATGGCTTCGGCTGCCCTGACCACATTATTCGCCATCCGTTCGGAAGCTGCATCGATCAACCGTCCATCCAGTGCAGCAGCGCCTTTGCCTTGGGCGGCGGCTTCTTGCAACGCCTTCAGAATTCGTTGCGCTTTTTCAACTTCAGCAGCCGGTGGCGTAAACACTTCGTTTGCCAATTCGATTTGGGATGGGTGGATTGCCCATTTACCCTCGCAACCAAGAGCCGCTGCGCGCCTTGCCGCTTGCTTGAATCCTTCGGGATCTTTAAAGTCGCCGAACGGCCCGTCAATTGGGCGCAATCCATAAGCCCGGCAAGCAACCGTCATCCGGCTGATGGCGGTGTGCCATTGGTCACCGGGGTAATCTGGATTTAAGCCACCGATATTAACCGTCCGTGCACGGTTGCTGGCAGCATAATCGGCCACACCAAAATGCAAGGCTTCCAATCGACCATAAGCACCATTCCGGGCAATATCTTCGACGTTAGCCATGCCTAAAGCAGTCTCAATTAACGCCTCGATACCGATTTTGTTTTTCAAGCCCTGTTGCATTTCCAACTGGTTGAGCATGGCTTCTACCATGTAAACATCCGCGTACACGCCCACTTTAGGGATGAGTATAGTATCGATTCTAGCGCCTGCCTGCTCGACCAGATCAACGACATCGCGCACCATGAATTGCGTATCCAGACCGTTAATGCGAACAGAAACCGTTATGCCGTGGCTTTTCCAGTCCAGGTCGTTAATAGCCTGGATAATATTTTTCCTGGCTTGCAGCTTGTCGTCGGGTGCAACCGCGTCTTCCAGATCCAGAAAAACGAAATCGACGCCGCTTTTAAGCGCCTTTTCAAACATATCAGGGTTTGATCCCGGAACCGCCAGTTCACAGCGCTGTACGCGTTGAACTTGCGCTGTATATAAGGTATGACTCATTGCTAAATTCCTAATTGCATTGGAGGGATGCCGTGAGAGTCAGTCGGCGCTGCCCAAGGTTAATCCCATATCAAAATCAACCCGCCATTGTACTTTTCACAAGCTTAAAGTCAATTTTAACGTGCGAACAATTGCCGAATAATGTGTGCTATGTCATTATTTGCAAGATTTGAAGGCTGCATAGCCGATAACAGCTTTGCCGCCGTCGCAATTTTCAACTAAATCACATCAATTTTAAGAGGCAAACCATGGCTGGCCGTAATCACCTGTACATTCCAGGCCCTACAAACGTACCTAACGAAGTTCTGAATGCAATGCATGTCGCGATGGAAGACCATCGTTCTCCGGTTTTTCCAAAATTAATGACGCCGCTTTTGCAAGACCTGAAAAAAATCTTCAAAACCGAAACCGGGCAAGCGTTTATCTTTCCGGCTACCGGCACTGCAGGATGGGAAATCGCCTTAACGAATTGCTTAAACCCTGGCGATAAAGTCTTAATTTATCGCTTCGGCCAATTCAGCCATTTGTGGGCGGAAATGGCGAGACGCCTAGGATTCCAGGTAGAAATGCACGAGGAAACCTGGGGTAAAGGCGTTCCGCTGGATAAACTGGAAACGCGTCTCAAAGAAGATACCAATCACGAAATCAAAGCCTTTTTGGCGACCCATAACGAAACCGCGACCGGCGTTACTAGCGATATCGCAGGTATCCGTAAAGCGCTGGATACCGCTAAACACCCGGCATTATTATTCGTTGACGGCGTTAGCTCCATCGCCAGCATCGACTTCCGCCTTGACGAATGGGGCGTGGACGGCGCGATCAGCGGCTCGCAAAAAGGTTTCATGCTACCTGCAGGAGGCGCGTTCGTTGCATTTAGCCAAAAAGCATTAAAAGCCACCGAAACATCGACTTATCCGCGTTGTTTCCTGGATTTAAGAGATATGATGAACTCCAACAAGGACGGCTACACGCCGTATACACCGAACCTTCCATTGCTGTACGGCTTGCGCAAGGCCCTGGATTTATTGCTGGAGGAAGGCTTGGAAAATGTTTATGCCCGTCATTTCCGCTTGGCCGAAGGCACCCGTAAAGCCGTCGCCGCTTGGGGTATGAAGCAATGTGCGCATCCCGGCTTCGAGTCAAATACCGTTACCGCCGTCATGGTGCCGGAAGGTAAAGACGCCCGCCATGTCATCAGCACCGCGTTCAGCAAATACAACATTTCCTTGGGCGCAGGCTTGTCGGAACTGGCCGGGAAAGCCTTCCGCATCGGCCACGTCGGCGACATGAACGACGTTTCCATGCTGGGTGCAATTGCCGGTGTGGAAATGGCGTTGTTGGATAATGGTTTCGATATTAAAGCAGGAAGCGGTGTTGCGGCGGCGATTGAGTATTATCGAATTACCGCCCAATAATCTATTGGAAAGATAGGCAAACAATAAAACTGTTTGCCTATTCTAACAAGGCTGGAAATCAAAATATGAAATTAGGCACTGTTAGAACTTATGCGCCTGAGCAATGGGGCAGTTTGGAAAAATTCAATAAATTCTATAGTGGAACATATAAGCTCGATAGAACAGGTAGACGAGCAGTCTCAGGTGCAATCAATCATTTCCACAAAGGGTTAGTTTTAAGAGATTTAGCTTTAAAGTTAATCCCAAAGTTAGAAACGGATGAAGGTGAATTGAATCAACATGGTCATACTCACGCCATCAACGCACAAGAGCTTTCAGCCGTACTAGAGGGAGCAATTTTAGAACTTTATTCTTCTGTTGACTGCACAAGAAAAGTTGTTTCAGAAATATACAAGAACTATCAAGGCATTCCTGATTCAACTCGCAAATTTTTTAAAAATGTTCGGGCAGACAAAGTTGATAAACGCTTTCCAGAAGAATTGCGAATCGCGGTAAATGAAGCTGCTTGGTACGAAGGGTTCCGTATGATTAGGGATGAATTAACACACTTAAATACTGGACACTGTAGGAAGGATAGAGATACTGGAAAGATTCGATATATGCACTCTGGGTTTATCATTAATGGTGGGTGCTTAATCATTGATGATATATTTCATAAACTTGAACAGACAATTGTTGAGGTCAACCAATTTATTGGCCGTGTTTTCGCTTACCTATTAACTCAATTAAAAGACGAGCGTATGCCTCAGATTTGCGGCATATTCAATAGTCGTGTATATACAAGATACGTATCACCTTCTGAAGCTATCGATTTTCACGGTGGTATATGTGAATCAAAAGTATGGTTTGATTTGGAAGAAAATCCAACTTGTCTATTTGCAGACAAGTGTGGTGCATACAAAAATATTAACAACCCGTAAGCTGGAATCGACGTTAAAAGCCTTACTTGTACGGCGAGTGAATAATATCGCCCCGACGTACATATTTTACTTATTGTCTTAAGCACTTAACTTATAGATAAAAGACATGACCAACCCCAAAATCATAGTTACCCGTAAATGGCCCACCCCAGTCGAAGAAAGGCTTAAAGAACTTTACGATGTCCAGCTAAACGAATCTGACGTCCCCATGACTGCAGATGAGCTTAAAACCGCATTACAAACAGCCGATGCACTGCTGCCGACGGTAACCGATCCAATTACCACCGAAATCCTGGGTATCCCAAATAAACGCTGCAAAATCATCGGTAATTTCGGCGTCGGCTATAATAATATCGACATCGAAACAGCGAAACGGGAAGGCATCGTAGTTACCAATACGCCGCATGTGTTGACCGATTGCACCGCCGATATTGCGATGCTGTTGTTATTGATGTCGGCGCGCAGGGGATCGGAAGGAGACCGTCTCGTGCGTAATAACGAATGGAAAGGCTGGGGGCCGACGCACATGCTGGGGCAGAAAGTGACCGGCAAGACCTTAGGCCTCATCGGTTTCGGGCGGATTGCACAGGCGATGGCGAAAAAAGCACATTTCGGTTTCGGGATGAAAATCATCTGCTACGCACCGCACACCCCACCTCCTGAAACGTTGCACGAATATGACGCCACATATTACCCTACGGTTGAAGAAGTGCTAAATCAGGCTGATTTTATCTCTTTGCATTGCCCTGGCGGCGCTGCAACCAGACATTTGATTAATGAAGAGCGCTTAAAGTTAATGAAACCGACTGCCCACTTGATTAATACCGCTCGCGGCGATGTCGTCGATAGCAAGGCGTTAATAAAGGCGTTGAAAGAAGGCTGGATTGCCGGCGCCGGTCTGGATGTGTTTGAAGGCGAACCCAATATCAACCCCGGCTTCCGCGAATTGGACAATGTGGCCTTATTGCCCCATCTTGGCAGTGCGACCTTGGAAACCCGTATGGCAATGGGAAATCGGGTTTTGAGTAACATCGCCGCATTCTTTGCCGGAAAACAGCCCGAAGACAGGGTAATTTGAACTCAACGCTACCAAATTAAGCATCGATAAGCCTTTTTTGGCGAAATTCGTTTATCCTAACCGAGCAAAACTATTAGGTCATTGAATGGCTCTACGGAATTTCGCACCGATGGTAAATTAAGTTGTTAAAATTATAAAAGCTAAAAGCGTTGCTTAGCCTGGTGCTATTTTTCTGTCCGATTTTTTCCATCTCCCCTTACAGCTTAAAATAACTAGCCGGATTTTTTAATTCTCCGGCTAGTTTACTTCCGTTCAATAGTTTTTCCGATTTGTCTAGCGCTCGTTATTATTACCTAATAACATTTTCATACAAACCATTGATTTGTATGAATGCTGTACAAGGTTATTGCGCCGGATTACCGCCTGAAACTGAAGCCGATACAGGTAATGCGCAAACAGCACCTGTTTTTCTGAATTGTACAGTCAAATAATTGTCGTAAGTACCATCGTCACGCCATTCTTGCCAATAGCCAGAAAAGTTATTTGGCAAAACTTTGGTCAGCTCAAAAGCATCGTTGCCAAGCCCTGAATCGTAATTGCCGTGTAAATGAAGATCATTACCTTTTAAAAACCATTTTCCCGACCAACTGCTGAATGTTGTACTGTACCAAGTTCCTCCATCCTCAATACAAATGCCTTGAGTAGCTATCCCAAAAGGAGAAGACTCGCTGATAAACGTAGCAGTATATTGCCCTGCTGGAAAAGCAGCTGACGCCAAAACAGGTATTAACCCAGTAATAAAAACTAAAATTTTCAACGTTTTCATAGCACACCTCTTATATTAAAGTGAAAAAATTATACTCCCTTAAAAATCCTTAAATTTTAAAGAGAGATATCATTTTCTTTTTTCCGTAAGAATTTGACTAGGTAATATTTCACAATATTTAAGGTAATACTTCACAATATATAAACGCTGAAACATACAGCTTTAAATGCCATCTATATCATTGTTTTAGATAAAAAATCATATTATTTTTGTTATGTTATAGAGTATTAGATAATATATTTTTACCCATTTCCATATCCAAAGATAATAATGATTAATCTATGGAGTAGGATACGACTGATTAATTTAAAAAGAATCTATATATGGAATCATTTCTTTCGATTATTTTTTAAAGCAAATGCTTCACGATATCCCTTTCCTCCTTTAATTCCGCTTCCGAAACTTGCATTTTATCGAAGCTGAATTCGTTAGTATCCAAACCTCTAACTACACGAACCTCGCCGTTTTTGACCGTCACAGGAAACGAATATATCAAGCCCGGTTCGATGTTGTAATGGCCGTCGGAAAGGATGCCCATGCTGACCCACGTATCTTCCGGCGACCCTAACGCCCAATCGCGCATTTGATCGACTGCCGCATTCGCGGCAGACGCGGCGCTGGATTGGCCGCGCGCTTTGATGACTTCTGTTCCTCGTTGTTGGACTTTGGGGATGAATTCGTTGGTAAACCATCCGTAATCCACCAAAGACAAGGCGTCGCGGCCTTTGACTTCGGCATGGTGAAGGTCAGGGTACTGTGTAGAAGAGTGGTTCCCCCAAATAACCACATTTTTCACGTCCTGCGCAAGCACACCACATTTTTCCGCCAATTGCCCTAAAGCGCGGTTATGGTCGAGCCTTGTCATGGCGGAAAAATTTTCCGGCTTTAAATCGGGCGCATTTTTCATCGCAATCAACGCATTGGTATTGGCTGGATTACCGGTCACCAGTACTTTCACATTTCTGTTGGCGGCTTCGTTAAGCGCCTTACCTTGCACAGAAAATATCTCCGCGTTAACGGTCAACAGATCTTTGCGCTCCATTCCGGCTCCGCGCGGACGCGCTCCCACTAAGAATGCGTAATCCACGTTTTTAAACGCTTTATAAGGGTCGTCCGTAATTTCAACTCGATGCAGTAATGGATTGGCGCAGTCGTTCAATTCCATCACGACGCCTTCCAAAGCGGTCAACGCCGGAGTGATCTCCAGCAAATGCAGGATTACCGGTTGGTCTTGCCCCAATAGCTCTCCCGCAGCTAAGCGAAATAGCAACGAATAACTAATATTTCCTGCTGCGCCCGTTACGGCGATGTGAACCGGTGTTTTCATAAGCATCCCAAGAGTTTTTGCGTTATAGATTCGGCCTCGTGAAGTATTAAGTTTCCGTTCGTCGCGCACCCAAGGGCATAAAAGCCTGTCGAAAGGCGGGTATGTACTTCGACAAGTCCAGCATTTATAACCTAAAGGTCACAAGTGCCCTTCGGGTACGAACGGTTCAGACATTAAAAGGCTGAATCAATAGTCAATTTAATTACAATGTCTTGACAGGATAATAGCGAAAAGCCGGTGCTTGAAGCAAACTTATTGCTTAAATCACTATTTCGAATCGGGAAATTTATAATTCCTCAGCTTAGGCAAAACTATTTCAAAACGCTGGCTATCTCCCGGAAATCCATTGCTTCCTATCCGCTTGTCACTGTTTCTCACTCATACAGGGAAGCCGTCAAATCGGCAATGCAATTCTTTGACTGTTTCTGTATATCGGCAATATGATTCATTTGCCAGGTATGATACATGGCCATCGCCTTATCGAAATCGGCATTAATAAAGTCTGTTGTTAAATGGGCGCAATAATAAACCAGTTCTGAATAATCCGCCGGTTCTCCGGAAGCGCAATTAGCGATTTTTTTCGATAATTGCCGCATAATCGTAAGCATCACGTAATCATTGTGAAAATCCGGATTTTGCGTCTGTAATTCCGAATCGCTCGAGGCTAAAGCTTCCAGCCCGCCATAGGCTAAGGCAACCACGCCGGCAAGAACACTTCCTAAATCACCGGCTTTCATAGCTTGAAAAGCCGCACCGCCAGACTGCATCAGAACTGCTTGGATAGAAATAATCGCCATATCGGGAACAACATTATGGGGATATTTCTTGTTGTCCGGATTGGCGCGTAAGGCATTCAATAACTCAATACAACCTTTCATACGACCTTCTCGACCAGAATAATTGAATTCAAACGACGGCCCTTGCCCTTTCATAAAGCCAAAATTTGGACAATCAACCCCGTAGTTTTTATCCTTATCCACTCTCTAATATTAATCGGGGGGAAAGCTGGAAATAATCGCCCTAAGATTTAGCCTTTTAAGGACAAATTGCAATCGGATATAATTCAACGCTAAGTGGCCGGACCGGAAGAGCTTTACAATTTAACGGACGAACGCCGGGCCGTACCTTATCATTTAATTGTTTAATTCACCGCAAGGCGCGTTAATGAAAAAACTGCTGTTTCAATTCGACACGGATATTCATCCTTCTGTTTTCGATACTGTTGTCGCCTACGATGGCGGCGCTGATCATGTGATAGGACATGGCGGATTAACACCAGAAACCGTAAGAATGCTGGTAGAAGGCGCAATTTTTACGCGCCCCCCGAAAGAAAAGAAAAATACCGCAATTTTCATCGGCGGAAGCAACCTTAGGCAAGGTCAAGCGTTGTTTGAAGCTGTTCAAAAGCAATTTTTTGCCGGGTTCAGGGTCTCCCTAATGTTTGACAGCAACGGATGCAATACCACGGCTGCGGCTGCAGTTGCAAAGTTGACGAAAAACCACAGTCTTCTAGGAAAGAAGGCTGTAGTGTTAGCGGGAACCGGCCCTGTTGGTCAACGCGCTGCGGTTATGTTGGCTAAGGAAGGCGCGCACGTTCTGATCACCTCCCGGTCATTTGCCGATGCAGAAAGCCTATGCAATGATCTGAAAACGAAATTTAATGTCAACATCGGGCCGATAGAAGCAAAAGACAATATTGCACGAGCGGAAGCTGTTTCCGATGCTAACATCGTATTATCGGCAGGGGCCGCCGGGATTCAATTACTTAAAGAGGAGCACTGGCGAGGCAACTCGGCTATTGAGCTTATCGTTGACGCCAACGCATCGCCGCCATTCGGTATCGGCGGTATCGACATGATGGACAAAGGAATTACCCTCCATGATAAAGTCGTGTGGGGCGCGCTCGGTTTCGGTTCGCTCAAACTGGCTCTGCACAGAGCATGTATTACCAAGCTGTTCGAAACCAATACCCAGCTCTTCGATGCCGAAAATATCTATGCCCTGGCAAAGGAAATGGCTTAAGTCTGCCGGTGTGTGAACACTATTAATCAACCTGCTACCTCCGCGCTGAGAAATCTTGCGTACAAAATTTTTAAGGCGGGATTGGACGCCGCCGACCCTTATCAAGCGGTTGAACGCTGTGTAAAGACAGATCATGATCGCTTAACGATTTTATTAAATAAACTCAGCCAGATCCGCGCCGATGCTTGGACGAAAATCCATGTAATCGCCTTCGGCAAAGCGGCGTGCCCGATGATTAAAGCAGCTTTGGACTGCATCCCGCCAAATTTGTTAGGCCGATCAATTGCCGTCGCCAATTACGAAAATGTAACGTCAATCGAAGGTGTTACCGTCATTGGCGCTGCACATCCTCTGCCGGATGAATCAGGCTACAACGCTGCGAAGCAGTGCGCGGAAATTGCCGGAAACGCAAATGCGGGCGAACTGGTTTTAGCTCTGATTAGCGGCGGCGGCTCTGCCTTAATCCCTTATCCTGTCGAGTCCGTTTCGTTAACCGAAAAAATCCGCACGACGGATTTATTGCTGGCTTCCGGCGCAACCATTAACCAAATGAATTGCGTACGCAAACATTTGTCGCGACTAAAAGGCGGCGGTCTGGCAAGATTAGCCGCACCCGCAGATTTACATGCGTTGATTTTGTCCGATGTCATCGGCGACGACTTATCCGTGATCGCCAGCGGGCCAACCGTGCCGGATGAATCCACCTATTGCGAGGCAATAGAACTACTTCAAGCTAAACATATCTGGCGGTATTTACCCGATAATGTCCGAACGCATTTACAAAAAGGCAAGGAAGGCAAAGCTACCGAAACACCGAAACCCAACGACCCTCTCTTCAGCCAATGCGGTCATACCCTAATCGGTAGTAACCGCATCAGCGTCGACGCCATCGTAACCAGTGCGCGCGAACTGGGTTTTGAGCCATACTTATACAGTGATACCCTATGCGGAGAAGCGAAAGAAGCCGCCGAAAAATTGGTGCTTTTCGCAATAGGGCTACTCAGCAAAACCGGAAATAAACCGCTGGCTATTCTCGCAGGCGGAGAGACCACGGTAACGATCAAAGGCATCGGCAAAGGCGGGCGCAACCAGGAAATGGCGCTTGCCTTTGCCATCTATGCCCAAAAAAAGGAACTGCCGGGAAATTGGGTGTTTTTAAGCGGCGGCACGGATGGCCGCGACGGCCCAACCGATGCTGCCGGCGGCCTGGTCGATTCAGGTACAATACAACGCATACTGGATGCCAGCTTGAATCCTGCTGAATTATTGGCAAATAATGATTCCTATAACGCCTTAAAAGCATCGCACGACTTACTCATGACAGGCGCGACAGGGACGAATGTCGCCGACTTGCAGGTGCTGCTGCTACAAAATTGAATTAACGAAGATTACACTTTTAGGAGAAATGCATGTTTAATAAAGCCATGACCATCGCCGGATTCGATGATGAATTGTTCGAAGCAATCCAGGAAGAAAGGCAACGCCAGGAAGACCATATCGAGCTGATAGCCTCGGAGAATTATTCCAGCCCCCGCGTACAGGAAGCGCAAGGCACTTGTTTGACTAACAAATACGCCGAAGGTTATCCCGGCAAGCGTTATTACGGCGGCTGCGAATTTGTCGATAAGGCGGAGCAACTGGCGATCGATCGCGCCAAGGCCTTGTTCGGCGCGGATTACGCCAACGTGCAGGCGCATTCCGGTTCGCAGGCCAATATGGCGGTATTCATGGCGTTGATACAGCCGGGCGATACCATCTTGGGCTTAAGTCTGGCGCACGGTGGTCATTTGACGCATGGCGCCAAGCCGAATTTCTCCGGCAAAATCTACAATGCCGTGCAGTACGGGCTTGATCCAAATACTGGATATATTGACTATGAGCAAGTTGAAGCCCTGGCGCTGGAACACAAACCCAAAATACTGGTTGCTGGGTTTTCAGCTTATTCGCGCATTTGGGATTGGCAACGATTCCGCGAGATTGCCGACAAGGTCGGTGCTTATCTGGTTGTCGATATGGCGCATGTCGCCGGATTGGTGGCGGCGGGCGTTTACCCGAACCCTGTACCGATTGCCGATGTGGTTACCAGCACGACCCATAAATCCCTGCGTGGTCCACGCGGTGGCTTGATTCTGGCTAAAAGTAACCCTGATCTGGAGAAAAAAATCGATTCCAACATCTTCCCTGGTATTCAGGGCGGGCCGTTGATGCATGTTATTGCCGCCAAAGCGGTTTCATTTAAAGAAGCCATGCAGCCGGAATTTAAAGTGTATCAGGAGCAGGTTATTCTTAATGCCAAGGCGATGGCGAAAGTATTTGTCGACCGCGGTTTTGACGTGGTGTCCGGCGGCACCGATAACCACCTAATGCTGGTCTCGTTAATCCCCAAAGGCATTACTGGCAAAGCCGCCGACGCCGCCTTAGGCAAAGCGCACATCACCGTCAACAAAAACGCCGTACCCAACGACCCGCAATCGCCCTTCGTCACCAGCGGCATCCGCGTCGGTACGCCAGCGCCCACCACGCGTGGCTTCAAGGAAGCCGAAGTCACCGATGTCGCCAACTGGATGTGCGACGTAATGGAAGCTATGGACGATGAAAAAGTGATTGCGGCGGTGCGGGAAAAAGTGACGGCGCTTTGCAAGCGGTTTCCGGTTTATGGTTAGCGAAAAGCGAAATCCCTTAATTCAGAATGAAAAGCTCAAAAATCGCAATCTTCATTGATGTTGAAAATCTTACTCAATGGGTAAAAGAAGATGGCCCTGAGAAGCTTTTATCTGAGTTAAGTTCTACAGGGCAAATTATCGTTCGCAGGGCGTATGGTAACTGGACAAATCAAAACCTATTCAATTTTCAAGGAAATTTGAATCGATCAGGGTTTGAGCTTATTCATAATTTTCATCCAATTAGCGGTAAAAATTCTTCTGATATACAGCTGACTATTGATGTAATGGAATACGCCCTACGTTTAAGCGATGTAGAGTGGTTTGTCCTTGCAACGGGTGATTCCGACTTTTCACCATTATTTAGGCGTTTAAGGGAAATTGGCAAAGAAGTTATCGGGGTCGGCCCACGGTCTGCATTAAGCGAGAGCGTCAAAACTTCGTGCTCAAGATACGTTTACACGGACATTACCCAAGAAACTATTAAATTAGCACTAGATGATGCCATTGATTTAGTTGAAAAAGCACTAAAAACATTTGCTGATCCAGTCTCTTATTCTTCGTTAAAAAATGTCATGATAAATATTGATAGTGCATTTGATGAGAAAGCCTTGGGTTTTAAGTCTTTCAGCGAATTTTTAAAGTCGATTGATTCAATTGAACTTATCCGTTCTGATGATGCTAAGACTTGGTTAGCTACACCTAAATCATTAAATATCGATACTTCAGATTCGTTGAAAATAGATAAAGATGAACAGCTAATGGCATCTCAAATTGAATCCTATCAAAAGTTATTGAAAGAAAAAAACTGGCCCTCTATTCCCAACGATTACTTAACGAAAATATACAACGTATTAATAACCCTGCCGCCATTACCAAAAAATGAATTAACAGAAGTTGTAATAGGAAAGCTTCAAGACAATAAAATTACTTCAACAGATGTAAAAAGAGCGATTTCAGTTTTTATGAAATCTAAGTTATTTTATTTGCCTTCTAATGTGGATGAAAGCATAGACAAAAACTGCTGGCAATTGGAAAAAAATAGAGGTTTTCTCCAAAAAGTTGATATTGCCCTGATAGCCAGGCTTGTGTCGGGCTGCATAGAAAACGACATTGAGTTGAATCCAGAAGTAGTTACACAATGCTTATATGGAAATTACAAAAAGGATAAATTACTTGATTTAATCAGCCAAGGCTATGATCTTTACAAAGAAATAAAAAAACAATACGGTCAAAAACACGGCATTCTTCAAATTAAAGTAATAGCTCAATCTTTAGACTGAAAAACAAAAGAATTCGGGTTCGGGTTTTCTGGAATTGAAGACTAACGGAACATTTTGACGTTTGGTTTCCGTTTTTCTGGCGCAACCTCACTTTACCCCTTTATTGATAATTAGTGCAGGCAACCAGCGACACTGGAGGCTGTAAAGTTTTCATGCCTATACTATATTCAAGTTAACGTGCAGAGTTTGTCGAGGCCGTTAAAATAGCGTCTATCGAGGCCAAACAATAGGAGGCATTAGAAAAAATGCTCTGTTTACTGTGTTTTTAGTTCCGGTTTCTGCCAAAATACGCAAATCTAAACCAAATTATTACGGTTAAGGCCGGAATAGCTAACAATAATAATAATGAGGAGAAAACTATGAACCTTGACAATAAATTTAGCGCGTTGCAGCTTGCCATCATTAACGATCAAGCCGCTTTGTACGATTGCGCTTGTCCTCTTCACGTCAGTATGCAAATTACTAACTTGCGTAAATTATTCGATTATCAAAATCAGTGTATAGAACAGGATAAGGCGTCCGAAAGCAATGTGCTGACCCAAGTGCATCAGCGAATTGCCGAAGTCACGAAGCAAGCGCATCAATTGATGGAAGAATGCCTGGATGAGATATTGGATTTAGAGGGCTGGGACCGGACGAAACTGGAAATGCCAGCCGGTTTAAGAAAGCGAAAAGATTGAGCGGCGATCGGATTGCGGGATAGAGCGGCTAGAGTATTAATATTGATTGTTAGCCCGGGTTAGGCCGGATTTTTCAATTGGGTTGTTTTATCGGTCAGCGCCGTAACCGGATAACACTGCGCATTTTTAGAAAAAACTAAAACCGAAAATCGAACAACCTCCTTATTTTTAATATCAGTAACATAACTAAATGGAATTTAACATCATCGCGCGGGACGGTTACGCCCGCCGGGGGCAACTCGCCTTAAATCACGGCATTATTGAAACTCCGGTATTCATGCCGGTCGGCACCTACGGCGCTGTTAAATCGCTTACTCCGGATGATTTAAACCATCTGGGCGCGCAAATTATTCTAGGCAACACCTTTCATTTAATGCTGCGGCCCGGTACCCCGGTAATAAAAGCACATAACGATTTGCACGGGTTTATGAACTGGCGGAAGCCGATTCTCACCGATTCCGGCGGTTTTCAAGTGTTCAGCTTAGGGGATTTAAGAAAAATCAGCGAGCAGGGCGTGACGTTCAGGTCGCCCATCGATGGCGGTAAGATTTTCATGGGGCCTGAAGAATCCATGCAGGTACAGCGCGATTTAGGATCCGATATCGTAATGATTTTCGACGAGTGTACGCCTTATCCAGCGACTGTTGACGAGGCGGCGGAATCCATGCGGTTGTCCCTGCGCTGGGCGCAGCGCAGTAAAATAGCGCATGGCGATAATCCGAACGCCTTATTTGGAATTGTACAAGGCGGTATGTATGAGCATCTTCGCAAAGAATCTATTGACGGTTTGACCGGCATCGGTTTCGACGGCTACGCTATCGGCGGTTTATCGGTAGGCGAACCGAAAGAAGAAATGATGCAAACGCTGGACGCCATTCACCCTCTGATGCCCGCCGACAAGCCGCGCTATTTGATGGGGGTCGGTACACCGGAAGATTTAGTCGAGGCGGTGCGGCGCGGTATCGATATGTTCGATTGCGTCATGCCGACGCGGAATGCGCGTAACGGTCATTTGTTTACCGCGTTCGGCGTTGTTAAAATCCGGAATAGCCAGTACGAATACGATACTGGCCCTATCGACGAAAATTGCGCGTGTTATACCTGCCGGAACTACTCCAGAGCGTATCTCCGCCATCTCGATAAATGCCAGGAAATGCTGGGTTCTAGGCTGAATACGATACATAATCTTTATTATTATCTGAATCTTATGCAAGAATTGCGCGACGCCATTGCAAAGCAAGAACTGGATATTTTTGTCAAGCGCTTTTATGAACAACGAGGAAAAGTTGTTCCAACTGTGTCATAATAGGGGATTAGCTAAAAAATTGAACTAACCCGAGGATTAAAATGAGTTTCTTTATCTCTGACGCGATGGCCGCAGCAGCGCCGGCGGCGCAACAACCCGGCATGGAAGGTTTGTTGTTTCCGGTCGCCATCTTAGTGTTCTTTTATTTTCTGTTTCTGCGTCCGCAAGCCCAGCGCGCCAAAGAAAAAAAACAAATGGTTGCGGCTTTAGGTAAAGGCACTGAAGTGGTCACGACTGGCGGCATCTTAGGTAAAGTAGTCGATCTAGACGATAATTTCGTCAAACTGGAAGTCGGCGACAATACCTTTATTCAAGTGCAACGTCAAAGCATCGAAAGCATGATGCCGAAGGGGACTTATAAGGCCGTTACCAAAAAGGCAACCGTTTAGTTTTAACTTCATAGACTGAGCAATCCTGCAAAAAAATCATGCAGTCTGATAATGGAATAACAAATGCAAAATAGTTTCCCGCTTTGGAAAAACATCCTGGTCATTGCAATATTCGCGTTCGGCACGTTGTATTCGTTGCCTAACCTGTTCGGGGACGATCCTTCAGTTCAGGTGTCCTCGCAAAAAAGCGCAAAGATCGAACAACGGCAAGCAGACCTTATAACATCTGAAATTAAAACCGCGGGAGTAACCCCGAAAGCGTTTGAATTTCAAGACGGCCGGGTGTTAGCGCGATTTAACAATACCGACGATCAGCTCAAAATTACCGATTTGCTGAAAGATAAATTGGGAAATGATCTAACGGTCGCCATGAATTTGGCGCCTGCTACGCCCTCATGGTTAA
>DLHW01000008.1 GCA_002483425.1 Methylococcaceae bacterium UBA7658
CTTTATCACCAAATCACATGAAAAAATTGGGGGTGTCTTCCTTTTATTAGGGTGTCAAACGGCGTTGAAAACATTCCAGTAAAGTAGCCGAAAAAAGCGTCCAAAAGTTTCCACCGGGGACGTGGGTTTATTGATTTTCAGCCGCTTTTTTCCGATGTTTAAAGCGATAGGAATCGTTGCCGGTTTCTAAAATATCGCAGTGGTGGGTAATTCGGTCTAATAGTGCCGTGGTCATTTTGGCATCACCAAAAACCTGTACCCATTCCCCAAAGTTGAGGTTAGTTGTGATAATTAAGGACGTTTTCTCATACAGATGGCTAATGAGGTGGAACAGCAATGCCCCGCCTGATTCCGGGAATGGCAGATAGCCCAGTTCATCCAAGATCACTGCATCCATGGCTGCCAATTGCTTGGCCAGGTTTCCAGCCTTAGCCAGCTGTTTTTCTTTATCCAGTTGATTGACGAGGTCAACGGCATTGAAGAAACGCACTCGTTTGCCCTGATGGATGGCGGCAATAGCCAAGGCGGTCGCCAGATGGGTTTTACCGGTTCCGGTACCGCCCACGAGGATTAAATTGTAGGCTTGATCCATAAAGCCCGCACTGGCCAATTGTTCAATCCGGGTACGCTGTAACGGTGATTCCTGCCAATCAAAGCCCATCAGGTCACGATTCAGAGGGAAACGTGCGGCTTTGAGCTGGTAGTTCAAACTGCGTGCTTGGCGGTCGACCTGTTCAGCTTTGATGAGCCGATCCAACCAGACTTCTGGCATGACTGGCTTTTGCTGAATAGCATATTCAGCCTGCCATTCGCCCCAGGCGGCCGCCATACCATAAAGATGCAATGCCTTTAGCTCAGTAGCACGATCAATGGACATGACGGCTACTCCGTAAGGTATCGTATCGGCTGCAATCAGCCACCGGCTCCAGTGTCAGCGTGGGCATTGATGGCAACCTGTCCTGCAATGGCTTAGGCCTCGCCGATTCAGTGAGACGGCGCATTTCATTGAGCACAACTGGTGCACTCATGATCCCGGCCTGTAAAGTCAAGTCACAGGCCACTTCCAGGGTTTCAAGGCCGCTGTCGCCCAATGACCTGGCCATCAGCAACAGGTCGACAAAAGCCCGGTCGCCCTTGTCTTGCTTGAGGATACGATCTCTAACTACCTTAACCGAAACCGGCAAATCCCAAGTTAAAAACGGTGCGCCATGCCGAAGGGCGCCCGGCTTTTTCTCTAATACGGGCAGGTAATGCCAAGGGTCACAGACTAGTTGGTCACGCCCGAAATGACGGCCATGTTCGGCGATAACGTGTCCATCAGCAATCATGCGTACCTGATTCGCCGTTAACCGGACTGAAACCACAGTATTGGCCCATTTGGCCGGCACACTGTAGCGGTTACGGTCAATGCGGATTAAACACAATTGTGAAACCCGCCTGATCTCTTCCACATAGCCATCGAAGGCTGCCTTGACCGGCATCAACAATCGTCGTTCTTCAGCAAAACAATCAGCGATGCTGCGCGAGGGTTGTCCTGGATTAGGCCGCGCCGCCAATTCAAGACAACGCCTCTCCAGCCAGGCATTCAGGCTGGCAAAGTCTTCAAATTTAGCGATTGGTGTAAACAGCCACTCACGAATGTTGCCTACTTGGTTTTCCACTTGGCCTTTTTCCCAGCCTGATTCGGGTGTGCAGGCCACCGGTTCAAACAGGTAATGGTTGGCTAGGGCTAAAAATCGGCGGTTAAACCGGCGCTCCTTGCCGACGAAGACCGTATCGACCACCGTTTTCAAATTATCGTACACCATGCGCTTAGGTACTCCACCTAAGAAGGCAAAGGCTTTACCATGCGCATCCAATACCATTTCCTGGGTTTCGCGCGGATAAGCCACCACGAACATCTGGCGACTGTAGGTCAAACGAAAATGCGCCACTTTAATGGTCTGCACTGCCCCGCCCAACATCACCGTCTCTTGGCTCCAGTCAAACTGGCAGGTCTCGCCTGCTGGAAAGGCTAACGGGACAAAGGCTTGTTTGACCGTTGGACTACTGGCCTGCTTTTTCTTCCAGCCCTTCACATAGCGCTGGACAATCGTGTAAGACCCTTGATAGCCCTCTACCTGTAAACATTCATACAAGCGTTGGGCAGTGCGCCTTTGTTTACGGGGAAAATGGGCTTCTTGCTCCAACCAGGCATCTAATTGACTGTGAAATAAGCCTAACTTTGGATGCGGTTGGTTTTGACGATGGTAAATAGGTTCTTCAACTGTCTTGAGGTGCTTGCGGATAGTGGGACGAGATAAGTCAAAGGCATTCGCCAAAGAGGTAATCGTCTCGTTCTCAACATGAAAACGCCGTCTGATCTCGGCAATAACATCCATTTCTATCACTCCAGGGTTCTCCGGCAAAAAGCCGGTCATTAAACAACCTGAGGTGGAAACTTTTCAACGCTCTTTTCCCCAGGACCCTGGAAAGTTTTGCACGCTTTTTACCAGTCGATAGCAACAAGCGAAATTG
>DLHW01000034.1:0-72668 GCA_002483425.1 Methylococcaceae bacterium UBA7658
TTAGCTGAGGTTTTTTTATGCCTGAGCATTTTAATCGGCGGTATCTGCTTAAGGTGATAAAAAGCATTTAAATCATTACGCTTTTGTTTATTATACTGACACAGCTATACTGATGCAGCAGGTAGCTTATAGCGGTTGATATTGTCATGAAATCCAGCGCCAAACGGCAAAAACCGAAAAAATTCGATTGTAACTTGTTAGTGGTTGGTGCGGGATCGGGCGGTTTAGTGAGCGCTTACATCGCTGCTACACTTAAGGCCAAAGTTATTTTGGTTGAAAAGCACCGTATGGGTGGTGACTGTCTGAATACCGGTTGTGTGCCATCCAAAGCTTTGATACGCACAGCAAAATGGCTGTCGCAACAAAAGAGATTTAAGGAATTCGGTATCAAAACCGCCCAAACCGAATTCGATTTTAATGACGTAATGGAACGGGTGCAATCGGTGATTAAAACCATCGAACCGCATGATTCCAAAGAACGTTATAGCAAGCTCGGCGTGGACGTTGTGTTAGGCGAAGCGAAAATTGTGACGCCTTGGGCTGTTGAAATTAAGGCGGCTGACGGTGTTAAAACATTAACGGCGCAAAGTATAGTCATTGCCGCCGGAGCGAAACCGTTTATCCCTCCCATTCCGGGAATTCAGGAAATCAATCCGCTGACTTCGGATAATATTTGGTCGCTGCGGAAATTACCAAAACGTTTGCTTGTGCTGGGCGGAGGCCCTATCGGTAGCGAATTGACGCAATGTTTTGCGCGCTTGGGCAGTCAAGTAACGCAGGTTGAAATGGCGGGGCGCTTGTTGATCCGCGAGGATGCGGATGTTTCAAATGCCGTTATGTCGAAATTCAAAGAGGAAGGCGTCGACCTTCGGATGAGACATCTCGGTAAAGCTTTCGCTATTGAAAATGGCGAGAAAATCTTAATCGCTGAAAACAATAACCAAATAGTGAAAATCCCGTTCGATGAAGTCCTGTGCGCAATTGGGCGGGTTGCTAATGTTTCCGGTTATGGCCTGGAAGAATTGGGTATCGAACTCTCGCCGCGCAAAACAATTGCCGCGAATGCTTTCCAACAAACCAATTTCCCGAATATCTATGCCGTGGGCGATGTAACCGGGCCGTTTCAATTCACTCATACGGCGGCGCATCAGGCTTGGTATGCCGCCGTAAACGCATTATTGAGTCCGTTCAAAAAATTCCGTACCGATTACAGCATTATTCCTTGGTCTACGTTTATCGATCCCGAAGTTGCGAGGGTCGGATTGAACGAACAAGAAGCAAAAGAACTCAATATCCCGTACGAAGTTGTCAAATACGAAATTAGCGAACTCGACCGGGCGATTGCGGACGGCGAAACGCACGGATTTATTAAAGTGCTGACTAAGCCGGGAAAAGACAAGATACTCGGAGTGACTATCGTGGGCGAACATGCAGGCGATCTACTGGCAGAATTTGTTTTAGCGATGAAATACGGCATCGGTTTAAATAAAATATTGGCAACGATACATATTTATCCGACATTAGCGGAGGCGAATAAATATGTGGCCGGCGCCTGGAAACGGGCGCATGCCCCGGAATATTTATATCCTTGGCTGGAGCGGTTCCATGCCTGGCGGCGAGGCTAAACCAGTCTTATGTATATTCAATATTGCCCGCTAATAAATAGTGGCGTAGAGATAAAAATTTCGTTTTTATCTCTAATAATCGATGAGAAGGTTTATATTAAACGCGATAACGGCTGCGGTATGTCACCTAAATTGATCGACAACTGTGCTGTATAACGTTGACCATTTTATAATAGCTTCCAGAATAACTTGAATAACATCACCTGACATCCCAAGGAAAGCGAAAATGACCGATTCGACAATTATTGAAACCGTACAAAACTATTACGGTCAAGTGCTGAAATCCAGCCAGGATTTGAAAACCAGCGCATGTTGCAACTTGGACGCCATGCCCCTGTTTTTACGTCCTTATCTTGCGGACGTGCATCCGGAAGTGGTTGCGCGCTTTTACGGTTGCGGCTCGCCGTTACCGCCAGCTTTAGAAGGCTGTACCGTGCTGGATTTAGGTTGCGGTTCGGGACGGGATTGTTATTTGTTATCGCGGTTGGTGGGGGAAAACGGGAAGGTCATCGGCGTTGATATGACGGATGAGCAGCTTGCTGTTGCCCGGAGTCATCTCGATTGGCATACCGAACGTTATGGTTATCGCTGCGGCAATGTCGAATTTTTGCACGGACAGATCGAGGATTTAAGCACAGCCGGTATTGCCGATAATTCAATCGATATAGTCGTATCCAATTGCGTCGTGAATTTATCCCCCGATAAAACAAAAGTATTTTCGGAAATATTCAGGGTATTGAAATCGGGCGGTGAGCTTTATTTTTCCGATGTTTATGCCGACCGTCGCGTACCGCAATCATTAAAGCTTGATCCGGTTTTGTTGGGCGAATGCCTGGGCGGGGCCTTGTATTGGGAAGATTTTCGCCGAATCATGCACGACCTCGGCTGCCCGGATGTACGTATAGTCAAGCAGAATCCGATTACGCTGGACGACCCTGAAGTCTCGGATAAAATTGGGATGATCAATTTTCGCTCGATTACTGTTCGCGCATTTAAAATGCCGCTCGAGGATCGTTGCGAAGATTTCGGACAAATCGCTGTGTATAAGGGTACTTTGCCGCAACATCCCCATGCCTTCGACCTCGACGACCATCATCACCTTGAAACCGGACGGCCTTTACGGGTTTGCGGGAACACCGCGGATATGTTGAGCGCAAGCCGGTATGCTAATTATATCCAGCTTATCGGCGATAAATCGGTTCATTTCGGCTTATTCGACTGTATGCCCCCGAATACCAGCGCCAAACTCGATTCCGGAGCGGCTTGCTGTTGATCGCATACGTTTAAACACAACATGTACAACGTAAAACCCTTACTCCTAAACGGACAGTTTCCCAAAATCCGGCGCGATAAGTTGATGACGCTGCAGATGAATTTGGGTTACCTATGCAATTTAAGCTGTACGCATTGTCACGTCAACGCTGGGCCGAAACGCACCGAACTGATGAACAGGGAAGTGATGCAAGCCGCACTAAAGTTTGCGGCTAAACATCAATTGCAAGTCATGGACGTAACCGGCGGATCGCCGGAAATGAATCCGGCGTTCCGCTGGTTGATCGAATCGGCGAAAGCGCTAGGGTTGCACGTCATCGACCGGTGCAATCCGACGATTCTGGTCGAACCGGGCTATGAATGGACGGCGGACTTTCTGGCGGAGCTTCAAGTCGAAATAGTGGCTTCGTTACCCTGTTATCTGGAAAAAAATGTCGATGCCCAGCGCGGAAAAGGCGCCTTTACAGCATCGATTGCTGGGTTGAAAAAACTCAATGCGTTAGGGTACGGGACGCCGGGTAGCGGTTTGGAATTGAATTTGGTTTTCAATCCGCAAGGCGCTTCTTTGCCGCCGCCGCAAGAACAATTGGAAGCGGATTACCGGCGTTATCTCGGTGAACAGTTCGGCATTCAATTCAATCGTCTGTTTGCATTGGCGAATATGCCTATACAACGGTTCGGCGCGGTTTTGCTAGCCAACGGCAAGCATGGAGCGCATATGACGGTTGTATTCGATAATTATCTCAATGACTTAAAACAAGGCTACCTGCCCGAAAATTTAAAAAAAGTGATGTGCAAAAGCCTGATTAGCGTGGATTGGCAAGGCATGGTTTACGATTGCGATTTCAACCAAATGCTGGAGATGCCGTTGGGCGGCGGCGAGCCGGTTCATATTGCAGATTTACTGGATGTTAATCTAGAATCGGCGGCAATCAGTGTTGCGGACCATTGCTTCGGCTGCACCGCCGGGCAAGGGTCGAGTTGCACGGGGGCTTTAACGTAACCAAGCCGGTAAAAAAGCGCAAAACGTAAGGTAAGCAGCAAACTTTATAGTCCTTAGCTGGCTAATAGCTTGATTTAAAGATTCTATTCGCGTCATTCTTGCTATAAAAAGTCGAATTCGTCCTGTATTCAGCAATACGTAATAAACTATTAATGAGTTTAAAACGCTGAGGATGGTTTATGAAAATATTTTTTAAAACAATATGCTGGGCTATCGTTTTGGGTTTTCTATCAGCCTGTGTTCATCATTATCCGGTGCCGGGCCGGAATGACGGCTATAGCGGAAACTACTATAATCGAAATCATCTCGGATACAGTCAGCATCGCTACACAGGCTATCGAAAACCGTATCCGGCCCAGCATTACACCGGCTATAATCGTTATAACCAACGGCTTTACTGTCCTGATGATTAAAAGAGCGGCTAGTTTGTTCGAGGCTGAATTGTTTCGTACCTGCACCTAACTTGAACGAACAGTTTGAAAGCAGTAAAGCGTTGGATTAAATTTAAGTATAAAAGAAAAAGTCGGCCTGTAAGCCGGGTTCTGTCGAGAGCAGCCATTCATCTAGGCGTTAAGTCGCCCTAACGCTCAAGCAATCTACCCAGGAACCGCGCGGGCCACGCGTCTGTTCCTCTATTTGATCTTGCTCCGGATGGGGTTTACCGTGCCGCCCCTGTTGCCAGTTGCGCGGTGCGCTCTTACCGCACCTTTTCACCCTTACCATGACGACTTTACAAGCGTTAAGGCGGTATATTTTCTGTGGCACTTTCCGTAGGCTCGCGCCTCCCAGGCGTTACCTGGCATCTTGCCCAGTGGAGCCCGGACTTTCCTCCATTCTATCTTGCGATAAAACAGCGGCTGCCCAGCCGACTTTTTCAGCCGCGGATTATACACCAACAGCGCGACATCCGTTGATTTTCAGGATTGCTTACAACCTCGCAATTTGTCTTAATAGTTTGTTCACACAATCGATACGCTAAATTTATGGCTAAACCTTAGGGTTATTTTGTAGCCTTCGAAGGGTTTCAATTTGATTCAAAAAAGCGGTAGCGTATTCAAGCTTCTAAATATTCAACCGCCAAAGGCTATCTATGCGGTATTTCTATTGCCGATGATAGGCTCTAACAAAAGGTAGAAAGCTTATTTATGAAAATGATGACTCGGACATTGTTCCGTCCTTAAGCTGATAACCGGCCAATTCATAGCGTCGGCATAGGACTTTAGTGTGTCGTCCGGATCGACGGCTACGGGATTTTCTACTCGCTTGAGTAAAGGCAAATCGTTGTGGGAATCGCTGTAAAACCAACTGTTAGCTAACGTTTCCGAAGATTGTTTCAGCCAGGCTTCCAACAACCTGACCTTGCCTTCCTGAAAACAAGGAATACCCGAAAAAGCGCCGGTATAGCGGCCGTCCACAAAGTCGGGCGTTGTCGCCAGCAGGATGTCTATGCCGTAAAGACTGACGATGGGTTCGGTCACAAAGCGGTTGGTGGCGGTGATGACCATCAGCGTGTCGCCGCGTTTTCTGTGTTTGCCGATAAGCTCTTGCGCGGGTTTTAGCAGCAGCGGGCGGATGACGGTGTCGATAAACCGCTTGCGCCAGCGGTACAGGTCTTTGGCGTTATTGTCCGCCAGCGGTTTTAATGAGAAATGCAGGAATTCGGCGATATCCAAGACGCCTTTTTTGTAGTCGTCGTAAAACTTCGCGTTGGCGGCTTCGTAATAGGCCTTGTCGACAATGCCCTGGTCGACAAGGAATTGCCCCCAGAGATAGTCGCTGTCGTCGGCGATGAGGGTATTGTCTAAATCGAAAATCGCTAAGCTCACGGTTACCCACCCGTTAAAAATTAATAGGATATGCCCTCTGGCATAGAGTCATTTTTTATGGAACAATGGGCTATATTTAATGAAAGCCGTCTTGTCCTTTCATTTTACCATAGGCGTAGAGCAGGGGCGGGAGAGGCGAAATACAAGGTTATTAGACATGATCGACTCAAAAGGATACCGGCCCAATGTCGGCATCATCCTTTGCAATGACGAGGGTCGCGTGTTTTGGGCAAAACGGATGGGCGTGGACTTGTGGCAATTCCCGCAAGGCGGCATCAATCAAGATGAAGACCCGGAAACCGCGATGTATCGTGAATTGTGGGAGGAAACCGGTTTACAGCAAGAGCACGTCCAGGTTCTAGGCCGTACGCGCTATTGGTTGAAATACCAATTACCTGATCGTTACATCCGCAAAAATTCGGTGCCTTTATGCATCGGACAAAAACAGATCTGGTATATGTTGCGACTTATTACACACGAATCCAACGTGCGTTTCGACCACTGCCCTAAACCCGAATTCGACGGCTGGCGCTGGGTGGATTACTGGGAGCCGCTTAAGGATGTCGTTTATTTCAAGCGCAGGGTTTATCAACGGGCGATGACCGAGCTAGGCGCAATTTTGATCACGGATGCCGTGCCGGTGGATGCAAGCGGGTACTTGGCGAAAGAAACCGGCAAAAACAAGAGTCGCAACAAGCTTCAATAACCTTGAGTTTTCATTTGCAAACCGGATAAAGGCTCGGGGATGCGGACAAGATCGCTGGCGATACTGCCGTCTTGATAGAGATTAAGCCAGCGATAGCCGGGCGACTCGTCGGCTAAACTGAAATGTTCGCTCCGCGGTTCGAATTGGAAACAGGTTGAGGGTGTGGTCAAAATCCGCAGGGAATTTATTTCGATATCCATCGCCTGGTGAATATGCCCGTTGACGATTGCTTTAACATTGGAATGGCGCTGGATAAGACCGAACAAATCCGGGGCATTGTCGATTATCATCGTGTCCATCCAGGCGCTGCCGCTAGATATGCAATGGTGATGTACGGCGATAAGACTAAAAAGCCCGGCGTTTTGATTAAGGCATTGTTCTAAAAAAATTAATTCTTCGTTCGCTAAATGGCCTCCGGCTGAATCGGGAACCTGGCTGTATAAAGCGATGATTTGCCAGTTACCTAAAATAACGTGTTTACGGCAATTAACGGTTTTAGTGCATAATATTTGCTGCATGACGTTGAGATCGTCATGATTACCGGGCAAACAAATAGAGGGAAATTCAAGTTGTTCCAGCTTATTTAAAAGGTACTGGTAGCTCTCCGGGGCGGGATCCTGCGCTAAATCGCCCGTTGCCAGACACAGATCGAATTTCCGGTTTGAGCTAATCGCCGAATTCAGCACGATATTGAAATACCGGGCCGTATCGACGCCTAATAAGGTAGCTTCCGGAGACTGTAAAATGTGCGTATCGGTAATTTGCAACACAGAAATGAAATCGGACTCAAAAGCCATGAGGTTGTCAGTCAGTGGCTTTACAAAGCACTTTGGAATTTCTTGCCGGGTTGTACAAGGCTCTTATCGGTTCCGGCAAGGAGTCAATTGTCGAGGGTTGAAAACCGCGCTCAATAAACCAGTGGGCTGTTTGGGTTGATAATACGAATAAATTCTTAAGTTTCAGTTGTTTGGCTTTTTGACAGATATGGTCGAACATTCTTTGTCCGCGCGCCGATCCTTGATAGTCGGGATGGACGGCTAAACAAGCAATGGTCCCGAACTGGCCTTTTCCATCGCTATGTAACGCTAAACAGCCGATAATCAAGCCGTCACGTTCCAGGACGATATAGTCGGCAATTTCCATTTCAATTTTTTCGCGTGATCGTTTAGTCAGTTTACCTTGCTGTTCCAGCGGTTTAATCAATTCAAGTATGCCGCCGATGTCGCTGAGCGTGGCCGCACGCAACGCTTCGAAGGGTGTCGAACTGATGAGCGCGCCTGCGCCGTCGTGGCTGAAAAGTTCAAGCAGTAAAATTCCGTCTACATTCCTATCTATCAGATGCACTCGCTTTACACCCGATTGACAGCTTTGGATAGCAGCTTTGAGGGGCAAAGCCATGAGTTCCGGCATATCGGGTTGATTGCGCAAGAATATTGCTGCTTCATCCGCCGTAATCTGACGGATCGGCTGTTGTGTTTCGGGATTTTGGAAACTTTGTTCGGTCAGCAGGATGAGTTTTTCCGCCTTTAACGAAATCGCTACCGCCGTTGCGATCTGCTCGGCGGACAAATTGAAGATTTCACCGCTGGGCGAATAGCCGATAGGAGAGATTAGAACGATATTTTTCTGTTCCAATTGTTGCTGGATAGCTTGGTTGTCAATCCGGCGCACTTCGCCGGTGTGACCGTAATCAACGCCATCGATCACACCTAACGGCTTGGCGGTCACGAAATTGCCGGAAGCGACTTTTAAACCGCTACCCGCCATCGGCGAATTCGCCAAACCCATTGACAATAAGGCTTCGATTTCAACACGTACCGTACCTGCCGCTTCTTTCACACATTGCAATGCGATCTCGTCGGTGATGCGAAGGTTGCGATGGAAGCGGGCGTTGATATTGAGCGCTTGCAGACGCTGATTGATCTGCGGCCGGATACCGTGAACCAGCACTAGGCGTATACCTAAGTTACTCAGTAAGGCAAAATCGTGGATGTGGTGGTCGAAATCCTCGGCGAGCACAGCTTCGCCGCCAAAGGAGATGACAAAGGTTTTATTCCGGTGGGCGTGGATGTAAGGCGAAGAGTTCCGGAACCAGCTTACGAAGGCGTTTGGGAGATCCATTATCGGTTGCTATTGGTTGAATTGCACGTAGGAAAAGTTAGTAACCGGTGGAAGGGAAAAATAAAATTGCGCCTTATTATAGCGGTCTTTGTAATTGCTGGATTGTTAATATTAAGCGCTGAAAACAGGTAATATTTCACAGCTTTTTTAAAAATTTATTTTTTTGCTTTAACCGGAAATGCCGGAAAAAATTTAATTCCGAAAAACGCCCTGTTTTGATAATTAGAGAGATTTTTTAGAATAAAGCAGCGGCATTTCTGTTGTTGCCGACAGATTGAAAATTGTTGATCCGGCCTTATGAAATATTAAGGCGCTCGACGATTAAAACTTCCAAAACAAGTCTATTGTATTCCCAGCCAATTTTGCGGTTTCAAATACCGTTCGTAAAGACGGTGTTCGGGGCTGTCTGGTTCTGGTTGCCAGTTATACCGCCAGTGTACGACGGGCGGCAACGACATCAAGATGGATTCTGTCCGGCCGCCAGATTGCAATCCGAATAAGGTGCCGCGGTCGTAAACCAGATTGTATTCTACGTACCGGCCCCGCCGGTAAAGCTGGAAATCACGTTCGCGTTCGCCGAAAGGCGTAGTTTTACGTTTCTGAACGATCGGCAGATAAGCTTTAATGTAATGATCGCCAATGCTTTTTAGGTAGTCGAAACAACGCTCGAATCCCCATTCGTTTAAATCGTCAAAGAACAAGCCCCCAACACCGCGAGTCTCATTGCGATGTTTTAGAAAAAAATAGTCATCGCACCACTGCTTATGCTCCTTATAAACGTGTTCGCCAAAAGGTTCGCAAGCTGCGTGGGCTGTTCGATGCCATTCGATCACGTCTTCCTCGAAGGGATAATAAGGCGTTAAATCGAAACCGCCGCCAAACCACCAAATCGAAGACGCGTTTTCTTTTTCCGCGATAAATAACCTGACATTAGCGTGCGAAGTCGGCACATAGGGATTTCGAGGGTGAATAACGAGCGAGACTCCCATGGCTTGAAATTTCCGGTTAGCCAATTCAGGCCGTTTTGCGGTTGCGGAGGGGGGCAGGTTGAATCCTGAAACGTGGGAAAAATTTACCCCGCCTTGTTCAAAAACCTGTCCGTTCGATAATACCCGGGTGCGACCGCCGCCACCTTCCTTTCGCTCCCAAAGGTCCTCAATAAACCTGACAGCGGACTCTTCGTCTTCTAAAGCATTGCAGATGTTGTTCTGCAAATTAAGTAGATAGGATTTTACTCTATTAATATCGTCAGGTTGCATGATTTTATTGGATTTGTTTGATTAAATGGTGCAATTCTGCCTGGATTTTCTTGCGGTAAAAAATGAATTTCCAGCGCGCCCCGCCGCATTGCCGCCATAGTAAGGCGGAGCGTATGCCTGCTAGGAGCAAGGTTCTGATTTTGCTGGCAATATCGGATCGCGACAAATAGGCTTGATCGCCGTTTACCATGATTCTCGGTTGCAGCGTACTGATCGTCCGGTGATAAAGATCGCCTAAATTAGCCAAAACATTATCATGAAGTAAACCGAACTGTTCGCTTTGGCTTTGCGCCTTATGGACTCCCGCTTGGATTGTGTCGAGCAAATCTTTCCGGCCCGATAACTTTTTGTCGAGATAAACGATTGTTGCGGCGTACCGGGCTTGTTCAGGGTCGGGCGGCTTGGCGCCTGTTAGTTGGCTGCTCAACTGTTCAAAGCCTAACTTTAGTCCGCTTAAACCGCCGTAAACATCGGCTACCGAAGCCGAATCGATTTTCAATAGACTGCCGATACTGGCTTGCATGGCTTGCTGGTCGCAAGTTCCTGTGGTAGCGAGTTGTTGCACCAAAACGGTTGCTTGGGCGATTCCGGCAAGGGCAATGGTTTGATTGCTGATTGTATTGAGTTCCATGCGTTTGAGTTTTAATTTAAGCGGTAATGCTAACAATAACAAAGTCTGTTATTCAATAACAACTTAGCTTTGCTTTGATTACGATCAAAGTATCCGCTCTGAGCGGGTTGTGATATAAATAGCGCATTTGAAAAATAATGGAGCAACAAAATGATTGAATCCGCATCCTTAACCGTTACCGGTATGAAATGTGGCGGTTGTGAAAACATTGTTACGGCAAAACTAAAAGGTATGGACGGTGTGAAATCGGCGGTAGCATCCAGTAAAGATAAAGCCGTTAAAGTCGAGTTCGATGCGACCAAGACCAGCCTAAAAGTCATTGTTCAAGCGATTACGGAGACGGGTTATACGGTTTTTGACGATAATTAACCGGATCTCATCACTACTATATTATAAGGGGTAAATATGACGGCAGAACAGATTTCGGAGCAAGCTTCAGATATCACCCGGTTATCCATTATGGGTATGAGTTGCGCGGGTTGTGTCAGCGCTGTTGAAGGTGCTCTGGCATCTGTGCCCGGCGTAGTTTCGGTCGAGGTCAATTTCGCCGATCATTCCGCCATGGTCAAAGGTCGCGCCGAACCTGAGTTGTTGAAACAAGCGGTTATCAGCGCCGGTTACGATGCTGCTGTCATGGAAGGATTCGAAAATCCCGAAGAACAAGAAGAACTGGAGCGGCTTCGGTACCGTTCGTTAATGAAAAAAGCGGCGGTGGCCGGCGCTTTTGGCGCTTTTTTGATGTTGGCGGAGCATTTTTCCTGGCTGCCTGACATGGGTTCTCCCGAAGGCCGCTGGATTTGGCCGGAATTGGCGCTGATCACGCTGGGTATTATGGTTTACTCCGGGCTGCATTTTTACCGCGGCGCCGCGAAAGCTTTAAGCTTGGGGCAGGCGAACATGGATACGTTGATTGCATTAGGCACTGGCGCTGCTTGGCTCTATTCCTGTATTGTAATCGATTTCCATGCCGTTTTACCGTCTTTGGCGAAGCATGCTTATTTCGAAGCGGCGGTTGTTATTCTTGCCTTTATTAATTTGGGAACCGGTTTAGAAACCTTGGCAAGGGGTCGGACGTCCGGCGCGATCAGACAGCTTATCGGTTTACAACCGCGCACTGCCCGTGTCATCCGGGATGGCAAAGAACAGGATGTTCCCATAGAGACGGTCGGTTTGGGTGAAACGATAAGAGTCCGTCCGGGCGAAAAAATTCCGGTCGACGGCGCCTTATTCGAAGGTCATTCGACCGTGGATGAATCCATGTTAACCGGCGAACCTATTCCAGTGGAAAAAACGGCCGGTAGTGAAGTAGCCGCCGGTACGCTAAATCAATCCGGAACCTTTTTATTTAAAGCAACCCGAATCGGACGGGATACGGCGCTAGCGCAAATAATTAAAAGCGTTCGTCAAGCGCAAAGCAGTAAACCCGATATCGCCCGGTTAGCGGATAAAATTTCCGCAGTCTTTGTTCCAGCCGTAGTCTTGATTGCCATCGTAACCTTTGCCGTTTGGTATTTTTTCGGGCCGAATCCGGCATTCGGTTATGGTTTCGTGACATCGATGACAGTATTGGTGATTGCTTGTCCTTGCGCTTTGGGCTTGGCGACGCCGATATCCGTGATGGTAGCGGTCGGCAGAGCGGCGCAATCGGGGATCTTAATCCGGCAAGGCGATGCGTTGCAAAAAGCCGGAAAATTAACCTGTATCGTATTGGATAAAACCGGAACCCTCACCGAAGGTAAGCCTAGTGTTTCGACCATCAAACACACGGCTAAATTCGACGGCGACGCGGTCTTACGGTTGGCTGCAAGTATCGAATCCGGATCGGAGCATCCTTTAGCGGCAAGCATATTGGCCGCGGCTCGGCAAAAGGCGCTCAACATCGAAAAAGCGCAGAATTTTCAGGCTGTTGCAGGGCACGGCGTGACGGCGAATATCAATGGGAAGCCGGTCTATTTCGGCAATCGCTCCTTAATGAAGCTAAAAGGCGTGGATTCCAGGCAGTATGACGAACAAATGACCGAATTGTCGAATTTAGGACAAACCCCTATGTTCCTTGCAGTCGATAACATGATTGCAGGCATCATTGCGGTATCCGATCCCATCAAAAAAGATTCCGCAAATGCCGTACAGCAACTTCAAAAACTTGGCGTCAAGGTAATTATGGTGACTGGGGACAATGAAATTACCGCCCAAGCGATTGCGAAACTAGCCGGAATAAAAGAGGTTAAAGCGCAAGTGCTGCCCCAAGATAAGGCAGGTATCGTGCAAGCTTTGCAACAACAAGGCGAAAAAGTAGGTATGGTGGGCGACGGCATTAACGATGCGCCTGCCTTGGCGCAAGCCGATGTCGGTATGGCGATAGGCACAGGGACCGATGTGGCTATAGAAAGCGCCGATGTGGTTATTTTACAAGGATCGCTGCTAAAAGTACCCGAGGCGATTGCCTTATCGAAAGCAACTGTCAGCAATATCAAGCAAAACCTCTTCGGCGCATTTTTTTATAACACCATCAGCATACCGGTTGCCGCCGGTGCCTTATACCCGGTGTTCGGGTTATTGCTTAATCCGATGATAGCGGGCGCGGCAATGGCGATGTCGTCATTAACCGTAGTAGCCAATGCAAACCGTTTACGTTGGAAAAAATTGACCGGCTAATAGAGGGTGTCTATTTCAATTCCAAGGCTTAATGCCGGGTAATCAAGTTGCGAGTCCCTTTAAGCAGTTATTCAAGGTCAAAGGGTCGATGGAAATAGTCTTTCATCGGATGAATTTAAAGCCTAATCGATTGTGAAGCCGTCAGCTATTATTTGCGTTTTATCACTGCTTGGACGGCGCGATTATTTGTATTCGATAGCCACAATAGAATAACGCATGGCTTTACCGCCAATCGTGACGATGACTTCGTCATCGACTGTTCTTTTTATCAAGGCTTTAGCGAGCGGCGAGTCGAGGCTGACATAAGGCTCTTTAGGATCGATTTCATCCGCGCCGACAATCCGGTAACAAAGCGCTTGCCCCGACTCGTTTTCCAGCGTGACCCATGCGCCGAAATATACTTTACCGGTATCTTCGGGCGCGGACGAAACGACTTTAAGTGCGGGCAAACGTTTTTGCAGGTAAAAAATGCGGCGGTCTATTTCGCGTAATTCCTTTTTCCGGTAAATATATTCGGCGTTCTCGGAACGGTCGCCCTCGGCCGCAGCCGCGGCTAAAGCCTTGGTGACATCGTTTCTTTTTACCCATAGTGCTCTTAATTCTGCTTCCAGACGGTTAAAGCCCGTTGCGGTAATATAAGGCGAAGATTTCGGTTGTGGTGGCCGCCAGCGTGACATTAACAGAGTGTAAGTATGGGTATAGAAAATTTCAGACAAATACCGGGCAAACGGTTATTATTGTGCCATTTAATCAAATTTAGGTTTCGAAATGCAAATTGCAAATAATACAGCCGTTTCTATTCATTACACGCTGACCGACGATGAAGGTAAGCAAATCGACAGTACGAACGGTGGGGAGCCGTTGGTGTATTTGCACGGTCACGGCAACATCATAACCGGTTTGGAAAAAGCGCTGCACAACCGGAATGCGGGCGATCAGTTTACTGTCCGTATTGAAGCAGTCGAAGCTTACGGTGAATACAGCGACGATATGATTCAAGTGGTGTCTAAGGAAATGTTCGACGGTATTGATCATCTCGAGGTCGGTATGCAATTTCATGCGGCGGTAAATTCTGGCACGGGCATCGTGACGATCACGAAAATTGACGGAGAAGAGATCACGATTGACGGTAATCATCCAATGGCGGGCCAAGCGCTTAATTTTACTATCGATGTCGTTGCCGTTAGATTAGCGACTAAGGATGAGTTATCGCACGGTCATATTCACGGCGCAGGTTGCCATCATTAAAATGGTCAGGGCATTTTGCGATCTCGTTTTAGCGATGATCGTACGGTTTAAGATTATTTCGATTGATCGCGTTTCTCGGTGATTTTGGGTGTTGCCAAATATCGTTTTGATAGTGGATAGCCATAATAAAGCTGGTTTTGTTAGAAATCCTCAATTCGGCAACGAGAAACAATGCAGTTGTAAGATTTTAGTAAAATAAATGCTGGTTATTTACTTAATAAGCCGATGTTACGAAAAATTTTAATTGCTAATCGCGGCGAGATAGCTGTTCGCATTATCCGGGCGTGCTCTGAAATGGGTATCCGTTCGGTTGCGATTTACTCGGAAGCCGACCGCTATGCGCTGCATGTCAAAAAAGCGGACGAATCGTATTGCATCGGTAGTGAGCCGTTAGCAGGTTATCTCAATATTTATGCCTTAGTCGATTTAGCGGCGGCAACCGGTTGCGATGCGGTCCATCCCGGTTATGGTTTCCTGTCGGAAAACGCTCAATTTGCCAAAGCTTGCAACGAGCGCGGCTTGATTTTCATTGGGCCTAGTCCGAGCGTGATTCAACGCATGGGCGATAAAACCGAAGCCCGGAATGCTATGATAGCCGCCGGTATTCCGGTGACGCCCGGTACAGCAAACCTGCCCGGCATCGAAGAGGCGGTGCTTGCTGCAGAAAAGATCGGTTATCCAATTATGCTCAAAGCCACTTCCGGCGGTGGCGGCCGGGGCATTCGCCGGTGCGATAATGCCGACGAATTGCGGCGCAATTATGAACGAGTGATTTCCGAAGCCACTAAAGCCTTCGGTAGTGCAGATGTATTCCTGGAAAAATGCGTTGTCAATCCGCGCCATATTGAGGTGCAAGTGCTGGCCGATCATCACGGCAACACCGTCCACCTGTATGAGAGGGACTGTTCAATCCAGCGCCGCAATCAGAAATTGATCGAAATCGCGCCGTCGCCGCAACTTGACGAAGCGCAACGGCAGTATATCGGCGGGTTGGCGGTGCTTGCCGCCAAAGCGGTCGGTTACACGAATGCGGGTACCGTCGAGTTTTTGCTCGACGATAACGGGCGGTTTTATTTCATGGAAATGAACACGCGGGTGCAGGTCGAGCATACTATTACTGAAACCATTACCGGAGTCGACATCGTTGAGGAGCAAATCCGGGTTGCCGCCGGCTTGCCGTTGCGTTGCAAACAGGAAGAATTAACCCGCCGCGGCTATGCCATTCAATTCCGCATCAACGCCGAAGATCCTAAAAACGGCTTTCTACCGAGTTTCGGAAATATTTCGCGCTACTATGCGCCGGGCGGGCCGGGCGTGAGGACTGATACCGCGATTTATACCGGTTACGATATTCCACCGTATTACGACTCGATGCTGGCGAAATTGATCGTCAGCGCCAGTACCTGGGAAGACACCATTAAACGGGGCGAGCGCGCGTTAAAAGATATGGGTTTGTTTGGTATCAAAACAACCATTCCTTATTACCTGCAAATTCTCCAGCATCCCGAATTTCGCGCTGCCAAATTCAATACCGGCTTTATTGAAAAACATCCCGACTTGGTTAATTATTCCAATAAGCCCCGGCCTGAGGTGCTGGCAAGTGTTATTGCGGCTGTCATGGCGGCGCATACAGGGCTTTAAACGTTTTTATGTAATATTAAAATTATGGCAAAAGAACAAGTTAAAATTACCGATGTCATTTTGCGCGATGCGCACCAATCCCTCATCGCCACCCGATTGAGGACGGAAGACATGTTGCCTGCCTGCGCCATGCTAGACGGCATCGGCTATTGGTCGCTGGAGTGTTGGGGTGGTGCAACATTCGATGCTTGCCTTAGGTTTCTGAAAGAAGATCCCTGGGAGCGGTTGAGCAAACTTAAGGCGGCTTTACCTAAAACCCGCCTGCAAATGCTGGTGCGCGGGCAGAATCTCCTGGGCTACAGGCATTATTCCGACGATGTCGTGCGCGCTTTTATCCATAAAGCCGCGCAAAATGGCATGGATGTGTTTCGTATCTTCGACGCTTTGAACGACATCCGCAATTTGCGGACGGCTATTGAAGCCGCCAAGGAAAGCGGCAAACATGCGCAAGGCACGATCTGCTACACCACCAGCCCGGTGCATGATGTTCTTAGCTTTGTCACCCTTGGCAAAGATTTGGCGAATTTGGGTTGCGACTCCATCGCCATTAAGGATATGGCAGGCTTATTGACGCCTTATGTCACCAGCGAGTTGGTCAAAGCCCTTAAGGATACTGTCGATCTGCCCTTACACTTGCATTCTCACGCCACCTCCGGGTTGGCCGAGATGTGCCAACTGAAGGCTATCGAAGCCGGTTGCCGTCATATCGATACGGCGTTATCGTCCTGGTCGGGCGGCACCAGCCATCCGCCGACGGAAGCGCAAGTCATAACTTTAAGGGGCACAGAATACGATACCGGTTTGGATTTGGATAAATTACAAGCCGTTAACAAATATTTTGCCGAAATCAGAAAAAAATACCGCCGTTTTGAAAGCGAGTTTACCGGTATCGATACCCAAGTGCATATTTTTCAAGTGCCGGGAGGGATGATTTCCAACTTGGCGAATCAGTTAAAGGAACGTAATGCGCTGGATCGTATCGGCGATGTTTACAAGGAAATTCCGGAAGTCCGTAAAGACCTCGGTTATCCTCCGCTGGTCACGCCGACCTCGCAAATTGTCGGTACGCAAGCCGTTCTTAACGTATTGACTGGCAAGCGTTATGAGACGATTACTAATGAAGTTAAACGCTATCTTCAAGGGGGTTACGGCAAGGCTCCGGCTGCCGTAAATTACGAGTTGCAGAAAAAAGCCATTGGCAAGGAAGACGTTATGGATTGCCGTCCCGCTGATTTAATCCCGCCGGAATTGGATAAACTGAGGCAGGAAATCGGCGAATTGGCGTTGAACGACGAAGACGTGCTCAGTTACGCCATGTTTCCGGAAGTCGGCAAATTGTTTCTGGAACAGCGTTCTAACGGCGCGTTGGTGTCTGAGCCTTTGGAGCTAGAATCCAGGTCGGACGACAGCATCAAAAAAGCGCCGACCGAATTCAATGTCGCCTTGCACGGCGAAAGTTACCATATCAAGGTCACTGGCGCCGGGCCGAAAAACCAGATGCTTCGGCATTTTTACTTCATGGTGGACGGTGTGCCGGAAGAAATCGTGGTCGAAACCTTGGACGAAATCGTCTTGGAAGGCGGCACCCAAGGCGCGGTAAAGGGAACGATAGCAAGCAAACGCCGTAAACCGTCCGAACCGGGCGATGTGTTTGTCAGTATGCCGTGCAATGTCCTGGAAGTGTTGGTCAAAGTGGGGCAGCAAGTTTCGGCGGGGCAAGGAGTCATGGTCACGGAGGCCATGAAGATGGAAACCGAGATTACCGCGCCGGTTTCAGGAACGGTTAAGGCTGTCCATATCGTCAAAGGTGAGCCGGCGAATCCGGATGAAGTGTTGATAGAGATTGCTCCTTGACTCCGATTGCCTTACAAAAGCAGTTGGCAAAATAGGAATGGCGAAGATTATCGAATTCGAAACGGAGCGGCTTAAACTGCGGCAGTGGCAAACTGACGATTATCAACCTTTCAGCACGATGAGCGCCGACTGGCGCGTAATGGCGTTTTTTCCATCGATACTCGTTAAGCAAGCCAGCGATGCGATGGCTGAGCGGTGTAAAGCGTTAATTGCGGAGCGCGGGTGGGGTTTTTGGGCAACAGAATTGAAAACCACACATGAATTTATCGGTTTTGCCGGGCTAAATACGCCATCGCCGGATTTACCTGTTTCGGCCAATGTGGAAATCGGCTGGCGTTTGGCTTTTGAGCATTGGGGAAGAGGTTTAGCAACCGAAGCGGCGAAAGCGGTGCTAAATGTCGCATTTGCCGATCTTGGTTTTGCTGAAATAATCTCTTTTACCAGTTTAGGTAATCATCGCTCCCGCGCCGTGATGGAGCGCATCGGCATGGTTGAGACAGCTTTGCTATTCGACCATCCGGCCGTTCCCGAAAGCAGCCCACATCGAAGACATTGCTTATACCGCATAAACTCTGAGCGGTGGGCGAATAAGTCATAAACCGGTACAATTGCGGCATGAACATTGTTTCCGCCAATTCAACCGCTATCGCACGTGCTGTCGAATTAATAAAACAAGGCAAACTCGTTGCCATTCCTACCGAAACCGTTTACGGCTTAGGTGCCGATGCCAAAAACCCGGAAGCCGTAAAACGCATTTTTGCTGCCAAAGACCGTCCTGCCGATCATCCCTTGATCGTCCATATTCCTGATAAGGCTGCTCTCGACGATTGGGCGATTGATATTCCCGAGCCGGTCTGGAAACTTGCTGAACAGTTCTGGCCGGGACCGTTAACGATTGTGCTTAAAAAACACCCCGATGTGCCGTTTGAGGTTACGGGCGGGCAAGACACCGTAGCGCTTCGTGTTCCCAATCATCCGGTTGCGTTGAGTGTCTTGAAAGCTTTTGGAGGCGGTATTGCCGCACCGTCCGCCAACCGCTTTTGCCGCATCAGCCCCACACTAGCCAGCCATGTGGAAGAAGAACTGGGCGATAAGGTCGATATGATTTTGGACGGCGGCGCGTGTCAAGTCGGCTTGGAATCGACGATTGCTGATTTAAGTGGCGAACAGCCCAGATTGCTACGTCCGGGGCAAATAAGTAAGTCTGAAATTGAAGAACTATTAGGCATTACTTTACAATTACCTGAAAATAAAGAAAAAATACTCGCTCCAGGGATGATGAACGTGCATTATTCCCCCATCACTGAAACCTTATTATGCACTCCAACGCAAGTTGAGATTGTCTTGCGTGGCGATGCGTTTCAACATCAACATAAGATGGGCATTTTGGGTTATGCCAGAAAAATAGATTCGGACTTGTTCGAGCGGATTATCATAATGCCGGACGATGTTAACGCCTATGCCCATGAACTTTATGGTAAATTGCGCGAGTTGGATCATGCCGGATTAGATTTGATTTTGGTCGAGCAACCGCCGCAAACGGAAGAATGGCGGGCGGTGAATGATCGATTGGGAAAAGCATCGAAGCCGTTACCGACTGGCTCAGAATCTTCACTGCTTGAAACAACCGTTTTTGACGCTATTGCTAGTGTTTTTATTAGTGGTATCGGTGGCTGTTGATTTTTTAATTCATCTTTTCATCAGATAAAATGGATCATAGATACCAAAAACGTATGTCCGTTTATTGGTCAAGAGATCTGAAAAAAGAGTTAAAAGCTTTTGATCGTCTTGATACGTCATCTTGGTTTGATTTATGGCATACGCATCCAGACTGGAAATCGAAGGGAAATAGATTTCCGGAAAATCGCGCTATTGTGGCTAAGATTACCTATCAATTACTGATATACGCAGAGTGTCTTTTTCAGTCAAGAAGTCAACCAGTACAAATTTTTGCGTCTATTTGTGAAGATACAGGAAATAATGCGGTTTATATCCATTCCGAAAACCCGAATGGGACACCGTTTCCTTACGAGTTTAGTGATACGGTTTGGGATGTTCCAGAGCCGCTCGAACTTTTTGGTATCGTTGACAACCAAATACATCAGATAGGTCTGCAAAAATTTTCAAATGAATCCGTATATGTCGTCCGAAAAAGAGAGGTAAGTTAATATTGTGATCGTTCATGGTTCGGCAAGCTCGGCACGTAAGGTATCAACCACTTACCGTTCGTGCCGAGCTTGTCGAAGGACTTATACAGGAATTACAAAAATGAAAACCCTTTGTATTCAAATTCAACTTGATGAAGTATCTGGTATAGATAAGGAGCATGTTCTGGCAATCGGTGAAGATATTGCTTTAAACCAAAAACTCATAAATCATTTTGAAATCCGAGAGGGTGAAGAATTTAATAAATCTATCAACCTATTATTCACGACTAATACACTACAAAAACTTTGGCATCAAATACAAGCTGATTTGTTTAAAGACTTAACTGTCGGGTCACTGCTGTCTAATCTAACTTGTCAATCGTTGTTTGTGAAAGGGAAGATGGATGGGATGCTTATTTACTGTTGTACCGTTTTTGACAAGATACAGAAATTAGATATTATAAATAAATCAATTGGTTAAATAACATAAGGAATGATTATTGAATACTAAAACCATCCGCATCGCCACCCGCAAAAGCCCTTTAGCCTTATGGCAAGCCGAACACGTTGCGGTTTTATTGGAAAAAACTTTCCCCGGCATAAAAACCGAATTGGTCAAGATGACCACCCAAGGCGACAAAATTCTGGATGCGCCGTTGGCTAAAATCGGCGGCAAGGGTCTGTTTGTCAAGGAATTAGAAGTCGGCATGTTGGATGGCACGGCGGATATCGCAGTGCATTCCATCAAAGACGTACCGGTGGAACTTCCTGCTGGTTTACATTTAGCCGCTATTTTAAAACGCGAAGATCCGGCCGATGCGTTTGTATCTAATAGGTATCATTCGTTCGGTGAATTGCCGTACAATGCCCGGATAGGTACTTCCAGCTTGCGCCGGCAATGCCAGATTAAAGCCTTATTTCCCGAAGCTGAAATATTGACTTTGCGCGGCAACGTCAATACCCGGTTGGCTAAACTCGATGCGGACGACTACGACGCCATTATTTTGGCTTCGGCGGGTTTGAAACGCTTGGGTTTCGTTGAACGAATCACCCAACGCCTTGATACCAAAATCAGTTTGCCTGCCATCGGACAAGGTGCCATCGGCATAGAATGCCGGTCTGACGACAAAGAACTCAACGACATGTTAAATAAATTGCATGACGAGGAGACCGGCTTATGCGTAACAGCGGAACGGGCGATGAACGCACACTTGAACGGCGGCTGCCAGGTGCCTATCGCGGGTTTTGCCGAAATTATAGCCAATAGGCTTTTCATGCGAGGGCTGGTTGGTAGCCCGGACGGTACTCGCATTTTCAAAAGCGAAAGCGGCGGAAAACCGGAAGACGCCGCTGCAATCGGCAAAACTATCGCTGAAGATTTGTTGGCGCAAGGCGCAGACCAGGTTTTACAGGCGCTTTACCAGTGATAAACGCCTTTAACGGCGCACATATCCTCGTCACCCGTCCCGAACATCAGGCGGAGAACTTATGCTGGTTGATCGAGAGACATGGCGGTATTGCAATCCGTTTTCCTACCATAAAAATCGTTGGAATCGATGTCGTGAGCGATAACTTATCAGCCGGCAGTCAACATCCAACGCATCCCTTAACAAGATTATCTGATTACCATTGGTTAATATTTACCAGCGTTAATGCAGTAAATTTTGCACTGCAAGCGATTGGTGGCAAAATAGCGCAATTTACGGCAGCGCGGCGGGCGGCAATCGGTCAGGCGACGGCTAAACAACTAGAAAGTTGCGGTTTGACAGCCGATTTGACGCCAGTATCGGGTTTTGACAGTGAGGCTTTACTCGCAATGCCTGAGTTGCAAAATGTACGAGGCAAACAAATTTTAATTGTCCGTGGACAGGACGGGCGCGAAGAGTTAGCGGCTACACTGAAGCAACGGGGCGCTCAAGTCGAGTATTGGGAAGTTTATCGGCGGATTATGCCCGATATTGATTGTTCGGACATGAAGCGTTTACTCGATGACAACAAAATAAATGCAATTTTGATTACCAGTACGGAGTCTTTGCAGAATTTAGTTGTCATGCTCGGTGAAGCTGATAAATGCAGACTGGTGAAGTTGCCGCTGATTGTCGTCAGCGATCGAATTTTGCGATTTGCGGAAGGTCTAGGTTTTAAACGAATAAGCACGGCTGACGGCCCATCGGATGAGGCGATGCTTAATAAGGCAATAGCAGTACTAAACGGGGAATTAAGTGTCTGAAATAACTGAGCAACCTGAGCCAGAACAAGAGGCTGTCGTTAGTCCCAAAGTTGACCAGCCGAGACCGGCCCCCCGCTCGACCAGCAGCGGGTTAGTGTTTGCTATTGTGATTTTATTACTTATTGTAGGCGTAGCCGGCGCCGGTTTTTATTTCATTACTCAAATTAGGGATAAACAGGAAGGTCTTGGCGGCGAAGTTAAATCCGAATTGTCCAGGCAAATTACCGATTATCAGAAACAACTAACGGCTATCCAGGAAAATATAGCCAATTTGCAAGCCGAGTTAAACGGCAAGGACGAACATTTTAATAAAACCTTAACGGATTTCACCGACCTTCATCAACAAAAAATGGATGCTACGCGGAGCGAGTTAAGCGATAAAGTTTTACAAGTCCAACGCCAGCTTGGTAAAACGAGGGGCGATTGGTTAATCGCCGATGCTGAATATCTTCTCAGTGTCGCCAACGAAAGGTTGCACCTGGCCGGCGATATCAACACCACCCGTGAGGCGCTTGAAGCCGCCGATCAGCGGTTGCGGGAGAGCGGCGATACCGGCGCCATTACTATACGCGAGCAGATCGCTAAAGAAATCGCACTAATCAAGAACGTTAAATTACCCGATATTGTCGGTCTTTATTCGTCTATCCGGACGCTGGAGGACGAAGCGGCTAAATTGTCTTTACTACTGCCTTATTCCGGAAAACCGTTTACTGCTCCCGAAGATGCGCGGAGTTCTAATGTTGCAACCGAAGATTCCAATGAATTGCTCGATACCGCTATCCATGAGTTGGAAGGGATTGTGACCATCAAACGGTCAGATCAGCCGGTCAAGGAAATTTTAACCGAAGAACAAGCCAACTTTATCCGCGAACAATTGAGAGTAAAGCTGGAAATCGTCAAATTGGCTTTAGTTCAACAGAACGATGCCTTATACCAAGCCGGACTAGCCGATATTACCGCGTGGATTGAAAAACACTTCAATAAAAACGATGCCCTGGAGCTGTTTAAAGGCGAACTATCGCGGTTACAAGCTATCGATTTAAGAAAACAATTACCCGATATCAGCACGTCGCTCAAAATGCTGCGCGATGTCAGTAAATTAAGGATAGAAACCGATAAAGCATTGCAAATTTCTAACGAAGACGCGGCGGGCGATAAGTCGGCGGCAGATTCGCCGGCTCCGTTAGATTCGACTCGGCCGCCGCAGGCAGCGCCGTCTCAACAGCCTTAGCGAGCGACACATGAAAAGCTGGATTTTTTTTCTTGGATCGCTGCTTCTGACGATAGGCGCGATCGTTTTTGTGAAGTATTGGCTGGGCAGTTATGAGAATCCCGGCTACGTGCTAATCGGAATCGGAAATTGGTCGATGGAAGCCTCGCTTATTGTGTTTCTGACCGGCTTAATTATTATCTTTTATATCCTGTACCTCTTCTTCAATTTTTTAGGCTGGTTAATCAGATTGCCCGGGCATCTTAAGAATAGAAGCCGGAGTATCAAATTTAACCGTTCGCAGGAGGCTTTGGTTGCCGGGCTGGTCGGATCGGCGGAAGGTAAATGGGAACACGCGGAAAAAATTCTGATTAAACACGCTTCGCATAGCGGTGCGCCGTTGATTCATTATCTTACGGCTGCTAAAGCCGCCCAGTCGCGCGGGGCGTACGATAAACGGGACGAATATTTAAAAAAAGCAGCGGCGCAAGCACCCGGTTCGGATGTTGCAATCGGATTAACGCAAGCCGAATTGCATTTCTCCGCCAATCAATTCGATAAAGCGCTGGAAACGCTCACTAAGCTGCATTCTATCGACTCCACGCATGCGTCTGTGCTTAAACTCTTACACCAAACTTATCAACACCTAGGCGATTGGCAAGGGTTACGTAAACTATTGCCGTCGTTAAACAAAAATAAGGTGTTGATGGAAGCGGAAATAAAAAAACTGGAAATCGACGCTTTTAGCGGGGTCTTGAAACAAGCCATTAAGAAAGACGATACCAATGAACTCCGGCTCCTCTGGACCGAGATACCCGGTCATATTAAGAAAAATCCCCTGGTGGCCGCCGTTTATTTTGCCGCTATGATCGATGCAGGGTTAAGCGCGGATATTGAAAATGAATTGGTTGAGGTGTTAACGATTAACTGGGACGAAACCTTGCTCATGTTATTCGGTAGCATAAAATTTAGCGATGCTTTCAAACAATTAGAGATTGCCGAATCTTGGCTGCCCCATCATAGGAGCGATGTTTTACTGCTTACTACCTTAGGTAAATTAAGCTTAAAGTGTCAAGAACTTACCAAAGCCGAGGATTATCTCACCCAAAGTATAGCTAAAGATCCCACGGTTCAAGCCTACCGTTTGCTAGGGGAACTGTATACCAGTCAAGGCGACGAGCATAAGGCGAATAATTGTTATAAACAAGGTCTTGAGTTAGCTTCTAAAGGTGTGATTCGCCAAGTCGATGAGACCGTATTAAGTCAATAATTTGTCAGCCTCTTGATTTGAATCAAAGTGCCGGTTCCGGTTATTGGTTATAGTAAGCGCAGGAGTTTTTGCAAAATGGATTTACACCAGGGTCTTTGTAAATTATAGAAAGTTACAGAGAACTTTAAATAACCGGTGTGCTGCGTTTTCTAAATTTATAATGTGCAGTCACTTCACCTGTTTGCCGAATAGCAAAGGGTTTTAAGAGGAAATTCAATGAGTTTTAAAAAAAATTGGGCGATCTTGGCGATGTGTTTATTGTCGGTAAACTTGGCGTTTGCCGTCGGTGAGCCGCTTAATCAAGACTTATCGGGATTGGTCGCCTTATCGGAAAAAATGATTCAAGCCGGTAAACAAGCCGATTCGACAGGATTTGTTACGGCCGCCGAAGAAGCTTCCAGTTTAGCTAAAGAGGAAGGCATGAAAGGCAATTCGCCAAAATTGCAGAAAGTTTCTCCGAAGTTCAAAGCGGCAAAGAAGGCTGTGAAGGATGGAGACTTCGATAAGGGAATAAAGCTTATTGAAGAAGCGCTTGCGGTATTGAAATAACAAGTCAATGTAGTAGAGTTAGAGCCGGAGCAGTTGCCTTAAAATGATTGCTCCGGTTATGGCAAGAACACGTTTCTAGCAGGCGTATGAAAATAGAGCATAATGAGTACCGGTTGAACTCTTAAATTTCCCAGTTGCCGTCAGAAAAATCAACGAAAAACTCTCCGTGCTCTTCTGAAAGCTGTTCTCATTTAACCATAACCTACTGAAATTAAATGATTTTAAAAAAAATTGGTTATTTTGTAGTGTATTGATTTTTTATTGAAAAATATCTTAATTGAGAACAGCCCCTAGGTGTTTCAAAATCAACGGCTTGCCGTTTATCCGGGCGGTAACAATGGGCTTGGTTAGAAATTCCTTAAGTTTAGTTACAAATCCGCATCCGGTTTAATACCGGTAATACCTTCCGCAACCCGCTCCGACATCGCCGAAATAGTTGCTATAGGATTGGCCCCCACTGACGTCGGCAATATGGCGCCGTCGGCTACATAAAGTCCTTGATAACCGAAAACTTGCCCGAAAGTTTTCAGATCGGCGCTGGTTACGCCTTTGCTGGGATCGTCCGCGATTCGGCAGCCGCCTAAGGAATGTACGGTGATATTGTTTCTCACCAGCCAATTCGGCAGTGGAATAAAGGCTTTGGCTTTCGACCACGCTTTAAAGCGATGTCCGATCTCCAGGATTTTGTTGTACAGCGGCATATTCTCGTCTATCGGCCACTTAATATTCAAAAAACCTTTGTCATTCAGTTGCATGACGCCGTTGCTGTTGTCGATACCCATGCATAGCAAGACGCTGCTGTAGAAATTCGGGTCGCCTTGCAGTAACGAACGGAAAAAATAACCGATTTGTCCAGTGTTATTACCGCTGAAAAGATGCATGACCCATTGTTTGACGGCGTTAAAGAATGCCTCAAGATGAGAGGTTCCGGGCAGGGCGTTGATGTACCAAGCAGCAAAATTCGGATAGCTGGCGTCTTCCAGCACAAAAGCGTGCTGGCGGTTGAAATCCTTGAACAGGTTGAAATCGGTCCTTTGTGTGATCACCGGGCCGTAATTAGGGTTGACTTCCTTATCGCCTTGAACGACGAAGGATAGAAAATCGCCGTTTCCTGAAAAATGTTTACCGAGATTGTCGTTGATGTTCGGCAAAGTCTTATAAACATCGCGGCAGCGCATCAACAGCTCGGTGCTGCCTAAAGAACCCGCCGACACCACTACACGCTGCGTGATAGCGCTGTATTGATTTTTATTGTCGTTCAAATCCCACCAGTAGACCTTAAAGCCGAATTTACCGGTCGCCTCGGGGCTGTCGTTGCCGTCTTTATCGACGGGGACAATTTTTTCTACAAGCATTTCCGTTTTAATGGCGGCTTGGTAACGATTTTCAGCAGCAAACAGATAATTCAAATCTAAAGTATTTTTGGAATGCGTATTACAGCCAACATCGCATTCCCCGCAATAGACGCATGAAGTTTGGATTGCGCCGTAGCGGTTCTTATCTTGAACGCCAATTTCCAAAGGATTTTCGAAATCGTTGCCGAAAAACACGTTGATGTCCACCAACTCGGACTGCGTTTTTTCCGATTGTGCGAACTCCTGAAAGCGTTCGGTGCGAATGATGCGCCGGGGATCGTCGCCGCCTTTATTGGCAGGAATTGGCCTAGCGCCGAGAACGCTTTTGGCGACCTCATAATACGGCTGCAGCACCGATTTTTTACAGGTCGCCGGCCAATTCTCGTCGAATACTTCCTCCGGCGGTTGCAAGAAGACGTTGGCGTAAATCAGCGAACCGCCGCCCAAACCGGCGCAGACCAAGGCATCGATATGCTCGAAATTGCGAATGTCGAATAAGCCGTGGCTTTCGTTTCTGTCGGCGATTTTTTTCGGCTTACTTCGACCTTCTTCGATCTTTACATTCCAAAAAAATTTATCGGCAAAATCATGCGGCGAACGCGGAAATGATCCCTTAGGATAACGTTTGCCGCGTTCTAGCAGCAGTACTTTCCCCGGCCATTTTTTCGCCAAACGGCAAGTATTGATCGATCCGCCGAATCCGCTACCGATCACAATTGCTTGGTAATCGTATGTGATAGCCATTTATTTCTCCTTGCAAATTTATTCTTATTGTTGATTATGCAATGTTAAATGACATGCTTGGCATACGAATCCCAAAGTTCTCCTAAGAAAAATTGTCCGAATTTGCCAATCGTCATTATTTTGTCGGTATTCGAATCCGCATCGGTGACGGTTATGGTCGATACCAAACGAATAAGATCGACGACATCCAGCGTCAAAATACCCGCGCCGACAACGGGGCCTGATTTGTCTGTGCCTTTGTGCAATTGGGTATATAAGGTTGTCGTTTCCGGCCAGAGTTGTAAACCGTGGTTTTCGCGAACTTCTTTTTTGCCCGCTAAGTAATAAGCTTCACCGTTGTGTTCGAAAGCCAGTTCGTAAACCATCAGTTTGAGTTTAGGATCGTCCGTTGGATTGAACAAATTAAACACGCCGGTGTTCGCCACAATGCCCATGCCTAAAGGCTTGAAGTCGATTGTGCCGGATAAATGCCCTGGATGTTCGGCTTCAGCGATAAACTTATCGATGTCGTCGATTTCGACTTTGGCATGCATGGCCAGTTCGGTGCCCGCTTGTTTGCCTTGGTCGCGCCCGGTTATTGGGTCGGTGGCGGACAAGGAAAAGCCGCCGGCCATGGTTTCTTTAAAGGTAATGCCTGGATTTTGTGCGTTCATAGTGTTAATTAGGCTCCAGCGGAACCTCCTCCATTGTTAAGGTTAATAATAAAAGCTCCAAGCGGCGGAATGGCTTGTTTCCTTAAGTTACAGCGAACGTTATTGCTAAATTCGAAATACTTTAGCTTAATTATTTGGATTTCATTAGGTATTAATTCACACAGGACGAGGGATTAGTTCATTCCCGCAGGACCGGCGCACTGGGCGGCGCCAGCCAAGTTTCGTTTAAACCGAGATCGATGACGGACTCAAAGCCTTCCGGAGCTGATTTGGGTAGATGGTCCAGGTCAAGGAACCAGCTTTCGACATGGTCGTCGAGTATTCCGCTAATCGACGGCAGATAAAGCGTTGCAATCGGATCGCCAATTTCGAGTTCTTTTAGGCTTTGTAAGCGTGGATGATCGCCTATTACGAAGCGCGCTTTCGCGCTTTTAAAGAGATGAATACCGAACTTTGTGTCCAGCAAAATATCCGATTTCATGAGCATGCCTCGATACGAGCAATAATTGGACGCCCGGATTTTTACCGGAATCGAGGTCAATTTAGGCGGTTTTATTTCGACATATGCGACTAATTTGCCGTCCAAATCGTATTGGCTGCTGACTTTATTCTCTTCGACAATAAAATTCAGTTGGCCTTGATGTTTGGGCATGCCCCAAATACCTTTGCCGCCTTTAACCGAAATTTCGGACGATACCGGCAAATCGATAACATATTGTCCGGTTTTGAAAATGTTCTGAAAAATAGCGGGCAGCAAACGCGGCGCCGGTTTGCTGCCGTGTGTGCAAGCTATGGCGATGCTGTACTCGATATATTTGCCGATAGTTGTTTCCCGGTAATCGATGACCGTTACGACCAGTACGCCGTTATTCCAGAGCCGGAAGGGGTGAATGTCTCTGGTGGGCAAGAATTGTTTAGCTTTTTCTAAGTTGACCGGAAACAAAGCCATTAGCGCGGGTGAGTTCTTTGCTGATATAGGCAGTTTAAAGGGTATTCCGTCGACTAATGAATACCGTCCCGCATACTCTTTTATTCTATTCGGAAAGCAAATCATGACTGAACTCTCTTTGTTGTATTGAGTGGATATGAACGGCTTGGGTTTATCGGTTAAGCGCCTCGATGATTAAAGGAAAAGTATCTTGAGCGGCATTTTTACCCATGAAGACATCTAAATGACCGTAATTCGGAATGATGTGGAGCGAATGAAAATCTTTCCGATGTTTTGAAAAATAGTTGTAGGTACGGATTTGGCTTTCCGCCAAAAAACAGCGGTTGTTTTGACCGGCGAAGAAGGTAAAACGGGCGTCAGTTTTGGGTGCTTGCCCGGTAAAATCGGACGGCAATCCAGGTAAGTCTTCGACGGATACCAGATGCCCGCCGCGTACGCACTGCGTGATTTGATCGAAAAACGTCATCGGGACAGCTTTGAATTCTTCCTTTAACCACTCATGAGTCGTTTCATTGAGGTTTTCATGGCTCCATAAGGCCGGAAATCCGCTGCCGTAAGTGAAACTGACCAGTTTACAGACGGTATTATCACACTCGTGATGAGTTAATTTGACGATGCCGGTAATCAGTTTAGCGGTGAAATCGGGCGCATGAACGCCCCAATGCGGATTAAGGTATTGCGTTGTGAGTTTGACGGGAGGCACTAAAAAGTTAAGCTTGAACGACGACCATTGCGATACTACAGGATGGAGCGAAACGGCGTTGCTAACAATGGTGTTGACTTCAGGCACGAGACCGGCAATCGCAGACATGGTAAAACTGGTTGAACCTTGGCAATGAATGACGGCTTTGAGTGTGGAACTGCCGGTTTCGGAAACAATCGTTTTCACAGCTTGCGGGTGGTCGTACAAAGCCGCTTGGTCGAGTGTCCAGCGGTTGGGCGGAAAATCGATACTCGCACGCCAATTTTCCAGCCAAACATCGTAACCTTCGGCTATCAAGGCATCGATAATCGTTGTTTCGATGGGAGCTCTGAAAATATTAGCCCGTACTCCGGCGCCGTGGACTAAAAGTACCGGACATTTAACCGGCGGCTTAGAACCGCGGATATTGATAAGGTTAAGCGGCATGCCGTCGCCCGCAGCAAAAGGAACTACTCGTTCGGTATAATGCTGTTTAGCCTCCGTTTTTTGCCTGACCATAAGAGTTCTCTCGGCTTATTATTAAGGTTGCCGGGATCATTTAACCGTATTTTATGCAAATGTTGAAGCATTAATGCTCGATTCAACAGATGCCGGTAAAATGATGGGGACGATTAATAAATAATAGATCAAATTAGCGGTTTTTATTAAGCAATCGATGAAATAGTTACAGGTCGTCTAGATGTCTATAGAAAGTTGGTTCACGGCGTAATTAATGTGTGGCGGTGTTCGTACCCGATTTTACCGGGTTGGTTTAATATCAAATTCCGCGGAGCCGTGGTAGTTAAAACGTTATAGAAATCGAAAAAAATTATGCTTAATAAAGGCGTTTTGTGGGTGCTAAGGTATGTAAGACTTAAACATTGAGGAAAAGAGTTAACAATAGAGATAACGCTCTTAATGATGAATCGGGTTAAGCATTAAGCCAATCGAAACTATAAACGAAACGTAATATTCAATCGCTTATCTGGATAAGCGAAAATAACGGTTATCTGCCGATTACTTTCAGTTTTTCATCCTGAATGCCGAATAAAAGATCGCCGTGTAATAGGCCGACCAGTTCTTTTCCCGCCATGGTATACCGCCAGCCGTGCAATAAGGGACAATCTTCGTCCTCATTGAACAATAAGCTTTCCAAGTCTTTACGGGATGCCAGAATGGTTGGATTTAATGCATTCTCTTCGGCGCGGATACGGACTAATGCAGTTAAGATATCCAAGATGGCTTCATGTTGTTGGGATTTTTTATTAGAACGGTCCTTTTCTTTTAACGCGATGGGTTCTCTGTTTTTTGCTTCCGCTATCAATTCGCAAAGTTTACGTCCGTAGCGCTGCACCGTTCGTTCGCTTATCCCGCGTATAGCGGCGAGGCTGATCGTCGTTTCCGGTTGTAATTTAGCCATATCGAAGATCAGTTCGTCGCGTAAAAGCCAAGTTTTCGGCCGGTTTTCGGCTTGTGCGGTGATTTCCCGCCATTCGGCCAACGTTTGGACAATCGACAGTTGTCTGGCGGTCAGTTTATTTTTTCCTCTAATCTTTAGCCAGGCTGAGTGCGGTTCGACTTGATAATTATTGGGATTTTCAAGTTCCGAAAAATCCTGCTTAAGCCAATCCGCCCGGCCTAACGCGGTTAATTTTTCAAGCATGATTTGATAAATCTGGCATAAATAAATGACATCGTCCGCAGCATATTGGATTTCGGCCTGAGTTAAAGGACGTTTGCTCCAATCGGCGCGCGTGTGAGCCTTGTTTAGATTGACGTTCAATAAACTGGACACCAGCATGGCGTACCCCGGATTGTCCTGGTAACCCAGTAAAGGGGCGGCAACTTGAGTATCGAACAACGGACCAGGTACTTTTCCGGTCAATTGGTAAAAAATTTCGAGGTCTTGGTGGCAAGAATGAAAAACTTTTACGATGGCGGGGTTATAGATGGCGGAAAAAAGTTTATCCAAATTTGTAAGTGCGATAGGATCGACGCAAGCTACCCAATCCGGCGTTGCAATTTGCAACAGACAAAATTTCGGATAATAGGTTTTTTCCCTTAGAAACTCGGTGTCCAAAGCCAGCCATGAGGCTTTTTGAATTTCTCCGCATAATGCGTCGAGACTGTTTTGGCTGTCGATGTATTGAATTTCGGTCATGATAGTCGTCATCAAGTGTTTGATGAATAAGAAGAATAGTTTTAGCCCTTTAAATAGTCAGCGTCAGTCTTAACGCGATTCCGCAACGGCGCTGACTTATTGGTTTATTTCATTCGATACGGTTTGAGGCGCAGTTTGCGTGTAACGGAAGCGCCTGTTATGTCTTTTTTTATTGCGTGGCTTAACCCGCCGGATATCGAGTTTTCGCCCGTTGATTTCGACACTTTTTAAGTGATGAAAAATTTCTTGCGGCATTTCATCCGGCAAGTCGATTAACGTATAGGTTTCTTGAATACGCGCGTTAACAATGTTTTTGATATCGACGCCGGATTCCTCAACCAATATTTTTTTCAGTTCGCTTAGATCAAGCTGATGCTGGCCGCCGATATCAAGCCGGTAACGCACAAGCCTGACCGCAGGTACCGCAGTAGGCTCGTGCGGTTTTTCCGCGGAAACAAGAGGGCTGCCGGTTTTTTCCCCGCTATTAAGCTGAGCGCCTTCATGAATAAGGGTTAAAGCAGCCGCGCAATCCAGGACGCTGATTTTTAATTCGGCGGCCACAGCTTTGATCAAACGCCGCGGGTTGTCGAGATTTTGTGTTAAAAATATGGTTTTTACCTGATCTTTTAACAGCTTTTTTTTACTGTTTGACAGGTTTAAAGGTGTTACAGATTCGTTTTTGTCCATCCTTTTATTGTTATACTAGGCAATCGTAGCCGGTGCAAATCAAATTAAAGGCGGTCTTCAAATATTTCAACATAAGATTCGTCGCGTAAACGGCGTAGCCAAAGTTCGGTTTCTTCTTCGATTTTCCGTTTACGAATAATATCCCTGATCTGGTTTTTTTTGAAATCGTTGGTGTTATCTTTATTTTCTCTTTCTAAGACTTGGATGAGGTGCCAGCCGAATTGTGTTTGAACCGGCTCGCTGATGTCGTTGATGGCAAGCTTATCCATAGCCTCTTGAAACGGTTTAACCAAATCGTCGGGGCCGACCCAATCGAGCAACCCGCCTTTGAGCGCCGAACCTTTGTCGTCCGAATGGGCGCGGGCAATAGCGGCGAAATCGTCGCCGTCGGCAATGCGTTGTTTAAGCGCAAGCAAACGTTTTTGGGCTTCGGCGTCGTCAACCAATTCGTTGGTTTTGATAAGAATGTGACGGACTTTCGACTTGGTAATCATTTGGGAGCCGACGCCTTTGACTTCCAGCATTTTAATGATGTGAAAACCGCTTGGGCTTCGAATGGGTTCGGAAACGTCGCCCGGCGACATTTTGCTGACCACTTCGACAAACAAGGTAGGAATATCGTTCTTACCGCGCCAGCCCAGATCGCCGCCTTTCAAGGCATTATCGTCGTTAGAGACGCTCATGGCCGTTTTGGTGAAATCCGCTCCGGACCGTAAATCGGCGATTGTCATATTGGCTTTAGCTAAGGCTTTCTTGATGACGTCTGCCGATGCGCCTTCTTTGACGGCAATCAAAATATGACCGAGATGATATTGACCAATACCTTCTCCGCCCTTGTCCTCGGTTTCGATGAAGTGTTCGACTTCACGGTCGGTTACTTTAATACGGTCGGCTATTTCCCGTCCGCGTAACTGATTGATAACGATTTCATTACGCATATTGTCAAGGAAGTTCTTATAGGAAATACCTTGTTTTTGCAGTTCGTCTTTGAATTCTTCCAAGGACATGTTATTGCGTTGCGCTATATCGGTCGCGGAATTGGTTAGCATTTCTTCGCTAAGGCTGATGCCGGCCTTTTCCGCTAGATTCCGTTGCAGTCTTTCTATAATCATTTTTTCCAGAACTTGTTTTTTTAACACAAATTCGGGCGGCATGGCGCTATTACTTGCTTGAATCTTTTGCGCGATCGCCATTATTTCGTTGCTTAATTCATTCTCCAGAATCACATCGTCATCCACGACCGCAACGATTTTGTCCAAGACCTCGGCCGGGCTATGCGGCGCGCACAGTATCGAACTCAGCAGTATTAGTGCTAAACCAAGGTTCTTTTTTAACATGTTCAGATCTATCATTCTTCTGACTTCCGGTAACCGTAAATACTTTGGGCGAAGAAATCGTCCAGTTTTTCGCCAATGCCTGTTAAGCCTTTAAATTCCACCTGAAAAAATACGCCGGTCTGGCTGCCCGCCGCGGAATCCTGATTAACCGGAGAATTTGCGGCGGCGCTGATATTGTTGACATAGCGTCGTCCTATAATCCGGAACCGCCAGCAACAGGTTTCTTTCTCCAAACCTAAAAAACCTTCCTGAGTTTGGTTATACAGAAAGGAATATTGCCAACGTCCGACCGCGAACCAGTTGTCGTAAATAGGCCAATGAAACGATACATCGCTTTGAATGATGTCGTTACTTCTGATGATGGCGTTATTCGTTCTGATTGATTGCACGGTGGCGAGATCGGTATCGAGTTCGTTCATTAATTGCACATCGGTTTTGCTGTCCAATGTATTTTGGATCAAGGTGTTTTTCCGGTACATGTAACCGACATTGATGATTTCGCCAGGCTCGTTGACAAAATGCAGGACAGCTCTTCCTCTGACAATATCGTTAATTTCAGGATCCCATTGGAGACCGGATTCCACTGCGAAATGTTCGTTGATTTGACTGCTTAATTCGCCGACAAAAGGGGAAAAACTGCTGGTTTCCACGCGGCTTTCCAAGAATCTTCTGCCGATTCTGACAAGCGGCGCTGTGACTTCCCGGTCTTGAAAATAAAAAATATCGCCGATACTCAGCTTAAGTTTTTCTAAGCCGGTTTTAGAATCGACCAAGCGGGATGTCAAGGCTGCGGTAATTTGATTAGCGTCTTGTATCCGGTCGGTTCCGCTGAACCGGTTTTCGCGGAATAAACTATTGAAGTTGAAGTCGAAAAACGAGGTATCGAAAATCGGGACGTCGCTTTGATTCACTTTGGGGATAAACAAATAGAACAATCTCGGCTCGAGGGTGTGAAGCATCGAATTGCCACCTAAAGCGAACTCTTTTTCGAAAAATAATCCGCTGTCGACCGAGGCAACCGGCAAGGCTCGGCTAATTGAATCTTCTTGGCCGGGATTCAGGTTGTCCAGCAAGTATTGCGTGTATTTAAATGAGAGTTTGGGGGTAACGAATGCGCTCTCGGTTGTCCATGGCATACTGACATAAGGCTCAATATTCAACCGGAGACCGTCGGGTACAGAATCGTCGACAATAGAGCTTTTATCGTGATGGAAATAAACCAACTCATTGTCAAGGCCGACATCCGTGGGAATGGACTGAAAGCTATGGTTGAGTTTCAAATTTAATTGAGGCAGACGCCGGTAGGGCCGGAGCCGTCCTGTCAAATTGGGGTCGATTGTTTGGTAGTTTTCCAGTCGGCCTAAGAATGAAATACCCTCATCGGCATACGTTAAATCCGCGTGGCTGCGTACATGACTGAAGTTAGGAAAGCTCAGTGCATTGCCCAATTCGGCAAAGTAAAATTTATCCGATACTAGATTTAAATCGACAAGCGCATTGAGGTTACGGCTGAATTGCGTGGTGTTTTTGATGGAAGCCAAGTATCTGGACGAATCTCTGATCGGGTCGTCCGAAGCGACCGTGGTGTCCTCAGGCATATATTCCGCGCTGACGGACCCTTCCGAATTTTCGGTCAAATACCTAAAGTCACCTGCTAGCATAACCCCGCGTTTGGTGTAATACCGCGGTCTCAACGTCGCATCGTAATTTGGCGCAATGCTCCAGTAGAACGGTGCGGAAAAACTAAATCCGCCGTTTTGGGTATTGCCGAATGACGGGGCTAAAAATCCGGTTAAACGGCGGTTATCCAGGGGGAACGAAAGATAGGGCGAATAAAATACGGGTACGCCTTTAAATTCCACCCAGGCGTTTTTGGCCGAACCGTAACCGGATTGTTTATTCATTTTGAAGTCGCCGGCATGTACGATCCAATCTTGATTACCGGGAACGCAAGCCGTGTAGGCGACATCCTTATACCTGGATAAGGTGTCGCTATCCCGGTATACGGCTTTGGCGCGGCCCCGCAGCGGTGTTGCCGGTGAAATAAATAAGGTTTCACGGAGCCGGGCTTCATCGGTGGCTAATTTCAACGTAGCCGATTCGGTTTGAATGGCCAATTCGTCTTCGCTGTAATAAACGTTACCGTGCAAATCGAGCGTTTCCGATACTGTATCGTAAGTGGCGGCATTGGACGACGCTTTCTGGTCGGCGCGTTTCATGTCTACATTACCTTCATAATTGCCGATCTCATTGTCATAGATTTCGGAGTAATTAGAGTTCATATCCAGGTCGGCTTTTGCTCTTAATTGTTTGTTATTTCTGGTATCGGGATTTTGTTTGCCAACCTTAACGGTGCAACTTGCCCAAGGGTCGACCTTAAAGCGGTCCTGCAATATTGAAAAAACCCGTTCTTCGCCGTTATCGAAGGCAGGGTCGAATAAACTAAAGCCTTGTTCTTCGGTTTCGAAAATACGCGGCTTGCCCTTGGGGTCCGATCCTACCAGTTGACAATTCCAGTTACCGTCTTTGCCTTTGGTATCGCATTTCCAGCCTTTATCTTGCACTGTTTGCGCAGTCCCGGTTTTCTTATCCGTTGTAGAGGCTGACACTGGCTTAGAACTCGCCGGTAAAACCGGCGGAGCTTCGGCGGGAGCGGTGCTAATACCCGATTGGGGGGGCAGGGGTTTAGCGGTATGGATTGCTGTGACTTCTACCGGTTCCGGTTGAGTCTGGACAGCGGGTTTTGATTGTACCGGCGGTTTTTGCTGAGCCGGTTGATCGCGTTGGTCCGCGGTGATTCGATTGATAACAGGAGGTTCGGTTATGACCGGCGCGCCAACGGACGCTTTGTCTTGGCGTGTTTCTGGTTCACTGTTAGTTATACTGCTGGGCCGATCATTCGACGTATCGGGGATTGAAGAAGGCATCTCTGAGCCGGTTGCGGAACTGCCGACACATACCCATTCTTTAGTTGTTTTATCCTGCTGGCAATTCCAGTTCGCATCGTTCGCGAAGCTGATTGAAGAAATTAAGACAAGTAGAAAAACCAGATACAATCGGCCGGGCATGAGGAATTGAAGATAATTTAACTTAACAAGTCTGAAATCGAATAGAATGCCAGCGCGAATTCTACCTCAATTTGTCACTACGATATAATTAAACGATAAAACTAACTTTGTTGTTCTCTAATGATCCTTGAAGATTTTCGAAAAATCGCCTTGCTCGACTGGCTAGAAAACGACCTGTTGCTGGCCGTGCAGAATCTTGAACCTGCTTCCAGCGACGCCAGTTTCCGGCGTTATTTCAGAATTACTTTGCCGGACCGTCAACTGATCGCAATGGATGCGCCGCCCGATAAAGAAAATCTTGCCAAATTTATCGAAGTCGCCGGGTTACTAGCGCGTTCCGATGTCAGAGTGCCTAAGATTTATTATGAAAACCGCAACGACGGTTTTTTGGTATTGGAAGATTTCGGTTCGGATTCCTATCTGGACAAATTGACCGGCTCTAATGCGGATGTGCTGTACAAAAGCGCATTCGATAGCTTACTAAAACTACAAACAAATACCGGTATTGAATATTGCAATTTGCCGCGTTACGACGAGGTTTTGTTGCAAAGAGAATTAAGAATTTTTGAAGAGTGGTTTATCAACCAAGCCGTGGCTATCGAAATACCCGCTACGTTATGGGACGAAACCCGCGCTATTTTAGTCGTTTCCGCCTTGGCGCAACCCGTAACCTGTGTGCACAGGGATTATCATTCGCGTAATTTGATGGTATTGGAGAATAATCTACCGGGCGTTATCGATTTTCAAGACGCTGTAACCGGCCCAATCACATACGATTTGGTATCGTTATTACGCGATTGCTATATCGCTTGGCCGCAAGAACGTGTCGAACGCTGGCTTTCGGATTATTGGCGAAAACTCACGCTGGCCGGGCTTATCGACTGCGAATTGCCGGTTTTTAACCGCTGGTTCGATTTAATGGGGCTGCAACGGCATTTGAAAGCCATCGGTATTTTTTCCAGACTGAATCTTCGCGATGGCAAGCCGGGCTATCTCAAAGATATTCCGCGCACCTTGACTTATGTTCTCGATCAAACACAACATTATCCGGAGCTAGCGGGGTTTCATGCATTTTTGGTTCGCGATGTCGTGCCTAACTGCCTGGGTTTGCAATGAAAGCGATGATACTTGCCGCCGGCCGGGGCGAGAGAATGCGGCCGTTGACGGATCATACTCCGAAACCGTTGTTGCCGGTTGCGGGGAAACCCTTAATTGTCCATACCATCGATCAACTGGTGTCGGCGGGGTTTACCGAAATTATCATCAATCACGCTCATTTAGGCAGCCAAATCGAAGCTAAACTGGGCGACGGCAAAGCGTTCGGCGCGGCGATTGTCTATTCGCCGGAAGGCGGCGAGGCTTTAGAAACCGCGGGCGGTATCGTTAATGCGCTGCATTTGTTAGGCAATGACGTATTTTTAGTTGTTAACGGCGATATAGCAACCGATTTTCCTTATGCGCAACTCATGAGTATCAAGGTCGACTTAGCGCATTTGGTGTTAATCGATAATCCGGCGCATCACCGCCAAGGCGATTTTGCCCTTGATGAAGGCGGAAAGGTCTCTGAAGAGGGGGCGGTAAAATTAACTTTCAGCGGGATCGGTTTGTACCGGCCGGAATTATTCGCTAATACACCGCCCGGCAAGAGCAAATTGGCGCCATTACTGCGGGGGGCAATGGCGCAAAACAAGGTGTCCGGTCAACATTACGGCGGGTTTTGGATGGATATCGGAACACCCGAGCGATTATTGGAATTAGACCTGCGGTTAAACAAGCTTTAATACTCAAAATTAAGGCTTAAACGCGATAAACTCGCGGTAAGGCGAATCTTTCTGCCAAGTTAACGATTCCATGTAATAGTGCATTAACGCTAGGTAACCTAAAACACCAAGCGTGACCACCTTATAAAATTCAACCCCGAATAAATGCAATGTAAGCCAATCGGCGGCTTCGTCGCCGTAGGCTTGTAGAATAAACGCCAAAGCAAAAGAAAGCACTGGCAATACGAGGAAAATGTGGATGTTCCAGGCTTTAGCCGCGCGGTAAATAAAGTTCCGAGGTTGTAAGCGGTGTTTATTGTAATCGTGCGTCACATAAAACACATAAGCCGTTGCGTCATGGACAAACCGCGGCACTAGAATCGCCATAAAATATTGTTGTTGCCAAAAAAGATAAAAACTTGTAAGCACCAATAAAATATTCGCCCAGTAAAACCACAAGCCGAAACGGCTAGAATTATATTTTTGAAAAACAAATCCCGCCACTACCAGCGATAAACAACCGACACTTGCAATCTGTTTAATCCATATGGTTTGTTCGGCGGTTAAACTGCCGCGAATGAAAATGCCGAGATATATCGCAACGCCGGTCATAACGCTCACAGTCAACAAAATATTGAACGGCACGTTAGGTAATTGGCACACGCCTCGCGCAATTCCGTATTGCTGCCTCAGCACATGCAAAACCGTCCAACAAGCGACAAACGTATACAGCAGACGGTACGGCAGTAATGCGCTGCCTAAAAAATAAGCGACTGCGATTGCAATCGTCATAAGCACGATATGATGCCGGTAATGCTGGAAATAATCCGCGTTACTCGCCAGTAGGATATTGCTTGCGATGATGTGCGGGGTGCCGAACAATATTTGAAATAATACAAAATGGTAAGGGCTGCTGGGCAAATTCGTTTTTAGGAAATCGCTCCAGACCAAGCTGTCGAAGCCTTGCAACAGCAAACACAATGGTATGATTGCGTACAGCCCAAGCAGCAAGCGGAAAGAAACGGCCAGTTTAGGCTCGCTGAGAGAGGTTTGCATGGTAAAAGTCGGCGCGGACATGGAGCTTTCTCGTCAGATAGTGATATGGATAGAATCTAGTATATAAAAACTTAAAAAATTCTAAGTGGCTTTTAAACCTTTTACAAGAGACTAAATTATGACGTTTCAATTACACTCGCAATTAGTCAAAGACACTGTCTTGATCGGGCAGTATGACTTATGCCGTATTCTATTGATGAACGACAGTCAATTCCCTTGGTGCATTCTGGTGCCGGAAGTTGCAGCTATTACCGAGATTTATCAACTGAGCAGACGTCAGCAAGAACAATTGATACAAGAGTCGAGCCGGCTCGCCGGGAGTTTAGCCGGTCTTTATAAGGCCGATAAAATGAATATTGCCGCTATCGGCAATTTGGTTCCGCAATTGCACATTCATCATGTAGTGCGGTACCGGAACGATAAGGCATGGCCCGCTCCGGTATGGGGAAAATTCGACGCCGTACCTTACACAGAAACCGGATTGTCTAGTGCGCTCGTAAAAATTCGCCAAGCGGCCGGTTTATAGGATGACGTTAACCGCGGCTATCCCGGTTCTTCTCCCAAAGTAAGGTTGTGAAGGCGTGTTGTCGTTCACCGGTTTTACCAAGTTTTAGCTTCCGTTCGCCCTTTTGTTTCTTAGGAATGTCTCCGATTAAGTCCTTCGGCTAGCTTTGGGCGAACGGTAAATAATTGATTTCGTTGGTGGCGAGTTTGACGAATCATGAACGAAGTCAGATTGTTCAGAGGTTGCTTAGGAATTGAAATTCGAAATGTTTATACGCCTCGATAGGGTTTATATCCGCTACGCAACCAGTGTTCCTGTAAACGAACGGTGCAATCAATAGTTATTCGGGATCGTTAATGGTATAAAGAAAGTGTATTAAAGTGAGATAGTACACTTGGCTTATGTGAGTTAGTTCACTGTTAGTAAGAGCAGTTAAATCCATAATGACCGCCATTGGAGAAAGTATCGATACTCTAATGATCGAATAACAACAAGTAAAGCCGCTTTCAAAATGCATAGGTATTTGTACCTATATATTTCGAAAACCAGAAAGGATAATATGCCATTGTATAAAACGGTTTTATAAAAGTTGTTTATTAACAATTTTTCAACTTTGAGAGGAGTCTGGCGTTATGAAAACAAAGACAAAAATTACCAACATCTTACTGTCGGCATCGGTAACTGCTTTACTAGCCGTTAGTCCTAATGTTTTTGCTGCAGGTAATACCGTGGTCGCTCAATGGAACGAGGCGGCGTTGGAAGCTATTCGGATAACCCATCCCGGTCCGCCAATTGTGGCGAGAGCCCTGGCCATTACTCATACCTGTATTTTCGACGCTTGGGCGGCGTACGACGCCAGAGCGCGTGGCACCCGCTTCGGCGTTAACTTGCGCCGTCCGCTCGGCGAACGCACTGTAGCCAATAAAGAAAAAGCTGTCAGTTATGCGGCGCACGAGTGCTTATCGGACTTATTCCCATCCGAAGTGGCTAGTTTTAATACTTTAATGACCACATTGGGTTTCGACCCTAACGACGCCAGTACTGATTTAACCAAACCGGCGGGCATAGGTAACGTGGCTGGTAAAGCGGTCATCGATTACCGGCATCACGACGGTTCTAACCAATTGGGCGATTTAAATCCGGGCGCTTATTCCGACTACACCGGCTATGCGCCTGTCAATACGCCGACTTCGTTTACCCGGCCAAACCGCTGGCAACCGTTGGAGGTTAACGGTACCGTCCAAAAATTCATTACGCCACATTGGGGTAAAGTCATTCCTTACGCGCTGAAATTCGGCAGTCAATATCGAACAAGCTTACCGAAACCGGCCAATTACTTTACCGAACCGGCCCGTTATAAATTGCAAGCGCAACAGGTCTTGGAATACAGTTCGCACTTGACGGATGAGAAAAAAGTCATCGCCGAGTATTGGGCGGACGGTCCTTCTTCCGAACTGCCGCCAGGCCATTGGGCGCTATTCGCAGAATTTATTTCGGAACGTGACCGCCATAACGTTGATCAAGACGCTAAAATGTTCTTTGCGATGACCAATGCGGTGTTCGATGCGAGTATTGCAAGTTGGGACGCTAAACGTTTCTTCGACTATGTTAGACCGGTATCAGCCATTCAGTTCTTGTATAAAGGGCAACTGGTGGAATCATGGAACGGTACGATTGATGGGGCGGATTGGAAACCTTATCAAGCAGCCAGTGTAGTAACTCCCCCGTTTTCCGAGTATATCTCGGGTCATAGCGTGTTTAGCGCGGCGGCGGCTGAGACTTTGAAGCTGTTTACCGGAAACGATAGTTTTGGTCATAGCGTTACCATTACAGCCGGTTCATCAAGGGTCGAACCCGGTTTGGTTCCAGCAAATGATACAGTGCTGTATTGGGCGACTTTTACCGATGCGGCGGATGAAGCAGGTATTTCCAGACGTTTCGGCGGTATCCACTTTATCGACGGCGATTTAGAGTCTCGCAAGTTAGGCCGGGTTATTGGTCAAAATGCTTGGAAAAAGACTCAAACTTACTTTAACGAGCTTTAATTTTGAGCGATTAAAACATGCCGTTAATAACGGTTTGTTTTAATAATACGTAAACCCTAAGAAGGCCGTTTGCTCTCGATTAGCAAACGGCCTTTTTCGATTAACCTGATTTATTCAACTTATTCCGCAAACCCGTGTTTCGCAACGCTTTGTTGATCACGGCGGTCATGAAAACCGTTTTACCGGTTATGAGTTTGATATTTTTCCGGGCCCGGCTGATAGCAGTGTACAACAATTCTGTGCTTAAAACTGGATTGGCCGTTTCCGGAAGTACAACCAACACATCCTCGAATTCGGAACCTTGCGATTTATGAACGGTTGTCGCAAAAACGGTTTCGCAATCCGGCATACGAGCAGGCAGGAATTTTTTTACCGAGCCGTCCGGGCGCTGGAAAAATACCATCAGATTGCCGTTTTGCTCCCGGTCCGGCAAACAGATACCGATATCTCCGTTATAAAGATGCAAGGCAGGATTATTTTGCGCCACTATGACGGGCCTGCCCGGATACCAGCCGGTAACGCCGTATTGCGTTGAATGCCCGAAAAGCGCATGTTCAACGGCAATGCTGACGGCTAACGCGCCCGTAGGTCCTTGGCGGTTGGAGCATAAGACCTGAAATTCGTTGAATGCGCGGTAAATCTCCGTGAATCCGGCCCTGGTTTTAACCAAGCGGACATAATCTTCGCGCCGTTGTGTAATATAAGGGAGCAACCGGCTGGGTTCGAGCAGTTCGATCCTGTCGTCGGGACCGGTCAAAATTGCCCATGCCGCTTCATAGTCCTGGTTATTTACCGCATCGGAAAATTTTTTGATGCCGCCGTCGAAGCGGTAAGAGTGTTTAAGTTCTACTGTATTGTCCGGCAGTCCGGCGATTAAATCGGCAAGCACCGCGCCGGATTCCACCGAGGCAAGCTGGTCCTTATCGCCCAATAGAATTAATCCGGCTCCCGGCTTTAAGGCGCTGGACAGTTTGCTCATCAAAGCCAGATCGACCATCGAGGCTTCATCCACGACTACTCGGTCGAAGATCAACGGATTCGTTGCGTCGTGCTTAAAATAGGGGGACATAGGGTCGGCGCCCAGTAAGCGGTGCAAGGTGATTGCTGCGCAAGGAATGTGTTCTTGCAGGGCTTCCGGGCAATTCAACGCAGCTAAGTTTGTTCCAATCGCTTCCTGGAGACGCATAGCGGCTTTTCCGGTGGGCGCGGTCAGTGCGATTAATAGCGGTTTGGGGGCTAATTCCTGTAAAATTGCGAGAATTTTGCACACTGTTGTCGTTTTGCCGGTACCAGGACCGCCGGTAATGATGCTGAATAAGCGCCCGCAGGCGGTTTTTGCCGCTTCCCGCTGCCAATCGGTTTGCGCGCCTTTAGCCGGAAAGTAACGGTCGAGCAGATTTTCCAAATTAGGCGTATGGGTTGTTGCTTGCGCAAGCCGTGTAATTTTTGTTGCAAGCTGGTTTTCGTATGCCCAGAAGCGCTGGGTATAAAGGCGGTTTTCTTCGATGATCAGGGGGTAACTAAGTGCCGGATTTACCGGAATTTCACCGGTAAGCCCCGATTCCAGCAGCAGTTCTTTATCGTTATCGGTAATCGTAATACAGGTGTGCCCTTGATATTGCTGCTGCGATAGAGTTGCGGTTAAAACTTCAAAGCGTTGTTTCCGCCCGCTATCGAAATAAGTGCGTTGGCTCAGGAATCTGGCGAATGCACAATCCAGCCGGGAAAAAGGAATCTCATCGGAAAACAACACGGCTAATTTCCAAATAAAGAAGAGAGTGCTTCGATTACGCTTAAGTCCGGGTTATCCTCAAAAACGCCGCTCATCGGAATACCGGGAGTCATGCCGCGGACGAATAAATAGCGTACACCGCCGAAATGATCTTTAAAACGGTAACCGGGCAGCCGTTGTTGCAAATATCGATGCAGGACGACGCTATAAATCCAATATTGCAATCCGTAGTTATGTTCGCGCATGGCTTGTAATAAAGCGGCGTTAGTATAGTCCGGCAAATTGTTGGTTTTGTAGTCGATGACATAAAACCGCTCTTCGTACTCGCAAATCAAATCGATAAATCCGGTCAGGTAACCGTGCAATTGCTTGTGAGTTAAGGCTTGGAACGCCGGTTGATTCGATAGAGTTTCGTTTAACTTGCGGGTATTGAAAAGCGGCATGGACAGGTAAAACGGCATTTCCTTCAAACAGCGATTATCCGGAATATTCATAAGGCAAAACCGGTTATCCTTAGCCGATAAGGGTGTGGTAACGGTTTTATGTAAAAGATCGTCGATCATCCCGGGTTGTTCCAGTTTTAAACCGTAACGCAGGCAGAGCCGATCGCGTAAATCCGAAATATCGGCGGTGTGTGCTAAATCGGCAAAGGCTACGTTTTCCAAGAGTTCGTGTACCACGTTACCGGTTTGCGCGCCCACAGGTAATGAAACTGTTAAGCCTTCCGCATGAGTATAAACTTCATCGGCCTTATCTTCGGGCAGTTCGGGAGAATCCGCAAGGCTTAAGGCTGATAAAGCGGTATAACTGGCCATTCGCCAGCCGGTGTACAACGGCCTAAGTCGTTTTTTCGCCGCTAGATTAATAAAAGAATCCGGCTGTTGATAGCAAGCGTCAATGCCGCCGGTTGCTTCCAATAACCGGTAAGCAAAAGCATTCGGATTCTCAGCTTGGAGTTTTTGCAAGACGTTTTGTTGCCCCGAAAAATCCTGTCCGGAAAAATCAAACAACCATGCCAAGGCTGAGCCGTTCGGCTTGTCTTCGGTGCGAACGTCCGCCCAGGCCGCGTAGCAACGGTATTTAGCGCGCGTTAAGGCAACGTAAGCCAAACGGATCTCTTCGGCCTGTTCTTCGAATCTCGCCTGTTCATGATGGCGATCATAGTATTCCGAGCCTAAATCGGCGATTAAACGGCTGGTTTGAGTAGTATCGTCATCCGGTAGATGGCATTGGACTAAAGGCTTTTTACTGTTGCCGCGGCGGTTCGATTGCCAAAGATAGGGGCAAAAAACAATAGGGTATTCAAGACCTTTGGCGCGGTGCATCGTGATGAGTCGAACCGCATCGGCATCGCTTTCGAGACGTAATTGCTGGCTGTCGTTGCTAGCCGGTTGACTAACGGCTTTCGTGATCGCCGATTTCAGCCAATTTAACGTTTTATGGACGCCTAAATGACCGTCGATGACCGCTTGTTGCAACAATTCCAGGATGTGTTGCAGATTGGTCAGCCGCCGTTCCGCCAGGGTGGATTTCGAGAGTGTCCGGGCAATGGCTTCTTGCTTAAACAACGATTGCATCATGGTCATAACGCCGTGTTGCCGCCAGAGTTGATAATAACCGAGAAACCGCGACTGAACGGCATCTATCTCACTTTCGTTGTCGAGTAGCTTATGCAGCGTTTGTCCATTGTGGCCGAACCAGCTCAAAGCCAGCGCTTGTCCGAGCAGCCGGATAGCGCCCGGATGCGCTACCGCCTGTAATAAAGTATGAAGATGGGCCGCTTCCTCGGAAGTAAATACTGATTCCGTATTGTTCAATACCGACGGTACGGATGCTTGGCGCAAGGCTTCATGATAGTCCTTTGCTTGTTGGTTCGTCCTAACCAAAATTGCAATGTCTTGCGGTAGTAATGTGCGATTTTCCTGCTCCGGCTGAAATTGCAGCGTATAACTGCCGCTAAGTAATTCTACAATTTCATTAACCACCGCCAGCCGGATAATTTGCGCGGCGTCGTTGCGGTTGGGCTGCCAATAACCAGTTTTGCCGCCGCTTTCCGGTAATTGCCAAAGCATCATGGGCGCACAGTTTATGTTTTGCCGAATTAACGCTCCGTCTTGTCCGGACAAAGCGGGCTGGGTCGCATGAAAAACGATGCCGGGCAAACGAAAAACGTCTTCCCGCTGAAACAACCGGTTAACGGCGGCGACAAGTTGAGGATGAGAGCGCCAGTTCCGGTCTAAGGTATAGCGATAGTGCGCTTGAGATTGCGCTTCAAGATAAGAATAAATATCCGCGCCGCGAAACTTATATATCGCCTGTTTCGGATCGCCCACCAGAAACAGATAATGGCTATTTACGGCAAAAATACCGGAAAAGATACGCCACTGGCTAGTATCGGTATCTTGAAATTCGTCGATTAGCGCGGCTTTAAAGCGTTGCCTTAATTCACCGCTTAAAAATTGGGAATGTTCGCTTTGCAATGCCTTGGCTAAATGAGCGATTAAATTATCGAACGACCAGGCGTTAAGTTGCTCGAGTTGCGCATCGAGTTCCGAACGTATTGTTTCAGCTAAATTTCTACGCAACATCGCCGTAATTTCTTGAGATTTGGCAACGAGTATATCGAAAGGGCGGGTATCGACAGCCATTTCCGCGATGAAGCCGATTTTACGTTGTTCCGATGTCTGGGTTTTATTGCTTTTAAACTGAGTACCGTTCAAGCCTTCTAACAAACCTTCGTAAGTCAGCAAGGATAAGGCTTCCGGATCGGGGAATTGCAAGGTATCGCCGTTCAGCCAACTGCTTAGCAAATCGATTTTGCTGGCGAATTTTTCCTGATAGCCGGCTTTAAATTGTTGTCCACCGAAATAAGCCCCGGCCTTTTGGCGGCAATCCATAAGGCTGGCATTGGCTGCGGCGGCGGCTTGCTTTAATTCTAATAAAACATCGTCCAGTTTTTTATGACCGGGGTAAATGATTGCATTTTCGGCTATAAACGCGATGCTCTCAAGCAGTTGGCCCGGCGTTACGAAATCCTTGGTTAAAACGGAGGCTTCCCAAGACGGCCGGTTTTGGATATTCCGCCGCCAGAAATCATCGGCGCATGTTTGTTTGATGATAGCGAGATCTTCGGTCAATTCGGCATCGAACAATTGTCCGGACGATAAGGCGTGTTCCTTGAGCACACGCTGGCAAAAGCCGTGTATGGTCAATATCCCGGCTTGGTCGATGTCGATTAAGGCTAAATCCAGGCGTTGCTTGATAGTGTCCGGTGGTACGTTCGATTGTTCGAGCCAGGTTTCAATGGTATTGTCCCGGATGTCTCTGATGCCCGCCAGTAGCCGTTTTGCATCCGCTAAACGGCTTCGGATACGGTCCTTGAGTTCTTCGGTTGCCGCTTTGGTGAAGGTAACGACTAAAATTTTATCGATGGGGATGTCCGCTTCGACGACCAAACGCAGCACCAGCATAGCGATGGTGTAAGTTTTACCCGTGCCCGCGCTGGCTTCTATCAAGCTGATACCTTTATTTAATGGGGTATTAACCGGATCGAAAGCGTTAATGTTCATGCGCCGCCAGCCATGCCGGTAACAACAGGTTTTCGCATAACCCGGCAAAATCGCTCCTGATAATTGAGCTGACATCAGCGTTATTACCGTATAACTGCCTTAATTCATGTTCGTTATCGTAACCGATCATTTTCCCTAGGGTGTCTATTGCGGCATCAAGCGCCGATTTGTGGGCTCTCGGATTAGCGGCTTGCCGAAGGTAGGCTAGGGCTGCTTCCACAAAAAAAACATCGGGTTGCTGTTGACCGCGCCGGTAAATTTCAATGAATTGCGATAAATGGCTGGGTTTATAAAGACCGGATTGAAATTGGAGCCGGTCATCGGCGCTTATTAGGTAGGTTTGTTGCGCTCCTATGGCGTTAATAATCAGGTGATGCAGCCAAGCCGCCATAAAATCTTTGCCTTTAAGATTGGCATAGCGGTAAATCAGACCGCCGTTTTGATAAAGGTTGCTCAGCATTCCGATTACCCGGTACGGGCCGGTCATTATATCGACCGGCGCATCATCGATGGGCATTCCTATTTCAACCGCAGCAATTCTTGCGGCAAACGCTTTCATCGCAAGTTCGTGCCGGTCGAACTCTGCCGCCCCGATTGCGCCCGACGGCCATAAGCCTTGTGCTTGTAATTTTTTAAGCGATAGCTCGGAACCAGCCAGTAAATACTGCAGCCAACGCTGCTGAATGCCGTAAAGGTTGAGTTCGCAAGCGGAGAACGGTTCGCGCTCCCCGGTTTCGGCAACGATGCCCGATAACTCCAAATTCAATTGTTTACGGAAGAAATACCGTTGTGGATGCTGAAAAAATAGAAACAAATCGCTGAGTTCGATCACTTCGTCCAGCATTGCTTCGGGTTCCGGTTCGATGGCTCCTTCCCACCATATCACTGGTTCCGTCTTGAAAGACAATAATGCTTTGGCGGTTTCGCAATTGCTTTCCGAAAAGCTGAATAAATCGCTAACACCGTCGAAATAACGTTTATCGAAGGGCTGCAACGGATGCCGGGTAATAAGGCCGGACAGCCGATAAAAATCCCGTAATACCTCCAGCAGTTCGGTAACGGCGACCGAAGGCGGAATCGTATTATTGTTCGATTGCGACTGACCGGTATAAGTAATGATTAACTGCTCACGCGCGGACAGCAATATTTCCAGAAATTGATAACGGTCGTCGGCGCGGCGCGAGCGATCGCCTTTGCGGAAATGTTCAGGGATTAAATCGAACGTAGGGTTGCGGTCTATTTTAGGAAATTCGCCTTCGTTAATTCCCAGCAAACCGATGATTTTGAAAGGAATGGAACGCATCGGCAGCATCGAGCAGAATGTCAGTTGACCGCGTAAAAATCCGTTGGCGGATTTGCGTTCGGCGATCATCCCTTTCAACCAAACCAGGATGACGCGCCATTCGACCGGCTCGTTATGCACCTTAGCCAACGAGTCGCGCAGCTCCAGCAACAATTCATTCAGTTGCTGGCGCTCGATTAAATCGGAATTGCCGAGTAATTGACCGGCGAAATAATACAGCCGGGAACCCCATGATTTCAACGAAATAGAGTGTTTTAATTCCGTTTTTGCGGCAAACAGCAATTGCAAGAAGTCGTGCAATCCGCCTAACGCAACGGCAGGCGATCCTTCAATAGATTTATAAGGCAAAATATCGCCGATAAAGCAGTCCTCGTGACCGGTTGCGTAACCCATCAGCATTCTGTCCAGCGCGGCTTGCCAGGTATACTCGTTCAATTCCGGCAGCCCCAATTCTTGTTTATGCTTGCCCGATTGTCCCCAGCGCACGTTAGTGTCTTGAACCCAGTGCTTTATTGTTTCAAGACCGGACTCGGATATACCGAAGACTGGGAACACAGCCGGAGACTCCAGCAAATCCAATACCGATTGCCAGCCCAAGCGGCTTTGGCTGAGGTCCAAAAATTTAATCAATGTATCCAGCGCTTGATTTTCCAGTCGCAGGCTGCGGTCGGCGATAGCGTGTTGAATATCGCCGAATGTAGCGGAAATAAACGGCTCGTAAAGCTGGATGTCGGGCGCCATGACCGCAATGTCGCGAAGTTCCAAGGCCGGGTTGTTTTCCAATACCAGCAGTAATTGGTCGCGCAGGACCTCGGTTTCCCGTTTTCTGGAATGGCAGGCATGGATACTGATCGAGCTGTCTTTAATCAAGGTTTGACCGGATACGGCGTTCGATAAAATATCGTTTTGAAGCTGTTGAAGATTATTGGGGTTATTAATCGTTTCGAAGCTTTCCGGCTCGAAATCGAACTGAACCAAGTCCAGCAGCATTTCCTGAAATTCGCGCCCTTGCTGGCCAAGTCTTGAAAGTAGCGGATGTCCGGCAGGAATATTGCCGCCGGACTGCTGGCGTTTGCTTGCTAGGTCGGCCCAGTAAGTTTGCGCGGGATTAAATAGATAAAGGTGGACATCGCAATGTTTAGCCAGACTTTGCAGATAACTTAAGAATAAAGGCGGCATGGTATTTACGCCGAATATGGAAATACGCTCCGGTAGCCTGGTGTGAAACTCGCCTTCGGCAGCGTCGTTAAGTTTGTCGATGACCTCCAGCCATAACGCACCGCGATGTTTCGCGCCTATTTGGGCCGTTAATCGCAGCCAAAGCGCTTGTTGCCAGCGTTCGGCGGCGGTGTTGTATAAGAGCCGTCCGCTTTGCCATGCCGCTAGCAAATCCGGCCGCATGATTTGGTATTGATCGAAAATCAGCGCTAACTGTTGGGCTAATTGGTAGCGTTTCAGGGCTTGATTCGTGCCGGACAAATACTGCTGTAACGGTAAACAGGTTTCGCTATCCGGATTACGTAACAGCGATTCCAACCGCCACAGGATCAAGCTACGCTCGAATGCCTCATCGTCGATACGACTATCGATCTGTTGGGCGATAAAGCTAAAAAAACGGCTGGGAAATAAGAATTGGTAATTCGCCCAGACGTTGAATCGGCTGGCTAGTTGCTGAGACAACCAGCGCTCCATGCCTTGGCTTTGAATGAGAAAGACTTCCTTGGCGAACGGCGAACCGAGCGGACTGTGCGCTATTACCGAAGCAAGATGCTCAGTTAGATTCTCGGTTTTGTTGGAGCTGTGTAAGATAAACATGCCGGTTTTTCTAATTTGTTTTAACCGTAGTTGTTTTTCGTGGCGCGAATAGAAAGCGCTGTATTATGAAAATCTTAAAATCCTGTATATAAAAGCAGATACAGTGCAAAGCTAAATTTGATTCGTCCGAATAAGCTTTATAAACATGTCAATATTTTCAATGTTTTGAATATAACACGGTTTGCAAGCTTTGCTGGTAAGTAATGCGGCGTATTTGGGTGCGCTTGGATGACCGGGTGTTTTGAAAAAATCGTAATCAATCAATCAACCTGGGCAGAAGCAATAAAGGTCGATGGACATCATTTAAGGTCATTAAATACAAACTAGCCAGTAAACGGATTATATGAGACCGCAATGCATGGCCATTACGGTCAGTTCGGCAAGATCTTCGGCGTCCATTTTTTCCATAATCTTGGAGCGGTGCACGTCAATCGTGCGATTGCTGATATTTAAATGTTTAGCGACTTCTTTATTGGATAGCCCTTTTACAATCAGTATATAAACCTCCCGTTCCCTAGGCGTTAATTGACTCAAGCGTTTTTTTAACTTACGCCGTTCCGCATGGTAGACGCGCGTATCCACATCTTTTTTAATCGCTTCTTTCATCCGGGTAAGCAAGAGTTCGCTATCGAATGGTTTTTCCATATAATCGACGGCGCCAGCGCGGAAGGCTTTGGATGAATCCGGCACATCGGCGTGTCCGCTGATAAAAATAATAGGGATTGCAAAATCCCTTCTCGCCAATTCCTCTTGAAGCTCTAAGCCCGTCATGCTCGGCATTCGAACATCGAGAATTAAACAGCCTGCTTGATCGGGATCGAAATTGTTCAAGAAATCATCGGCGGATTCGAAACATCTGACGGCCTGTCCGGTCGATTCGATCAATAAGCTTAAGGAATCACGAATAGAAAAATCGTCGTCAACCAAATATACCAGAGTTTTAGGTAGCGTTCCGGTCATGATTGGTTTTCTCCGTTGGTAGCGTAAAGTAAAAAGTAGTGCCTTTGTCTTCTTTGCTGTTGAAATGCAAAGTGCCTTGATGCGCTTCGACTAATGACCGGCTAATCGATAAGCCCATGCCCATGCCGGAAGCTTTGGTCGTAAAAAAAGGCGTCAGAATTTTTTCGCGTTGCACAGGCGATAAGCCGGGACCGTTATCTTTTACCCTGACGACAATATAGTTCAAATGATTTAAGCTAGTTTCGATGGATAATTGCCGTTGCGTGAACTGAGGCAGTTCTTTCAACGCATCGATGCTGTTTCTAATCAAATTGAGGATCACTTGTTCTATTTGAACGCGGTCGATGAAAACGGAAGGCAGGTTTTTTGTCAGCTCAAAACGCATTACGATCAAATGCTGTTTGAAATCGGGTTCGAAAATACTGATAGCGTCATAAATCAATTCGTTAATGTCCACGGTGGAGCGGTGAATTTTTCTCGGTTTAACGAATTCCCGCATACTATGGATGATTTGTCCCGCTTTGAGCGCTTGTTGGTTAGCTTTGTTAAGAGTTTCCGCTATTTTACTGAGATCGGGATTTTCGTTTTGAATATAACGCAGACAAACCTGAGTATAGTTGACCACGGCGGATAAAGGCTGATTGACCTCGTGGGCAATACCCGACGCCATTTCGCCCATGAGTCCTAGTCTTGTGACATGGGCGAGTTTTTCCAAATGATCTTTTTCTTGCAGTTCTTGTTGCTTGCGGGCGCTGACATCGCGGACGATGCCGCTGTAATAATGCATTCCGTCCAACGGGAATTCGGCGATTGTCATGTCCAGCGGCACCAACGCGCCGTCTTTCCGCAAGCCCTCGACTTCCCGGATTTGACCGATTACTTGGGGCACAAATATTCGAAGGTATTTTTTTAGATAATAATCCTGCTTTTTTCTCATGTTAATCGGCATTAGCAGGTTTACGCTGAAACCGATAAGTTCTTCGGCGCTGAAACCGAATATTTTTTCTACTGCCGCATTAATCGAGACAATAGTGCCGGACGTATCGATGACGATGATACCTTCAATGGAGGCGTTGAGAATTGAGTTGAGTTTAGCTTCCCGTTCTAGCAGTTGATGCCTGGAGTGATTGAGTTCTTCAATCGTTTTTATCAAAGTTAGGTTGCTTTCGGTTAAATGAGCTGTTTTATTACGGATATTTTCTTCGAGTTGTTTGATCGTCTGGGTTTGTTTAAATTGCGCTTCGTTTTGATCCGTAACGTCGTTTAAAACCAGGCAGAAATGAGCGTGAGTATCCGGGGTAACAATGGCGGAACTACGGCATTCGGCATCGATAAAACGGCCATCGGACCGGCGTAGTTTGCATGTCAAACTTTGGGGTTTCTGTGAGTTTAAAACGGCGGATAACAGTGTTTCAAACGCAGTTTTATCGTTGCAGTGGATAAAGCCGGCGAAAGAATGATTGACAATCTCGCTTTTTCTATAACCGAGCAGATTGGCCGCAGAACGATTAGTGTCGTTTACGATGCCGTTCGAATTCAAAGTTAAGCAGGCGACAGGAGAACGTTCGTGGATTTGCTCGTAAAAGTCTACCCGGCTTAGAAGCGAGCGATTTTCCGCTTCAAGAGTTAATTGCTTGGTCTGAAGCTCAATGATCCTTTGTTGCAGCAAAGCCGTAGGTAAAGGCTCGATTTCATCTTGTTGAGTCAACATGTCAGGGCCGGTTTGATGGCGTTTGGGAATGCTTAGTCATTAAACAAACGGGTAGCAATATTTTTGCCGGAACGTCACACAAATTTTGAATATCAGCAATTGTAACTTCAATAGTAATCCGTTCTTTTTCAAATACAAGAAAATATTAGTGTAATTTTAGATTAAATCGAGGGATGAACGGCGAACTCGCTGTTAAATGGTTATTCGTCCGTGTTAAGTTAAAGTTATCGGTGTTATGCGGCAGGCAAGGGTTGATTGAGAAGTTTGCCGTTTGCCGCTAAGACTTGGCTCGGAAAAACGCTCGGATTACCTTTAAAATCAGTGGTCGCAACACCCGCTTCGGCGGCGATCAATACGCCTGCGGCGATACCGTAGAGGCTTAAATCTTGTTCCCAAAAAGCACCCACTTGACCGTCCGCGGCTAAATACAGGTCCAGGACGGCGGATCCATGCATCGGCGAGATTGGCTGCGTTCGATGCATGGATTCGCCGTCCTTTTTTGGAAGCGCTTTGATTGATTGCCGCGCAATAGAAAGCATGAAGTGCAGGCGGGTAAACGGCTCCCAATAAAATTTTCCGGCCGATTTCGAGAGCAACGCTGACAAAGCAGTAATACCGGCCTTTCGGGCAAGAATGGGAGGCGCCGATGAGATCGACGCTCCACCGGCGGGTTTGATTTTCGCTTTGACCGCTTTCTTCGCTCCAAAATTCGAACTCGGGATACTGTTTGGTCAACGTGTTTTTTAAATAGATTTCAACGTCGACATCGGCTGCCGTGACAAAATCGCGCGGGCTTTTTTTGCCGATTTTTAGTTCCGGCAAATTATTCAAATGACCAAGCGCGATAGCGCCTGCTTCGCGCACGACCGCCTCGAGTTTGTTGAGAGTTACAACCATCCGAGAATAGGGTTACGGAAAATTGATTACGGAAAATACGGTCTGACGCTATTGCCGTAAATCAAGAATAGGTGTTTAAATTCCAATTTTTTAAACCGGCGGAGGTAATTTTAAGGAAGGGCACGGCGCGTGTTTATTAGCTTAATCATCGTTTAATATTAAGCGGCTATCTTAATGCCGGTTGTACAGTGGTTGCAAATGGGGTGGTTTAGCAAACTGCGGAAACGTATCGATCCCGGTATCCGGTTACCTCAAAGCGGAAAGATTTATGCCGATAGGTAAAATCCGGTTTCTATTCAACGATAGGGCTTATAAAATCAATTATTTAAATAAAGTCTTCAAATAAGGGCGACATTTGCTTATCTACAGCGCATTAATGCACATGCATTTTTATTTTCGCCTGTCGGCATCCACAACCGGTTTAGCCGGTTTTCTCACCCTTGCACTTTGTTTTTTAAGCGGATGCGCATCGGATCCGCTCGCTATCACGGCGCCGCATCCCGATAAAAAATACAGCAGTTCCCGTCATCACGATTACCGCCATAGCCGCGCTTACAATCGCCCTTACCGGGTCAAAGGCAGAATGTATTATCCGATGACTACGCCCGAAGGGTACAGCGAAATCGGTATGGCGTCCTGGTACGGACATGAATCCGGTTCCAAAACGTCGATGGGAACCCGGTTTTGGCCGGAAGGCGTGTCAGCCGCTCATAAAACCTTGCCCTTGCCGAGCAAGGTGCGCGTCACCAATCTACACAACGGACGTTCCGTGGTTTTGGTCGTCAACGACCGGGGACCGTTCAAATCGGGCCGTATTATCGATTTATCGCACGGTGCGGCGAAAAAAATAGGTTTAAACGGTTTGGGTAAAGTAAAAGTTGTTTATCTTGGTAAGGCCGATTAAACGCTTTCAGCTTTTCCGGTATTGAAATAAAGAGAATGCCTTGCTAAACAGGGCGGATGAAATACTTTATTCAAAGAACAGAACTAATCCACACATCTGATGTTATAGTTTTTTTGCGCACGTTTTACTCGCGCAACGATCAGTTTTAAAAATCTCCCACCCTAGCAGCTATTTATTACAGTAATGTGAACTTTTTCCCTTTTCTTTGGAATATACCGTAGAAGTCGGCTGAATTAAGATTATTTCTCCGTCGATAAAGCGACAGCTAAGTCGTTGAGGTCGTTTCTATTTAACCTGTTTGCCAAAGAAAGACTATGACCATAGAGAATAAGAAAAGAAAAATTGTCGTTTATTCACACGATACATTCGGACTCGGCAATATTCGCCGCATGCTGGTTATCGCGAAATCCCTGGTTGAATCCGATCCCAATACGTCTGTGCTCATTTTATCGGGTTCGCCAATGCTCCATGCCTTCCGGATTCCGCCGCAAATCGACTACATCAAGTTACCATGCCTTACGCGCACCATGCAGGGTAGCTATGAAGCGAAATACCTTGATCTTAGTTTCGACAATATCTTGCGGTTACGCAGCAATATTATTCAAAGTTCAATCCTGGATTTTGATCCCGATTTAATTTTAGTCGATAAGAAGCCCTTCGGTGTGGGCGATGAATTAGCTAACGCGTTAGAAACTCTGCAAAGTCTGAACCATCGAGCCAAACTGGTGCTGTTATTGAGAGATATCCTCGATACTCCGGAAAGCACGATCCGGGTTTGGCAAAAGAACGGCTATCATCATGCTATTCGAACATTCTACGACCAGGTGCTGGTAGTCGGTTCCCAGGAAATATTCGATTTGCGCGAGGAATATCAATTCCCCAGTGAAAGCCGTGAAAAAGTGCGTTTTTGCGGGTACATCGCGCGGGAAGAGGGCAGGGTATCAAGGCAACAATTACGCCAGCAACTCGGTTTCGGCAACGAACGGCTGGTGCTGGTGACGACCGGCGGCGGCGAAGACGGTTATCATCTGCTGAAATGTTACTTGCAAGGGTTAAGTTACCAAAAGACTATGGAGGTTACTAAAACCTTGGTGATTTGCGGTCCGGAAATGATCGAAAGCCAGAGAAAACACATTTATGCGTTGATTGAACGCTGCAATAATGTGGTGGTGCAAAACTTCACCGACGATATGATGGCTTGCATGGACGCAGCCGATCTCGTGATTTGCATGGGCGGTTATAACACGGTTTGCGAACTGCTGACTTTACGCAAACGAGCCATTGTGGTGCCTAGGGTCGCTCCTGTTCAGGAGCAATGGATACGGGCCGAAAGAATGTCCAAATTGGGGTTGTTGCGAACCATCCATCCCCAAGCTATTACGCCGTCTTTATTGATGGAAACCGTTGAAGAAGAACTTTCTAAAGTTAACGTGCATCGGCGCAATCTTTATCAAATCAATCTAAATGGACTGACAGGCGTTTGCGATTCGATTTATCGCTTAATGGACGATGCGCGTAAGCCGGCAAACCCAATGCATACAAAACAACCCAAGGCCGGAGAGCGGCACAATATAAAAATCGGTACAGGACATTAAATGAGGAAGGCATTTGAAATGACAGGGAACAACCGTCAAATCGGCTACATCTTGAAAGGTTATCCACGGACTTCAGAAACCTTCATCACCAACGAGATTCGGCTCTTGGAAAAAATGGGCGTCGGTTTGTCTATTTTTTCCGTGAAGAAATTGGAAGGCCAAAAAAATCATGCGATGGTGAAGGACATCCAAGCACCGGTTACCTATCTGCCGCAAGCCGACCCTTTGAGCGAAACCCGTTTCAGCCAGTGGATCAAAGATAACTTGCCGAAATTTTCAGACAGCCATCTACAGTTGTTTAAAAGCAAGCCTTTGCCTTATTTGGCTGCCTTGGGCGAATGTTTGGCGATGACATTCCAGTATCGCACCGGCTGGTTTGCCCCTCCCAGGGAAGTCTTTATCAAGGAATTTCTACAAGCCGGATATATAGCGAACGCGGTATTGGAAGCGAAAAATATCCGCCATATACATGCCCATTTTTGCCACGGATCGACCACTATTGCCCTCTTTGCCAGCAAAATGAGCGGAATTCCTTTCAGTTTTACGGCGCATGCAAAAGATATTTATCTTAAGGAATTGAACCCGGGGAAATTGCTCCAGAAAAAAATGCGCCGGGCGGAGTTTCTAGTGACTTGTACTGGAGCAAACGAAGAGCATCTTCAACGATTGGCGCCTAAAGGGACGAAAATCCATCGAATTTATCACGGCCTGGATACCAAGTTGTTCTCCAATAACGAAGTAACAGCACACGTAAAATCTGAAGAATTGCCAGTAGTCCTGTCTGTTGGCAGGCTTGTGGAAAAGAAAGGTTTCGATTACCTGATCAGGGCTTGCGCACTTCTCAAGGAAAAAGGCCATCGGTTTCAATGCCGGATTGTCGGCGGCGGTGACGGCTACACCGACAAGCTTAAAGCGCTTATTAAAGAATTGAATGTTGCCGATACGGTGGATTTGCACGGTGCAGTCACGCAGGAAGAATTACGCGAGATATACAAACAAGCGACTTTGTTCGCGCTGCCTTGTTTAGTGGTGGATAACGGCGACCGGGACGGAATCCCCAATGTGTTGGTTGAAGCCATGTCCATGCGTGTGCCGGTTATTTCAACGGATATTTCAGGCATACCCGAACTCATCACGGATGGTGTGAATGGTTTGCTGGTTCCTGAGAAAAATGCCGAGGCAATGGCTAATGCAATAGAGAAGTTGTTAAATCAGCCAGAACTGCGTCAACAACTCAGTGAAGCGGGTAGAGCACGAGTTTGTAGCGACTTTGATTCGCAAGTGACGACACTCGATCTTAAGGAACTGTTTATCTCCCGATTAGCGAATGGAAGCGAGGTGTTACATGAGTGCTGTGCCGGTCATTGAGAGAACATCGCATTTTGATTTTCTGAAAGCACCCTATAGCACTTGGTCTGCAGAGGAGTTGCTTTCCTATTTTCAAGCACGGGAAGGCATCTCCTATTTTACGGTTGTTAATGAAGCAGAAGTTGCCCGAGAAAAAATCGACAATATTCTAAGTAATTCGTTTACTTTGAATGAAGAGACTTACTGGTTTGCCGATCATGTGGATTGGCTTAACAACCCCAGTACCGATATCGAATGGTCGATTATGTTGCATAAATTCTATTATGCAGTGGGATTGGGAGCCGCATTTCAGGAAACAAGAGATGAGCGCTACGCCGAAAAATGGATTGAACTAACATCAAGCTGGATTGACTCCGTACCTGTCGGTTTTTTGTCCAGCGATGTCACCGGACGCCGTATCCAAAATTGGGTTTTCGCTCATTATTATTTCGTTAGCGAATGTCAGGCGAGTTCGGTCACGCCGGAATTTTATCTGGTGTTTTTAAAGTCGCTCCATCAGCAAGTCAGCTATCTTTGCCAACATTTAACGCCTGCCAGAAATCACCGTACGCTTGAGTTATATACGATATTTCTTGTGGCTGTCGTATTTCCGGAACTTAAAGATGCCGATTATTGGCTACGATTTTCAATGGAAGAATTGGTCAAGAATATCCAATCGGACATTCTCGACGACGGTGTGCATTGCGAGCTTTCTACCGACTACCACCATATCGTACTGCGTAATTTTCTTGCCGTAAGACGGCTTGCGGCGATGAATAATATCGTCTTTCCCCAGGAATTTGACGAGCGCATTAAAAAGGCATTGGTGTTTTCGGTTTATGTGCATAAGCCGGACGGAACGATTCCCTCATTGAGTGATGGCGACACCGGTTGCTTCTTATCCTTGTTGGAGCAGGGATACGATTTATACGGTAGCGAAGAAATGCGCTACGTTGCTACACAAGGAAAATTCGGTATTCCGCCTCGTTCACGATCCAAGGCGTTTCCATCGGGCGGTTATTACATCATGCGCAGCGGTTGGGGCGAAACTTCGGAAGATTACCGGGATGAGCGTTACCTTGTATTCGATTGCGGCGATCTTGGTGCGGGCAATCATGGCCATCTCGACCTTTTAAGCTTTGAAATGGCGGCTTATGGGCAATCCTTGATTGTCGATCCGGGTCGATATACCTACGACGAGTCGGGCGAAATCAATTGGCGGGTCTTGTTTCGCGGCACAAGCTATCACAATACGGTACTGGTAGACGGTAAAAATCAGACACTCTACGAATTTCATAAGGAAAAGTTCAAGATTAAAGGGCCGCAGCCCGGCTACGAGTTGAAAGCCTTTATCAGCCGCCCCGGTTTCGAGTATCTGCACGGGATAGCAAAAAGTCATGAATATCCGATCACTCATGAGCGTAAGATTTTGTTTCTAAACGGCGACTATTGGATCGTTTGCGATATTTTAAAAGCCCGTGAATTGCACACTTACGACCAGCTATTCCATTTGACGGCAGGGGCTGAGAATAAAGTATCGCTCTCTTCCGATTTGGGTTCCTTAAAGGTAGACGCGCCTAATCTGGTAATAATTCAGCCGGTGCAAAGGTCCGCAACTGTAGCGCTGGAAGGGGGGTATATATCGCCTGCTTACGGTATTAAACAGGCGGCCCCTATCGTTAAATTCACTCAGAAAGCTGCCGAATGCTGCTTTTACACAGTATTGTACCCTTACAAGAAAGAACGCCCGTCCTTGTCGGTGTCTTCGCTGTCTGTTTTGAAGAATGATGAAACATGTACGCCTTTCATAGGCCAACATATGGAAATTGCCATAGAAACGGCAGGACGGATTTACCGGGATACTATTTTTATCGCGAATGAGCCGGGGAATTATAGAACGGATAATACCGAAATTAACGGTCCCGTTTATTACCATAGGCGGTCAGCGGAAGGTCACATGTTAAGCAGATTCGATTACAGCGAATTGGAAACAAAGGATTGGCTGCAAGGAAACCGGACATGAGCGTTTTTCGTTTGGCGGCAATCCCGAATGAAAACCTATTCGCCGGGAATACGAGCAGGATGTCTTGCGCTGAATTGCTGGCTTATTTTCAGAACAAAGGCAGCCACGGATACTTTTCTTTAGCTAAAGGAAAAGAGAAACAGTTGGCTAAAGCGCAAGCCGTATTGGCTAACGAATTCGAGTTCAATAACGAGACCTACCGTTTAGGCGATAATTTCGATTGGAAACGCAATCCCAGTAATGATATTGAGTGGCTTATTCTCTTACACAAATTCTATTATTTTAAAGAATTGGCTGGGGCTTACGATTTTACCGGCGATGAGGTTTACGCCCGGAAATGGGTGGGGCTTATCGATTCATGGATCGAACAAGTGCCGGACGGTTTTATCGACAGTCAGGTAACTGGACGCAGATTGCAGCAGTGGATTTTGTCATATCGGTACTTTGTCGTTAAATGGCGTTCGGCAACTGTGACTGGGGATTTTTTCGAACGTTTTCTGCAATCGATTAATTCACAAACGCACTATCTGTGCGCACACCTTACCCCGGAGGGAAATCATCGAACGCTGGAACTGTATGCGATTTTTCTGGTTGCGGTTACTTTTCCTGAGTTTCGAGATTCAGCCTTCTTTTTGGAGTTTTCGACACAAAAACTGATTGAAAATATCAAACGCGATTTGCTTGCCGATGGCGTTCATCGGGAGCTTTCGTCTGATTATCATCATACAGTTCTCAAAAATTATTTGCGGTTCCGGGAGTTGGCTTCTCTGAATCAAATCGAATTCCCCCAGGTTTGCGACGAGCTGTTAAAACGCGCAATCGAATTTTCCTGTTATGTTCATAAACCCGATGGATTAATACCCGCGATCAACGATGGCGATTGCAATAGTTATCTGGCTTTATTAAAAAAGGCTAAGACATATTACCCCGACCCGTTCATTGACTATGTCATCAGTAAAGGTGATGAAGGCCGTGCGCCGCTACGGCGGTCGAAGTGTTTTGAGGACAGCGGCTATTCTGTGCTGCGAAGCGATTGGGCGGTAAATCCCTATGAAGATGCGCTCTATCTGTTCTTCGATTGCGCCTCAATCGGATTCGGCAGTCACGGGCATTACGATGCATTGAATTTCGAAATGGCGGCTTTCGGTCATTCGTTAATCGTCGATCCAGGCCGTTATACCTATAACGAAAGTTCAGACGACGGCGTTAATTGGCGACGAATATTCAAAGAAACCGCCGGGCATAATACGGTTGTTGTAGATGGCTTGGATCAAATGCCGTATCGTCCGGGACGGCCTGTCGATCCGGAACCAATAACAACCTTGAAGCAGTTCGTCTCAGCGACAGGATTCGATTTTTTGCACGGCCAAGTTATCAGCCATCAATATCCCGTCGTTCACGAACGGATGATTTTCTTTAAGCATCCGGAATATTGGATCGTGACCGACTTGCTTAGAACCATCGATTCGCATAGCTACGACTTGTATTTCCATTTATCGAACAGGGCGCAAGATGGAACAAGCTATGTCAGCACTGAAACTTGCCATGTCGTTACTTCTCCAAATTTGCTCGTCGCGCAACCAAAGAATTCCGGCACACAAGTTGCTATTGAGCAAGGTTACGTTTCACCGGAATACGGCGTTAAATTTCCTGCGCCGGTGATTAAGTTTTCAAAACAACAAACGGGTACGGCAAGTTTTTGTACGGTACTTTATCCTTTTAAAGATAGCGCGCCTTCGGTGGAAATAACACAAGTGCCGGTATACAAGGACGGGCGTTTGTGTGAAGCGTCGGAAGCATCGGCAATAAAAATCGATGTTAGAACAGCAACATCGACTTACGAAGATTATTACTTCCTCAATCACGGGTTTGCAAGCGAACAATATGATTTCGCCGATATTACTTGTACGGGTAAGGTTTTATTTCTAAGGCGAGATGAAAATAGACGTATCGTTAATCTGCAAGGCGAAGGGATTCAGTCGGTAGCGGTTAATTCGGTAGAGATATTAAGTAAATTAAATGGTTTAAATACGGTCAGTTATCAAGACAGAATAATCGAGTTTTCAGATAAATTTTCACAAAAGAGAAAGTTTGTCACTGTTATAGATACTTCCAAGAGCGGGAGCCTCTATCGAGGCGGGGTTTAGCCGGTGACGGGCTTAACATTGGATCCTTTATTTCCGCAGGAAAAGAAAACATGTTAGCCGTGTATGAAATCTTCTCTGATTGGCTTGCCGGCGAGGAAAACAAGCATTCAAGATGAATTCAGCAATTAACGATCCAGTTTTTCCGCAAATTGCGCAAGCTTTAGAACCGCTGGTTATGACCCGGCTGTTTCAGGCCGTCTTGTTATCTCTTTCAGGCGATGTCCTTACAAGTCAAAAAGTAATTAAATCGTGCGAAATCAAAAACAAACGTCATAAACCCGGTAAAAGTTTCGTGCTTTCGTATGATTTAATTTTACTGGATAACCAAGCAGGGGAAAAAAGCGAGCGGGTAATCGGTGCGAGATTATGTAAATCAGGATGCGGTCTGACAGAGCTTCAAGAAGAACGCGCAAAATATAATAAAAATACCGGGTTGGTATCGCCTGTAATTTACTTGCCCGAGTTAGAAATGCTGGTGTGGCTGTTTCCTAACGACAGAAAGCTAATTCATCTTGTTCAAATTTTGAACGTCGATAATCTGTTAGCTCATTTTACGCCGATGTTACTTTTATTGGATTGTGGAAGCTCGAGTAAAGTCACGGATGTACAAACCGAGGTATTACATTATCTTCCCGAACGTTCATGTATGGTGCGATACATTATTTCTGTCGAAGTACCGGGTCAAAGCAAGATTATTCAAAAGATTGTCTACGGGAAAAACTACCGAGATAACCGTGGCGGCGAAGTCTTTTCAATCATGAAACAGTTGGCGAATCAATTGCCGAAATGCGCTACGCCATTAGCATACGACGCCAACACCAGAACGTTATGGCAATCGCATATTAACGGTATTCCGCTGGAGTGGAGCGATTTGGAAACCGGACGCTCGTCTCGTTTATTGTTCAGTATGGCAACTTGTCTTGCTGCATTTCAGAAATGTCGTATTGAGACTTCGGAGAGTTACGGCTTCAAGGAAATAGATGAACAACTGTTTGATACCGTTCAGGCCGCAAAACCGCAAGATAAATTGCTGGCGGAACAGATTTCCGATTGGGTGGCATTATTAATATCATTGCGGGACGAGATCTCTTGGCCGTCGAATGTTGCTTTTCCCTTGCATCAAGACCTTCACTTAGGCAACTTTATGATGGAAGGCGATAACGCGTGCTTAATTGATTTAGATAGCGTGTGTCTGGGCAATCCTTTAGCCGATATCGGCAGTTTAGTCAGCTACTTTTACCGTAACGGCCTTCAAGCGGGCCGGGATATAGATTACGTCGATAATATTGTGGCGGTTTTCCTGGAACACTTTGAGAACGCCGTTTCTTGGCGCGTTTGCCGATCTCAATTGAGTTGGTTTATTGCCGCCGCACTGATACATGAAGTGATTCGCAGACTTTTAAGGCAACGTCACGAACAGGGTTTAAAACATCTTAATAGTTATTTTGATTTAAGTAAGCGATTCGGTCAGGCAATTGTCAAGGACGGACAACATGCTTAATGCAGCAAACCCATCTCCAATTCGTCTGTTTTTGGCAAGGCACGGTGAAAGTATTGCCAATCAGCAGCAACTGATTTCAGGACAGTTAGACACACCCTTAAGCGAAAAAGGCAAGCAGCAAGCGCAATGGTTACGCGATGTGCTAAAGCACAACACGCTATCGGCCATTTTCACCAGCAGTTTAAGCCGGACTGTGGAAACCGCTAAGCCCACTGCCGACTATCACGGATTGAATATCCAATCGATTGACGATCTTAAAGAGTTTCATTTCGGGGAGCTGCAAGGCGTGCCTGTCAATGTGAAAGGCAACCATAGGGATAGTCATCGGCAGGTAAGGGCTGCCGATCAGGGCAGGATGACAATTTCCGGCGCTGAATCCTATTCGGCGTTTGAACGACGCATTACTCAATGTCTTGACCGGTTAATGAGCGCGGTATCGGGCGATATATTAATTGTCGGTCATCGAAACACTAATGAAGTGATTTTAGCGAAGCTATTAAGCCGAACTTTCGATATGCATAAGACCATTAATGTAAAAAACAAATATCTCTACGAAATTGAATTAGGTTTAAAAACTACGGTGAATACTATTCGCTTGGGAGGCGAACATCATGGCATTAAATTTCCGGGCTTAAAGGATGACTGAGGCTAGCCAAATGTTTTCATTATTTATGAATGCAGCAAAAATGAAAACCCTGTTTCAGCAAGAACTGCCTGAGTGTACAACCGGCGGTTTATTATTGATTGACTGTCAAATACAGCATCCTCGGTATAAAACTTATCTCAATCCTGATTCGCAACATAAATCATTTTTTGCATCGTCTTATTTATTAAGAGGGGTAAATAAAAAAACCAATACGCCGAAAGACACAATTCTTTACGTAAAAGCCTATTTGGGTGACCGTAGCGGTATTGAATATGACAAGGCATGCGCTGGTTTCGACGTTAATAATAACTATCAACAACCTTTGCATATCGAAAAACACGGCATTATTGCTTGGTTTTTTCCTTACGATCCGGTTCTTAGTTGGCTTCCCAATCTAACATCATTGGTTTATATGCGAAATTATTTCGGGACCTTCCTATTCGCTCAAGGAAACGAAAGCACTTACGTAGTAAACGACATAGCTCTTCATATCATTAACTATCGACCGGAAATAAGATGTACTTTTCGCTACGATGTCGAATTAGATAATGGCAAATTCCAAACCTTGTACGGTAAAACGTTTGCGGATGAAAAAGGTGTTGAAATTCATCGACACCTGTCGGTTTTATATTCGGACGGGAGCGAAGATTTTTCACGTTTCGAATTGCCGCAACCGATGGGCTATGACTTCGCCCATCGGACATTATGGATGCGAGGTCTTCAAGGCAGAGCCTTTTTAAAAAGTCTTAGCGAACAGAATGCTACGTTGCTGGTTCGGCAGTTGGCAAGAAATCTGTTGTATTTTCATAATGTTGAATTGACGGGATTAGAAGTTCTTTCCGAAGCTAGCCAGCTTTTAGAAATCCAAAAAAAAACGCTAAAACTACAAAGTGCTTTTCCTGCGTTATCCAAGCAGATTGCAACCTTAGTCGCTGATCTCGTTTTGCAAATGAAAGCATTACCGGTCATTCCAAACAAGCTTATTCATGGTGACTTTCATGTTCAGCAATTAATGTTATTGGAAAATGATCGTATTGCCTTATTCGATTTCGATGAGTTGGCGATAGCTAATCCGTTGGTCGATATGGCAAATTTTGCCGCCGATATTTATACCTTGAAACTGGGTAAGCAATTAACCCAACTAATAATCAGCACATTGTTCAATACCTATAAGACGTTAGCGAATTTTGAAATCGCCGGTACGCACTTTATGTGGCATGTTCGGATACAACTATTGACTAGAGCTTATCGGGCGTTTATTCAGCAAAAACCCGAGCTATACAAGATAGTAGAAGACTATCTGAAAGTGGCCGAAACCGGCTTTATTATTAATTAATTGTGTATGAATAATAATGGCTAAAAAAACTAAACAGAAATCAAAAAAGAAACAACGTACCGCCTTTAGCCGCATCGTATGTGCCCATCTTAAGCGAGTAAGAAAAGATCTATTTTTTGCCAGTTTTTGTATTTTGGGTTCCACGTTGACGACATTGCTTGCGCCGTGGCCGATGAAGCTCATTTTTGATAACGTGCTGCTGGATAAGCCTTGGCCGCCTTTGATTCAGCCGTATCAATATTTACTCACGCCTAACGATACCCGCATGCTTGTTTTTCTGTGCGGAACGATGGTCGGAATAGCGTTAATACGCGGCATATTCGCTTATTACCAATTATTTTTGACGTCACGTATCGGCTATTTGCTCGTTTATACCTTGCGGGGTCAGTTGTTCGATCATTTGCAAAGATTATCCTTGTCATTTCATCATCGTACGAATTCAGGGGAATTGTTAAGCAAACTGACCAGCGACACCAATACGCTGAAGGATGTCTTTGCTGATTCGGCATTGACTTTTACAACGCATATTTTAACCGTGCTTGGCATGTTAGCCATCATGTTTAGTCTAAATATGCAATTGGGTTTAGTTGTTTTAGTCAGCTTTCCGATACTTTTTTTAGCCATCTATTACATTTACAGTCGAGTTAAATATTCGGCGCGTAATCAACGTCACAATGAAGGCCGTTTGGCTTCCAGAGTAGCGGAAATACTGAGTGCGGTTCCTTTAATACAAGCCTATGGCACTGAGGATTATGAACGCCAACGCTTTGACACGGATAGTTCAAGGTCGATGAAGGAAAGTATTCGTACCGCGCGCATGGAAGCAGCGGCAACCCGATTAGTAGAAATTATCAGTGCATTCGGCGCCGCTATTGTCGTGTTATTCGGCTGTTTACAAGCCATAGCCGGGAAAATGACGCCAGGCGATGTGTTAGTCTTTTCTTCTTATATGGCGCAGATTTACCAGCCTATTAGACAAATTACCCGGTTGTCCACGCGTTTTTCCAGAGCATCGGTCAGCATGGAGCGTATCAACAGTATTCTTGAAACCGATCCCGATATTCAAGATTTACCGAATGCACTGACTGTTAGCCAATTACGTGGCGAAGTCGCTTTTCAAAATGTGTGTTTCAGTTATGTAGAAGGGAAAAATATTCTGGACAATGTGTCTTTCCGGATTAAACCTGGGGAGCGCGTGGCGCTGGTCGGTGCATCTGGCGCCGGTAAATCGACGATTGCCAATTTGATAATCCGGCTCTTCGATCCGCAACAAGGCGCTATTTTGATCGACAGCGAAAATATCAAACAGTATCAGCGGGCTTCGTTACGGCAGGAAATCGGCGTGGTGTTGCAGGCGCCGGTTCTTTTCGGAACAAGCATCAAAGAAAATATCTCGTACGGCAGGCCGGACGCCACCCAAGAAGAAATCGAGGATGCGGCTAAACAAGTACACGCCCATGATTTCATCATAAACCTTCCCGACGGCTACGACACCTTGATGGCGGAAAGCGGCAGTACGCTGTCGGGCGGGCAACGGCAGCGCATCTGTTTGGCGAGAGCGTTGATAAGACAAGCATCTATTTTGATTATGGACGAACCGACTTCCGCCGTCGATGCCGAATCGCAAGCCCTTATCCGCGACGCCATGAACCGCTTACATCATGGCAGAACAATATTATTGATTGCTCACCAATTTCATACCATCAGGGATTTCGACCGAATATTGGTGCTTAAAAACGGAAGCATCGTTGAAGAAGGCGACCATCACAAATTAATGGAATTGGGCGGTTATTATCACGAGCTGTATAGCTTACAACACGGTTTGCGGGTGGCGTGATGCTCAACAAACCGGTGTTGTTATTTTACTGCCAGCACTCCTTGGGAATGGGGCATTTAGTGCGTGCGTTGACGCTCGCCGAAGCGCTTTTGGAACGCTTCTCGGTCGTTTTTCTCAACGGCGGACGTTTTCCCGAAAACGCAGTCGTCCCGCAAGGCATGACGATCATCAACTTACCGCCGTTAGGAATGGCGGAAGACAATAGCCTCTATAGTCAGGATGAAAGATACAACCTAGCCGAAGCACAGCTTTTGAGGAAAGAAAAGATATTAGCGGCATTTCACGACTATTATCCGCAAGCCATCTTAATCGAGCTGTTTCCGTTCGGACGAAAAAAATTCGCAAGCGAGCTGTTGCCCTTATTAAAAGCCGCAAAGAGAAGAAAGGATAACACGCCGAGCGTTTTATGCAGCTTACGCGACATTATGGTTAATGCACGTAAAGATCAAGTACGTCACGACAACCGAGCACGTTGGCTGATCGATCGCTACTTCGACGGTATTCTGGTGCATTCCGACCCCAATTTTGCCGGTTTGGAAGAATCTTTCCGGCCTTCCCGGTTGATGGAAACAGCCGTTTACTATACCGGCTTCGTCCTGCCGAGAGGCGAGTCTGCTAAGCAACAGGAAAGGCAGAGACAAGTTATCGTATCTGCGGGCGGCGGCATGGTCGGTGCGCCTTTATTTCAAGTGGCTATCAAAGCGCAGCCGATTCTATGGGAAAAATTGAAACTGCCGATGACTTTGCTGGCCGGGCCTTTTCTCCCTGAGGCGGATTGGCTCGAACTGGAAAAAGCAGCGACTTTATCGCAGGGACTTACATTAATTCGCAGTGTGCCGAATATGACGGAGTTATTGGCTAACCATTCGGTTTCAGTCAGTCAATGCGGCTACAACACAGTGATGGACATTTTACGTTCAGGTATTTCCTCCCTCGTCGTGCCGTTTGCACAAGGACAAGAGGTCGAGCAGAGCAATCGAGCGGCTAGATTGAGCAGCTTGGGATTGTTATGCACGGTTGAAGCAAACGAGCTTACCGCTGAACGGTTTGTGTCCGAGGTAGAACAATTGTTGAATTTCAAACCAAACTCGGCAGCGCTTGATTTGGATGGCGCGGCTAAATCGGCGGATATTATTTATCGTCTCGTGACTTCAAAAACTGAGGCGGTAGCAGCAAATCAACACTTTGCAAACGGAGTTGCTTATGCCTAGCTGGTTGAATGAAATAGCCAGTGTTCTTGATCGTGTCGAATCGCCCGTGCGTATTTTTTTTCGCGACGACGACGCCGGGTGGGCGAACGATAGATTGCTCAGCTTGCTGGATAAGTTTGCAAAAGCGGAAATGCCAATCGATTTGGCGGTCATCCCGCAATGTTTAGAGTGCAATCTTACCGATGAATTGCTCGTTCGCTGGCAACAGGGCCGTCATCTGCTTGGATTGCATCAGCACGGTTACAGCCATACGAACCATGAATTGAGCGGGCGGAAGTGCGAATTCGGCATCAGCCGAGCCAAATCGCAACAGATGGCGGATATTGCAAATGGGCAGACTTTTTTGAAGGCAAATTTGGCAGAAGCCTTCGACCCCTTTTTTACGCCGCCTTGGAACCGGTGCACACAGGATACGGTTGATTGTCTGGAAGAGCTCGAATTCAAGTTGCTATCCAGGGATGTTACCGCGACAAAATACAACGTAACCAAACTCGATGAAGTCCCTGTCCATATCGACTGGAGCAAGCTCATAAAGACCTCACCGGAATCGTTGATTGAGCTTGGTCGAACCATCGCTAGTCATTTATCTCAAAACGAGATGACGGGAATCATGTTTCATCATGCCGATATGAATGATGAGCATTTAAACACTTTGGCGGAATTGCTGGCCTTGTTATCAGGGCATCAAAACGTGCAAGGATTGCTGCTGAGAGATACGCAAGGATAGATGCGGACAATGAATAAGGTTAAGAATTCAGCCAAGGTTTTGGCGATTATAGTAAGTTGCTTGGCATGTGCCGTTTCGCAAGCGGGAAATTTCGATAACGAATGGTTCAGGATTTTCGGTCGCTGGGAAAATAATCAACTCAGGGCGGACAACATTCAACTTCGTTTGCCGGATAAAAATCCTAACCGGGGACAGGTAAGCGGGCGCATAGATAAAATAGACGTCGGCAAGAAAATCATAATTATAGGTCCGTTTACGATCCATTGGACGGATAAAACCGAATTCGACCATTGTACCGACAAACAATTTAAGTTAGGCGTAACTCTGAAAGTATCCGGCGAGATGGTGGAAAACGGCTATTTCGAGTCGCGAAAAATAAGCCTCGAATCTGCTCCTTATGCGCCCGGTTCGCTCCAAGTCACAGGCCGTAGTAGTATCAGTCAAGAACGTGAGGACGGCGAGCATGAATTCACAATTTTGAAAATACCGGTTCATACCACGCAAAACGGCTATAACATTTTTAAGTCTTTAGTGCGCCGACAAGACGTGCGTCGTCCTGACGATCAGTTCAAATTTAACCTGATGGGAAAACCGGTAACGATAGGCGGTGAATACGACTTAAACCCTGGCTATCGCGACAATTTCGATCTCGATTCAAAAGATCGGGACGGGTCGGTGAGAATAGACCAGGAGCTGAAATTAGAAGCGTTTTATCCGATTTCCCGGTTTACGGCGGTATTTTTAAGTTTTAAAGGCATTTCGGAAACACGGATAAACGAAGGCGTACCGTCCAGTCAAACCAATTTGGAAATTGCCAGGGACGAAACTTGGATCTTCTTCGACCGGATATTCGGCACCGGTTTCGGCTTACAATTCGGCAATCAAAACGTGTCGGAAACCCGCGAATGGTGGTGGGATAAAGACATGGACGCGTTAAGGCTTTACTATAACCGTGGACCATTGCATTTCGAGCTGACGGGAGGGAAACAACTCGGCGGTGATTCGACCCAAATTAGTATCGATCCTGATGAAGATGAAATCTACCGTATTTTAGGTTTAAGTAGCTGGATGTGGAACAGCAAGCAACGATTGGAATTTTATTTTTTACAGCAATGGGATCGATCTACCCAAGAAAATAAAAATCAAATTATTAAAAGAATCAACCGGGATACTTACGACCAAAATATGACATGGCTAGGCGGACGCGCCATTGGAGAAATAAGTTTAGACAACTACGGTACGCTTAATTATTGGGCTGACGTGGCGGGCGTGCATGGCGACGAAACGGTTACCGAGTATGACAGCGCAGATGCTAACGGTAACGATCTTCCCGATAATGTTCGAAGAGTTGATAAGGTGAATCGTAACGATGTCGATGGCTGGGCGTTCGATACAGGCGCATTCTGGACGTTGCCTTTTCCATTCGAGCCGACTTTTACTTTAAGCTATGCAAGGGCTTCCGGCGACAGTAACCCCAACGACGGTCATAACGGTACTTTCCGGCAAACAGGTATCAATCGAAATAACTGGCGCTTCAACGGTGTTAACCGTTTTCGAATTTACGGCGAATTATTGCGTCCTGAATTATCGAATCTCGGAATTTTTACATCCGCTTTCGGCATTAGATTACTAAAAAATAGTTCGATTGAATTGGTCTACCATAAATACGACCAAGTTGACGCCATTGACCGGTTGCGTAATGCCAATATCAATGAAGATCCTAACGGACTAAATAAAGACATTGGGCAAGAATTTAATTTTATCGCCAATTTCAGGGAATGGAAAAATCTGGAGTTAGGCTTAGAGGGCGCTGTATTCGAAGCGGGAAAAGCTTTTGGCGATAAAGAAGGCGAATTGTCTTACAGCATCTTTTTCGATGTGAATTATAATTTTTAAACGTAATAATAGAGTTGCTTTTTTATGTTAAAAGAGCAATTACAAACTTGAAGTATAAAAGATTAAAACACTATAAATCATCTATAAACAATGAAAATTACAATCTTTGGAACCGGTTATGTCGGTTTGGTAACGGGAACGTGTCTTGCAGAAGTCGGTAACGAAGTGCTTTGCATGGATATCGACCAGAACAAAATCGACAATCTCAACAAAGGCGTCATTCCTATCTACGAACCCGGCCTGGAAGATATGGTTAAGGAAAACCATAAAGCAGGCCGTTTACGTTTTACCAGCGACGCCGCCCAAGCGGTCGAGCACGGTCTATTTCAGTTTATCGCCGTCGGTACGCCGCCGGACGAGGACGGTTCGGCGGATTTGCAATATGTGCTGGCGGTCGCCAAAGCGATTGCCGAGTACATGACGGAGTACCGCGTTGTTGTCGATAAGTCCACTGTTCCGGTTGGAACGGCGGATAAAGTCAGGAACCTCATGCGAAAGACCTTGACTGAAAGGGGAGTCGACATTGAATTCGATGTGGTGTCCAATCCTGAGTTCTTGAAAGAGGGTGCGGCGATCAATGACTTTATGAAACCGGACAGAATTGTAGTCGGAACCGATAACCCTAGAACGACGGAATTGCTGAAGGCGTTATACACGCCGTTCAACCGTAGTCACGAACGGATTATTGCGATGGATGTGCGTTCGGCGGAATTGACTAAATATGCCGCCAACGCCATGCTGGCAACAAAGATCAGTTTTATGAATGAGCTGGCGAACTTAGCGGAACACTTGGGCGCCGATATTGAACACGTTAGAAACGGCATCGGTTCGGACAGCCGTATCGGGTACCATTTTATTTATCCAGGCTGCGGCTATGGTGGTTCTTGTTTCCCAAAAGATGTCAAAGCCTTAGAGCGGACCGCCAAAGAGCTAGGTTATCAGGCAGAGCTTCTCAGTGCGGTCGAGCATATTAACGATAGGCAGAAAAACGTGCTTTTCAACAAGATCAAACAGCACTATGACGGACACCTTAAAGGTAAAACCTTTGCCTTGTGGGGCTTGGCGTTCAAGCCGAAAACCGACGACATGCGGGAAGCCCCCAGCCGGGTATTGCTGGAAGCCTTGATTGAGGCGGGGGCTACTGTTCAAGCCTTCGACCCTGAGGCGTTGGCGGAAGCGAAACGTATTTACGGTGATAAATCAGGGTTGGTATTGTGCAAAAACCAGAATGAAGCGCTGAACAATGCCGATGCGCTTTGTAT